>NZ_JNJP01000059.1 GCF_000701705.1 Bilophila wadsworthia ATCC 49260 | reverse complement strand
CCAAACCTCCCCCCACCCTCTCCAAAGACTTTCGTGTTTATCGAATCCCTGTTCGCAGTGTTCCCTTTTATCTTATAAAAAGATAAGGCCGTCGCTTCACCGGTTTTCTCAAACAGGGTACGACTGGCGGCATCGGGGTCAAAGAAGAGCGGTTCCGGGGGAAATCATTTCCCCCGGCGGGGTCAAGGGGCAGAGCCCCTTGCCGCCGGAGGCATTCCCTATTCTTCGGCCTTCGCTTTCTGGTGCTCGGCGATGACCTTGTCGACGATGGGCTGCGGGGCTTCTTCGTAATGGTCGAATTCCATCGTGAAGACGCCCTGGCCGCCTGTGATGGAGCGAAGATCCGGCGCGTAGCGGAGCACTTCGCTCATGGGGATGTGAGCCTTGATTTCCGTGATGCCGACCTGAGAGTCGGAACCGAGCACCTTGCCGCGACGCGAGGAGAGGTCGCCGATGACGTCGCCCATGTACTCGTCCGGGACGGAAACGCAGAGCAGCACGATGGGTTCGAGCAGAACGGGTTTCAGGGACTCGATGGCTTTCTTGAAGGCCAGCGAACCGGCCACCTTGAAGGCCATTTCCGAGGAGTCGACCGTGTGGTAGCTGCCGTCATAGAGGCGGACCTTGAAGTCCACGACCGGGCAGCCGGCGATGAAGCCGCGGGCCGCGCTTTCCTGAACGCCCTTGTCGATGGCGGGGATGTAGTTGCGCGGGATGGCGCCGCCGACGATGGCGTCTTCGAACACGTAGCCGGAACCGCGCGGCAAGCCTTCCATTTCGATCCAGCAGTCGCCGAACTGGCCGCGTCCGCCGCTCTGCTTCTTATGGCGGCCCTGCACCTGTACCTTGCCGCGAACGGTTTCACGGTAGGGGACCTTGGGCGTCTTGAGCAGGATTTCCACCTTGTAGCGGCGTTTGGCGCGCTCGACGGCGGTTTCGATGTGGAGCTGGCCCATGCCCGAAAGCAGGATGTCGCCGGATTCCTCGTCGCGGCTCAGCTTCAAGGTCACGTCCTCATCCAGCAGCTTCTGGACGGCGGCGTACACCTTGTCTTCGTCGCCCTTTTCCTTCGGCGCGAGGGCGAAAGTGATGAGCTGCGGGGCGAGCTGCGGCATGGCGACCGCGAAGGGGGCCTTGTCGTCGCTGAGCGTGTCGCCCGTGCGGGTATTTTTCAGCTTGCCCACCGCAATGATCGCGCCGGGGCCGAGCACATCCTTGCAGGGCGTCTGCGTTTTGCCGTCAAGATAGAGGAGGGTGCCGAGGCGTTCGGATTCCTCGGTACGCATGTTCTTGAGCGTCGATTCGGAGCTGATGGTGCCGGAGATCACGCGCACCATGTTGAGCTGGCCGGAGAACGGGTCCGCAATGGTCTTGAAGACGAAGCCGCAAGCCGGGCCTTCGTCGCTGGAGGCGCGTTCGTTGCCGTCGGCGTCGAGGAAGGCCGGACGTTCGAGCGGCGAGGGGAAGAGGCGGGCGATGGCGTCGAGCAGTTCGCGCCCGCCCTTGTTTTCGAGCGAGGAGCCCACCACGACCGGGACAAGGCTGGCGTTGAGCACGCCCTTGCGCAGGCCGGAGGCGAGGTCTTCTTCGGAAAGGGAACCTTCCTCAAGGTATTTCTCCATCAGCTCTTCGTCGGACTCGGCGATGTTTTCGACGGTGGTGTCGTGCAGGAGCGCCGCTTCGTCCGCGATGGCGTCGGGGATGAGGGCTTCGGTCACGGCGCCGTTTTCGCCGAACATAAGGGCCTTGCCGCCGAGGATGTCCACGACGCCGGTAAACACGCCGTCAGTCATGACCGGCATGTACAGGGTAACGGGTTTCATGCCGAGCACTGAGGAAAGGCCGTTGAAGGCCATATCGAAGTCGGCGCGGTCGCGATCCATTTTATTGATGAACACGAAGGACGGCAGTCCGGCTTCGCGCACGGCGTTCCAGATGCGGCGGGTGAGGGGGCGCACGCCGTCGACGGCATCGATGACGAGGACGGCCGCGTCGACGCCCATCAGCAGGTAGGGAAGGTCACCGGTAAAGTTGGTGTCGCCGGGGACGTCCATGAGGAAGTGGCGGTCCTTGTTCCAGAGGAAAGTGGCGAATCCGGGCTGGATGGAGCCGCGGCGCTTGATTTCTTCCGGTTCGTAATCAAGAGTGGTCGTGCCTTCTTCAATGGCTCCCAGACGGTTGATGACGCCGCTCTGGAAGAGCAGCATTTCCGCCAGTGAGGTTTTTCCGCAGCCGCCTGTACCGATCAGGGCGTAGGTTCGCTGGCTATCCAAGGCTTTGGACATAGTCCTCTCCTGCTTCTGTGGGTGTTACCAGTTCCTTCCGGGTCACCCCGGAGGGAGTGCCGTTATGTTCCCCGCGCAACGGGGCACGGGAAATAAGGATCTCCGTGAGGCCCCGCGCACGGCGGGCCCGCTTTCGATCTGTTCTTACCGTTTGTCATAGGGAGTAGTCTCTATAGATGTCAAGGGGGTCTTTTCCCCCGCGTGGTTGCTGTGTTTTTTTCCGGGCTGCGGGACCGTAGCCCGGTGCTTGTGTCTTTTTGTGCAAATAAGGGTACGGACGCGCGGGGCGGACCCCGGGCATCATTGACAGCCGGGGCGAAACGAGTAGTATTTCGGCTTCAATGGGAAAACGTCTTTTTCCCTGAACCGTGTGAGGGATGTTTTGACTGCTGCACCTCGGGCCAAGAAAAGCCTTGGCCAACATTTTTTGAAAGACGCCAAAACCTCGGCCCGCATCGTGGATCTTCTGCGGATCGGGCCGGAGGACCGGGTGTTGGAAATCGGCCCCGGTCCGGGCGCCATCACCGGCATCATCCACGAGCGGGGCCCCGCCGAGTTCCGCCTCATCGAAAAGGACAGCTATTGGGCTGCCCATCATGCCGAGCTGGAACGCCCCGCCCCCGCCGTGCAGGTGCTCAATGCCGACGCTCTGGCCTTCCCTTGGGAGTCGCTGGAAGGCCCGTGGAAAATCATCAGCAACCTGCCTTATAATGTCGGTTCGCCGCTCATGTGGGATATCGTGTCCCGGACGCCGGACCTGACGCGGGCGGTGTTCATGGTGCAGAAGGAAGTGGCCGAGCGGCTGTACGCCAAGCCGGGGACCAAGGACTACGGCGCGCTGTCGGTCTGGATCCAGAGCTATGTCCGGGTCGAGTGGGGCTTTGTGGTCGGGCCCGGTGCGTTCAATCCGCCTCCGAAGGTGGATTCCGCCGTGGTCACGTTCATCCCCCTGCCTCGGGAACGGCATCCCGCGGACCCGAAGGCCCTTTCCTCCATACTGAAGCTTTGTTTCCAGTTGCGGCGCAAGCAGCTGCAATCGATCCTCCGGCGTGCGGGCAGGGACGACACCGCCGCCGCGCTCGAGCGGCTGGGTATCGCCCCGGAAGCGCGTCCCGAGACGCTCACGCCGGAACAGTTTCAACAGCTTGCCGGAATTTTTGGACGTTCGGGGTGTTGACTTCCCCGAAAAAACATGATTGACCAAAAGAACGGCTGAGCCAAGTTTTGCCCCAATAAATGCCCCATGATCAGAGGGCGTTGTGCCGGATAAAAGGTGCTGCCCTGTGACGTCGGGCGCGATTGCGGAGCGGGTCGTGGTGGTGTACCATGTCCTGCCGTCCGTGGTCCGAAACGAGCAGAAGGAGTCGATGATGACCAAGGCAGATCTCGTCGCGCAGATTGCGGCCCGGGCCAACATGACCAAAGCGGCTGCGGAACGTTCCCTCAATGCCATGCTGGAATCCGTCCAGGAAATGCTGGCGGAAGACGGCAAGCTCACCTTGACCGGTTTCGGCACATTCGTTGCGGAAACGCGTCAGGAACGTCAGGGACGCAACCCCCGTACCGGAGATGTCATCACCATCGCGGCCTCCAAGGTGGTGCGGTTCCGTCCCGGAAAGATGCTCAAGGATGCGCTAAACAAGTAAGGAGAAAGCAGATGTTGCACGGCGAAACGATCCACAGCCCCCTTCCTCAGGACATTCCGTGGTGGTCCCCCGATTTCGCGGTCTTCTTTGGGGTGCTCTACCTCGTGCTGTTCGTGATCGGCACCGGCGTGGGCTATGTGATCCTGCGCTCGATCTGGGACACCTGCCGGGGCGGCTGCGGTTGCCACGGTGAGGAGCACCCGGCGGAAAGTCATTAGGGCTTGCCTTTTTTCGGAAAGTCGTCTATCTTCCCCTTTCTGTCTTCAGGCCGGGTGTTTTTTGTCGCCCTCCTTGGAGAGTATTTCGCAAAGAGGGGGTGATGACCAATGCCCGGAGTCTTTCTGAACGAAGACGACTACAACTTCGATATCGCTCTGCGCCGCTTCAAGAAGCAGGTGGAAAAGGCTGGCATTTTGTCTGAAATGAAGAAGCGCCAGCACTTCGAAAAGCCGAGCGTCATGCGCAAGAAGAAAAAGGCCGCCGCCCGCAAGCGTCTGCTGAAGAAAATGCGTAAGATGAACGCCGCTTAGTCCTTTCCGTTTCTTCGTCCTCCCGGATGCGGAAACGGAAAGACAAGGGGTTTGGAACGCTCCATCGTTTTGACGGGAGTGCATCCCGTCCTTTTTGGCGGGGCTCCTCCCGCAGACGAGCGGAGCGTTTCCGTGTTTGTCCCGCTTGTCTTTCCGGCAACCGGGACGGACGATCTCGTAGGCGATAGAGGTGGATACACGGGAAGTCCTTTCGGCTTTCCGTGTTTTTTCAATCATCATCTCCCGGGAATTATCATGTCTCTGACAACGCGTATCGAGCAGGACTACATTGCCGCCTACAAGGCTAAGGATGCCCTGCGCTTGGGTGTGCTGCGCCTTTTGAAGACGGCGGCGAAGAACCTGCAGGTGGAACTCATGCGGCCCGTCACCGACGAAGAGCTTGCCTCCGTCGTCCAGAAGCAGGCCAAACAGCGTCAGGACTCCATCGAGCAGTTCACGGCGGCCAATCGGCCCGATCTCGCCGAGAAGGAAGCCGCGGAACTTTCCATTTTAAAGGATTACCTTCCCGAGCCGCTTTCCGAGGAAGAACTGGCCGCGGCCATCGACGCCGCCATCGCCGCGCTTGGCGTGACCAACATGTCCGGCATGGGCAAGGTCATCCAGTCCGTGATGGGCGACTATAAAGGCCGTGTGGACGGCAAGGCCGTCAGCGCCGCAGTCAAGGCGCGCCTGAGCTAGCCCCCCGCGCGGGACGCCGCGCCGGGAGGAAGTGAGTTTGCATGGATAGCCGTACGATAAAGGCTCTTGAATTCGGCAAGGTGCTGGAGCATCTTGCCGGCTTGTGTGTATCCGAGGCCGGCCGCAGGGTCAGTCTCGGCCTTTTCCCGTTGCGCGATGCGGACGCCGTCAACGCCGCGCATACCCTGTTCGACGAAGTGCGCACGTGGTCCGCGCACAGCGGCTTCCGCCTGTCCGATTTTCCGGATCTCGAGGGGCTTTTCCCCCATCTGGAAAAGGCCGCCGTGTCCCCGTCCTCCGCGCCGCTCGACGCCGACGCGCTGTGGGCGCTCCGCGAAACCCTGCTCCAGGGCCGCAAGGCCGCCCAGTCCATCAATGAAAACGGCGCCATGTGGCCTTCATTGCGGGATCTCGTGGCCTCCATGCCCCTGCCTGAGATGACCCTTTCGGCCCTGTCCCGGTGCCTCGGCGATGACGGGCTCATCAAGGACGAAAGCTCCCCCGAACTGATGCTCGTGCGCGGCGAATTGCGCCGCCTGCACCTCATGTGCCTGCGTAAGGTCAAGGATTTCGCTGTCCAGTACAACATCGCCCAGTACCTTCAGGATGACTACATGACGCTGGCGTCGGACCGTTACGTCCTGCCGCTCAAGTCGAATTTCAAGGGCCGCATTCAGGGCATCATCCACGATTACTCCAATACCGGCGAAACCTGCTATTTCGAGCCTCTGTTCCTCGTGGAGCAGAACAACCGCCTGCAAGAGCTCAAGCGCGAGGAACGCGAGGAAGAGCGCAAAGTGTTGCGCTACCTTACGGGCATCGTGCAGAACGAATTGCCGTTCATCCGCTCGGCCTGGGACCTGCTGGTCCGGCTGGACGTGGAGCTTGCCAAATGCGGGCTGGCGGCCTTGTTCGACGGCGCGTGCGCCACGATCAGCCCCGACGGGGAAGACGCGCCGTTATCCCTGCTCGGCGCGCGTCACCCGCTTCTCGCGCTCGATCCGCAGATCCGCAAGCAGGGCGGCCCGCATCCGGTGGACCTCATTTTCCGGCCCACGGATCGCGCGCTCGTCATCAGCGGCGGCAACGCGGGCGGCAAGACCGTATGTCTCAAGACGCTCGGTTTGCTGGCGATCATGACGCTCGCCGGATTGCCGGTCCCGGCGGCGAAGGGGTCCGTCATCCCGTGGTGGACGTCGATCCACGCGTTCATCGGCGACGAGCAGAGCCTTGATGATCATCTTTCCACGTTTACGGCGCAGATCCGGCATCTCGGCAACGCATGGGAAGCCACGGATCGCCGCACGCTCATCCTGCTCGACGAGTTCGGCGCCGGCACCGACCCCGCGCAAGGGGCCGCGCTGGCTCAGGCCGTGCTCGACGGCCTCCTCGAACGCGGGGCGCATGTGGTGGCCGCGACGCATTTTCCGGCCCTGAAAACCTACGCGCTGACCCGTGAGGGCGTGCGTGCCGCTTCGGTGCTGTTTGATCCGGGCACGAAAAAGCCACTGTTCCGGCTGGCCTACGATCAGGTCGGCGCGAGTCAGGCGCTGGACGTGGCCCGTGAGCACGGGCTCCCCGAATCGGTATTGCGCCGTGCGGAACAGTATTTGTTGCTGGACGGTCAGGATATGACGGCGGTGATGGATCGCCTGAACGCCTTGGCCGCCAAGCGCGAAGGCGAACTTGATGCGCTCAAGGCCGAGCAGCAGCGTACCCGCGAAAAGCGCAAGGCCGTGCAGGAGCGTTTCGAGCGTGAGCGTGAACGCCTCATTAAAGACGTGCGCGAGCTGTCCGCCAAGGTCATGAAGGACTGGCAGGAAGGCAAGGCCGGGCACAAGCAGGCCCTCAAGGAGCTTGCCAAGGTCCGTGCCGAACTGCACGTTTCTCCGGAACAGGAAGAGGCGGCGGCCCCGGCGTTCGACATTGCGGAACTCAAGCCGGGCCAGCATGTGATGCACCGTCCCTGGAACAAGAAAGCCGTGGTGCGCGAAGTCGACGCCAGGCAGAACCGGGTCAAGCTGGACATGAACGGCGTGACCTTGTGGGCCGATGCCGCGTTGCTCGGCCCCGCCGATGCGCCGCAGCAGCAGGCCAAGCCGAAGTCCGGCGTGCTGGTGCGGACGACCGCCGGAAGCGATCCCGAAATGTCGCTCCTTCGGCTGGATCTGCGCGGCAAGCGGGCGGATCAGGCTCTCAGCGAACTCTCGCAGTACCTCGACCGGGCGCTGCTGTCCGGGCGCGAGGGTGTGGAAATCGTTCACGGTCGCGGTACGGGGGCCCTTCGCAAGGAAGTGCACGCGTTCTTGAAGACCTTCCCCGGTATAGCCTCGTTCGCGCTGGCCCCTGAGGATCAAGGGGGTGACGGCGTGACGATTGTTACTTTTAAGTAAGTTTGAGAAATGGAGGGAGACCCCCTTCCCCTCAAGCGTATTCCCCTCTCTGAAACTTTATAAAAAGAAGAAAGGGTTTGACTGCGGTAGATCCTGCTTTATATGAGAAGGACTGCGGAAACGGCGTGAGATTTTTGAGAGTCCCGATTGAGGCGTGCTCCAAGATGAGGGGCGCGGGGAAGTCTTCCCCGGACAAAGCCGGAGGGACCGGCCTGGCTGATGCGGAGGCCGCGAGCACTGGATAATGAGCTTTACGGGCATCGGCGCCATGCGCCCCTTGCCGCCGGAGGCGTACGGGAGCGTATGGGACGGAACGCAAGAGCCATTCAGGAAATCAAGGCGCGCTTGAATCTGGTGGACATTGCCCGACGGTACGTGGACCTGAAACGCAATGGGCCTCGCTGGGTAGCGCCTTGTCCTTTTCACCAGGAAACCAAGCCCTCGTTTTCCATCAACGAGGAAGAAGGTTTTTTTTATTGTTTCGGTTGTCAGGCTTCCGGAGATTTGTTCGATTTTTACGGGCAGATCAACGGGCTGGATTTCAAGGAAACGCTTGAACAGCTCGCGGAAGAGGCTGGCGTCACGCTGGAACGCGGGCCGCAGAAGCACGACGGCCAGCCTGCCGGGCAAACCATGTCCAAACGGCGGCAGCTGCTGAAAATCCATGAGATCGCGGCGGCGCATTTCACGGAGAACCTCTCAGGCCGGGACGGCGCGGAATGCCGGGACTACATGGCCCGGAGAGGGATTTCGGAAGATGTGGCGAAACTCTTCGGGCTTGGCTGGAGCCGCCGGGACTGGCAGTCGCTCGCGGAAGTGCTGCGGCGGGCCGGATTCAGCGAATCGATGGGCGTGGAGGCCGCGCTGCTCGGCAAGAGCGAGCGGGGCAGGGCGTATGACCGTTTCCGCGGGCGGTTGATGTTTCCCATCCGCAGCCTTTCGGGGAACGTCATCGCGTTTGGCGGGCGCATCATCGCCAACGAGGACGAAGCCAAATACATCAACAGCAGTGATTCGCAGTTATACAAAAAAGGCGAACACTTGTACGGACTGCAACAGGCCCGGCGCGCCATTGCGACGGGAAAGCCCGCCATGTTGACGGAAGGTTACATGGACGTGGTGACGCTGCACCAGTTCGGCTACTCCAGTGCGGTGGGCGTGCTCGGTACGGCGTTCACCCCGGAACAGGTGAAACGGATTTCAGGGTTTACGTCGCACGTGGAGCTGCTTTTCGACGGCGACGGGCCGGGCCGCAAGGCCGCGCTCCGTGCGTGCGAGATGCTGTTGACGCGGGGGCTGTCCTGTAAAGTCGTCCTTTTTCCGGAGGGCGAGGACATCGACAGCCTGTTACGGACGCAGGGAACGGACATTTTTGAGGATTTGCGCAGGAATGCGCCGGAGGGCATGGCCTTCTGCGTGCGTTGCCTGCGCGATATGGCCCCGCGGGAAGCCGTGGACTGGGCGCGCGAGTTTCTCAGGCAGGTTGAACTGCCCGAACTCGTCAGCCGTTTCGCGTCCACATTGAGCACCGGCTTGGGGCTGGCGGAAAGCGAGTTGCGCGAGCGGATCATTGAGAGCCGCGGCGCGCGGGCGCTTCCGCGCAACGCGGGCGGCCAGGAGACCCAGCCGCCCGTGCGGACGAATCCCAGAGACAGGGAAATCATGACCTTTGCGGTCCGGTATCCCTCCTCTCTGCCCCGCCTTCGGGAGCTTGGGGCCCATCTGGTTCTGAGCGCCGCGTGGGCGCGGGATCTTTGGCAAAAACTTGAAGAGTACCCTGTGGATGAAGTGGTGCAGCATCTTGACCCCAGGGAAAAGCGTTTCTGGATCCGGTGTCGCACCGGGGACGTGCCCCCTCTCGACAACGAAGAGGGTGAATTCGGCGCAATCCGCACCATGCTTGATACGTTGCATTTGACCGCGCAATCGGCCTCGGTTTCGGCCGCATTGCGTCAGGGAGCCGGCGCAGGCAATTTTGAGGCCGATTTGGAATATTTGCGCGCCCTTCAGGAAACGTTGGAGAGGACTCATGGGGAACAACATTAAAGATATCCAGCAGATCAAGAGCCTCATCGCCAAAGGCAAGGAGATGGGCTTCCTCACGTTCGAGGAAGTGAACAAGGCTGTCCCGCTGGAAATGAATACACCCGAGCAGTTCGAGGAGATCATCGGGATCTTCGATCAGCTCGAAATCGCCATTGTGGATCTGGAAAAGGACGGCAAGAAAATCCCCGTCACCTCGGCTGAAACGGACGGAGAGCAGTCCGAAGAACGCCTTGAACTGATGGACAACGAAGACGCCGCCGACTTTTCCTCCCGCAGCACGGACCCGGTCCGTATGTACCTGCGCGAAATGGGCGCGGTGCCGCTGCTCGATCGTGACGGCGAAGTTACCATCGCCAAGAAAATCGAGCAGGGCGAGCAGGATGTCCTGTACGCGCTCGTGGAAGTCCCGGTCGCGGTGGAAGAACTCATCAACGTGGGCGAAGACCTCAAGCTCAACCGCATCAAACTGAAGGATGTGGTCAAGACCATTGAGGAAGACGACCCTACTGAAGACGAGATGAACCAGCGCACCCGCGTTATCCTGCTGCTGGAGGAAATCCGCCAGACATTCAAGAAAAAACGCAAAATCTACGCCAAGCTGGACGAATGCTGTACGCTGGAGCGCCGCGTGACCGCCATTCAGAAGGAAATCATGGCGTTCAAGGAAGAAATCGTCACGCGTCTGCGCGACATCAAGCTGGAAAAGACGCTCATCGACCGGATCATCGAGACGGTGGAAGACTACGTCCGCCAGATGCGCAACTGTCAGCGCGACCTGTCGGCGTACCTCCTGTCCACGGGCAAGAATCAGGAAGAAATCAAGGACCTGTTCCGCAAGCTCGATTCCCGCGACATCAGCCCCGTGCTCGCCGCCAAGGAATTGAACATGAGCGTGGACGAGCTGTTCTCCTACAAGGAAATGATCCTTGGGAAGATCGAAATCCTCCAGCGCCTTCAGGAAAAATGCTGCCACAATGTGAGCGATCTTGAGGAAGTGCTCTGGCGCATCAAGCGCGGCAACAACGCCGCCATGCGCGCCAAACAGGAGCTCATCCGCTCGAACCTGCGCCTTGTGGTCAGCATCGCCAAAAAGTACACGAACCGCGGCTTGCAGTTCCTCGACCTGATTCAGGAAGGCAACATCGGCCTGATGAAGGCCGTGGACAAGTTCGAGTACCAGCGCGGCTACAAGTTCTCGACCTATGCCACATGGTGGATCCGTCAGGCCATTACCCGCGCCATCGCGGATCAGGCCCGCACCATCCGTATCCCGGTGCATATGATCGAAACGATCAACAAGCTCATCCGGACCTCCCGCTATCTTGTCCAGGAACTCGGGCGCGACCCGACTCCGGAGGAAATCGCGGACCGCATGGAATATCCTGTGGACAAGATCAAGAAAGTGCTCAAGATCGCCAAGGAACCCATTTCCCTCGAAACTCCCATCGGCGACGAGGAAGATTCGAGCCTTGGGGATTTCATCGAGGACAAGAAGGCCGTCGCGCCCGCCGAAGAGGTGGTCAATACCAAGCTCTCCGAACAGATCGCGTCCGTGCTGGCGGATCTGACGCCGCGTGAGGAGCAGGTGCTCCGCAAGCGTTTCGGCATCGGCGAAAAGTCCGACCATACCCTCGAAGAAGTGGGCAAGCTGTTCAACGTAACCCGTGAACGTATCCGCCAGATTGAAGCCAAGGCGCTCCGTAAGCTCCGCCATCCCGTGCGCAGTCAGGTTCTGCGTTCTTTCTACGATAGCTGATAAAAAAATCGGGGATGGGACCCCTTAGAAAAGGTTTCCCATCCCCGGATGCTTCCTTTCACCTCTTTGGCCTTGTCAGGGAAAGAGGAAAAAGCCTCCCGGTTTTATTCGCCGGGAGGCTTTTTGTTTGAGCGAGAAGTCAACGAGGCGGAGCGGTTCCGTCGATTTCTTCGATACGGCGTTTTATTGTGACCATAAGGTCAGATACTAGCTGCAACTCTCGAATGATAGTGGCATGCTTGCAAGTGAGCCTCGGAGATCGTCGGGCGATTTCCACAGCTTTTCGGGCAAATTCGGGTTCAGCTATGAAAAGCGCCAAAAACGCCTTGCCCGTTTCTATCCATTGCTGTTCTGCGTCAATTTTCGGGCGTTCCTTATACATAACCTATTGTAGCGCATTATACTGCGTAACACAAGTACCGATTTCGCGGTTATGTTCCGGTATTATGGATAAAATGACCTTTGCGAAGCCGTTTGGTGATATGCTGAAAGAAAAACGCAAGTTACGTGGCCTCTCCCAGATGGGGCTGGCCATGAAGTCAGGGCGTTCTCTTCGTTGCATCCAATACCTTGAGGCGGGCACACAAGAGCCGACTTTGTCCACGCTGTATGCGATCGCTCATGCGCTGGATCTCCGGGTTATGGATTTGATCGAGGCGTTGCCTGAGGAATTGAACGATATGTACAACTAGTCCGTCTAACGATGATTCCGGAATGTCACAAACTGTTTCCTGTTGTTAACAACGGGGGGCATGAGCTTTTGGGCTTCCATGCGGCGGAATATGGCAAATATTCCGTGAGTGGCGCATCAAGAGGTCTGCCTGCTGTATGGCATTTGTTATGCATGAAAAAAGGCCCGCTAGGGGCCTCTTGGAAACTGCTTGCCTTAAATGACGTCGAAGCGTTCAAACCTCATCATCAGCCCGGCCCGGCCTTGTGTTGCCGACCGGAGGTCTGTGGAGAAGCCGAAGAGCTTGCTGAGGGGGGCAAGGCCCTGCACAAGCTTGAGCCCCGCGTGGTCGAGGATGTTTTCAACTTTCCCGCCGCGCGTGCCGAACAGGCTGATGGCGGGGCCGAGGTTGGCTTCCGGCGCGGAGATTTCCACAAACATAAGCGGCTCCAGCGTCGTGACCTGTGCGGCTTCAAGGGCGGAGCGCAAGGCGATGCCCGCAGCCATATGGTAGCCCGCGACCGTGGATCCGTCACGCCGGGGCATGGCGGTGATTTCGACGTCCGCGTCCTGAAGGGGGTAACCGGTAACGGGATCGGACTGGAGCGCGTTTTCCACGCCCTGCCTGACAGCATCGACGAAGGCGGCGGGCAGGATGGCCGTATCGATGGCGAACCGGATCTGGTTGCCCGAACCGCGTTCACGCGGGGCGATGGACAGGGCGACTTCGCCGATGTGCGTTTCCTTGCCGAGCTCGCGGTCGAATATGCCGGTCGCGGATGCCGTGCGCTTCGGCGTTTCGCGGCGGATGACCTGAGGCTGGCCCACACGGGGCGCGATGCCGTATTCGCGGCGGATGCGCTCAAGGATTACATCAAGATGGAGCTCGCCCATGCCGGACACGATGCGGTGGCCGGACCCTTCGTCGATGGCGACGGTCAGGGTCGGATCTTCAAGGGAGAAGCGGTCGAGGGCTTCGTCGAGGGCTTTGCCTTCGTCGGCGTTGCGGGGCTCGATGGCGAGGGAGATGACGGGCTGGTAGGCTTCGATGGACTCCAGCAGCAGTTTGGAGCCGGGAGCGCCGACGGTATCGCCGGTGCGCGCCGAGCGCAGGCCGATGACCGCCACGATGTCCCCGGCTTTGGCGGCGTCCACCTGCTCACGGCGATCGGCGTGGAGGCGGTAGAGCCGCGAGATGCGTTCGTCGGCGCGCCGGGTGACGTTGCGGCAGGGATCGCCCTCTTTCAATGTCCCGGCATACAGGCGGACAAGGGCCAGCTTGCGCCCTCCATCCATCATGACCTTGAACACCAGCCCTGTGAAGGGCAGGGCGGGATCGCAGGGAATGGTGCCGTCGGTCCCGTCTTCAGGGTTGTGGGCCGTGACGGGCGGCAGATCGGCGGGGGCGGGCAGGTAGGCGAGCACGGCGTCGAGAAGCGGCTGGACGCCGGTGTTTTTGAGCGCCGAACCGCTGAGGACAGGCGTCACGCGGCGGGCCAGCGTAGCCCGGCGGATGGCGCTGCGGATGTCCGTTTCCGTGTATTCGCCGCCGAGATATTGTTCAAGAAACGTATCGTCGTTTTCGGCCAGCCGCTCCAGCATCTGCTCGCGCCACGGAGCGGCCAGTTCCGCATCCGCTTCGGTGAGGGGCGAACGGGTCCATGTCTGCCCTTGATCGGACTCGTTAAAATCAAGCCGCTCCAGGGTCACGAGATCAATGACGCCCTGAAACGTCTCCGCCGCGCCCACGGGAATGACGACGGGCAGCGGGTTCGCGCCGAGCCGGGCCTGCATGGATTTGAGCACGGCGGAGAAGTCCGCGCCGATCCGGTCCATCTTATTGACGAAGGCGAGCTTCGGCACGCCGAAGTGTTCCGACTGCCGCCAGACCGTTTCCGATTGCGGCTCCACGCCGCCCACGGCGCAGAAGACGCCGACCGCGCCGTCGAGTACGCGGAGCGAGCGTTCCACTTCGATGGTAAAGTCAACGTGGCCGGGCGTATCGATGATGTTGACGGTCGTTCCGTTCCATTCGCAGGTCGTGCAGGCCGAGGTGATGGTGATGCCCCGCTCTTGTTCCTCGGGCAGGTAGTCCATGGTGGCCGTGCCGTCGTGGACCTCGCCCATGCGGTGGATTTTACGGGTATAGAACAGCATCCTCTCGGAGAGGGTGGTTTTCCCCGCATCGATATGCGCGATGACGCCGATGTTGCGCACAGCCTGTGTCATGGAAAGCTCCTCGTTGAAATAGGAATTAGGAAATGGCTGTAGGAAGCACGGGATGGGTGCCGTTCACTCTTAAAAAGGGGCTTGCTGGGAAACTTGTCAAGCATAGCCCAAATCATGTTTTTCCGCTCCATGTAATTCTTAGAACGTCCCCATGCAAGAAGAACTATATCCGCATTGCTAATAGCCTTTTGAATAATATGATCATTTAACGGGCCAACAGCTTTTTCTCCACCATGAAAATCATGTTTTTGAACTAAAGCATAGAGGTTGACGACCGTTATTATTCCTATTGGGCCTGTTTCTGGAGGGCATTTTTCAAAAAAAAGAGTTTCGAGAAATTGGATACTTTTATCGGAAACGTGTTCATCGGCATCGCTCGGGTTTTGCATAATAACACAGAGTTTTTTCCCTGTACTGTCAGCTGTGATTTCCAGAAGATAACGAAACAAGCGATCTTCTGAAAAGCAGGCCTTACAGGAAACTCCGGGTCTATGACGGAAAACTGGCATGATTTTACACCTGTTTTTCTAACGTACAGCTCAGTTCCAACCGCTCATTCATGAAAAAGTCCGGCGTCAAACCGGTGTGCAGCCAGCAGCCTTCCAGTCCCGCCCCGAGGACAAGCGGCGTGTCTTCTCCGATGATAATCTGGCCGGCATAAACGACGTCAGCGCCGTCATCGGCGGGCAGGGCGTCCGGGTGGGCCCACAGAACCGCCGTGTCGGGCAGGGCGGTGCGTTCGATGCGCGGGGCTCGGTCACTCCAGACGGGACAGGGACATTCCGGAAGAGGGGCTTTCCCGAAGCGCAGGATACGCCCTCGTCCTGGAAGTTCGCGCAGGAGCGGGGCCGGATCCCGCATGGCAAAGACCTGTTCCACTCCGGTGAGTTCCAGCGCGGCGAACAGGCCGGACGGGGCTGTTTCCGCGCCCGTCCAGACGGCGAAAACCGGCTCCACGCCAGCCAGACGCGCGGGCATGATCGCCGCCGCAAGGCGTACCGCCGAAGCGTAGCCTTCGCCTATGAGGAGCACGGCCCACGGCGCCGTTTCCCGCGTGCGGGCGAAACCGAACCCGGCCGCGGCGTTTTCGGAGGTTATGGTCAGGCGGGAGGGCGGGGCCGGATACGTCGCCTCGGCCAACGCGAGTGTTGTCTTGATCCAGCTCCGGTGCGCAGCGGACGTTTCCTCATAGGCTCCGGCAAGCCGCTCGTCGGGTACGCGGCAGGCTTCTATGGCAGGTGAAAAAGGCATGGCTTTCTCCTTAGAGCGGATTGGCTTTGAAAGGTTTCGGAGGCTTTGGGGGAGGAGGCTTTTTCTGGAGGAACAGTCCTTCTCCAAACCTGCCGGCGTGGCCCGCGCCCGTCCTTCTCTTCCTTTCCGAGGGCCTTCGTGCTTACCGAATCCCTGTCTCCTCTGGCGCAGGCTGTCTTTGGGATGACCACACTTCAAAGGTACAATGCTCCAAAAATTTCTCTGGCAGCATTTTTTTCTTTTCTCAAAACGGACCGGCTTGTTCAAGCCTTATTCACTCCCCCAGTTGTCTTGAAGCCATGCTTTCTTTTCCCTGCATTCTCCCCATGCAGGCAGACAAAAAAAGAGGGACTCGCACGTCCCTTCGTTCATACAACGGTACCCCCTCCGCGCAGCCTCCCCACCAGCCGTTTTGGGAAGGAAAGAGAGGGGATTGGGGATGGGAAAGGGAACCCTATCTCCGGGTTCCCTTTCCCATCCCAAAACATGATTTTCAGTCAATTCCGCGCCACGGCGGCGGGAAGCGTTCCCAGCTGCTGGCGCATATACAGCTTCATGAGCTCGGCGATGGCGTCATCGCGCTTGAGCGTGCCGGGGTACGCGCCGTTGTCGAGCACGGTACGGAAAGCCTTTTCGTCCAGCGGGTCGGCGTTCTGCTTGGCGAGATGGGTGCCAAAGCTGGAAAGCTGCGCGCGCAGCTCCGTGTCGTTCATCGCTTTGAGCTCGGAATACTTGGCGGCGATGGCATCGGAAGAGGGCAGGCGGGGCGATTCCATCACCTGACGCAGGCCGGAGGTGAACCGTTTCAGGCCCGCCGTAATGTGGGAAACTTTCACCACGTTGGAGCCCTTCCAGCCCGCCTTCGCCCACTTGAAGATGGAGACGTCCACCTTGCCGCTGCCGGGCGCGCTTTCCATGAACACGGATATGCTGGCGGAGCCGTAAAGATAAGTCTCCGCCCAACCGAGCATGGCCAGATTGGTCCCTTTTTCCGGGGTGTACACATAGGTCCAGTCCTTGTCGTTGCCGACAATGGCCCCGCGCAGGCCCACGGAAGATTGGCCGGGCATTACGGATACGGATATGAGCGCCGTGCGGCCCTTGTAGTCGGCGAGCACGAACAGCCGGTTCAGCTTGTAGGAATAGTAGCATCCGCTGGACGTGTCGGGCGTCGTTTCCTCATATTCCACGCCTCGGGTCACGATGGGGGCGGCGGGAGGATAGGCCGCGTCGGTGAGGGCGGCGTTGTCCTTCAGGATGGGGCTGCCGGGCATCCATGCGTTACGGCGCACGGCGGAGGGGTAAATGGCCTCGCCGGGGATGGAGGGATCGAGCATGTACTCGACAAGCTTGCGGAGCGGGACGTTGAGCGTTTCCTTGAGATACGCGCCGGAACCCTGCGGGCGGGCCTCAGGGCGAACCTTGTTGGCCGCTTGCTTGTTGGTGGCGACGAAATCAAGGACGGCGTTTACGGTCGCGGCGTCGGGGTCAGCTTTGCCTTGCGGGGCATCGGCAAGCAGGGTGGACAGCGCGGTTTCGAGCGCGGGAGGAAGCGTCCCGTTTTTCTGCTCCTCGGCTTGCGCGGGCAACGCCGTGAGGAGCGCGAAGCAGAAACAGATGAAAAGGCGTTTGAAGATGGATAGGGGCATGATGCTCTCTGGCTGTATAGGGTTGTAAAACGATATGGTTGGATTTGCGTAAAGGTAAGCAAGTCTCTCTGAGGCGTCAACGGGTTGATTTCTTTTTTTGTTTGACTGCGTTACAGCCATGCGAAAATGGATGTCACGAAGATGGGGACGGCGATGGTGAGCACCATGCCCGAGAAGATCCCAAGGATGGTGTTCCGCTCGCCCGATGTACGGATAATGGCGGGCAAACAGGTATCGCTGGCGGCCCCGGCGGCGGAAAGCGGCCCGAGGCCGCCGAAGACCCGGGCGAACAGGGGGGCGAACAGCAAGGTGACGAGTTCCCTGACCATATTGGAAATAAGCGCCATCGAACCGAGGCTGACGTCGGCGAGCTGGTTGATGAGCATACTCGACAGGCTGTAGTAACCGAATCCGGCTGCCACGGCCATCACGTCCCGGAAGCTCATGTCCAGCATGGTCCATGCCGCCACGCCGCCGAGGAACGTCCCGACGATGATCATCAGGGGGACGAGCACGACCCAGCCTTTGAGATCCCGCAGGATGCGCCAAGCCCGGGAATCGAAGCCGAGGCTCATGCCCACGGCGGCGAGCATGGCGTATACGGCGAGATTGCTGGCCTCGTGGACAAGGCCGAGCCAGTCGGCGGGCAGGAGGTCGAGCCTGCCCCCGAGCACGCCGAAGCTGAAAAAGAACAGGACGATGATGGATTCCTTCACTGTGCCGCCCCTTCGTCCTTCGCGGTACGGGAAACGGCGTAGCGCCCTACATGGCGGTTCATGATCGGCTCGAGGAGGCGCGCGCCGATGAGGCTCCCCGCCACGCAGCACAGGCTGATGAAGATGCCGCGCGCGCCGATGGTGTCCATCTGCGACATGAGGCGGTCGTCGGCGCCGAGCGCGAGGCCGAGCAGGAGCAGAAGGATGCGGACGGACCACGTGAGCACCTGATCGGTGATCTTGATGACGAGGGGCTTCCTGCGGAGGAGGAAACCCACGGGAACCCCGAGGATAAGACAACCCATTTCCACGATCATGAGGCGATTTCTCCTTTATCAGTACGAAAAAGCTGATTATCATACCTGACGCGCTGTTAAGGGTCAATAATGCCGGCGGGGGCTCCGTACCCTTTCGTTGACCCTTTCCGCCGCCGCCTGTATAGGTCATACACATGACTTATGATGCCGCGCCGGACCCTTCGGCCCGGCAGGGACGGAAAACGGTGAACGAATCTCAGGATACGCCCCTTTCGGAGGGGAGCTGGCAGCCTTTTTTGACGGTAAACGCCTGCGGGCGGGACTGGACGCTGGAACGCGCCGCCGACATGGAAGCCCTGTGGGAGTCCATGACCGAGTTTACGGAAGACGAGCGCCTGCCTTACTGGACGGAGCTTTGGCCTTCCAGCCTTGTGCTTGCCGACTGGCTGTACCAGCGGCGCGAGAGCCTGCGCGGCCAGCCCTGCCTTGATCTCGGATGCGGGATCGGCCTGACGGCGCTGGTGGCCCAATGGCTCGGCGCGAACGTCATCGGTATGGACTATGAGCCGGAAGCCCTGCGTTTCGCGCGGCGCAACGCGGAGCACAACGCCGTGCCCCAGCCGCTCTGGACGGTCATGGACTGGCGCAAGCCCGCGGTGAAACGCCGGAGCCTGCGGTTCATCTGGGGCGGGGACATCATGTATGAGCAGCGTTTCGCCGCGCCCGTGCTGGATTTTCTGGAGTATGCGCTTGCGGAGGGCGGCGCGGCGTGGGTCGCCGAACCCAGCCGGGCCGTTTACGATACCTTCCGTTCCATGCTCGTCAACCGCCGCTGGGCGGGGCGCTGCGTCTGGGAAAAGAACATAGAGGCCCTGTATCCGCAGGAGCGGCCCGTTCCTGTGCGGATCTGGGAAATTCACCGATAGAGGGTGCGACAATGGGAGAAACGGTTCGTTTCGGCGTTTCGTTGGATAGCGATCTGCTTGAGAAGTTTGATGCCCTGTGCGAACGGCAGGGATGCCCAAGCCGTTCCGAGGCGTTGCGCGACATCATCCGTGACGCGCTGGTGCAGGATTCGCTGCATTCCGAGACCGCGGACGCGGCGGGCGTGCTGAGCCTGATTTACGATCATCATGTCCGCGATCTGTCCCGCAAGCTGACGGAACGGCAGCACGACGCGCACGGGCTTATCGTGACGACGCTTCATGTGCATCTGGATCATCATAATTGCTTGGAGATTTTGGTGCTCAAAGGCAAGGCCGGGGAACTCCGCGAGCTTGCGGATCAGCTTCGCTCTATCCGCGGCGTCACGCACGGGACTTTTTCGATCACCACCATCGGTGCGGATTTGCCGTAGTTAGGATATATCGGGGGAAGGGGAGGGCACCTTTCTGAAGAAGGGCTTCCCTCCCCTTCCCCCGCACCTCCATCCCCTCCCCCCCGAAGACTTCCGGCTGGTGGGGAGGCTGTGCGTCGGGAGTCCCGTTGGATGTGGGGCTGTCGGCGTGTGGATCCGCTACAGGTGGGGATGCCCAGATAAAAAAGAGCCTCTGCACGATGCCGGGATGACGTTTTTTGTTATCAGGCTGTAGGATAAAGGAAAAGAATGGAAGACGTACAGAACAGTCCGGCTCCGGTGGCGCTGCCCATCGACCGGGTAGGGGTCAAAGGGTTGAAGCTGCCTTTGCTGGTGCGGGATCGCGCGCAGGGGACGCAGCATACGGTCGCCAATGTGGACGTCAGCGTGGATCTGCCCGCTGCGTTCAAGGGCACGCACATGAGCCGCTTTGTGCAGGCTCTGGCGAACTGGACTGAGGACTTGGACTACGCGGGGATGAAGCGCCTGCTTGAGGACGTGCGGGAGCGCCTGAACGCCCGCAGGGCGCATATTGTCTTTCATTTTCCGTATTTTGTGCAGAAGAACGCCCCCGCGACTGCCTGCCCCGGCATTCTGCCCTACGAGTGCAGGCTGACCGGCGAGTTGCCCGAGGACGGCAAGCCGTCGTTCCTGCTCGAAGTGACGGTTCCCGTGATGACCGTATGCCCGTGCTCAAAGGCCATCAGCCGCGAAGGCGCGCACAGCCAGCGGGCCGACGTGCGCATGGCGGTCCGGATGCGCGGGTTCTGCTGGATCGAGGATTTCATCGAGATCGCCGAGGCGTCCGGCTCGTCGCCCGTCTATTCGTTGCTCAAGCGCGAAGATGAGAAGTTCGTGACTGAAGACGCCTTTTCGCGGCCGACCTTTGTTGAGGACGTGGTGCGCAATGTCGCCAGCCGCCTTGCCGATCATCCGCATGTGAGCGGGTTCCGCGTCGAAGTCGAGAGCTACGAGTCCATCCATGCCCACAACGCCTTTGCCTGCATAGAGCACGGTGTGACGCTGTAAAATTTTAGAATTGATGATTTTAAAATGATATTAAAGTATTGGAGAGGGAACTTTCCTGAAGAAAAACGTTCCTCTCCTTTCCCACAATCCCACCCAACCTTAGTGGAGCCGCTATCAAGAAAAGGACACCTGAGGGCGGGAAGCTTTTTTTGAACAACAAAAACGCCAGAACGGATTCCGTTCTGGCGTTTTTGTTGTTGCTATATGGCAGTGTTAGGCTACTTCCTGTAGATTTTCACCAGATTGGTGCCGCGAGGCTGCGGGGAAGAGGACGTGGGCTGACCGGCGGTGATGACCACATCTTCACCGAGCCCGAACAGCGAGGACGAAGCGATGAAACGTTCGGCGCGGGCGAGATGGCCCACGTCGTCGTTTCCGACCTGATGCGGGAGCACGCCCCATGAGAAGTTCAGGGCCTTGAGGCTGGTCACGTCTGGGGTCAGCGCATGGATGGTCTGCACGGGACGGCGCGCGGACAGCAGACGGGCCGAGGTGCCGGAAAGGCTGTGCGCCACGATGGACTTGGCGTTGGCTTTCTGGGCCAGCAGACAGGCGGCGTAGGCGAGGAATTCGGCGGTGCCGTCGTTTTCGGGCTCCGCGATGCGGCGGGTTTCGGCCATGAGCTCCTCGGCCTTGGAAGCGATTTCGCTCATGAACTGCACCGTTTCAACGGGATAGTTGCCCATAGCCGTTTCTTCGGAGAGCATCACGCAATCCGCGCCGTCCAGAACGGCGTTGGCGACGTCCGTGGTTTCGGCACGGGTCGGGGAGGGGCTGGACACCATCGAAAGCAGCATCTGCGTGGCGACGATGACGGGCTTAGCCGCCCGGTTGCAGGCCCGGATGATGCGCTTCTGCATGGCCGGGAGTTCCGGCAGCGGGCACTCGATGCCGAGGTCGCCGCGGGCCACCATGACGATATCGACTTCCTTGAGGATGGCGTCGAGCCGATCCACCGCGTTGCGGCGTTCGAGCTTGGCGATGACCGGGATGTCGCGGTCGCTGTGGCTGCGGATGATCGACTTGGCTTCGCGGATGTCTTCGGGCGACTGCACGAAGGAGAGCGCCACGGCGTCAACGCCGAGGGCGAGGCCGTCCACGAGGTCCTTCTTGTCTTTTTCGGTAAGCGCGGGCAGCGGGATGGACTTGCCGGGCAGGGCGAGGCCCTTGCGCGAGGTGACGATGCCGTTGTTGTTGGCTTCGAGCTTGAAGAGCCCGTCCTCGCGGTGTTCGACCACCCGGAACTGGAGGGTGCCGTCAGCGAGCACAAGGCGATCGCCCTGTTCGAGTTCGGCGAAAATTTCGGGGTGATCGAAGGGGATATACGGGAACTCGTCATTGCACATCAGCGAGGAGGGGCCGAGCAGCAGCTGATCGCCCTTGAGCACGTTCAGCGAGCCTTCATTGGGGAAGGTGCCGATACGGATCTTGGGGCCCGAGAGGTCTTGAAGGATCGTGATGGGCGTCTTGTGGACGATTTCCAGTTCGCGGATCATCTTGATGAGGTCGACGAAGGAGGAACTGTCGCCGTGGGAGAAATTAAGGCGGAAAATCCGGACGCCAGCCGCGATCAGTTTGGAAAGAACGTCACGCTTGTTGGACGCGGGGCCGATGGTTGCCAGAATTTTGGTTTTCATCAAGGAATCCTTTTGTGCCGGCCTTTCAGAGCAGAAGGGCACGGGTCGTCCGCCGTCTTCCGGCGATGATCGAAATGGGCCGCCTTTCGGGGCACAGATAGACGCTTTATGTGTTTTTCCTGCTGTTTTCGTCCCCTGTCAAGTCTTTTGGGCGCGTCCGCATGGGAAGGGAAAAGGGGCACCGCCTTGACTCGGGTTCCGCCCGCGCCGTATAGCTTCAAGAGCGACTTTCCTTTTGAAACGAAGCGCCGCCTGACAGCGCGGCGTTGTTTTTCCATTTAACGACGGCTGGAGCACGATGAAGCAGATTGCATGGGATGAAGTGATGAAGCGGCTGGAAGTGGCCTCGAAGATTTGCAACGACGCCTCTCCTGTTCAGGTGGAAGGGCCCATTCATGTCGGCGTCGACCTCGGCACGGCCGACGTGGTGGTCATGGCGGTGGATGACAACGGGATGCCCGTGTCGGCGTTCCTTGAGTGGGCCACCGTCGTACGCGACGGCGTGGTCGTGGACTATCACGGCGCGATCACCATCGTGAAGCGGCTCGTGAGCATGACGGAGGAACGCCTTGGCCGGAAGATCACCGAGGCGTCCACTTCCTATCCGCCCGGAACGGATGCGCGGCTTTCCACAAACATTCTGGACGCCGCCAACCTGCGCCTTGTGAGCACGGCGGACGAGCCGAGTTGCCTTGCGCGTCTGGCCAGGCTCGATCGCGCTGCGGTCGTGGACATCGGCGGCGGCACGACCGGTACGGCGGTCATCTCCAACGGCAAGGTCATCGCCTCCGTTGACGATGCCACCGGCGGGCATCATGTGACCCTTGCCATGTCCGGCGCTCTTTCGGTGCCCTACGAGGAAGCCGAGCTCAAGAAGCGCGGCACGGACAACCGCCAGTACGCTCCCATCGTGAGGCCGGTTTTCGAGCGTATTTCCGATATCGTGAAGGCCCATATTTCCGGCCATGCCGTGGATACCGTGTATCTCACCGGCGGCACGTGTTGCTTCCCCGGCATCGCGCCCCTGTTCGAGAAGGAGCTCGGCATCAAGGTCGAGTGCCCTGACTATCCCCTCTTGCTCACCCCCCTCGCCATCGCGTGCTTACCGCTGATGGAAGGGTAGGCGAAGGTCTATGAAGGCCGGGGAGGGGGAGAAGGAACCCTTCTGAAGAAGGGCTTCCTTCTCCCCCTCCCCGGACTTTCGACTTTATCGAATCCTACATGGCAGCT
>NZ_JNJP01000058.1 GCF_000701705.1 Bilophila wadsworthia ATCC 49260 | reverse complement strand
GGTCCCCCTTCCCCCCTCCAAACCTCCCCTCTTCCCCTCCCAAGACTTTTGACCTTATTGAATCCCTTATCTCAGTCAGGGTAATGGGCCGTACGGTTTTTAGTGATATGAAGGTATCATCTTGTATTGTATATAAAAAGGAAGCCCTGAGCCTGTTCGTATACGCATTTTTTTAACACGGAAACGGTCTTTTTTTCGGCAAGTATAACCGTGGCGGGATTATCTGACGCGACAGGAGCGATCCGTTTTTCTTCCGAACACTGTTCGGAAGAAAAACGGATCGCACTTGCCGGGGCTTGGGGGCGGCTCGCCCCCCAAACAGGGGGCAAGGGGGCGGTAGCTCCCTTGCCGCCGGAGGCGCACAACATGAGAAAATTGCTCCTGACCTTCGTATTGGCCCTGACCCTGTGTGTGCCGTCTCTGGCGGCGGAAACGTGGAACGTAGGCACATGGAAAACGGCCCAAACCATCCAGCCGTTCCTGTATGAGCCGTTTGCGAACGGCGCAACGGTGAAGGTGCACCCGTTCACCAATCCGGGCGATCAGAAAGCCGCTCTGCTGGCGGGCAGCCTCGATATGACCGGAACCACGCTGGCACTGGCGATCCAAGCAGCCTCGCGCGGGGAACCCATCGTGCTTGTCGCCTCGCTCGGCAACAAATGTTCCGCGCTTGTAGTGAAGAAGGGCGGCGTCAAGAGTGTAGGGGATCTGGAAGGCAAAAAAATCGGCTATGTACCAGGTACAATGCATGAAATCCTGCTGCGGGAAACGCTCACCCGTGCCGGGCTCAATCCCGATAAGGACGCTAAGCTTGTCCGTATCGACTTCTTCGACATGGGAACCGCCCTCAGCCGGGGCGACATTGACGCCTACCTGTCCGGCGAACCTCTGCCCACGCTGGCGAAGCGGCAAGGCTACGGGGAGATTCTGGCCTATCCGTATTATGGTGAAGGCATCGGGGCTATCAACAGCGGTATGATCGTGCGGCGCGATTTTGTGGAGAAAAACCCGGAACGCGTGATGGAAATGCTCCGCGCCCATCGGAAGGCTACCGAACAATGCATGTCCGACAAGGCGTTTTGGCTCGAAACATCGTCGAAGATGTTCGGCGTGGAGCTTGACGTGCTGCGTGACGCCGCCGATAACATGGAGCTCGTGTGGGATATGGACGATACCTTCATGAAGCAGCTTTCCGCCCTCGGTAAGCGTATGCTGGAACTGGGCATCATCAAGAAGGAACCCGACTACAACGCATTGGTGGATCGCCGCTTCGTGGACGCCCTGCGCCAAGGTCAGTAAGGCGCCATGAAGACGGCGGGCAAGGAGCGGGAGTCCGGGAGATGCGGGGAAGTGCCCTGTGAGGGCTCTTTTAAGCCGATAGCGGGATCCGGTGAAAGAGGTTTCGCTGGGGAGCCGCCTTGCCGGAGTACTGCGGGAGCGGCCCCAGAGGGGCGGCCGCGTGGAAACTCGTCAAGAGCTTTCGGAAGCCTTGCCGGGACGTGGCTCTCGAAGAGGCGCATCCTCCCTTGCCTCCTTCCGCTGATCCTGTTCATTTGTTGGAACTTGGCAACATCCAGCGGCCTTGCTCCGGAATATCTTCTGCCGTCGCCGAGGACGGTCTGGGAAACGGTGTGCGCGTATATGGGCGCGGTATCGGAAGGGTATGCGGATGCCTATGCCGGGCGTTTCTGGGGCGATCTGTCCGCAAGCCTGGGGCGCGTGGGAAGCGGCTACTTGTTGGCGGTGATCCCCGGCGTGGCGCTGGGTCTGGCTTCAGGGCGGAGTCCCGCTCTGGCGAGCCTGCTTTCACCGATTATCAACGGGGTACGCGCCGTGCCGGGTATAAGCTGGCTCCCCCTGGCACTGCTGTGGCTTGGCATCGGCTTCCGGGCCACCGTATTCCTGATCGCGCTTGCTGGCTTCTTTCCGGCTTACCTCAACGCGGCGGCGGGGGCGGCCTCAGTGCCTCCGGTACTCATCAGGGCGGGCCGGATGCTTGGATTCGGGCGGCGGGCCATTTTTTTCCGGGTCGTGATTCCGTCCGCCATGCCGCAGGTGCGGACGGGTTTGCGGGTGGCGCTCGGCATGAGTTTTTCGTATTTGGTACTCGGCGAACTGACAGGCGTTCCGGACGGCCTCGGTGCAATGATTATGGACGCGCGGCTGGCCGGGCGCGTGGATCTGCTGGTTTCGGGCATCATTCTGATCGCGCTGGTGGGGTGGCTATGCGACGTGTTGCTTATGAGGGCGCTGTCGGCGGTCTCGGTGAGCCTGAGGCGGCAGTGAAGCCTTTTTTCGCCTGTTCCGGAATATGGAAATCCTTCCGCAAGGGCGGTGAATCGCGGCTTGTACTGCCTGGCGTATCGGTTGCTATTCCCCGTGGTGGCGTATTGGCCCTGATCGGGGCTTCGGGATGTGGCAAGACGACGTTGTTGAATATCCTCGCCGGGTTCGATGCGCCCGACGCGGGCACAGTGACGCTGGAAGGCAGGCCTTGCGGTGGCCCCGGCCCGGATCGGGCGGTAGTGTTTCAGGAGCCCGCGCTGTTCCCGTGGCTGACGGCGCTGGAAAACGTGGAGATCGGACTTGAGGCCGCGGGTATCCCATCCGCCGCTCGGCGTGCGCGGGCTCTCGACATGCTGACACTGACCGGGCTTTCCGGTCGGGAGAATCAGATTCCGGCAGAGCTTTCCGGTGGCCAGAAACAGCGGGTTTCGCTCGCTCGGGTATTGGCCCTATCGCCGCCCGTACTGCTCATGGACGAACCGTTCGCCGCTCTGGACGCCATCACGCGTGAACAGATGCAGTTACTGCTGGTGACTTTACATGCGCGTATCGGCATGGGGATCATTCTTGTGACGCACGATGTGGAAGAGGCGTTGCTGCTTGGCGATGAGGTATGCGTTATGGCTCCCGGGCAGGGCATCGTGGCTTCCCGCCGTGTGGAGGTTCCTCGAACTGGTGACGTTACCGATCGGAAACTACTGCGGGAGTTGAAGACGATCTTACGGCAAAGTATGGCAGGGCAGGGTGGTCCTTTGTTGCTGTCATGAAAAGGCACTTAGGGGAAACCCACTCAAAGGTATGCCCAAAAAGCCCTCCTGGCACACCACCGAGAGGGCTTTCATTTACCCTTCCCCTTGTACCGGGAGCGCTGTTCGCCGGACAGAGGAAGCTTTTCCCTCATCACGGTTCCGTTCCCTATCTCAGCTTGTAATCCCGCGCCAGCCGGGAAAGTGCCGCCTCCGTATGGCTTCCGGTCATTTTTATTTGTCTATGAATCACCCAGCCGGATTTTACCCCGTTCCGCAAGATCAGCAATATACTCTAATTCTCGACGGTGAATTTATTTTTGGTGCCTGTACATCCATCGTTTACAGAGCGTCTTTAATCAAGTGAAATAAAGCAGTTTAGTGTGAGAAGTGTACAACAAACACAATTTGCTTTTTGATCGAATGCGGCTATACTGGTCCAGTAGAGTTAGAAAAGCTCTTTTTAATTTCTAGTACTCACTTTTATTGATGCAAGGGGGTAGTCCTATATGGATTTATTCAGCATACCGCATTTGCTCATCGTACTGTTGGTTGTGATGGTGTTGTTCGGCACGAATAGGTTGCCTGAAATCGGGGCGGGGCTCGGCAAGGCTATCAGAAACTTCAAACAGGCCTCCAGCGAGCTGGACGAAGTGGATGCCACCTTCAAAAAAGATGAAAAGGATATTACGAAGTAGGGTGACCAGCCCCTGACATTTTTGGTATCTTTTTGTAGAGGATGCCTAAAGACCAGGCGGAGGGGGACCTTCGTATTGGCTTTGTGCCTTAGCCTCAGTCCTTATCAAACCCTTTGCCAAAAGCCGTTTTTTGTAAATGGCTACGTTGTGGAGGGAAAATGCATCAACGTAGCACTGCTATGCCTTCATCCTTTGAGCAAGAATTTCGACTTTCGTTGGACGCGATTTCGTGAGTTTGAACCTAAAGTGGAAGGGAGGAGGATTAACACAGTGCGCGATTCGTCGCACCTCTTTTCTTCATATTGGTGCACCATATAAAAGCCCCGGAGATTTCTCCCCGGGGCTTTCTGTCAAGGAAACACCCCCATACGCGTGGGAAAGACTTTTTGAAGGACTCCCTCGTTTCCCAAAGCTTCCGCATGTTGAGTATGAGCACTTCATAACATAACAAGAGATTGCGCAGGCATATGCCCATGCGCCTGAGCATATCCGCCGTGTTATTGTCCTTGGGTCGCAAATGGCGATGCGAGTTGGTCCTTTAGAAATGTTCGGATTAAGGCGGTCAGATGTTGGCGTTAACAATAGTCATACACCTGCGTGCTGGCCAAAAGAACAAAGGGGAGCCTGTTCGGGATATTTCTATCCGGCATGTCCTGCTCAACGCATTGAGGGCATGACATAAGGCGGATATGGCAAGGCAACCGGAGTTACCCATATCATTCATTACGATAAATAAGCCCGTCCATTCCATTAGAAAGGCTTGGGAAAAAATCCGTAATCCGTAAGAGGACTGCTCCGTAATAGAGTATAATCCTTAATAGAGTATAATCCTTACCTATTGGTATCACGCCTCTTTGCCGAACTGGGCCATGCGCAGGCCTGTTTCCTTATAATGATCGCGCAGAGCGGTTTCCACATGTTTGACGTCGCGGGAGTAGACGGCCTCGGCCACGGCATGGTGGCGGTCGGCGTATTCCCTTGGCGTGAACATGGTGATCCAGTGCTGATAATAAAGGTACTTGGATATGGTCGCACAGGAGGTGCGGGCCATTTCCACGAGCCGGGTATTGTCACAGGCCATGAAGAGGGTGGCGTGGAACAGCTCGTCGATTTCGGCAAGCTCGTCGAGTTTGGTGGCGTAGCTGATCTTCCCTTCCATCTGCCGGACGACGGATCGGAAGGTTTCCATGTTCGCCTCGGTCCAGAGCGGCAGGGATTCGGCGACGCCCGCCCCTTCGAGGATACCCGCGACGACGTAGCTGTCGTAGATTTCCTTTCCGGTCATCTGCCTGACGTGTTTGCCCTTTTGCGGCTCAGAGGTGATCAGCCCCTCCTGAACGAGCACTTGTAGCGCTTCCCGGATGGGGGCTCGGCTGATCCCGAGCTGTTCAGAGAGGACGGCCTCTTTGACAGGAGCGCCGATTTCCAGCGTGCCTTTACGGATAAGTGAGCGGATATAGCTGGTTACCTGATTACAATATGTTTGCTTCGTAAAATCCATTGATGCTCCGAACAGATGCGGGGCTTGAGAAGAGTTGCCCTATGCGGTTTCGTCATGCGGTTCGCGATAGAGTTCTACGTGGTTTCGGCATGTCGCGCAAGGCTGGGAGTTGTCTTTTGAGAAGCGGTTGCGCACGGTTCATGAGGGGAGGGCACTTTGGGGGAATAGGGAAGGACGGAAGCCGTAGGAAAAGGCTCGCGCCGCGGGGCACTGGGAAGGCCGCTTTCGGGGGACGAAGAAGGCCGGAGCCTCTCCGCTGATGTATGCGGAAAGGCTCCGGCCGGGGGGAGCATGGACTCAATAAAAGGCGGTTAGGCGCGGAAGGTGGGCAGGTAGGCATACAGCGCCGGGGAGCCGCCGGTGTGGAGGAACAGCACGTTGGAGCCCTTGGGGAAGTATCCCTTGCGGGCCAGATCGATAAGGCCGGACATGGCCTTGCCGGAGTAGACGGGGTCGAGCAGGATGCCTTCCGTGCGGGCGAGCATTTTGACGGCTTCGACCATGGCGTCGGTGGGCAGGGAGTAGCCGGGGCCCACGTAGTCGTCGAAGGCTACGACTTTTTCGGCGGGCACACGGGCTTCGGCACCGATATATTCGAGGGTTTCATTGGCGAGGTTGAGGACGGCGGCCTCCTGAACGGGCTTCTTGCGGTTGACGCCGATGCCGGTGACCGGGATGCCCGCGTTGTTGCCGACCATGCCCGCGATGATGCCCGCGTGGGTGCCCGCGCTGCCGCTCGGGACAACCATGTGGTCAATGGCGAGGCCGCGGTCGAAGAGCTGGCGCAGAACTTCCTCGGCGCAGCTCACATAGCCGAGAGCGCCGATTTTGTTGGAAGCGCCGCCGGGCACAATATAGGGCTTTTTGCCTTCGGCACGCAGCTTTTCGGCGAGCTTTTCCATTTCGCCGAGCATGTTGGAGCCGCCGGGGACCACGGTGACGGACTTCACGCCGAGAAGCTGGAACAGGAAGTTGTTGCCCGAGGCTTCGGGGTTGTAGCTGTCCTTCACGCGTTCTTCAAGGACGAGGTGGCAGTCGAGGCCTTCCTTGACGGCCCAGGCGAGGGTCAGGCGGCAATGGTTGGACTGCACGGCGCCGCAGGTGATGATGGTGTCCGCGCCCTGATTGATCGCGTCGGCCATGCTGAAGTCGAGCTTACGGGTCTTGTTGCCTCCGGCGGTGCCGGGAAGCAGGTCATCGCGCTTGATGTAGATGTTGATGTCCGCGCCGAGAGCTTTGGAGAAGTTGGGAAGCGCTTCCAGAGGCGTAGGTTCGGTCACATAGCCGCGACGGGGAAACTTGGCGAGATTCATAATGGTCTCCTGTGGGTATGAAGTGCTGCTGCCGCAGCGTTCCTTGATGTATTTTTCTAAATGTCGACATTCGACAATTTGGTTGTGCCACCGGCTCTCCATCTTGTCAAGAGCCTTTCTCCGAGAAAATCTTCTTGTCCTATTTTCTGTTATTCCAAAAATTTACAGTATAATCCAGAGAATGGTGCAGCCGTGCTGGGCACGGGGGCACGTACCGGGCGATTCCGCCGAGAGAGGAACCGGAAAGAGAGCCGGTTCTCGGGGCGGGTTCGCGTTTTCTTTTCCTCCGCGTCGTCCTGGGCCGGAAGAGACGTAAGCCGGGCCGCAAACGGCGGAGACAGTGTTTCACTTACTCCGTACATTGGCGGAGCCGGGGGCGTTTCTGGAATCAGACGACGGCGAGCACTTCGATTTCAACCAGCCCGCCGAGGGGCAATTCCTTGACCGCCACGCAGGAACGGGCGGGAGGATTCTCAGCGAATACTTTGGAGTATTCCGCGTTGACCAACGGGAAATCCGCCATGTTGGTAATGAACACAGTGGTTTTGACCACGTTTTCGATGCCCGCCCCGGCTGCGGCGAGAAGGGCCCGGATGTTCTTCAGGCTCTGTTCCGTCTGGGCCGCGACACCTTCGGGGAGCTTGCCCGTGGCGGGATCGATGCCGAGCTGTCCGGAGCAGTACAGGGCCTCGCCGGAGCGGACGGCTTGGGAGTAAGGGCCGATGGCTGCGGGCGCATCGGCGGTGGAGAGGATGGTTTTCATAGTGTTTTCCTTTGGGTTCCTATGAATATGGACGGCGTGGGTTGCGCCGGTTGGGGCGGTCAGCGGAGCTTTTCGGGGGCGAAGGCCCTGACCAGCTCCCGTGCGAGGATGTCGGTGGCATCGATGAGCGGGACGCCGCCGAGTTCCTTTTCGGGGAGCGCGAGCGGGATCTCGGTGCAGCCGAGGATGATCGCGTCGGCGTTTCCGGCAAGGCGGCGGGCTTCATCCAGAAGATCGGCGCGGGCGCGCTCTGTGACCGGATTCCGGGCCTTGATGCCGTACTCGCGGTTGCTGATGGCCTCCTGTACCCGGGCGCAGCCGTCCGGGGCGGGATGCAGGGCCCTCAGACCGGCGCGTTCGAGGCTGTCCTGATAGAGCCGGGTTTCCAACGTCGCCAGCGTGCTCAGGATGCCGACACGCGCGCCTTCCCCGCAGCGTTGCCGCACATGGCGGACCACGGCGTCGATCATGTGCACGAAGCGCACGGGCCGCCCGGTCGCGTTGAGCTTTTCGAGGGCCGCGTCCAATATCCTCGGGCTGTGGGCAGTGTTGCAGGGCATACCGATGACGGTCGCTCCGGCCCGCGCCAGTTCCGCCATGATGTCCCCTATGGCCTCGCCGGGATTGTCCGCCGTCTTGCCGAGCAGGAAGGCCGGGCGCTCCCCGATCCGGTCGGGGAAGGAATAGAGCATGACCGGCAAGTGTTCTTGATCCGCCTCGGCTCTGGTGTGGTCAAAGAGCTTGCGCGTCAGATCAAGCCCCGCATGGGGCCCGACGCCGCCGACGATGCCGATCCGTTCATCCTGTCGCATGGTTGTCTCCGGTTCCCGCCGCGGAAGGGAATTTTCCGCGGCGTTCGCCGCCCGGGAAGGTTTCCGGGCGGGTTATTCGGCCGCAGCGAGCCGTTCGCCGCGTTCGGGGTCGAAATCGCTTTCCAGCTTTGAAACAAACAGGGCGCCCGTGGCGTCGCCAAGCACGTTGATGGTGGTGCGGGCCATGTCCATGATGCGGTCGACGCCGGCGACGAGAGCGATGGCTTCCAGCGGGATGCCCACCTGCGTGAAGACCATCGTGATCATGATGAGGGCCGCGCCGGGCACGCCCATGGAGCCGATGGAGGCGAGGACGGCGAGCAGGAGGACGGTGAGCTGCCTATCGAGCGGCATGGGGATGCCGTAGACCTCGGCGGCGAAGATGGCGGCGATGCCCATGTAAATGGCCGCGCCGTCCATGTTGATGGTGTTGCCGAGCGGGATGGAGAATGTGGACACGGACCGGGACGCGCCGAGCTTCTGGACGCTGAGGAGCGTGGTGGAGAGGGCGGCGGCGCTGGAGCAGGTGGTGAAGGCGATCATCATCGGGGAGGCGAGGCCCTTGAAGTATTGGCGGAACGGGAGGCCCGTGACCTTCACGCAGGGGAGATAGACGATGAGGATCTGAAGGATGCAGGCGAGATACATGACGAGCACGAGCTTGATGAGCGGCAGAAGCACGCTGAGGCCGTGCATACTTACGGTGTAGGCCATGAGGCCGAACACGCCGATGGGCGCGTAGAGCATGACGAAGCCCGTGACCTTGATCATGACGTCGGCCGCGCCGTCGAAGAAGTGGAGCACCTGCTTGCCCTTGTCGCCGATGACGCTGAGGCCGAAGCCGAAGAGCAGGGCGAAGAAGATGATCTGGAGCATGTTGCCCTTGGAGAGAGCCTCAATGGGGTTGATCGGGACGATGTTCAGGAACACGTCGATGAGCGTGGGCGGGGCGACTTCCTTGGCCTTGAGGCCTTCCGTGGAAATGGACAGCCCGCTGCCGGGCTGGAAGATGTTGGCGAGCACGAGGCCGATGACCACGGCGACGGCCGTGGTAACGAGGTAATAGGCCAGCGTCTTGCCTGCTACGCGCCCGAGCTTGCTTACGTCGCCGACGCTGGCCGCACCCGCGACGAGGGTGGTCAGCACGAGCGGCACCACGACCATGCGCACCAGATTGATGAACAACTGGCCTACGGGCTTGTACCATGAGGGATCAAGCCCCATCGCTTGGGTCAATGCCCCGGCGGCGATGCCGAGAACCATACCGATAGCCATCTGCGTTGGCAGACTCATCCGGGAACCCTTCATATGCTTCCTCCGTCTTTTCCCGCGGGATTGCGGGCTTGTTTGCCGAACCGCAACGCTTGAGAGCGTGCTTTGCGGTGTCTTTCCTCGTAGTGTCTTATCAATTGTATAAAAGTCGACAATCGTTTATTCTATTTTTCACATAAAGGTCAGGGCGTGTCAATACGGTGGACGGTTTTTCATAAATTTTTTTAATACACTTATATTACATTAAAAATAAATTGTTCCCGGATGCCTTCCCGCCGCTCTTTTGCTCAGAAATGCGGCGAGAAGTTCAGGATGGCTTGAAAGGAGATACGGCTTCGGCTGTGGGGATCGGTTCAGGATATTTTGTATAAAAATATAATAAATACAAATGGATAAATAGATATGTTTAAACGTTTCGGCTTTGCATAGGGAAAATCATCAGCATATTTTTATAAATAAATACAATAACATAATAGTATTCTTGTGCCGAGGTACAGACTTCTTTTCATGCGGATGCGGCAAGAGGTCTTGATTCTTTTTTCACGGAGTCCTATACCTCGTATTGTCTATTATCGAATGTCGACAATAGAACAAAATACAGGCAACGCACAGGCGGATAAGAAGGAGTGCCTCATGCAGGAAAAGAAGCTTGAGATGTACGGCGGATTGTTCGGCGGCCTGATCCCTCTCATCGTACTGGTGGGAGGGCTCGTCTGGCTGTCGGTTGCGGAGCGGGGCGGCACCAAGCCCTTTTGGGCTTGCGCGTGGATCGCGCTGTGCGTTGGGATCTTCTTCGCTAAAAACAAAGAGGAATACTGCAAAGCGGCGATGCGGGGCATCGGCGACCGCACGGGCATCGTCATTGTTACGGCGTGGCTGCTGGCCGGGGTGTTCGGCAAGCTCATGGCCGCAGGGGGGCTTGTCCAGGGGCTTTTGTGGATGGGCATGACGACCGGGGCGCAGGGCGGCGTCTTCGTGGTGCTGGTCTTTCTTGCCGCGATGCTGTTCGCCCTCGGCACGGGCACGAGCACCGGCACCTGCATTGCCCTGTCGCCGGTGCTGTATCCGGCGGGCTATTTCCTCGGGGCGGACCCGGCCATGCTTGGGCTGGCGATCCTGTCCGGCGCGGCTTTCGGGGACAACCTCGCGCCCATCTCCGACACCACCATCGTCTCGGCCTACACGCAGGGGGCCGAAATGCGCGACGTGGTGCGCAGCCGTTTCCCGCTGGCCATTTCCGCGGCGTCCATTTCCGCCGTGGTGTTCCTTGTGTTCGGCGGAGGCGGCGAAGTGCGTCCCCTTCCCGAAATGCAGGCCAGCCTGAACCCGTCAGGCTTGTTCATGCTTTTGGCGCTTGGGATTGTCGTCGTCTCGGCGCTCAAGGGGCGGCACATCATTGAATCGCTCATTTACGGCAACGTTGCCGCCGCGTTCGTTGGCATGTTGATCGGAACCATCCGGCCCGCCGACATCTTCAGCGTCCCCGCCGCGAAGGGAGGCTCCACGGGCCTCATTCAGGCCGGGATAGACAACGTGGTCGGCGCGATCATCTTTGCGATCCTGATTCTGGCGGTGACGCAGATATTGGTGGAATGCGGCATCATGCGGCGCATTCTGGACTTCGCCCAGAGCACGCTGGTTGCCACCGTCCGGCAGGCCGAACTCTTCATCGTCGGCGTGACCATTCTGGCCTCGATCCCCATTTCCGCCAATGCCCCGGCGGAACTGTTGGTGGGTCCGAGCATCGTGCGGCCTTTGGGCGAGCGTTTCGGCCTCGCGGCGGCGCGGCGCGCCAACCTCATGGACTGCGCGGTGTGCACGATCTTCTTTGTCCTGCCGTGGCATATCGCGGTGGCGGCGTGGTACGGAGCGCTTTACAGCGCGGCGGAAACCTATGCCATCCCCGCCCCGCCCATCAGCGCGGCCCTGTACAACCCCTATTCATGGGCACTGCTCGCGGTGCTGCTGTTCTCCGCCTTCACCGGCTGGAACCGCAAGTACGCCAAGGATGAAGCGCCCGCCGCATGACTTTGGCAGGGCTTTGCCCCGGAACCAAGCCGAGCGGAGGGGAGCTACCTCCGCACTCCACAAGGGGCGGGCCACCCTTCCAGCGCTGCTCGCCCCTTGATCCGACATGAGCGCATCCTGCCGTGACAGGATGCGCTCAGATCTTTTTCACTTTCAAAGAAGTTACGCCGGTTATCCGGCTGCGATTTCGCGGACGGCCCTGACAAGCAGTTCCGCTTCCTCTTCGGTGTTGTACGGCGCGAATCCGACCCTGATCCAGCCGCCGATCCGGTCTACGCCCACCCTGTGGGCGAGCGTTTCCGCGTAATAATCCCCATCGGCGGCAAAGATGCCGTATCGGTCGCAGAGTTTCCGGCATACGTCGCCGGGCTGCTGCCCTTCCAGCGTAAAGGCGACGGTGGCGGTCTTGGGGCCTTCGGACTGGTACAGCTTCAGGCCGGGGACATCCGTGAGCCCTTGCCGGATGATGCCGGCGAGGGCGTTTTCGTGCCGTTCGATGCGCTCGAAGCCGGAGACGAGGCGTTCGCGGCGCGTGGAACCGGTGCCGAGCCCGGCGATGAAGTCCACGGCTGGCACGATGGACGCAATGGCCTCATGGCTCTGCGTCCCGGTTTCGAGCTTGCCGGGGGCCGTGGAGGGAGCCGGATGCAGGCGGTAGGTGTCGAGCGCCTCAAACACGTTCTTTCGGATTGCCGCGATGCCGATATGTCCCCCGAAAAACTTGTAGACGGAACAGAACAGCATGTCCGCGCCGATGGCGTCCATGTCGATGGCCTTGTGCGGGGCGATGTGCACGGCGTCCACGGAGAGCAGCGCGCCTACCTCGCGGCAGCGCCGGGAGATGCGGGCGACGTCGTTGATGGTCCCGACGGCATTGGAAGCGTAGCCCACGGCGACAAGCCTTGTTTTCGCGTTGACGATGGCGTCAAGATCGGAAAGATCGAGCGTCAGGGCTTTGGGATCCACCGGCAGATGGCGCACCACGATGCCCCGGTCGCGGGCGGAGAGAATCCACGTGTCGATGTGCGAATGGTGATCCATCTCCGAGACGACGATTTCGTCGCCGGGATTCCAGCTTCGGGACAGCGCCCGGGATACGGCGAACATGTTTGAGGTGGCGTTGGCTCCGAAGGCGATTTCGTTGGGCGCACAGGCCAGCAGATCCCCCAGCGCGGCCTTGGCGGATTCGATGAGGGCTTCCGTCTCTTCGCTGCTCGGGAACTTGCCGTGGGTGTTGGCTACGCCACGGCGCATGTAGTTGGTCATGGCCGTGATAGCCGTGGCGACGACCTGCGAACCGCCGGGGCCGTCCAGATAGACGGCCTTGTTGCCGTTGTGGAGACGGCACAGGGCCGGGAACAAGCTTCTGATTTCCTGAATGGGATAGATGTCGTTCATGATTGTGTTCCTTTTCCGTTCATGGTCGGCGGGGCGGGACGTTTCCTTTGATGAGGCAGTGAAAGAGGGTGAATCTGCCGGATTTGCGGGGGGTGCGGGCCATCCTCCCGGCTTACGCCGGAACGAACTCCTCCCGCGCCGCCTCCCCGTCAGTCAAAAGTCTTGGGACGGGTGGGGTCCGGGGGAGGGACAACCTTTCTTCAGAAAGGTTTCCCTCCCCCCGGCACGTCGTGTTCCCCAACGTCCCGTTACAGCCCGAGAAGCCGGGCGGCGTTGTCGTACAGGTTGGCTTTCAGGGCGTCGGGCTCGAAAGGCTGTGCACACCAGCCCTTGTAGCACTGCTCGAAGCCGCGCAGGGGGTAGGCGCTGGCGTAGAGCGTGCGGTACTTCAGGTAGCTGTTGGCGGCCTTCACATAGTCGCGGGCATAGGGCCAGCCGGGGATATACAGGTAGCAGTCAGGCATCAGGTAGACGTTGGGGCAGCGCATGGCGACGGCGAGCATGCTCTGCACCTGCGGCCAGCCGCCGTGCGAGATGCAGATTTTCATGTTAGGGTACTTGTTGGCGACATGCTGGATAGTGATCGGATCGGAATAGCTCAGATCCGGTCCGTAGCAAAAGCTCAGGGAAATCAGCGTGATGCCGCCAAGCTCATTCACCTTCTCATAAACGGGATCGATGATTGGATCATCGGGTTTCAGGGACGGGTCGCACCAGCCCACTTCAAGGCTGATCCCGCGGAATCCCCAGTCGCGGATGCAGCGGGTCACTTCATCCACGGCGTCGGGCGCATTGGGATCGATGCCCGCAAAGCCGAAAAAGCGGTTCGGATCTTTCTGGATGAATTCGCGGATGTCGGCGTTGTCGACGAAGCCGTTGGGCCCGCAGTTGCGCCCGATGATCCCGGCCTTGTCGATGCCGTTGGCCTCCATTTCCTGAAAGAACAAGTCCATGTCGCCCTTGTCGGCGGATGGGATGGGGTCTTTGCCGGTCTCGTAGGGATCGATATAGGCGGGATCGTGGGAACCGTCGTGTCCGCCGAACATGCCGCCGGTGGTAAGGAAGCTCTTGAAGGGGGGACGGATGCGAAAGTCGAAGAGCATGGTCTTTCTCCTCAGGATGAAGGGTTACAGCGTGAGCGCCGCTTCAAAGCCGCTGTGGACGGCGTCCATGATTTTCGCCGTCTTGCGGCAGTCGCCAACGGCGACGCAGGGGCAGTCCAGCGCGGCGGAGAGTCCGTCGGACAGGGCGTTGTCGGGGCGGCAGCCCACGGCGACGACGAGGGTGTCGAAGCCGGAGAGGGTTTCCTCCCGGCCTTTTTCGTTGCGGACGGTGACGGCGTTGCCCGCGCCGATGGAAAGGATTTCGTTGCCGGACCGCAGTTTGATGCCAAGGGAGGCCATGCGGCGCAGCAGGAGCACGCGGGCGCACCATTCCATATCCTTGGCGAGCTGCGGCAGCATCTCGACCACGGTGACGGAGCGGCCCTGCGCCGCGAGGTATTCGGCGGTTTCGCAGCCGATGAGCCCTCCGCCGAGCATGAGGACGTTCTTGCCCGCTTCGGCTCCGCTCAGAATGTCCTGCGCGGTGACGGCTCCGGCGGCGGAGGCGCAGAAACGGGGGACGACGGGCAGACTGCCCGTGGCCACGATCACGGCGTCGGGGGACAGGTTGCGGACGCTTTCCGGCGTGGCCTCGCACGAGAAGCGGAACGTCACGCCCGCGCGTTGGGCCTTGCCATACAGGTAATCCGAAATGAGGCGCAGATCTTCCTTGTGCGGGGGGACGGCGGCAAGGCTGATCTGCCCGCCGTGCCGATCCGAGCGTTCGAGCAGGATGACCTCATGCCCCCGCTCGGCGGCGGTGGCGGCGGCCATGAGCCCGGCGGGTCCGGCTCCCACGACGACCACCCGGCCCGGCGTTTTCGCCTTCGGGACGGCGGGCATGGAGGCTTCCCGGCCCGAGAGCGGGTTGAGGGCGCAGGTGATGGGGATCATCTTGTCGGCGTTGCCCACGCAGCCCTGCCCGCAGGCCACGCAGGGGCAGATCTCGTCCTTGCGCCCGGCGGCGTATTTTTCCACCAGATGCGAATCCGCGATGAGCGCGCGGCCCATGATGGCGAAGTCCGCTAGGCCGTCGCGTACGACCCGTTCGGCGGTGTCGGCGTCGGAAATCCGGCCCGTGAGCATGACCCGCGCCCTGTCCCCGAGCGCTTCCTTGACAGCGGCGCTGGTGGCGGCGTTCCACGCCTTGGGCATACAGGTGGGGGGCGTCATCAGCTCGAAGCAGTATTGCATGCCCGCCGTGATGTCGAAGGCGTTGACGCCCGCGTCCGTGAGGGTGCGGCACAGCTCGACGGTGGTGCCGAGGTCGATACCGTTCCCGGTGGGCACGTCCTCCACGGAGGTATGGCGGTAGAGGATGGGGAAATCCCCGCCCACGGCGGCGCGGACGGCGCGGACAACTTCGGCGGGAAAGCGCAGGCGCTTGGCGAGCGATCCGCCGTAGCCGTCGGCGCGGTGGTTGGTGAATGCGGACACGGCCTGTTCGAGCAGGTAGCCGCTGGCCCCGTGGATTTCCACGGCGTCGAACCCGGCGGCCTTGGCGCGCAGGGCGGCCTTGGCCCACGCGTCCGCGAGGCGGGCGAACTCGGCCTCATCAAGGGTGATGGCGTTGTCGGGCTCAAACACGCCCGGAATGACGCCCATGACCCGGCGGGGCATGTGGGAATATTCGGGATGCGCGCGGCCCCCGCCGTGCTGGAGCTGGATGGCGACGGCGGCCCCGTGGGAGTGGACGCGTTCCGCGAGCAGGCGCAGGCCGGGGATGAAACGGTCATCGCTGATGTCCAGCCCGTGCAGGAAAGTCTTGCCGGAAACGTCGATGGAGGTGGCCTCCACGATGACCAGCCCCACGCCGCCTTTGGCCCTCTCCTCATAATAGGAGAGCAGCCGTTCCGTCACATAGCCGCCGTCCACGGCCATGTCGGTCACCATCCCCGGCAGGACGAAACGGTTCCTGACCGTCAGGGTATGGATGTTCATGGGGGTCAGTGAAACAGGGGTATGCATCTACGACTCCTTCCTTTCATTCGGCAGCTTCTTCGGCATCGTTTTCCACGCGCAAGGCGACAGCCCTACCCATACCGGCAACACGCAAAGCCAGCATGAGGGATTCGATAAACACAAAAAATTTAGGGGTATGGGTGAGGGGTTGGGAGGGGGAAGGGCCCCTTTTCCAAAAGGGGCCCTTCCCCCTCCCAATTTCCCCTCGACCCTACTCAATACCCAGCAAACGGGCGGCGTTGCCGTAGAGGGAAAGCTCAAGGGCTTCCGGGTCCCACGGGCGCTTCTTCCAGCCTTCGATGGTCTGCTTCAGGCTGCGTTCGGGATAGGTGCTGCCGAAAATGGTGCGGTACTTGAGGAAGGAGTTCGCCGCCTCAATATACGTATCCGCAAAGGGCATGCAGTCGATGTACACATAGCAGTCGGGAACCAGATAGACGTTGGGGCAGCGCATGGCGACGGCAAGCATCCGTTCCACATGCGGCCAGCAGCCGTGGGCTACGACGATTTTCATGCCGGGGTACCTGGTGGCGACGTGCTGCACGATGATCGGGTCGGAATAGGTCAGGTCGGGGCCGAGGGCCGCGCTGACGCTCATGACGAGGATGCCGCCGAGCTCGGCGCACTTGTCATAGACGGGCGTGAAGATCGGATCGTCGCCCTTCAACGGCGGGTTCAGCCAGCCCGGATCGACGCTGATGCCCTTGAAGCCCATCTTGGAGATGCAGCGCTCCACTTCTTCGACAGCGCCTTCCTCGCGGGGGTTGATCCCGGCGAAGGGGAAGAAGCGGCCCGGATACTTTTGGGTCAGCTCATACAGTTCGTCGTTGTCCACGATGCCGAAATTGTCGGCATGGCGGCCCATGAGCACGGCCTTGACGATGCCGTTGTCGTCCATTTCCTTGACGAAGGCGTCCATGTCATGGGCGTCGGCGGTGATGTTGGGCTCGCGCCCAAGCTCGAAAGCTCCCCATTCGGCGGGATCTTCGGGCAGAGGACGCCACGGCTTGTACAGGCTCAGCTTGAGGAAACTCTTGTAGGGGGGACGGGCACGGAAATCGATGATCATGGCGGATTCCTTTGTTTGCGGGGGTGGCCCCGTTCGGTGGTTAGCGGCGGCTTGAGCTTCCCGATGATTTGGGGCGCGGGGAGGGGGAAGCTCCCCGCGCTGCCGGGGCTACTTCAGCAGACCGGCTTCCTTGTAGTAGCGGACGGCGCCGGGATGCATGGGCGCGCCGGTGTCCTTGGCGGCCTTTTCGGGCGTGCAGTCGGCCCACGTCGCGCAGCCCTTTCTGATGTCGTCGAGATTTTCGATGAACGCCTTGGTCAGCCTGTATACGGTCTCCTCGTCGAGGTCGGCGCGCACGGTGAGTTCGTTGCATTCGGTTACGGTCGGGATGTCCTTGCCCACCATGCCCTTGAACAGGGAGCCGGGGATGGTGCCCTTGCCGAGGCCGTGCTTCTTGGCGACGTCGTCCATGATCTTTTCGTCGACGGGGAGCCATACGAGGTCGACGTTCTGGGCGATTTCGGTGAAGAACCACGATTCGCCGGGCCCGACCCATACGATGGCGTCAAGCTGGCCGTCCTTGGTCATATTCACGATGTCATCGAAGTTATTGGAATACAGCTTGCCGCCCCACGACTGGATGTCCTTGTAGGTGAATCCGTAGCTTTCAAAAATCCAGCCGCAGAACACTTCGCCGGAGCCGCCGACCGCGCCGTAGGCGAGGCGGACGGGCATCTTGGAGTCGCGGAGCTGCGCGATGGAGGTGATGCCGGACTTCTTGGTCACCACGAAGTGGAATCGGGCGGTGTCGTTGAGGTTGGCGTAGGCGGCGATGTTGGGGAACGCCTTCTTGTAGGGGGCCGTCCCCTTGATGGCGGCCATGTTCATGGTGTGCATGCCGATGGACAGATCCGCCTTCTTCTGTTGGAGCTGGATGACGTTGGAGGTGGAGTTGCCGGGCAGCATGGTGACTTCATAGTTGGGGTTGGCATCGGTGAACGCTTTGGCGACGAGGCCGACGCCGAGGTACCAGCCGCCGGACACGGGGCCGGACACGGCAGTCAGCCGGGTCTTTTCGGCAAGGGCGGCGGAGGGGAGCAGTGCGACGGCCAGGGCCACGGCAGCGGCTATAAGGTTTGTACGCATGGATGGAACCTCCAAGGGTTAGGGTTTGCTATTCATTCCGGGACGGTCAGGCGGCCGCGACGGGGGAACCGCCCTTTCTGAGGCGCTGTGCGAACAAGACTATAAGGAGGCTGGAAAGGCCGATGGTATCCGTGATGAGGCCGGGGAAGATGAGCATGAGCCCGCTGGCGAGCAAGAGTGCACGTTCCCAGAGGCGGCAGCGGACGAGGAGCCAGTTTTGCATCCCGGAGGCTATGCCGATGACGCCGATGAGGGCTGAAGCGAAGGCCGTGACGATCTCGGTCGTGGAACCCTGCATGAGCAGGGCGGGCTCGAACACGAACATGAAGGGGATGATGAAGGCCACGATACCCAGCTTCATGGCTGTCACCCCTGTCTTCATAGCGTTGGTTTCCGCGATGGCGGCCCCCGCGAAGGCCGCGAGGCACACGGGCGGCGTAATCACGGAAAGGATGGCGTAAAAATACACGAACATATGCGCGGCGATGATCGGGACGCCCGCCTTCATGAGGGCCGGAGCGCCGAGCGTGGCGACGATGATGTACGCCGGGGCCGTGGGCACGCCCATGCCGAGGATGATGCAGGTGACCATCAGCATGGCCATGAGCAGCAAAAGGTTGCTGCCCGCGAGCGCGGTGATGACGTTGATGAACTTGTAGCCGATGCCGGTCAGGCTGATGACGCCGATGATGATGCCCGCGCAGGCGCAGCAGGAGGAAACCATCATGGCATTCTTGGCCGAAAGTTCCAGCGCGCCGCAGAGCCGCTTGAAGGTGAAGCGCGTTTCGGAACGGATCATGCTGAGGATCACGATGCACACCGTGCCGTAGTAGGCGCAGGCGATGACGCTGCGGCCCATGAGCAGAATAGTGATCAGAAAAACCAGCGGGAACAGGTAGTATAGGCGGCGCAGGACCGAAGCCGCGCTGGGGACGAGCTCGGGGGGCAGGATGCCCATGTTCTTGCTGACGGCCTCAAGGTGGATGATGGCGAGCAGGGTCAGGTAATAGAGGACGGAAGGGATGAGGGCGGCCTTGGCGATGGTCAGGTAGCTGACGCCGATGACGTCCGCCATGATGAAGGCCGCCGCACCCATGATCGGGGGCATCATCTGCCCGCCTGTGGAGGCCACGGCCTCGACCGCGCCCGCGAAGTGGGGCGTGTAGCCGACCTTCTTCATGAGCGGGATGGTGAAGGTGCCGGTGCCGTAGACGTTGGCGGCGGCGCTTCCCGAAATGGTCCCGAACAGGGCCGAGGCGAAAATGGAGACCTTGGCGGGCCCGCCTGCGGACTTGCGCGTCAGCAGGCAGGCAAGATCCATGAACAGCGAACTCATCTTTGAACTTTCGAGGAAGGCCCCGAACATGACGAACGCGAAGATCATGCCCGCCGCCGCGCCGAGCGGGACGCCGTAGATCCCGTCCGTGAGGAGGAAAAGCTGCTCGATCAGGCGATCGTATTCGATGCCGTTGTGGGCGAGTCCGCCGGGCATGTATTCGCCGAACATGGCGTAGGCGAGGAAGCTGCCGGACACGATGACGAGTGGCCAGCCCGAGGTGCGGCGCGTGGCCTCAAGCACCAGCAGGACAAGCCCCGTCCCGTAGAACAGGTCCAGATTGGTGACGTCTTCCACATACTTGAGGCGGCGGGAGATGTTGTCCGCCTCTTGGAAAACATACACGTTGATGGCGATGGCCAGTGCAATCAGCGCCAGATCGATGAGAATGGGGAACCAGCCCTCCTTTTCCCCCGGAGCCAGCTTGCGCGAAGGGACGAGGAGCAGGACGAGGATCATGATGAGGGTGAGGTGGGTTCCGCGCAGGATGTGCGCGTCCGTCACCCCGAAGCCGCCCGTGAAATAGATCTGGAACAGCGACAGGACGATGGCGACCACGGTGGCCACAGGCTTAAGCAGGGAACGATCGAGGGAGAGCGACATGCCGTGTTTCTCCTTGCGTTGTTGGGTGGAGAGGGGCCCAAAGTGCCGGGGAGGGAGAGTTGGGGAGGGGAGAGGAAACCCCTTCTCCAGAAGGGTTTCCTCTCCCCTCCCCCGGCCCCCACCTCTCTCCTTCCCAAGACTTTTGACTGGTGGGAAGGTGAGTTGGAGGGAGTTCGTTCCGGCGGGAGGTTGGAAAAAGAGTCCTTCACGCCGTCAAAACAATGAGTTCTCCGTACCCCTTACTGTCCGTCAAGCGTTTGCTTCAGGGGTGCCCGCCGAAGCAAACGCGCCGCCGGGTCCGGGGCGGTGCCCCGGCTCAGATCCGGTAGGCAAGCTGGAAGGCTTCCCAAACCCCGTTGATGATCTTGCCGACCTTCTTGCAGTCCCCTACCTGGACGAAATCAATGTCCGCGGCGGCGAGATCCGCGCAGAGGGCGGCGTCCGGGCGATAGCCGAGCGCGACGACCACCGTGTCAAAACCGGAGAGTTCTTTTTCCAGATAGGGAGTCTTCACCTTGATGTTGCCGTTGCAGCCGATTTCGAGCACCTCAGTTTCGGTCAGACAGACGACGCCGAGGGCCGCGAGCTTGGGCATGAGCATCTGGCGGGTCTTGTATTCCATGTCGAGGGCGATACCGTCGCGCAGTTCCACGACGGTGACTTCGCGGCCCTTGTCGGCGAGGAACTCGGCTGTTTCGCTGCCCACGAGCCCGCCGCCGATGACCAGAACCCGGGAACCGGCTTGCGCGGCTCCGGTGAGGATGTCCTGCGCGAGGACAACCGGGGAGCCGGCGCAGAAGCGGGGCACGATGGGAGTTCCGCCTGTTGCCACGATGACATGATCGGGATGCAGGGCGCGGACGGCGTCGGCGTCGGCCTTCGTGTTCAGGCGGACATCGACCCCGGCGCGGGGAAGCATGGTGGAGAAATATGTGCCGAGCGTGGCGAACACGCCCTTCCCGGGAGGCAGGGCGGCAATGTTGGCAAGACCGCCGAGCGTGGAGGTGGCCTCGAACAGCACAACCTTGTGCCCGCGCTGCGCGGCGGTGAGGGCGGCTTCGCACCCGGCGGGTCCGCCGCCGATGACAACGACGGCCTTCGGCGCGTCGGCCTGCGTCATGGGGTAGTCATCCTCATATCCGGTGCGCGGGTTCAGGGCGCAGGAGATGGGGCGGCATTCGTTGAGCATCCCGGTGCAGCCTTCGTTGCAGCCGATGCAGGTCAGGATCTCGTCGTCGCGGCCTTCCGCGAGCTTGGCGGGCAGGAAGGGATCGGCGAGCAGGGCCCGGCCCATGGCCACCAGATCGGCCTTGCCGGAAGCGATGATGTTTTCGGCGGTCTTGCGGTTGCAGATCCGGCCCACCACGGCGACGGGTATGCGGGAGCCGACGGCCCGCTTGATCGCGGCGGCGCGATCGGCGTTCCAGCCGTCCGGCACGCTGGCGGGGGGAATGATGTATTCCACGGACTCACCGATGCCGATGGAGACGTTCAGCATGTCCACGCCGTTGTCGGCCATGACCTTGGCGATGCGGACGGCCTGTTCCATGTCGATGCCGCCGGGCATGAATTCTTCCATGCTGTAGCGGAAAAGGATGGGGAAATCGGGGCCGACCTGTTTTCTGACGGCGCGCAGGACTTCGAGAGGGAAGCGCATCCGGTTTTCAAAGCTGCCGCCGTAGGCATCCTCGCGGAGGTTGGTGAGAGGAGACATGAACTGGTTGATGAGGTAGCCGTGCGCCCCGTGGATTTCCACGGCGTCGAACCCGGCTTCCACGGCGCGGCGGGCGGCCTGTACATACGCCTCGACCATGCCTTCGATGTCGTCGGCGTCCATGACGCGGGCGTTTTCGGTGGGGGCGAGGCCCGGAATCATGGAGACGAGCAGGCGCGGACAGCCGGAGGTGGGCGGGTTGCCGAAGCGCCCGCCGTGCTGGAGCTGAATGGCGATCTTCCCGTCGTGGCGATGCACGGCGTCGGTGAGCTTGGAGAGGCCCTTGATCATGAAGTCGTCGGAAATGCCGAGACCGAGATCAAAGCTGTTGCCGCTGCGGGCCACATAGGTGGCTTCGACGATATTCATGCCTACGCCGCCCTTGGCGCGCTCCTCATGGTACCGGATGAGCTTTTCGGTGGCCTCGCCGTTGACGGCCGCATGGTAAGAAGCCATTGCGGGCATGACGATGCGGTTTTTCAGCGTCATCCTGTTGATCCCAACGGGGGTGAAAAGAACGGAACTGGTCATACTGCTGCACTCTCCATAGCCGGGCGGGGCCCGCGACAAGTTTATGAAGGAAAGGCCATGTGTCTTTTCATCTATAACGCGAACAGTTTTTCTATGAGGCAATTTGTTCCGAAGCGGGAAAGCTTGTTTGCCAAAGACTGGCTTGAAGGATAGGATGAGGCTTGAAAAAAGTTGGTTATCTATGGATTCTGCTGAACTTATGATTACGGTATAGAAGAATGTGATAATTCTATCAAACGCAAAATCTTTATCCGCCCATTCATGAGATGAATGCATGAACCAGAATAAACTCCAAGTGTCCGGGCAATTCCTGTACTCGTTTACGGTCGTAGCCAAGCACATGAGCTTTACAAAGGCGGCTGAGGATCTGTGCATCACCCAGAGTGCGGTGAGCCATAGAATACGCTGCCTTGAGCAGGAACTGGGTTTTCCGCTTTTTCATCGCCTGACGCGCAAGATCATCCTGACCGAAGAAGGGAAGACGCTGTACGGCGCGCTGGACGCCAGCCTCAAGCAGATCCACGAAACCATCAGAAATATTCAGGAGGCGGAGCTGCAGGGGGATCTCGTCATCGCCTGCGCCCCTTCCATCGCGGGTTGCTGGCTGCTGCCGCTGCTGCCGGAATTTCAGCACGAGCATCCCAACATTTCCCTGCACATACGCAGCGGCAACGACCTCATCAGTTATGAGAATGAAGAAGGCAACGCGGATGTGGCGATCTATTGCGGCGACTCGATTACCGACGGGCTGCACGCGACGCCGCTTCTGCGGGACAACCTGTTGCCCGTATGCTCCCAGCGTTACGCGCGGGAGCATGATCTGATCGAGAATCCCGAAGCGTTGCGCAACTGTGAGCTGCTCCATGAGCATCCTGAGGCCGCGAACACGCCGTTCTACGCGGGATGGGAGATATGGGCTAACTGGGCGGGGATCACGGGGTTGCCGCTCCAGTCGGGCTACAGTTTCGACCGTGCCGAATTGACCGCGATAGCGGCGAAGCAGGGGCTCGGCGTTGCGCTCGGTCGTGAGTGGCTGGTCAGGGAAGCCCTGCAGAAGAAGGAACTTATCGTACCCTTCAATCTGGTTTTTCCCGCTCCGCAGACCTATTACGTGGTGTCCACGCGCAAGGGCATCCTGCGGCCCAAAGTCCGGCTGTTCCATGACTGGATTCTGGAAAAGGCCCGGCATTCGAAGCCATACGGCAACGCGGTTCTTTGAGCGGTTCTTTGAGATGGGGGAGGGTGGAGGCGCGACATGCCGGGGGAGGAGGGAGGAAAGCCCTTCTTCAGAAGGGGTTCCTCCC
>NZ_JNJP01000057.1 GCF_000701705.1 Bilophila wadsworthia ATCC 49260 | reverse complement strand
CCGCGCGGCCTCCCCACCAGTCAAAAGTCTTGGGAGGGGAAAGGGAGGGGTTTGGGGAGGGGAAGGGGAACCTTTCTTCAGAAAGGTTCCCCTTCCCCTCCCCAATACTTACTTCTCTTCCTTCTTGTCCTTCGCTTCCTCACGAAGACGCAGGCCAAGCTCACGAAGCTGCTTCGCGGACACGATATCGGGCGCGTTGGTCATGAGGCAGGTAGCCTTCTGGGTCTTGGGGAAGGCGATGACGTCGCGGATGGACGGCGAATCGGACATCAGCATGATCAGGCGATCCAAACCGAAGGCGATGCCGCCATGCGGCGGGGCCCCATGCTCGAGCGCCTGAATGAAATAGCCGAACTGGGATTCGTAAGATTCCTTGGAAAAGCCGAGAGCTTCAAACATGTTGCGCTGTACGGCCGCTTCGTGGATACGGATGGAACCGCCGCCCACTTCGTTGCCGTTCAGCACCATGTCATAGGCGCGGGCCTTGGTGGCGGCGGGATCGGACACCATCTTCTCCAGATCGCCGTCCTTGGGTGCGGTGAAGGGATGGTGGCAAGCCACATAGCGGTTTTCCTCCTCGCTGTACTCGTACAGCGGGAAGTCCGTCACCCACAGGAAATTCCAAGCGTTTTCGGGGATCAGGCCGAGCTTTTCGCCGAGGTGCACGCGGAGGTTGCCGAGCGCGGCGTTCACCATGCCGGGCTCGCCCGCCTGGAAGAACACGATGTCGCCCACGGAAAGGCCGAGGGCTTCGGTGAGGCCGGCGCGTTCCTCATCGGACAGGAACTTGGCGATGGGCGACTGCCATTCGTTTTCGCGGATCTTGATCCACGCGAGCCCCTGCGCGCCGTAGATCTTCACGAACTCGGTGAGTTCGTCGATCTCCTTGCGGGTCAGGCTTTCGCCGCCGGGCACGCGCATGGCCTTCACCAGCTTGGCGGAGGCGAACAGCTTGAAGCCGGAGTTGCTGACGATGGAGGTCACATCCTGAAGCTCAAGGCCGAAACGGGTGTCGGGCTTGTCCACACCGTAGCGGGACATGGCCTCGTCCCACGTCATGCGGGGGAACGGAGCGGGAATGTCCGCGCCGAGCGCTTCCTTGAACACGCGGATCATGAGGCCTTCGGCCATGTCCATGACCTGCTTCTCGTCGGCGAAGCTCATTTCGATGTCGACCTGCGTGAATTCCGGCTGACGGTCGGCGCGGAGGTCTTCGTCGCGGAAGCAGCGCGCGATCTGGAAATAGCGGTCGAGCCCGGCGATCATGCAGAACTGCTTGAACTGCTGCGGCGACTGCGGCAACGCGTAGAACTGGCCGTGGTTCAGACGCGAAGGAACGAGATAGTCGCGCGCGCCTTCGGGGGTCGACTTGGTGAGGATGGGCGTTTCCACTTCAAGGAAGCCCTGCGAGGCCAGCTCGTTGCGGATGGCCATGGCGGTACGGCTGCGCAGCGCGAGGTTGCGGGCCATGCGCGGGCGGCGCAGGTCGAGATAGCGCCACTGGAGGCGAAGGTTTTCGCCCGCTTCCACGCGGTCCTCAATCTGGAAGGGCGGGGTCTTGGACGTGTTCAGCAGCTTCCATTCGCTGACCACGACTTCCACTTCCCCGGTCTTGAGGTTGGGGTTGACCATGCCCTCGGGGCGGGGGCGTACCTTGCCCTTCATGGCAAGCACGTATTCCGAACGCAGCGCGCCAGCCTGTTCGTGGGCCTCGGGGGCGTACTCGGGGCTGAACACGATCTGCGTCAGGCCGAAACGGTCGCGCAGGTCCACAAAAATCAGGCCGCCGTGGTCACGCCGGTACTGCACCCAGCCCATGAGGCAGACTTCCGCCCCGTTGTCGGCCCCGGTCAGCTCACCGCACGTGTGGGTGCGCGTCCAGTCGCCGAGCGACTGGCAGGCGACCGACAATTCCTTCTGTTCTTCGCTCATACCAAACATTCCTTTACAAGCTATTTCTGAAGCCGGGCCACAACGTCGGCAAACGCCACGGAAGACTGTTCGCCGCTGTCCATATTTTTGAGCATGACCGTCTGGGCGGCGAGCTCGTCTTCACCAATGAGGAGGCAGAAACGCGCGCCGGACTTTCCGGCCTGACGCATGGCGCTCTTGATGCTGCGGGAGGAAAAGCCCATCTCGCCACGGAAACCCGCATCGCGCAGGGCCTGCGTCAACGCATAGGCGGCGTCGCGGGCAACGTCGGTCAGCACGACCGTGAAGAAATCTGGGCGAGCGGCTCCCGCTTCCGGCTGGGGAAGCAGCAGCGCGAGGCGCTCCATGCCGCAAGCGAAACCGAGGCCGGAAACGTTGGGGCCGCCGAGCTGTTCGACGAGGCCGTCGTAACGCCCGCCACCAGCCACGGTACCCTGCGCGCCGATCTGATCGGACACGATTTCAAAGGTGGTGCGCGTGTAGTAGTCCAGCCCGCGCACCAGCCGATGGTTGATCACGTAGGGTACCTTTTCGGCGTCCAGCAGACGGCGCACCGTCTCGAAATGCGCGGCGCAGTCGGGGCAGTTGTGATCCAAAATCTTGGGAGCTTCGGCGGTGTGCTCCCTGCACGAGGGAACCTTGCAGTCCAGCACGCGCAGCGGGTTGGTCACCATGCGGCGGCGGCAATCCTCGCACAAGGCGGACTCATCCAGCTCGGAGAGCCACTTGCGCAGCGTCTCGCGGTAGGCGGGACGGCATGTGGGACAACCCAGCGAATTGAGCTGGAGGCTCAAATCCTTGAGGCCCAGCGCTTCGAGGAAACGCATGGCCATCGTGACCAGCTCGGCGTCTGCGTAGGGTTCGGAAGGCCCGAGGCATTCGCAGTTGATCTGGTGGAATTGCCTCATGCGGCCCTTCTGGGGACGCTCGTAGCGGAACATGGGTCCGATGGTGAACAGCTTGGTCACGGCGTCGCCGCTCCGGCCGCTTTCGATATACGCGCGCATGACCCCGGCGGTCGCTTCGGGGCGCAAGGTCAGGGAACGGCCCTTGCGGTCGGGGAAGGTATACATTTCCTTCTGGACCACGTCGGTTTCCGTCCCGATGCCCCGGCAGAACAGTTCCGTCCGCTCGAGGATAGGAGTGCGCAGTTCGGTAAAGCCGTAACGGGAAAAGGTTTCCCGCGCTACAGCTTCCATATGGGTGAAAGCGTCGCTGTCCGGAGAAAACAAATCGGCGAAGCCTTTGATCGCGGTAACGTTATCGCTCATGGCCTGTACTCGTGGTTCGGTGTGACGTTGGGATCGGATGGACGTCCGAACGCAACAGGATAGAGCAATCGTAGACCGTTGTCAAAAAAGGACGGCCCCGGCACTGACATGCTTCAATCTTTTTTGCGAAGGGAAAACGGCTATGACGAAATAACCAGTAAGGAGGCGCTCGATGAATACGATTGAATCTCTCATGAGGGAAATGGAAGAGGACAGGCGGCAAAGGCGGATTGCAGCCCTTTCCGATACTACCCAAGCCGACGGCGGTGTGTGGAAAGTGGAACCAAGCCCCAACGCATGTCCCACCTGCCTTGAGTTTTCCCGCAAGACATATGCAGAAAAACCGAATCCCCCGCATCCGAATTGCAAGTGCCGTATCAGCAAACAGGAAAAGAAAAAACGTTATTATGTGATCGGGAGAAGACCATTGGACGGCCTCGGTTCCGTTTCCACGACCAAACTCGACTGGATCAAAAAATGGGATAAAAACACATATAAATCAGGAAAAGGAGGGCTCCCCGATCTCCTCCCTGAGCACCGGCACTTTTTTGATTCTGAAGGCAACGATTTTGGCTTTTTCGGCGATGATAACGTCCGGCCTGATAGAAAAAGGAACCTTCCATTGTATACTTATGGTGATGTGAAATACGATGCCGACATCATAGATAGAGCCGTTAGAAAATATGAAACATACATCAATCAAGTCCAAGAAAAAATAAGCACATTTACAAAATCAACAAAAGATATCATAACGAATCAAGTACATGGACACGTCAACGTTGGGAACTATGGACTTATTTTGAACAATTGCCAAGATTATGTCAGCAATATTTTATACATTGCGCGTCGTATTTCAGAAAAAGAACGTATTCCCCTCATTCTTCCATAAAAAGAAAACTATTAAATTCAACAATATAATTCCAAAATATTTGAGTCATTCCACTTAACAGACAAGATAAAAACAATGTTTCTTGTAACGGGCAGTCACCTGTGAGCAAAATCTTACGTCTTGATGTAAATATTTTAGCTAAAAAAAGATATGGATACGCTACAGCACCAAAGCAAAGATTTCGCAGGACGTATTGCCCTACTTCAATACAGGACTGTGGAGTATCTACAGCAATCCAATCATAGAAAAAAGGTAACCCAGCGTACCCTCTAGGCCCTGCTATGAAATGAATGAACGCACACATACCAGCAAAGAACGTCCGCAAAAGATTCCCACACGTCAGCATACCCCGACGATACAGCAGCACAGCGAAAAAGACGCTCGAGGCATAGGAAATGCCGTCGGCAAGGGCGGAAAGTTCAATGGGCGGCATATCGTTTCCTTCTGACAGCATTGGAAAATTATGGAAAGAACCTCTTCTTTTTCACTAGGTCAACACGTAACACGTTATCACAGGAAGCGCCATACAAGGCGGAAACTTCTTTTCGCGGCCTTTCCCCAAGAAAATGAAAAGGAAGCCCGACGGCTTCCCTTTCATGGAGATTTTCTCCGCGTCATCGCACCCGTCATACAAAACTACATGGCGAGGATCCCCCGAATGGCGTTCACAAGGATAAAGCCGCCGCAGAAGAGGCAGACCCATGCGACCATTTTACGGAGCTTCGTGGTGTCCATACGGTTGGCCATGTACACGCCGAGGAGGATGCCGAGGATCTGGATGACGATCATCAGCGCTCCGACCTTATAGTCGATGGCCCCGTGCAGGAAGTTGGCGGCGCTGCCGGAAAGGGCGACCGGCACGGAATAGACCTGCCCCGCCCCGATGGCGATGAGCGGCGGGAAGCCGAGCGCAATCATGATCGGCACGGAGAGCACAGGCCCGCCCGCGCCCGTCAGCCCGGCGACGAAGCCCACGCCGCTGCCAACGGCGAACAGCACCCAAAAGCGCGACCGCCGCCCCTCTTCCATAAAGGAAAAACGCCGCCCCCTCACCGGGCAGAACACCAGCGCGCCCGCCAGCAGGATCAGCAGGGCCAGAATGAGATTCAGGTACGGCGCGGCGGTGAAGGCCTTCACGTCAGCCCCCACATACGTAAACAGGAACCCGCCGATGCAAATGGGGATCGTCGCTTTCCAGTCCACATGGCCGAGCCTGATATACAGCCAGCTGCACAGGCTGGTCGTAAAAATGAACGTAAACAAGGTAGTCCCCATCGCCACATGGCTGCTCAGCCCGGAAAGGTAGACAAGAGCCGGAATCAGGATGATCCCGCCCATGCCGGTACACCCGACAAGAAACCCGACGATGAAGCCAACGATGATCATCATTCCCATCAACATGGACGTGCTCCTTCCTTTACCGGGAAGCGTTTCCCTCTCAGCATGACAAAGCCGCACCGCCCCTTGGCGATACGGCATCCTTTCCGTAACAGACGCTGCTTATTCCTCTTCCGGCGGACGCTCCGCCCTCGCCAGCAGGAACGCCGCTTTCTCGGCACGGGGGCGTTGCTTCACCTCCCGCTCCAGACGGCACGCGGAAGAGGCATCCGGCTGCGCCACGCAGCACACCAGCTCAACGGGACGGCGCGCCCGCGTATACTTCGCGCCACGGCTTCCCGCGTTGTGCTCCCTCAACCGCCGCTCCATGTCCGTCGTCACCCCGCAATACAACGTGGCATCGGCGCATCGGAGCAGGTAGACATACCACATGGCTTTCCTTCATGCGAAGCCCCATGCAACGGCCTTATTCCGCTGAAAAACATGGTTCTTTCAGGCTGTTCCGAACCCGCCCCGCCCGGATGCCCCAAACGCGGGGCATCCCGCACTCCCCCCAAAAAAAGGGAAGCGGGCACGCTTTTTTCCGGATTCTTTCTGTACTAGGCGAGGGGACGCACCGGACGGACTCTCGGAATGCCGAACAAGATAGCGAATACGGCGGCCACCGCGAGCAACATGCAATACCAGTTGTTCCCTGCAATGGACAAAGGCGAAAGCTTCGCAATGGAACCGGCCAGCAGCAACTGCGCCCCATAGGGGATGAGCCCCTGCACGACGCATGAGAATATGTCAAGTAAGCTGGCGCTGCGCCGCCTGTCAACTCCGTTCGAAACCGCGATTTCGTGCGCCACCTTGCCCGTCAGAATGATAGCCACCGTATTGTTCGCCGTACACAGATTGGCAAGCAATACCAGCAGGCTGATGCAGCATTCGCCCGCCTTCACCGGGGACTCGGCGGAGAGCTTCCGGGCCAGCCCGTTCACGCGCTCCAACAGCCAGCTGATACCGCCGTGGTAACGCATGAGCTCCCCGAGGCCGCCCACCAGCATGGAGAGCACCATGATCTCGTTCATGCCCACAAAACCGCTGTAAATATCCTTGCTCCACTGGATGAGCGTATAGCCGCCCACAGAGGCAATACCCACCGCGCCGGTAAACACGATGCCCGCCAGCAGCACGATGAACACGTTCACGCCCGCGAGCGCCATGACCAGAATAGCGAGATACGGGACAACGCGGATAAACTGATACTCCTCGTGCTTGACCACCTGCCCCGAAGCCCCTGCGAACCACAACAGAACCAGCGTGACGAGCGCCGCGGGCAGGGCGATGAGCAGGTTCATGCGGAACTTGTCCTTCATCTCGCAGCCCTGCGTGCGGGTGGCGGCAATGGTCGTATCCGAGATCATGGACAGGTTGTCCCCGAACATGGCCCCGCTCATGACCACGCCGAGAAGCAAGGCCAGCGGAATGTCGGTCTGCTCGCCTACGCCCACCGCAATGGGCGCAATGGCGGCCACGGTCCCCATGCTGGTGCCCATCGCCGTGGAAATGAACGCCCCGATGAGGAACAGGCCCGGCAGGATCATGGACGGGGGCAGCAGCGAGAGCCCGAAATTGACCGTAGCCTTCACCCCGCCTATGGCCGAAGCCACGGACGCGAACCCGCCCGCAAGCAGGAAGATCATGCACATGGTGATGATGTTGATTTCACCCACGCCTGAAAGGAACACGCCGATCTTTTTGTTCAGATCATCCTTGCCCTGAAGGATGGCGAGCACGATGGCGGGGATGATCGCCACCGTCGCGGAAAGCTGATAGAACGGCATATCCGCCCCGGCTGCGGTCAGGGCTATGCCCGTCCCGATGAACAGGACAAGAAAGACGATCATGGGCAACAGCGCCCTGAAGTTGGCTTTTTCGGACATGAAACACGCTCCGCGGCAGATCTCGGGTTAGGAAAGGCCCGGTTTGGGCAAACGACGGGCGTTTATTCTATATCAATGTATGCAGATAAACAATGCCCAATCCGTCCCGCCCCATTCCGTCCCCCTTGTCGGCGGGAACGGCTTTACGCTACACTTACGGCATGGAGACGAACCGCCCATGAAATCCTACCGGCTCACCGAGGTCAAAAGCTACAATGTCCCGTTCGTCAGGCTGCCGCGTCCGGTGTTCTGGTTCAACGACCCGTTCGAAGCGGGTACGTGGAGCGATCTGCACCGACATGAGCACTGGGGCGAATTGGCGTTCATGCGCTCCGGATACATGGTCATCTGTACCGAACTCGGCAACTATGCCGCGCCGCCGCAGAGGGCCGTGTGGATCCCTCCCGGGCTGACCCATGAATGGTACATCCCGGAGCCGTCCGTGGACAATGCCCTGTACATCATGCCTCATGTCCTGCCCCCCGGCCCCCGGTTTCAACGCTACCACGCCATGGAGGTCTCGCCCCTCGTCCGCGAACTCATCCACGCACTCGCCCCGCAACCCTGCGACTATGAGGAGCCCGGCCCCGTGGCCAGGATGGTTTCCGTCCTGCTCGACCAGCTCCCCCTGCTCCCCGAAGTGGGCTTTCCCCTCCCCATGCCCCGCGATCGCCGCCTCGTCGCCCTGTGCACCGCCCTCCTCAATGAGCCGGACTCCCCGGAAACGATCCGCGAATGGTGCACGCGCCTCGGCATGTCCGAACGCACCCTTGCCCGCCTGTTCCAGCGCCAGACCGGGGAATCCTTCGGGCGCTGGCGTCAGCGTATCCGCCTGCACCACGCCCGCGCCCAGCTTGAAGCGGGGGAAAGCGTCACCGCCGTGGCCCTCAACTGCGGCTACGCCTCCGTTTCCGCGTTCATCGCCGCCTTCAAGAAACTCTTCGGGCGCACGCCGGGCCAACTCGCCCGCTGACGCGCACGCCGCCTTCCCGCCTCTTCGACACAACCATCTCCCACGCCCGTACCCTAAAGCCGCCCTCATCCCGCCGCCCCCGCGCAGGCACCACCTGAGGGCGTCAATTTTCCAATAATTTTATCAAAAATTACATGTCTTTTTTATAGGACAAAAATCAGAATCACTTATTGGAAGCTCTCCCCATTTCCCCCTTTCCACCTTCCGCCGGAACGAACTCCCGCCGCGCGGCCTCCCCTCCCTAACCTTCTCCCCCTGCACCCTCCCCGCACCACGCACCCGCCATTTTCGCCCATTTTGGCAGGATCGCGATACTCTTTGGCAGAATGCGAGAAGACGGGAAAGACGGAAGGCGCGTATAGGAGAGTCATGGGCCGAGATCCCAAAACGGGCCCATTCCCACACCCACCCAGAATACGTTTGGAGGCAAAACCATGATCCAGATCCGCAACTTCATCAACGGCCAGTGGCAGGAAGAAACGGGCGGCAAAACGGTTCCCCTGTACAACCCGTCCACCGGCGAAACCATCGGCTCCGTGCCCGTTTCCAACATGGAAACCTGCGAAGCCGCCATCGCCACCGCCGCCGAAGCCTACAAGACGTGGCGCCTCGTCCCCATCGCCAAGCGCATGACCTATATCCATAAAATCCGGGAATGCATGATCCGCGATCTGGAAAAGCTCGCTCAGGGCATCGCGCTCGATCAGGCGAAACATATTTCCGAAGCCCGCGGCGAAGTCCAGCGCGTCATCGAAATCGTCGAAATGGCCTGCTCCATCCCCGCGCTGATTCAGGGCGAGACCCTCGATCAGATCGCCGGGAGCATCACCGGAAAGGTCACGAAACAGTCCCTCGGCGTGTTCGGCGGCGTGGCGCCCTTCAACTTCCCCGCGCTGGTGTTCGGCTGGTTCATCCCCTTCGCCATCGGCACGGGCAACACCTTCATCTATAAGCCGTCCACCCAGTCGCCCTACTTCATGCAGCTCATGTGCGAAATCTTCATGGAAATCGGCCTGCCCGGCGGCGTCGTCAACGTCATCCACGGCAGCCGCGACATCCCCGGCACGTGGTATGAAGATCCCCGCATCGCGGGCGTGTGCCTCGTCGGGTCCACCCCGACCGCCAAAAAGATGGCCGAAGGCTGCGCCAGAGGCGCCAAGCGCTCCATGCTGCTCGGCGGCGCGAAAAACATGCTTGTGGTCATGGAAGACGCCGACATCGACGTTTTCATCGAAAACTACATCAACTCCTGCTACGGCTCCGCAGGCCAGCGCTGCCTCGCCGGGTCCATCGTGGCCATCGTGCCCGAACTGTACGACACCGTGCTCGAACGCATGATCGAAGCCGCCAAGAAGGTCAAAGTCGGCGACGCGCTTGATCCCGACGTGTACATGGGACCCCTGATTTCCCGCTCCGCCGCCGACAAGGTGAAGGAATACGTGGATATCGCCCTGAACCACGGACACGGCTGCGAACTCGTCCTCGACGGCCGCAACCCCGAACTGCCCGAAAAGAACAAGAACGGCTATTTCGTCGGCCCCACGATCATCAAGGACGTGACCCCCTGCAACCCGCTGTTCACGACTGAAGTGTTCGGCCCGCTGGTCGCCACGATCAAAATCGCGGACATCGACGACGCCCTCGAACTCATCCGGCAGTCCGAATTCGGCAACGGCGCGTGCATCTTCACGCAGAGCCAGTTCTATGCCGAAAAGTTCAGCCGCGACGCCGATGTGGGCATGGTCGGCGTCAACGTGGGCATCTGCGCCCCGCATCCGTACATTCCCTTCGGCGGCATCAAGGGGTCGCTCCTCGGGACCAACAAGGCGCAGGGCAAGGACGGCATCGACTTCTTCACCCAGAACAAGGTCACCACGATCCGCACCGTCGATCCCAACGCCAAGAAGGGCGGCGATGCAGCGAAGCCCAAGTCCGTCCGCTCCTGCGTAGCGTCCTAAACAGCCGTACACGTCCGGTTCCGGGGCCCCAGCCCCGGAACCCCGCCGCTTTCTCCAATCCGGAGACGTCCTCCTGAGCCTCTTGGCGGAAGAAAGCGGAATGGTTTCCGCCGGAAGACGCTCCCCGCGTCTGGCTGCGCGCCGCGAACGGCACGCGGTTCCTCCGGCCGGGCCTGACAGGGCCTCATGAAGACGGCTCTCCGACAGCGCCCGTCGCTTCCCACTCATCCAAACCGGGCGCTCCGCCGCACACGGCGCGCACGCAAGACGGCTCCGGGTTCCTCGCCCCGGGGCCGTCTCGCGTTTTCCTCCTTTATTTCTCTCCCGCTCCCCGGATGATTTCCTTGACCGGGCGGGAGGCCGTACCTACACTGTTGCTCTTTCCATGCCTTGCATGGATGACCATCAAACCTTCTTCGAGGAAAGCCATGGCTCTGTCCAAACTCCAGAAAGGCCTCGTTGGCCTCGGCATCGCCGTTGTCGCAGTCATCGCCGTCGGGTACGGCGGGATGCGCTATCTTGAAAACGCCGTCGTTGACGCCATCCGCACATGGGCGGCCCAAACTCCACAGGATGCCCACGTAGAGCTCGGGGATATTTCCTATACGCTGATGGACAACCATCTTGTCCTCAAAAACGTCCGCATGACGTATGTTACCCCGGCAAAGCAGACCGTGGCCGCTACCGTCGAAACGCTGGATATCCGGAATCCGGGGACCACCCTGCTTTCGCTGATGCGCGACCCCAAGAGCGAAATCAAGGAAGCGGAACTTCCCGTAGCCGACGAGATCGCCCTGCACAACCTGTCCTTCGGTCCCGAACCGAACATCACGGTACGGCTCCGCACCTTCAAGGGCGTCGCCATTGAAACCGCCGCCGTCAAAACCCTGATGAGCACCGCCGGTGACGACGATCCGAAAGTGGCCCTAGCGATCATCTACGGTCTTTCGTACAAGGAAGATTCCGCCTCCGGCGTCAAGATAACGAGCAAGGCCCTGCCTTTCTCCCTCTCCACCGATTCCGCCGTCCAGAAATCCTACGCCAAAGGGCATCTGGACTCTTCCGTGACAAACGGGATCGTGTTCACCCTGAGGGGGCAGGACGTCCTGACGCTCGGCGAAATCCGGCTCGAGAACATGAACCTGCCGCCCCGCGACATCATGGAGAAGATTTACTTCATCGCTCCCACCGACATCAACGACGATGAAGCGTTCGGGATCTTCCAGAACTTTTTCGCCGGGCCCAAGCCGCTCATCGGCGTCTTTTCCCTGAAGGACCTCAAAACCAGCAGCGCCCTGCTCGATGTTTCGCTGGACAAGCTGAACATCACGAACCCTTCGACCTCCCCCTACGCCCTTGAAGTGTCTCTGGAGCACCTCAAGATGCCCGTGGCCCTCGTGCCGGAACTCCAGCTGCTCTCGGTCATGGGCGTGCCGGAAATAGATGCCAGCGCATCCTATGCCATTTCCTTGCCCAACAAGGACAACCAGTTCAACAGCACCGCTTCCCTCAGCGTCGCCAAGCTCGGTACGGCCGACTTCGCCGTCAAGGGCGAAGTCCCCTATAAGGCCTTCTTTGAGATCATCAACAATAACAGCGTCACCGATTCCGACATTGAAAACTTTGTTGAAAAGAACATCAAGTTCAGCCACATCGAAGCGGGATACGCCGATGAAGGGCTCCTGCCCCGCCTCGGCATCCTCGGCCAGAAGTTCATGGGCCTGACCCCCGAACAGTGTGTGGATATGGCCAAGAAGTACGTCAAGGAATCCCTCGGCGCCGCCGAAGGGACGGAAAACACGGCGAAGCTCATGGAGTACATCGACAAGCCCGGCGCTATCCGCCTCATCTTCAACACGGAAAAGCCGATTCCCGTTGAAGCCTTCGACACGCTGTCAGACACGGATCCCTCCATCAAGCTGGACGTGAACACCGGGCCCAAGACGGCTCTGGAACTGATGGCCGATCTGGAAAAGAAATAGCCCGCCCGATCCGGGACAAAACAAGAGGGGGGAGGATCGGAACGCCTCCCCCCTTTTTCTATCCTGCGGAATCCGTTGACATACGGGATCGCGTGCCCGTAATCGGGTTGCCCGATCCGGGCGCTTTTGGTATGAAAGCAAATTCGGGAAGCCTATCCCGGCAAACCCCGTCTACCTTTATGGAGTCTCCCCCAATGGCAAAAAAGCCAACCCTTACCCCTGAAGAAGCGCGCCAAGAGGCGTTGAAAACAGCCCTCGAAACCATCGAACGCAAATTCGGCCAAGGCGCCGTGATGAAGCTTTCCGATGATGTCCATGTCAAAGTCCCGGTGATCCCCACCGGGTCCATCGGCGTAGACCTCGCCCTCGGCATCGGCGGCATCCCCAAGGGCCGGGTCACCGAAATCTACGGCCCCGAATCCTCGGGTAAAACGACCCTCACCCTGCACGTCATCGCGGAATGCCAGAAGCTCGGCGGGACCGCCGCCTTCATCGACGCCGAACACGCGCTTGACGTGACCTATGCCAGGCGCCTTGGCGTCAAAACCGACGAACTGCTCATCTCGCAGCCCGACCACGGCGAGCAGGCCCTTGAAATCGCCGACATGCTGGTCCGTTCCGGCGCGGTGGACCTCGTGGTCATCGACTCCGTGGCCGCCCTTATCCCCCAGACCGAACTCGAAGGCGCGATGGGCGAAACGCAGGTCGGCGGGCACGCCCGCCTGATGTCCCACGCGCTCCGCAAGCTGACCGGCACCATCCACAAGTCCCGCACCGCCGTCATCTTCATCAACCAGATCCGTATGAAGATCGGCGTCACCGGCTACGGCAGCCCGGAAACGACCACCGGCGGCAACGCGCTCAAGTTCTACTCCTCCGTGCGCCTCGACATCCGCAAGATCCAGACCCTCAAGGACAAGGAAGAAGCCTACGGCTCCCTTACCCGCGTGAAGGTGGTCAAAAACAAGATGGCCCCGCCCTTCCGCGAAGCCAAGTTCGACATCATCTGGGGCACGGGCATTTCCCGCTCCGGGGAACTCATCGACCTCGGCGTCGACGCCGGCATCGTGGACAAGAGCGGCGCATGGTTCGCCTTCGGGGCCGAAAAGCTCGGCCAGGGCAAGGAAAAGGTCCGTGCCCTGCTCGATGAAACCCCCGAGCTGCGCAACGCCATCGAGAGCCAGCTCATCGAGCATCTGGGCATGAACCCGCGGCCCGTCGTGCACGCACCGGAAGAAACCCTCCCGGACCCCGAAAACGCCCCCGTCGACGACATGGACGACGAAATCTGATCCGATGCGGGGAGGGGCTCCCTCCCCGCCGAACCTTTCCGGAGGCGATGCCGCCGGGCATAGCCTCATCCCCCGATCTCTCCACCTCCCGCAGGAGCCTGTATGCTGACAGCCAATGAAATCCGCCACCGTTTTCTGGAATACTTCAAAAAACACGGGCACACCGAAGTCGCCTCCTCTTCCCTGATCCCCCGCGACGACCCGTCCCTGCTGTTCACCAACGCGGGCATGGTGCAGTTCAAGAAAATTTTCTGCGGACAGGAAAAACGCGACTACGTGCGTGCCACCACGTCCCAGAAGTGCCTGCGCGTGGGCGGCAAGCACAACGACCTCGACAACGTGGGCCGCACCGCGCGCCACCACACTTTCTTCGAAATGCTCGGCAACTTCTCCTTCGGGGACTACTTCAAGGAAGACGCCATCCGTTTCGCGTGGACCTTCATCACCGAAGACCTGAAACTGCCCAAGGATCGGCTCTACATCACCGTCTACAAGGATGATGACGAAGCCTTCGAACTCTGGCAGAAAGTGGCTGGCGTCGCGCCCGAGCGCATCTTCCGCCTCGGCGAAAAGGACAACTTCTGGAGCATGGGCGATACCGGCCCCTGCGGACCCTGTTCGGAAATCCACTTCGATCAGGGGGCGGACATGGCCTGCGGCCCGGACTGCGGCATCGGCAAGTGCGACTGCGACCGTTTCCTTGAAATCTGGAACCTCGTGTTCATGCAGTTCGAGCAGCTTCCCGACGGCTCCCGCGTCCCCCTGCCCCGCCCGTCCATCGACACCGGCATGGGCCTTGAACGCATCGCGGGCGTGTGCCAGGGCGTGCGCTCCAACTACGACACCGACCTGTTCCAGATTTTCATCAACTACATGGCCGAACTCGCCGGTGTCCGCTACCGCGACAATGCCGACAACGACACCGCCCTGCGCGTCATCGCGGACCACAGCCGCGCCATCGCCTTCATGATCGCGGACGGCATCCTGCCCTCCAACGAAGGCCGCGGCTACGTGCTGCGCCGCCTTATCCGCCGCGCCTTCCGCTTCGGCCGCCTCATGGGGATGCAGGAGCCGTTCCTGTACAAGACCGCGCTCAAGGTCGTGGAAGTCATGGGCGAGGACTACCCCGAACTGCGCGCCCGCGCCGACTTCATGGCCCGCGTGACCCGCGAGGAAGAGGAGCGCTTCTCCTCCACCCTCGACAAGGGCCTCTCCATGCTTGAAGAGGAAATGGACGCCCTCGCCGACAGGGGCGAGAAGATCATTCCCGGCGAAACCGCGTTCAAGCTGTACGACACCTACGGCTTCCCGCTGGACATCGTGAATGACGTGGCCGAAAAGCGCGGCTTCAAGGCCGACGAGGCCGGTTTCAACGAATACATGCGCCAGCAGAAGCAACGCGCCCGCGCCGCGTGGAAGGGTTCCGGCGAAAAGGACATCGCCTCCCGTTTCCAGAGCCTGCTCGAAGACGGCCTCAAGTCCGAATTTTTCGGCTACACGGCCCTGACCGGGGTGGGCCGCGTCGTGGCCCTGCTCGACGACGACGGCTTGCCCGTCGAAGCCCTGCCCAGCGGCTCGTTGGGCTACGTCGTTACCGATCAGACGCCTTTCTACGGCGCGTCCGGCGGCCAGTGCGGCGACACGGGACTGCTCACCGCTCCGGCTGGCTCGGCCAAGGTGCTCGACACCCTGAAGCCTTCAGCCGACCTCACCGTCCATCACATCGAAGTGGACGGCGGCACCCTGCTTTCCGATCAGGAAGTGGTGCTGACCGTGACCGAATCCATACGCCTCGACGCGGCCCGCAACCACACCTGCACGCACCTGCTCCATGCGGCCCTGCGCCGCGTGCTCGGCGACCATGTGCGTCAGGCGGGTTCTCTGGTCACGCCGGATCGCCTGCGCTTCGACTTCTCGCACATCGCGCCCATGACCCCGGAAGAGCTGGCCGCCGTGGAACGCGACGTGAACGCCGCGATCATGGCCGACTACCCGTTGACCGCCAAGCTCATGGGCCAGCAGGCCGCCATCGACATGGGCGCTATGGCGCTCTTCGGCGAAAAGTACGGCGACACCGTGCGCGTGGTGACCATCGGCAACCCGGATCACACCGAGTCCGTGGAGCTTTGCGGCGGCACGCATCTGCACAGCACCGGCCAGGCGGGCAGTTTCGTCATCCTGTCCGAAAGCGGCATTGCTGCGGGCACGCGCCGCATCGAGGCCGCGACCGGCTGGAACGCCCTCAAGCACACCCGCGCCATGAGCGAGGAGCTGCACCAGCTTGCGGCCATGCTCAAGACGCAGCCCGGCGGGCTTGCCGCCAAGCTGGACGGCCTCCAGAAAGAAAACCGCGGGCTCCGCAAGGATCTGGAAAAGGCCGCCGCGCAGGCCGCGTCCGGGCAGGGTGGGGATCTCATGTCCAAGGTCGTGGAGATCAACGGCGTGAAGGTGCTTGCCGCGAAACTCGACGCCAGCAACATCAAGGCCATGCGCGAGCTCATGGACGACATCCGCTCCAAGATGCCTTCCGGCGTAGCCTGCATCGCGGCCCCCGTGGACGAGGGCAAGGTGAGCATGATCCTGTATGTTTCCAAGGACCTGCACGGACGCTTCACCGCACCCGCGCTGATCAAGGAAGTTGCCGCGCCCATTGCCGGTTCCGGCGGCGGACGCCCCGATCAGGCTCAGGCCGGCGGCACGAACCCGGCGGGCATTGACGAGGCGATGGATGTTTTGAAGGCGAAGATTGGGGAATAAAAAATCGGGGAGGGGAAACTTTCTGGAGAAAGGGGGAGCCCCCCATGTTTCCCCTTTCCCAAACCTGCCGGCACAGCTTGTGCCCCCCTTTTCCCTGCAAAGGCTTTTGGCCCTATCGAATCCCTGCTCACTCTTTCCATGTAAAAAAGCCGCTTCCTTCTCGTTTTCTGGAGGGAAGCGGCTTTTGTTGTTGAGGGATGAGTTCTCAGGCACAGGGCTCCACGCCAAACCGCAGTACCGTTTTCAGACGTGCCGGATCGGTTTTGCGGGCATCCGAGAGGTAGATTTCCCGGTGGCTGTCCGATGCACGCCGCAACCCGTGTTCCGCGCAGTAGGCTTGCATCATGCTAAAGCTTACGGGTTCGTCGTCGTAAGGGCCGACGTGAAGCATTTGCACACACAAGCCATCGTTCCAGTGCCCGAAAGAGGCCGACGCATAGAGGGGATGCGGTTTTTTCCTGCTTGTCGCGGCGAGGATGCGCTCGGCGAGTTCGTCCGTCACAAAATCCGGCTGGCGGATCATCAGGGTGTAGCGCAGGGCATCCTTGTTGAGGGCCTCTCCCGGCAGCATCGGTTCCGCCGTGTCCCATACCCCTTCCAGCGGGAACACGGCGTACTCATAGTAGCCTTCGGGGGCATCCCCTTTCTTCGGCAACATCTTGACCGCATATGACAGGGCGTACAGGACGCCTATGGCCTCGAGGAACGCCTCGCCGTTGGGGTTCCCTTCCCCGCGTATCATGAAAAAGGCGTGCTCGGGGACGGTAACCGGAGCAGGAACGGCTTTCGGAAGGTACAACGCTTTTTCGTGCTTCTTCCATTCGTATTTCATAAACGGCTCCCTAAAACACGTCATTCCGGCAAACAGAGCCAACGGTTCCCAAAAGATGAACGGCTCCATCCGGCATTCGCGCAATGCTTGGCGATGTCGAAGGTCCTACCGTGCGCCTGACGGGGCCGAGCGTACCGACGGCTCTGCCTTTACTTGTCCCCGGAACCGCGCCGCAGCACGAATTGCTGACATGGATACCCATAGCGGGTGACAAGTTCGGCCTCTTCGAAGCCGAGGCGCTTGTACAGGGCCCGCGGAGCCGCACCGAGCGGATCGTCTTCCCGGTACGTCGTCACGAAGATATCCTGATCGGCGGGGAGCACATCCAGCATCATGCGGACAAGGGCCGAAGCGACGCCCCGCCCCCGCGCCTCAGGATGTACGGCGAGGAAGCCGATGCCGTTGTGCTGATCCGAGAGCACCAGCACGCCGAGCAGCCCCCTTGCATCCTTGGCGCACAGCGCCCGCCGCTCCGCAATGGCTTTCCGCAGGTTCCCCCGGTACTCGCCGAGCGACAGCCCGGGGAAGGCATCCCGGACAAGAGCAACCAGATCCATCCAAGCATCCATGTCCGCTTCCGACGCATACCCGACGGCACATTCCTGATTCATGTCTCCCTCCTTTGCGGCGGTACCCGCATAAACGAAAAGCGCAAACCCGAGGGCTTGCGCTTTTTGAGAGTCGGACACCCGGCGAACAACCGTTACCGTTGCTTTCTTTCGAACCTGGCGGGGTTGGCGGCGCCACCGCCGCCCGACTCTCTCGAACCTTCCGTATATAGAAAAGAATGCCGCCTGTCAAACGGAAGCCGCCCCCTGCATAAGAATAAATCAGACGATCATTCCGTTCAAGGCGCGGGGCAATGCTCAGGCAGTTCCCCGTAAAAAGCGCACTGCCGTTTCCCCTGCCGTTTGGCATGATACAGCGCCTTGCCCGCCTCCTTGTGCAGGACCTCGAACGCGGCTCCGTCGTTGGGAAACGCGGCAAAACCGATGGAAACCGAAATCGGACAGGGCACATCCTCATGCGTGAAGGACGCCGCACATATCCGGGGCAGCAGGCTCTCGGCGGACTCTTTTCCGACAATGCCCGGCATAACGAAGACGAACTCATCCCCGCCGATGCGGGAAGCCATATCGGCATCGCCGAGCTGTTCTTGCAGGACGGCACCCATCCGCCTGAGGACAACATCCCCGGCGCTGTGGCCGAACGTATCGTTGATGCCCCTGAAATCGTCGATGTCCATGATGCCGAGGAAAAAGGCCCTATTCTCCAGCCCAAACCGGCTTCAGCCTTCTGACGAGGGCATTGCGCGTAAGCAGGCCGGTAAGCCCGTCATGTTCCGCCCTGCGCTTCAAGTCCCTGTGCGCCAAACGCAACCGCCTTGTCAGCGTATCCCGCTGGAGGCCAGTCAAAAAAGTCTTTATCCTCAACCTGCTGTCGAAATAATGGGCGCAAAAGCCGGAGACGCTGAACACGGCTATATGGATCGCGTCGAGCCATGCCAAGGTTGGGGCCTTCGTATGAAAAGCAACGAGGATATGCAAAAGGCAACAGGCATACGTGACAACAATCATCCGCCAGAACCTTTCGGTCAAAAGCTGCGGCGCGGCGGCAAACATGACGGGGAAAATGACGCTCACGCTGTCCGCGTACGCCGCGCTTGCCAGTATCCCCTCAATATGGATGCCCGCCAACAGTATTACTGGATACGGACCGTGTTACGCAGGGCTGCATGTTTTACAGCAAAGGCTACCGCCGCATACACTATTCAGCTTGCCAGATAAACATATTTCCCGCCGGACAAGATCCCGAATGGGGTGGCGCACAAAAAAAGCACAACGTTAAGGAGATATCCCGTACACCCCGCCTGAAAACACAGCCGCGCGTCATGAAGCAGCACCGATTCAGAACAAAGCGAAAATTCCTGCTTTGTGAATCCGTACCTGTTGACTATATCGGACAGCCGCGTTTTCAGATCCATCCGTTCCACAGAACTCCCGCGTATTCCCCGCCGTTAGGCATACCGGATCATTTCAAACAGCTTGCGGCGCTGCGTGATGGTGATGTGGTAATACTGATTCTGCGGAATGTAGGTATAGGGCACGTCGCTCGCCCTCTGAAACAGGAACAGCGACAGCAAGGTACGGTTGATGGCCTGGTGCCCGACGATCATGAGCGTCCCCTCGCCGGACAGGAACAACGCCCGCCGCAAGCCGCGGGCCACGCGCTCCTTGAGCATCGCATAGCTTTCGCCGTTGGGATAGATATACCCGTACTTATTGTGGGAACGCGCCTCATACTCCAGAGGCATACCGTCGCGCACGTCGGAATAGCGCATCCCTTCGCACACCCCGGCATTGATCTCGTCAAACTCGCTCAGGGCCATGCTGATGGTGTTCGGACGCGAACGCAGCAGCGGCGCGGCCGTCTCGGCGGAACGCTGCTTCGTGGACGTAAAAATGTACGGAAGATCCACGCCGTCGAAATGCGCGGCGAGCTTTTCGGCCTGCTCGATCCCCTTGGCGGTCAAAGACGGATCCCCGCCGAGTCGGCCCTCGCGGTTGTAGTCCGTCTCACCATGCCGCACGAGATACAGATCCTGCACCCAGCGGGAGGAAATGATGTCGCGGATGGCCGCATAATACGGGAGGTCGTTGCTCGGGGCTTCGTCCTGAATGCAGCTGTCCACGGCGTCCACGCGTATCCAGCACCGCTCTTTGCGGACCGGGGTGTATACGCTCTCGTAGTAGGCCAACCGCTTGCGGAAGCTTTCCAGCGCTTCTTCCTGCGTCATGTTGGCAAACTCGGGCAGACGGGTCTTGCGCCGGATGGACGCATCCAGCAACAGCGGATCGTCATTCACGCATTCGATGAACAAGACGGGCCGATCCCGGAGCGTCGCGCTCAGATCCACACGCTGATGCACCGTCCCGTTGGTCGCGTCGATGATGGCGACGTCGCCGCCCTCATCGAGCCATGCGCGGGCGCGCTCCATGTTCTGGTGCGTGATCTGATCCCGCAGCCTCTGGGCGCGCGTGTTGTCGGGATTGAAAAACTCGGCGGAACCGCTTTCAAGGCCGAAAAGCATCCGGCGCAACTCGCCGTTGTTGAAGATCGCGGTACGGATGCCCTGCTGCTCCAGCCCCGACCGGATGCGTTTCGCCAGCGTGCTCTTGCCTCTGGCGGGCAACCCCACCATTGCGACATACAGTTTCATGTCATTCCTCAATTGTCGCGCGCGGAGGCGGACCGCCTCACTTGCGCACGGCGAGCGTTAAACCCGTTGCTGCCGATAGGGGACCAAAAGGCCGCCTTCCCGCACGAGGGAAGGCACATTACGATTTGCGCCGGACACCGATGACGTTGGGCAGCGGAGCCCCCTGGCTTCCGGAAGCCCAGAACTCCGGCAAGGAACGCCCCAGCCAGATCTGGCTGCGGACGGGAGTGCGCAGGAAGAGGCCGGCCAAGCTTCCGCCCTCGGTATACATCACCACCCGGACGTCAATGGGCAATGCCAGCAAGAGCGCCCCGAAGTCCACGCCGGTTATCGGTTCCCGGCACAGGATGAACAGGATGGCCCCCGTGCCGTCACGGCCCACGGCGGAAATGGAGTGCTTCGGGCCGCCGGGCTTCCAGAGCAGACGCCGATCCGAACTGATCATGCGGTAATTCTGCACGACCATGCTGTAATGCGGAAGCAGGTTCTCCCAATCGTCCGTGGAACGGTCCAGCAGGTCCGCGCCGGGCAAATCCGGGCTGTCCGGGCCCGCGACGAAAAACGCCCCGAACTTGGACACCACGCGCCCGTTATTGACTGTCTCGCCGGTACGGAGATACCCGGTGCTCGTAACGCCATCAGGCAGATACATGCTGGCATTGGTGGCGGCGATCAGGCCCTTGCGCGTGGCCCAGGCTTCAAGCGGCAACGACTGTTTTTCAGAACTCGCCGTTTCCACGGTAAAATCGAAATACGCGGGATCGATGCGCAGGAACACCACTTCAAACGGATCGCCTCCGTCGAATTGCGCGGAAAACAAGCCGAGCTGAAGGCCTTCCTCCAGCTTTTCCCACGGCGGGAGCGTCTCAAAAACCCAGCGCGGCGGAGGTGGGGGAGCCGGCTGTTCCGCGCTCGGCTGTGGCGGGACAAGCGCGTTCTTGATAGCCGTGAGGCCATCCTGCGGCTCGGAAGGCACACCGTCAGCAAAGGCAGGGACGGCGGACAACGCCAGCACGCCCAAGAGGAACAACTGACGGAACACGGCAAACACCCGCGGCGCGAGGCACAAGCCGCGCCCGCTACGGCACATTGCATGTCGTATGGATGAGAAAAGGTGCAACGTCATGATGGTCAGGTCTCCAATGCCCCGAATAGTCAGAGTTTACGGCAATTCCGGCAAAGGCGCAACGCACCCGGGGCCATCCCCTGCCCCAACGCGCGACAAGGCGTTGCCCTTCGCGGAAATCCGGCATAGAATAAAGAACTTGGGATTATGACTGACTTTTGAAACGAGGTTTTCCATGAATATCGGCCAACTCATTGCGGAAAGGGGCAAGCCTTTCTATTCCTTCGAATTCTTCCCTCCGAAAGACCCTGACCAGTGGCCGGACTTCTTCAAGATGGCCGAACGGCTGGCTCCGCTGGAACCGCTGTTCACGTCCGTTACGTACGGGGCGGGCGGCTCCAGCCAGGACGCCACGCTGGAAATCGTTTCCCATCTGAAGAAAGAATTCCAGTTCGAAACGATGGCCCACCTGACCTGCGTCGGCGCGACGCAGGACTACATTACCCAGTATCTCCAGCGCCTGCGCGACAACGGCGTGGATAACGTGCTGGCCCTGCGCGGCGACATCCCCAAGGGGCAGGACATCGACTGGGAAACCGCCGAATTCCGCCATGCCGCCGATCTCGTCCGTTTCGCCAAGGCGCATTATCCCGACATGGGCATCGGCGTCGCCGGGTATCCGGCACCCCATCCGGAATCGCCGAGCTTCGCCAGCGACTGGCGCTACACCGTCGCCAAAATCCGTGAAGGCGCGGATTTCGTGATCACGCAGCTGTTCTTCGACGTGCGCGAATACCTCCATTTTGTGGACCGGCTCAGCGACATGGGCGTGTCCGTCCCGGTCATCCCCGGCATCCTGCCCATCCAGAGCCTCGAATCCATCCGGCGCACGCTCTCCCTGTGCGGCGCGAACATCCCGGGCAAGCTCTATCTCGCCCTTGAGGAAGCCAATGCCAAGGGCGGCGCGGAAGCCGTACGCGAAGCGGGCCTCAAGTTTGCCGTGCAGCAGATCCGCACCTTGCTGGACAACGGCGCGCCGGGCATCCACCTGTACACGCTGAACAAGGCGCCCATGTGCCTCCGCATCGCGGAAGAAGTGGGCGCACTGTAATGGCCGTCGATCTCGCCACCTTTTCGCCCAAGCGCATCCTTGTCTGCCAGCTCAGGCAGATCGGCGATGTGGTGCTCGCCACGCCGTCCATCGAGCTGCTCAAACGGCGTTATCCGGACGCCGAGATCCACCTGCTGACCGAAAAAAAGTGCGCCCCGCTCCTTGAGCACAACCCGCATCTCGGCAAGGTCTGGGCATTGGACAAAAAGGTACTGTCCTCCCTGCCCCAGGAAATCGCGTGGTACTGGCATGTGGCCCGCACCGGGTATGATCTGGTCGTGGACTTCCAGCAGCTTCCGCGCTGCCGGTGGGTAGTGGCCTTTTCCGGCGCCCCGGTCCGCCTCTCCTATACGCCGCCGTGGTATACGAGCCTGCTGTACACGCATTCCTCCGACATGCTCGACGGCTATTCCGCCATGAGCAAGGCCAGCGTATTGCGCCCTCTCGGCATCGAATGGAACGGCGAGCGCCCGCGCGTCTATCTCACGGACGAGGAGCACGCCTTTGCGCGCACCTTGCTCGCTCAGGCAGGCTTGCAGCCGGAACAGCGCCTCATCACGCTGGACCCCACGCACCGCCAGCCCACGCGCCGCTGGCCTCTGGCGCATTACGCCGGGCTGGTCAGCCTGCTTGCTGAGCGCGACGCCTCCCTGCGCTTCCTGCCTCTCTGGGGGCCGGGCGAGGAAGCCGAAATTCAGGAGTTGTCCCGCCTCTGCCCCGCCGGTTCGCTGCTCTTGCCGGAGCGGATGCTGTCGCTGCGGGAAATGGCGGCCTGCATCGCGGAAGCGGATTTGCATATCGGCAATTGTTCCGCGCCCCGGCACATCGCCGTAGCGGTGGGCACGCCGACCCTCACCGTACTCGGTTCGACCACACCGGCGTGGACCTTCCCCTCCCCCGAGCACGCCGACATTGCCCTGAACCTTCCCTGTCAGCACTGCAACCGCAACCACTGCCCCGATCCCCGCTGCCTCACCGGGATGCTGCCCGGCCCGGTCGCGGACAAGGCGATGGAGATGTTGAAGAAATAAGAGAGTCGGGGAGGGGAAGGCCGCGCGGCAGGAGTTCCGTTGTCTCGCAAGGCCGTTGAAAGGGAACTATGGGGGATTTATTCTCTACAATGTTTTTTTGAGAGTGTTAACCTTTGAATGATTTTCTTGATGTAAACCCAAAAGCCCATTCCTGTTTGCCAGCAACAGCAAACCCGGATGGGCCTTTTTCTTTTCTCCTGCAACGCCGTCCCCTCATCAACTGGGAACGCCGCGAACAGGGATTCGATAAAAAGAAAAGTCTTAGGAGGATGAGGGGGTGGGGTCCGGGGA
>NZ_JNJP01000056.1 GCF_000701705.1 Bilophila wadsworthia ATCC 49260 | reverse complement strand
AGAAAGGGCCTCCTCCCTTCCCCCACACCCCCATCCCTCCACCCCAAAGACTTCCATCTTTATCGAATCCCTGCTTACGGTTTACCCTGATGATGGAGAAACGGCGCTGGATGGCGAGTCTGAAAAGGCAAAAAGGACCGGCTTATGTCAAGCCGGTCCTTTTTTATGTAAGAACGTAATCCGTTGTTTTCAGGTTTAGGGAATGGAGGGAAAAGCGTGGGGGAACTCCCCCTTTCTTCAGAAACGTTTTCCCTCCCTTCCCCAATCGCTTTTACTTCTTTTCAAACACGAGCGGGAGGACGTCGTCGATGCTGTCCACGGTGTGGACGACGATCTTGCGGCGGAGCTCCTGCGGGATTTCTTCCAGATCCTTCTGGTTCTTGGCGGGGAGGATGACGTGGCCGATGCCGCGCGCAACCCCGGCGAGCACCTTTTCCTTGATGCCGCCCACGGGCAGGACGCGCCCGCGCAGGGTGATTTCGCCCGTCATGCAGATGTCGCCGCGCACGGTCTTTCCGGTCAGCGCGGAGATGAGCGCCGTCACCAGCGTAACCCCGGCTGAGGGGCCATCCTTGGGGGTGGCCCCGGCGGGCACATGGATATGGATGTCCGTGTGCTCGGCGAAGTCGGGCGCAATGCCGAGCTCGTCGGCCTTGGCGCGGGCATAGGTCAATGCGGCTTGCGCGCTTTCCTTCATTACGTCCCCAAGCTGGCCCGTCAGCGTGAGCCCGCCCTTGCCCTTGATCGCGGAAACCTCGATGTAGAGGATTTCGCCGCCGGCGGGCGTCCACGCGAGGCCAAGGGCCACGCCGGGGATGAGCTTACGTTCGGCTTCGTCGTCGATAAAGATCGGCGCGCCGAGGAGCCTGGGAAGCCCGGCTGCCGTCACACGGAATGGAGGCTTGCTTCCTTCCGCTTTCCGCCGTGCGATCTTGCGGCAGACGGTCCCGATTTCGCGCTCAAGGTTACGCAGGCCCGCCTCACGGGTGTACTCGCGGATGATGCGGTTCATCGCCGCATCGGGCAAGGTCAGTTCGCGGTCCTTCAACCCGTTTTCGTGCATTTCCTTGGGAAGGATGTACTTGCGGGCAATGGCCAGCTTTTCCTGCTGCGTATAGCCGGGCAGGGAAATGATCTCCAGACGGTCGCGGAGCGGGCCGGGGATGTTCTCCAGATGGTTCGCCGTGCAGATGAACAGCACCTTGGAGAGATCGAACGGTACGTTCAGGTAATGATCGCTGAAGTTGAAGTTCTGTTCCGGATCCAGGGCTTCCAGGAGAGCCGAAGACGGATCGCCCCGGAAGTCGTTGCCGAGCTTGTCGATTTCATCGAGGATGATGACCGGGTTGCGGGTCCCGGCCTGCTTCATCGCCTGAATGATGCGGCCCGGCATGGCTCCGATGTACGTGCGCCGATGCCCGCGGATTTCTGCCTCGTCGCGCATTCCGCCGAGGGAGATGCGCTGGAACTTGCGCCCCAATGCCCTTGCGATGGAGCGGCCGAGCGAGGTCTTGCCCACGCCGGGAGGGCCCGCAAAGCAGAGGATGGGCCCCTTGGAGTCGGGATTGAGCTTGCGGACGCTGAGGTATTCAAGGATGCGGTCCTTGATCTTGGTCAGCCCGTAGTGATCCTCGTCCAGCACGTCTTTGGCCTTGACGATATCAAGCTGATCCTTGGACATCTTTTTCCACGGCAATTCCGCCAGCCAGTCGAGATAGGTGCGTACGACGCTGGCTTCCGCCGAGTCGCCGTGCATCGTGGCGAGCCGCTTGAGCTGCTTGTCGGCTTCTTTGCGCACGTCGGCGGGAAGCCCGGCCTTTTCGATGGCCTTGGTGATGTCTTCCAGTTCCTCGTCGGCGTCGGGGCCGTCGCCCAATTCCTTGCGGATGGCCTTGAGCTGTTCGCGCAGGTAATATTCCTTCTGCGCCTTGTCCATGCCTTCGCGGGCCGAGGTCTGGATCTTGATCTGCATGGTCGCCACTTCGGACTCATGCACCAGATGCGTGATGATGAGGCGCAGGCGATCCATCGGATCGATGCACTGGAGGATTTCCTGCGCTTCCTCCATCTTGAGCCGCAGGTTGGCGGCGATGAGATCGGAAAGGCGTCCGGGTTCGTTCACATTGCTGAGGACGCCCATGATGTCCCCGGTGGGGATGCCGCGCAGGGACAGGATACGCTCGCACTGTTCGCGCGCGAAGCGGATAAGCGCTTCCTGTTCCGATTCGGGCGCGACGGCTTCCGGCTCGGGCATAAGCTCAACGTTGGCGGACAGGTAGGGGCCGCTCTCGTTCAGGTCGACGAGGCGGGCGCGCGATACCCCCTGCACCAGCGCCTTGATGCGCCCGTCGGGCATCTTGAGCAGACGCAGGATGAGCGCTACGGAGCCGACCGGGTAGAGATCGTCCGCTTTGGGGTTGTCCACCTGCCCGTCTTTTTGGGCGCAGAGGAAAATATGGCGACCGTGCGTCGCGGCGGCTTCCACGGCCTGCACGGACTGTTCGCGCCCCACGAACAGGGGCACGATCATATAGTTGAAGACCACCACGTCCCGGAGGGGAAGCAAGGGCATGGTGGATGGGATTTCCTGCAGTTCCGGCGTAACGTCTTCAGAGGCATCCATCTGCTCGTCTTGTATTTGGGCGGGGACACGGCGCCGGGCCGGCCTCCGCCGACGGCGGGCGGGAGTTTCCTCTTTTTTTTCGTCGTTGTCGTTATCAGAATCAAACGTCATGGCTGTATCCTCAAAAGGTAGTACGGTGGAGAACCCGTGGTTCAGAGCAGTCCGTCCTCTCGTATGCTGTAACAGGCGCCGTCGCCTACGATGAGGTGATCGAGCAGGCGCAGCCCCATGCTGGTGGCGATGCGCTGGATGTTCCTCGTCATCTCAATGTCCTCGGGCGAAGCCTTCGGCGTCCCTCCGGGATGGTTGTGCACCAGAAAGAAGCCGCTTGCCTTGCACTGGAGCACCCGCTCCAAAATGTCCCTCGGATAACACGGAACCATGCCTACCGTCCCCCGCGCCAGCCGCTCCCAAGTGAGCAGGCGGTTTTGGGCATCGACGGTAGCTGTCCAGAGTTCCTCGTGGGGAGAACCGGACAGCCGGGGGATCACCATTTGCGCCACGTCGCGGGGCGTACACAAAACTTTCCGTTCCCGCATCGGCGCTTCGGCGTAGCGCGCCATCATTTCCCGAAGCAGGAGCCGAAGGGCCGCGACACCTTCACCCACGCCGCCCACTTGCTGCATCTCGGCGGGCAATGCGTCCAACACGCCGCGGATACTCCCGAACCGGGAGAGCAATTCTTTGGCGAGCGGTTTGGTATCCCGCCGCAAAAGCGCATAGCCCAGCAAGAGTTCCAATATTTCATAATCGGCAAGCGCGGTGCTGTCTTTGAGAAGACGCTCGCGCAGCCGGGCACGATGTCCGGCGTAGTGGGGTGTATCAGTTGACATAATAAGCAGTCCTGCGGGGTAAGCAAGGGGAAAAGCCCGGATGATCCATGAGAAATGAAAAAGAACGTCAGCGGGGGGAACGGCGTTGCGCGGGCGTGAAAAGCAGCGTCAGATCGCCCATGAGGGCATCCAGCGCCTGGCTGGGGGAGCGCCTTCCCGATTTGACGGAAAGTTCGGCGGTGTGCATGGCGTCCCAGAGCTTGGCGAGCCCGGCGGCGCCGAGGCGGGAGGCCGTCTGCTGTTTGGCCTGCTGATCGGACGGGCCCATGCGGACCTGTTCCCCGGCAAGGATTTGCCAGAGCTGGCGTGCCTCGCGCTGGAGCATGGCGAGCAGATAGAAAAGCGGTTCCTCGCCCTTGGCTTGTTCCTCAAGGATGCTTTTCCAGACGGAAGCGGTCTGCCCCGCCTGAAGCTGGCGCAGGAACGCGAATACGTTGAATTCGGTCGTCGGGCTGACGCTGCGGGCTTGTTCCTGCGTCAGCGGTTTTCCGCCCGCCAGCAGCTGGAGCTTGCTCAGTTCCGCGTCCACGGCGGCGGCGTCAGGGAGGAGCGTTTCGGCGAGAATGTCCACGCAGCCCGGTTCCAAATCCAGCCCCAGCGCCTTGGAACGTATCTGGATGTGGCGGCGGAGCGAGCGGGGCTCCAGCCCGGGGGAACGCCAGATCCACCCCTTGGCATCGGCAAAGGTAAAGCAGGGCAGTTTGGCGATATGCGCGGGGATTTTGGGCTGCCCCTTCTCCCACGCGACCTCAAGGCAAAACAGGGGCCATGTTTGAGGATTGGGGCGGGAGAGCGCGGCGGAAAGGCGTTTCCAGACATCGGCGGTCAGGGCGTGGGCATTGCGCATCACCAGAACCCGCGACGTGGAAAAAAGCCCCTGGAGCGTGAGGATCTCCCAGAATTTGGGCGGCAGTTCGTCGTCGCCCCAGAAAACATGCCGCTCCCGTCCCGCATCGGGATGGGCACCAAGAAGCTCCTCCACCTGCTGGCGGAGGAGCTTCCCGTCTGGGCATATGCAAAAGCTGAAACCCGGTCGTGTCGTCATAGGCGAAAGCGACGGCCTTGTCCCGTCAGGTCAGAAACGTTGCTGCAAGGCGTCCATGCAACGGCGCACGGCCATCTCGAGGATGGACTTGATGGCCGATTCCTCGTTGGCATTCTCATAGTTTTCCTCGTAAAAGATGCTTCCCGAACGCCAGACTTCCGTATTGGTCTTTCCATCATAGACGATGAATTCTATGCTGATGGTAGCCGTATACAGTTGCGAGGCGCTTCTGTACTGGCCGTAGCTGCGGACCTTGAAACTGGGGATACGCACGGTCAGGGTATAGTCAGCCTGTCCGTCATCCACCCACTTCGCCAGGTTCCGGGCGTTGATGTCGTCCCGTACCAGCGAGCGGACCTGATAGGTCAGCCACGGGTAGAGCGAGGTCTGTTCCACGCTTTTGATTTTGAGCGTCTTGGAACCGTTGCCGAGCACGCTGTTTTCGGACAGGGAGCCTTCCTGACCGCGCCAGACATAGCCGCACCCGGTCAGCATCAGGCAGACGAGGAGTCCGCTCAGCAGTCCCGCCGCAAGCCTGTACAGGCGTCCATACCCTGCATGTGCCGAAGCCGGATGCGGTCTGTTCATCAGTTGGCCACCACGTTGACGAGTTTGCCGGGAATGACCACAACCTTGCGGACCGTGAGCCCTTCGAGGTGGCGGACGATGTTCTGTTCGGTAAGGGCGAGCTGTTCCACCTCTTCCTTGGAAGCGGAGGCGGGTACTTCGATCTTGCCGCGCAGCTTGCCGTTGATCTGGATGACCACGGTGAGCACGTCGCGCTGCAAGGCGTCTTCCTTCCATACCGGCCAGGGCTCCTGATCGATGCTCCGGGCATGGCCGAGGTCTTCCCACAATTCCTCGCACACGTGCGGGGTGATGGGGGCCAGAAGCGTCAGCACGGTCGCCATGGCGGAGGACAGTACCTTACGGCCTTCTTCCGTCGTGGCGAGTTCGTCCTTGGCGAGGTACAGCGCGTTGACCAGTTCCATGATCGCCGCAATAGCGGTGTTGAACTGATAACGGTTGCCGATGTCCTCACCGGCTTTCTTGACGGTGAGGTGTTCCTTGAGGCGGACTTCCTTGGCTGCCGCAGTCGTCGCGTCGGCGGCGGTGGAGGAGCAGGCCCCCACGGGAGACAGGACTTCGCAGGTATCGGCGTACAGGCGCCAGATACGGTTGAGGAAACGGGAAGCCCCTTCAATGCCGGTATCGCTCCAGTCGAAGTCGCGTTCCGGCGGCGCGGCGAACAGGCAGAACAGGCGGACGGTGTCCGCGCCGTACTTGGCTATCATTTCCGTGGGATCGACGGTGTTGCCCTTGGACTTGGACATCTTGCTGCCGTCCTTCAGAACCATGCCCTGCGTGAGCAGGTTGGCGAAAGGCTCGTCGATCTCCTTGGGGAAGTAGCCGAGATCGCGCAGCACCTTGGTGAAGAAGCGGGCATAGAGCAGATGCAGGATGGCGTGCTCCACGCCGCCGATGTACTGGTCCACGGACAGCCAGTAGCGCAGGGCTTCCATGTCGAAGGGAGCCTTGTCGTTGCGGGCGTCGGTATAGCGGGCGAAGTACCACGAGGATTCAACAAAGGTGTCCATCGTGTCGGTTTCGCGCTTGGCCGCACCGCCGCACTTCGGGCAGGTGCAGTTGTAGAATTCGGGCGTGTGGGGCAGGGGAGACTTGCCGTCCGTGTGCGTCTGCACGTCCAGCGGCAGGCGGACCGGGAGCTGGTCTTCGGGCACGGGAACCATGCCGCACGTGTCGCAATAGACCACCGGGATGGGCGCACCCCAGTAACGCTGGCGGGAAATATTCCAGTCGCGGAGGCGCCAGTTGGTGGTGCGCTTGCCCTTGCCGGACGCTTCCAGCGCGTCGGCGATGGCCTTCTTGGCGTCTTCGTTGGGCAGGCCGTCGAATTCGCCGGAGTTCACGAGCACGCCGGGAGCGGTATAGGCTTCGGTCAGATTTTCGGGAGTGAGCGGCGCTTCGCCTTCGGGCTGGATAACCACGATGCGCTCCATGCCGTACTTCTTGGAGAAGTCGAAGTCGCGCTGGTCGTGGGCGGGCACGGCCATAACCGCGCCGGTGCCGTATTCGGCAAGGACGAAGTTGCCGAGCCAGATCGGAACCTGACGGCCCGTGAAGGGGTTGAGGCAGTAGGAGCCGGTGAAGACGCCTTCTTTTTCGAGGCTGTCGGACTGGCGGTCGATGCGGTCCATGTTGTGGGTCCGCTCGATAAAGGCGCGGGCTTCAGCTTCGTTGGGCTTGCCGCTGATGAGCGACTCGACGAGCGGATGCTCGGGGGCCAGCGTCATGAACGTCACGCCGAACACCGTGTCGGGGCGGGTGGTGAACACCTTGATGTCGCCTTCGCCGGATTCCAGCGGGAACGTGATCTCCGCGCCCACGGACTTGCCGATCCAGTTGCGCTGCATACTGAGCACGCGGTCAGGCCAGCCGCCCTCGAGCTTGGAGAGGTCGGCGAGCAGTTCGTCGGCGTAATCCGTGATCTTGAGGAACCACTGGGTGAGTTCCTTCTGGACGACGGGCGTGTCGCAGCGCCAGCACAGGCCGTCGACGACCTGTTCGTTGGCGAGCACGGTATTGCAGTGCGGGCACCAGTTCTGAGAGGCTTTCTTGCGGTAGACGAGGCCCTTTTCCAGCCAGCGCAGGAAGAAAAGCTGCTCCCATCGGTAGTAGGGCTCATCGCAGGTGGCGACTTCACGGTCCCAGTCATAGGAATAACCGAGGCGCTTCAACTGGGCGCGCATGTTGTCGATATTGGCGTGCGTCCAGACGCTCGGATGGATGTTATGCTTGATGGCGGCGTTTTCGGCGGGCAGGCCGAAGGCGTCCCATCCCATGGGATGCATGACGTTGAATCCCTGCATACGCTTGAAACGCGCCACTACGTCGCCGATGGAGTAGTTACGTACATGGCCCATGTGCAGGTTTCCCGAAGGATAGGGAAACATTTCCAGCACATAGTATTTTTTTTTGTCCTTGTCGACATGACAGGCGTAGGTCTTTTCGTTTTCCCAGCGGGACTGCCATTTGGTTTCGATGGCCGCCGGGTCATAGCGCTTAGGCTTGCTCATGACTGATCCTTATTGCTGTATAATCGGGGGCCGGATCGACTCCGGCCCGCCTTGGCGTCAAACCCCGCCAATCTATCAGGCGTCGGCCTTGCCCGCAACTGTGAGCGTACCGGCTTCCTGAGCCTTGATCGCCGCGTCGAGGATGCCGTTGATGAAGCTCTTGGCCTTGGCGTCGCCGAAACGGGTGGACAGTTCAAGCGCCTCGTTGATGGCGACCTTGGGCGGGACGTCAGCCCGGTACAGCATTTCGAAAACGGCGAGACGGAGCAGGGTCAGCTCGATCTTGCCGAGCCGATCCACGCGCCAGTTCTGCGAGAAGCGTTCGATGACGCTGTCGAGATTTTTGACGTTGGACCAGACGCCCTCCACCAGTTCCCACGCGAAGCCGTACAGCTTTTCCTCGCGGGTTTCGGCGTTTTCGTCCATGTCCGCATCCGTGGGATCGGGCATTTCGAGGAACGCGGTGCGGACATCCCCGAGGGTGGTCGAGGGAGAGAACTGCAGGCTGTACAACACCTGAAACGCGCGTGAACGCGCGGCGCGGCGGGCATGGGGTCTGTTTTTGGACATGAAATGGCCTCGTGCAAAAGTGATGGAATGCCGGAAAAACGAACTTCCGGGAGCTTCCCGGAAGACAGCGCGGCAGCGGAGAAAAAAACGCCGCCGACAAAACATTGGGGAACCGGGCTCTGTCCGTTGCGGCAGGGAGCCGCTCCGTACCCGCCGGGGCATGTCCCCGGATCCGGAGGGAACCGTTCCGGCTGTGGATGGCTCCCACAGCCTACCGGGGGCTTGCCGCTTTGTTACGGACTGCAACGCCCGGTGTTTTTTCGGAAGAGGGCCCCATGCAGCGAAACACTCGCCGCACGGCCTCCCCGCCAAGCAAAATGATCGCGGAGGGAAAGCGCGGGAGGCGTTTTTATGAGCGCCTCCCGCGTACCGTCCTAAATCTGTTGCAATACGCGGACGGTCTCAAGGACGGCGGAGGCGGCTTCAACGCCCTTGTTTCCGGCCTTGGTGCCCGCGCGTTCGATGGCCTGCTCGATGTTGTCCGTGGTCAACAGGCCGAAGCCCACCGGCACGCCGCTTTCGAGAGACACATGGGCAAGGCCCTTGGTGGCTTCGGCCGCCACGAAATCAAAATGAGGCGTCCCGCCCCGGATGACGGCGCCGACGGCGACGATGCCGTCGTATTTGCCGGAGGCCGCCAGCTTCTTGCAGGCGAGGGGCATTTCGAAGGCGCCGGGAACGCGGACGATGGTCAGGTTTTCCTCTGATCCGCCATGGCGGATCAGATAGTCCACCGCGCCGCCGACGAGCCGGTCCACAATGAAATCGTTGAAACGTGTCGCAAGGATGGCGAATTTGAGATCCGCCGCGTTGAGATGCCCGTCGATGGTCTTGATCTGGTTCATGGGAGCCTCGTCTGTATGGGGTAAGGCGCCGCATCTCGGGATGCGGCGCGCCGTTCGTTACTTACGGTCGCCGGAAACGTGGAGCATGTGCCCCATCTTTTCCTGCTTGGTGCGCATATATTCTTCGTTGGTGGCGCAGCAACCCACCTCAATGGGCTCACGGCCGACGATTTCGATCCCGTAGCCTTCCAGACCGACGATCTTGCGCGGGTTGTTGGTCATGATGCGGAGCTTGCGGATGCCCAGATCAAGGAGGATCTGCGCGCCGACGCCGTAATCGCGGAGGTCCGCCTTGAAGCCGAGCTTTTCGTTGGCTTCAACGGTGTCGTAGCCCTGATCCTGAAGGGCATAGGCCTTCAGCTTGTTGGCGAGGCCAATGCCCCGGCCTTCCTGACGCATGTAGATGACCGCGCCCCGGCCTTCCTTTTCGATGCGGGTCAGCGCGGCGGCAAGCTGGTTGCCGCAGTCGCAGCGCAGGGAACCGAACGCGTCGCCGGTCAGGCATTCGCTGTGCACGCGCACGAGCACGGGATCGGGGCCGCCCTTTTCGGACACGTCGCCCTTGACGATGGCGACATGGGTATCGGCGCTGATATCGTTTTCATAGGCGATCATCGTGAAGTTGCCGTAGCGTGAGGGGAGCTTGGTTTCGGCCACGCGGCGCACGCCGAGCTGGCCGTGCCGCAGATGGTAACGGATGAGGTCGCGCACAGCGGCGATCTTGAGGTTGTGCTCTTCGGCGAATTTCTCCAGATCGGGCATACGGGCCATCGTCCCGTCGTCTTTCATGATTTCGCAGATGACGGCGGCGGGTTTCAATCCGGCGAGCACGGCGAGGTCCACGCTGCCTTCCGTCTGTCCGGCGCGGGTGAGCACGCCGCCGGGCTGGGCACGGAGCGGGAACACATGGCCGGGCGTCACCAGATCCTCGGGGCGGACGTCGTCGGCCACGGCGGCGAGGATGGTGCGGGCGCGGTCGGCCGCCGAAATGCCGGTGGTCACGCCGTTGCGGGCTTCGATGGACACCGTGAAGTTGGTGCCGAATTTGGAGCCGTTACGCTGCGTCATGAGCGGGAGATCCAGCTTGTCCACGAGGCTGGGGCCGAGCGGAAGGCAGATGAGGCCGCGGGCGTATTTCGCCATGAAATTGATGGCCTCGGGCGTCACATGCTCGGCGGCGATGGTGATGTCACCCTCGTTTTCCCGATCTTCGTCGTCGACAAGAATGATCATCCGGCCCTGCCGGATATCCTCCACCGCTTCTTCAACACTGCAAATAGCCATAATAGAGAGTCCTCAGCTTCGTTGATCCTCAAAAAAAGCCGTTTTCGCGCAGGAATTCAACCGACAGTTTCCCTGCTTTCGCCTCCTCGGAGGCGAGGCCGAGGTGGGGAGCCACCATGTGGCGGACATACTTGCCGATGACGTCGGTTTCCATATTGATACGCGTGCCCGGAGCCCATTCGGCCACCGTCGTTGCCCGCCATGTTTCGGGGATGACGTTGACTTCCAGAAAGTCCGGTCCGCAATCATTCACTGTCAGGCTGATGCCGTCAAGTGCCACTGAGCCCTTCCCGATGACTTCCGCTCCGAAAGAAGCGGGAAAACCGATGCGGATGCGCCGCGACTCGCCTTCCCGCCGCACGGACAGGATTTCAGCCACACAGTCCACATGCCCGCTGACGATATGCCCGCCGAGGCGATCGCCCACGGCAAGCGCCCGTTCAAGGTTGACCTTGGCTCCGGGTTTCAGCAGGCCGAGAGCCGTGCGCTGCATGGTTTCAGCGGACGCATAGGCGGAAAAAAGGCTCGGACCAGACGTTTCTACTGTAAGACACGTTCCGTTGACGGCAATGGATTCGCCCAAAATAATGTCCGCGAGGTCGTAAAGCGCCTGAATCCGAAACCGGGTCTCGTGCCCACGGGATTCCACCGCCAGCACTTTCCCCTGACCGTTGATTATGCCTGTGAACATGCGCGCACCGGCCTGAATATGAGGTGTCCGTCCTCTCCACAGGGCTCCATGCGGACCAGCCGCAGTGAGAGCGCCTCGTCCAGTTCAAGGGGCGTGCGTCCGTCGAACAGCGGGCGCGCGTCGTTGTCCCCAAGCACTTTCGGCGCGATGTGGAGATGAAATTCGTCGACGAGCCCGGCTTCCAGCAACGAGAGGCCAAGGCGCCCTCCGCCTTCGCACAGCACGTAGGGGCAGCCCGCTTCCTGACGCAGGTATTCAAGGATCTGTACAAGATCCTCGCCGCTTTTCCAGCGGTCAAGGCCTCGGATGCGGACGCCGCGCTCGCGGAGCTGGGCTGCGCGGGGCGTGGCGGCTCCGGACGCCGTGGTGAAGAAAATCGTCTCCGTGGGGCGTTCCTTGAACAGCAGCAGGGAATCGGGCGCGGGCACGCGCGAGGAAATGGACACGGCCAGCGGCTGGCGTTCGACCGGATCATCAAGCCTTGCGGTCAGCAAGGGATTATCGGTATGGAGCGTGTTGCCGCCGACGAGGATCGCGCCTCCGGCCCGTCCCACGTTGGCGCGGAGTTCGTGCACCTGATGGCGGGCCGTTTCTCCGGTGATCCAGCGGGAATGCCCGGTACGGGTGGCGATGCGGCCGTCCAGCGTCATGGCGAGTTTCAGCATGACGTAGGGGCGTTTCGTGGTCTGCCAGATCAGAAAATCGGCGACCAGATCCCGGCACAGCTCCTCGCATACGCCCGCTTCCACTTCAACGCCCGCTTCGGCAAGGCGTTCCATGCCGCCCGCCGCCTTGGGGTTGGGATCGCGCAGGCCGATGACCACGTGGCGGATGCCCGCCGCGATCACCGCTTCCGTGCAGGGCGGGGTTTGCCCTTGATGGTTGCAGGGCTCCAGCGTGACGACCAGGGTGCAGGCCGAGGGATCGACGCCTTTGGCTTCGGCGTCCTTGAGGCACTCCACTTCCGCATGGCTCTTGCCGTAAGCGGTATGCCAGCCTCTGGCAACGACAACACCGTCACGGACAAGTACGGCGCCCACCGTCGGATTGGGAGCGGCGGACCAGCGGCCGCGCTCCGCGAGTTCGGCGGCTTCCCGCATGAACGATTCGTACGGGTGGCTCATGCGCCTTCTCCCGAGGGGCCCGTATGCCCGCAGCCATCCGGCGTGGGGCGCAGGGGGAGGAGTTCGAGCGTGATGTCCGCTTCGTTCAGCATCTGCATGGCCAGTTCGTCCGGGTAGCCCGATGCGTACCAGATTTTGGTGATGCCGCAGTTGATGAGCATTTTCGAGCAGATGAGGCAAGGCTGATGCGTGCAGTAGACTTCGGCCCCGGCGAGGGAAATGCCGTGCACCGCCGCCTGGATGATGACGTTCTGTTCCGCGTGGAGGCCCCGGCAGATTTCATGCCGCTGGCCGGAAGGCACGCCGAGCTGTTCGCGTAGGCAACCGATATCGAGGCAATGCGCTACCTTGGACGGTGCGCCGTTATAGCCGGTGGCGAGGATGCGTTTGTCCTTGACGGCTACGGCCCCGACCCTGCGGCGCAGGCAGGTCGAGCGCTCCGCCACGAGGTGGGCGATGTTCATGAAGTAGTCGGGCCAAGCGACGCGGGACATAGCGGTATCCTTCTGTAAAATGAAAGAGCGGGGGATGGGGAGAGCCTCCGGTGGCAAGGGGCCGCGGCCCCTTGACCCCGCCCGGGGCGCGAGCCGCGCCCCGGACCCCGGCGAAAACGGAGACGCCACGAGAGGGGGCGCCTATCAGCTCTTCAAACGGCAACGCCGTTTGAAGAGCTTTTAAGAAGCAAGTAACAGCTTATACTCCCTTCGGAAACGGCGCGTATCCGTTACCGAGGGGGCCGGGGGGAATCATTCCCCCCGGGCAGGTCCGGACGGCAGCCCGGCGGGTGCGGGGCAGAGCCCTGCAAGTCTACCAGGCGAACAGCGGGAACTGGCGCGCGAACACGGCCACTTCCTTGCTGATCTCGGCGAGACGGGTTTCGTTGCCGGCGTTGGCGATGGCGGCGTCGATCCAGCCCGCCACCTTAACCATGTCCTGCTCGCGGAAACCGCGGGTCGTGAGCGCGGGCGTTCCGATGCGGATGCCGGAGGTCACGAACGGGGAACGGGTCTCGAAAGGCACGGTGTTCTTGTTCACGGTGATGCCGGCGGCGTCGAGGGCGTGCTCGGCGTCCTTGCCGGTGATGTCCTTGCTGGTCAGGTCGACGAGCAGCAGATGGTTGTCCGTGCCGCCGGAGACGAGGTTGAACTTGGCGTTCTTGAGCTCTTCGCCCAACGTCACGGTGTTCCTGAGCACCTGCGCCTGATAGTCCTTGAAGCGGGGACGCAGGGCTTCGCCGAAGGCCACGGCCTTGGCAGCGACGATGTGCATGAGCGGGCCGCCCTGAATGCCGGGGAAGATCTGGCTGTTGAGCGTCTTGCCGAAGGATTCGTCGGACAGGATCATGCCGCCGCGAGGACCGCGCAGGGTCTTGTGGGTCGTGGTCGTGGTGACGTGGGCGTGCCCGATGGGGGTGGGATGGAGCCCGGCGGCAACGAGGCCGGCGATATGGGCCATGTCCACGAACAGCTTGGCATCCACCTCGTCGGCGATGGCGCGGAACTTGGCGAAGTCGATGGTACGGGGATAGGCGCTGGCGCCCGCCACGATGACCGTGGGACGGTGCTCATGGGCGAGGCGGCGCACTTCTTCATAGTTGATGAGGCAGGTGTCCTTGTCCACGCCGTAGGAAACCACGTTGAACAGGCGGCCGGAGAAGTTCACCGGGCTGCCGTGCGTCAGGTGGCCGCCGTGGGACAGGTTCATGCCCAGAATGGTATCGCCTGGTTTGGCCAGCGCGAAGTAGGAAGCCATGTTCGCCTGGCTGCCGGAGTGGGGCTGCACGTTGACGTAGTCGCAGCCGAACAGCTGCTTGGCGCGCTCGATGGCAAGGTTTTCGGCGATGTCGACGAATTCGCAGCCGCCGTAGTACCGCTTGCCCGGATAACCTTCGGCGTACTTATGCGTGAAAACGCTTCCCTGCGCTTCCCGAACGGCGGAAGAGACGAAGTTTTCGGAGGCGATGAGCTCCAGCTTGCTCATCTGCCGATCGCTTTCCAGCAGGAAAGCGCGTGCCAGTTCGGGATCTTCAAGAAGAATATGGTCCATTGGACGCTCCGATGAGAGTTTAGAGATGCAACCGCGTGGTTCCCCTGAAAAGGGAGTTACGCCGTGAATTTCTTGAACAGGATGCTGCCGTTCGTACCGCCGAAACCGAAGGAGTTCGAGAGCGCGTACTGCGGATCAAGCTTCTTGGCACCGTCGGTCATGCAGTTGAGGTCGCATTCCGGATCGGGCGTCTCATAGTTGATCGTGCCGGGGACATAGCCGGTATGCAGGGCAAGCACGGAGAACACGGCCTCCACGCCGCCTGCGGCCCCAAGCAGGTGGCCGGTCTGGGACTTGGTCGCGGAGATGGCAATCTGGTAGGCGCGTTCGCCGAAGACCTGCTTGACGGCGCCGGTTTCGCAGATGTCGCCGAGATGGGTCGAGGTGGCGTGCGCGTTGATGTGGTCCACCACGTCGGGGCTGACGCCCGCGTCGGCGATGGCGCGCTGCATGGCGGCGATCATGCCTTCCCCGTCGTCGCGGGGAGCTGTCATGTGGAAGGCGTCGTCGGACGAGCCCGCGCCTATGATTTCGGCGTAGATGGTCGCGCCGCGCGCCTGAGCGTGCTCGAGGCTTTCCAGCATGAGCAGGCCCGCGCCTTCACCCATGACAAAGCCGTCGCGGTCCTTGTCAAAGGGGCGGGAAGCCTTTTCGGGATCGTCGTTGTGCGCCGTGGAGAGCGCCTTCAGCGCGGTAAAGCCGGAAATGCCCATGGGCGTGACGGTCGCTTCCACGCCGCCGGAGATGCAGGCGTCGCAACGGCCCATGACGATCTCGGTATAGGCCGCGCCGATGGCGTGCGTGCCCGAAGCGCAGGCGCTGGTGAGCACCATGTTCGCGCCCTTGGCACCCGTGGCGATGGCAAGCTGGCCCGGGGCCATGTTGGAGATCAGCATGGGGATCATGAAGGGGGAAACCTTGCCCGGCCCGGCCTCGACGAGGCGGGAGTGGAACACTTCGATGGTGTGCAGGCCGCCGAGCCCCACGCCGAGGATGACGCTGACCCGACCGGCGTTGTCGTCATTGATGACGAGGCCGGAATGCTCCACCAGCATGTTGCCCGCGGCGACGGCGAACTGGACGAAGCGGTCCATACGGCGAGCCTGTTTGGCGGGAACGCCGTAGGCTTCAGGATCGAACCCTTTGACTTCGCCGGCAATGCGGGAATCAAAGCCGGAGGCGTCAAAGAGGGTGATGGGCCCGATGCCCGACTTCCCCGCAAGAAGATTATCCCAGGTTTCGGTGACGTTGCCGCCGAGCGGCGTCAGCGCAGAGAGACCGGTTACAACAACGCGTTTGCGGCTCATAATTCCCTCATGAAGCAAAAAGTGGTCGAGCGCCTTATGATTTGAATCACAAGACGCCCGGTAGAATACTCTGGCGCAACAGGAACGGAAGGAACAACGCCCGCGCGGGCCGCCGTCTCCGCTCTCGTTTCCCGTGCTTCGAACAAAACGAGGCTTAGTTCGTGTGGTTCTGCACGTAGGAGATGGCGTCCTTGACCTTCAGGATCTTCTGGGCGTCGTCGTCGGCGATTTCCACGTCAAAGGCTTCTTCCATGGCCATGATGAGTTCGGTGAGGTCGAGGGAGTCGGCACCGAGGTCTTCAACGAAAGAGGCTTCGGGCTTCACTTCTTCGGCGGTCACGCCAAGCTGTTCCATGATGATCTTTTTGACCTGTTCTTCAACGGACATGGGGGAATCCTCCCGGTTTTGTTCTTTTTGTGTTGCAGTGGGGCATAATGCCCCGTTCCTTGTGTCGACGCTTCCGCGAAACGGAATCCGCCGGTTCGCGCCGCAAACGCGGCGCGGCGATTAACAGTACATTCCGCCGTTGACGGCGATAACCTGTCCTGTAATATATCCGGCTCCCGGCGAAGCCAGAAAAGCTACGGCATCAGCGATGTCCTGAGGCGTTCCCAGACGTTTCAAGGGGATGGCATCAATATAGGCGGCGCGGACGTCATCGGGCAGGCTGGCGGTCATATCGGTTTCCACGAAACCGGGGGCGACCGCGTTGACGGTGACGTTACGACCGGCCAGCTCCTTGGCCGCGGACTTGGTCAGGCCGATGAGGCCCGCCTTGGCGGAAGCGTAATTGATCTGCCCTGCATTGCCCATCTGTCCGACCACGGAGCTGATATTGATGATCCGCCCGTGACGCTGGCGGGTCATGATCTTGGCGGCCTCGCGGACACAGACGAATGCGCCGCGCAGGTTGGTCTGGATGACGCGGTCAAAATCTTCGTCTTTCATGCGCAACATCAGGCCATCTTTGGTGATGCCCGCGTTGTTGACCAGCACGTCCAACTCGACCTGATCCTTGATACGCTCTTTGAAGAACGCCGCGACCGCTTCGGCGTCGGCGACGTCAAGGCGAAAGGCACAGGCTTTTCCGCCCGCCGCCACAATGTTCCGGGCCACGGCTTCAGCTTCATCAGCCTTGCTGACATAGGTGAGATACACCTGATATCCGGCCTTCGCCAGCGTCTCCGCAATAGCCTTGCCGATACCTCTGGAGCCGCCGGTCACGAGGGCGGTGGAAAGTTGTTCGCTCATGTCTCTCACCTTGATGCTGTATTCAGCTGTTTGTAGCTCAAAAGAAATCAGAATTCAACACGGATGCCGGCCGGAAAAGCGGCTAGAACTCCAGCAATGCGGCTCCCCACGTGAAGCCTCCGCCGAAGGCGCTCAACAAGACGCGAGACCCCGGGCGGATGCGGCCCTGCGCGCAGGCGTCGCCGATACCCAGCGGAATGGATGCCGCCGACGTGTTGCCGTATTCATCAAGGTTGACGAATATTTTTTCGCTTCCAAGCTTGAGGCGGTCTCCCACGGCTTCGATGATGCGGAGGTTTGCCTGATGCGGAATGAACAGGTCGATGTCTTCGAGCGTCAGACCGTTGTCCTCCAGCAGTTCGGAGCAGACGGCGGAAAGGCTGCGCACAGCCTGCTTGAAGACTTCACGCCCCTGCATCTGGAGGTAAAAATCGTCCTGAACCGGATCGCCGGGCTTGTAGTTGCGGTTCGTCCCGCCGCCGACGGTAAGCAGGGGATATTGCCGCCCGTCCGCACCGCACCGGACATCCCGGAGGCGGGGGGCCGAGGGCAGGCACCGCTTGGGCGTCCCGGCGTCGCCGTTCGTCAGCACGGCGGCCGCGGCGCCGTCGCCGAACAGGATGCAGGTCGTGCGGTCTTCCCAATTCAGGCGGCGGGTAAAGGCTTCCGAGCCCACGAGCAGGACTTTGGCCCCGGGCTTTCCGGCAAGGATGCTGTTCGCCACGTCCAGGCCGTAAACGAAGCCGGTGCAGGCCGCGTTGAGGTCGAACGCCATCGCCCCGTGCGAGCCGATTTTGCCGCTGATGATGCAGGCCGTGCTCGGGCACAGGTAGTCGGGCGTACACGTCGCCGTCAGAACATGCGTGATGTCTTCAGCCGCGATGCCGGCATCTTCAAGAGCTTTAAGCGCCGCTTCCGTGCCCGCGTCGGAGCCGTTTTCGTCGTCCGCCAGCATGTGCCGGGCCTTGATCCCGGTCCTGCTGACGATCCATTCGTCGTTGGTGTCCACCAGCGACATCAAGTCGACGTTCGTGATCCGCTTGGTCGGAACATACGTCCCCAAGCCTTGAATATGGATTGCTGTCATGCGGTGTCCGTGCGTTTGTGAGGAGGGCTAACAGGAACGGCCGAAACGGGTCAGTTCCTCATTGGCGCAGATGGTTTCCATCAGGCGCTTGTTGGTCTCTTTCTCGACGAACAGGGTCGCCATGCGGGTAGCGTTGCAAATGGCCTTGGCATTGGAACGGCCGTGGCAGACGATGGAGATGTTCTGAAGGCCGAGCAAGGGGGCTCCGCCGTATTCGGCGTAGTCCACCACTTTGGCGAAGCGTCTGAACGCGGACTTGGCCAGCAGGCTGCCGAGCTTGGGCAGGAAGCCGGAATTGAGCAGTTCGCGCTTGAGCACGCGGCTCAGGGACAGGCCCAACCCTTCGCTGAGCTTCAGGGCCACGTTGCCGACGAAACCGTCGCAGACGGCCACGTCCATTTCGCCTGTGAAGAGATCGCGCCCTTCGATATTGCCGCTGAAATTGAGGTTCTGAGCCATTTTGAACAGCTCGTACGCCTCTTTCACCTGGCTGTTGCCCTTGCCTTCCTCTTCGCCGATGCTGAGAAGGCCCACGCGGGGGGATTCCTTATTGAGGATGTCCCGGGCGAAGGCGTCGCCCATCAGGCCGAACTGAAAGATGTTGTAGGGCTTGCAATCGACGGTGGCACCCACGTCCAGCAGGACGACGGGTTCCTTTTCCGTGGGGAGGAGCGACGCGAGGGCGGGGCGTTCCACGCCGGGGATGCGGCCCATGATGAACATGCCGCACGCGACGGAGGCTCCGGAGTGACCCGCGCTGACAACGCCTTGGGCCGCGCCGTCGCGCACAAGGCGGCAGGCGACCTGGATGGAGGCGTTCTTCTTCCGGCGCAGGATGTCCGAAGGCTTTTCGTCCATGCCCGCGACTTCGGGGGCATGGACGATTTCCAGATCCACCCCCGAGGGGGAGAGTCTGTTCAGTTCGCCGTCAAGTGTAGCCTCGTTCCCGACAAGGAGAATTTTGGCTCCGGTCTGGCGGGCGGCCTCAATCGCTCCGGGGACGACCACGGAAGGACCGAGATCGCCTCCCATGGCGTCGACGGCGATAACGGTCTTATTGCTGCTCATCGGCGGTCTTCTGCTCGACGACCTGACGACCGCGGTAGGTGCCGCAGCTGGGGCAGGCAGCGTGGGGAACCGTGGGGGCTCCGCAGGTGCAGTACACAACGGTGGGGGTGGCCACGCGATCGTGGGACCGGCGCATACCCTTCTTGGAATGAGACTTCTTATTTTGCTGTACGGCCATGACGGCACTCCTTAGGATTCGGCATGGTGCCGAGGGTTTGGCTCTGTCGCCTGTTGATGCGGCTCCGGATGGCATAGCCCAATACGCCCGGAGACACAAGGTTCGGCGGCAAAATCTAGTTCTTTTTCACTTTCAGACCCCGGAGGGCCGCAAGACGGGGATCGCCTTCGTCCCGCACGCAGGAGCAAGAACCTTCGTTAAGGTTTTTCCCGCAGTCGGGGCACAACCCCTTGCAATCAGGCTTGCACAGAGGACGTACCGGAAGGGCGAGCACAAACTCTTCCCAGAGCAGGCCGGCCAGATTGATCTCCGGCGCGCCGTCCACCAGCTTGACGATGAGCTCGTCGGCCTCGCTGTCGAACGGCTTTTCTTTGCCGTTGCGCGGCTCCGTCTCGTCGTCCGCCTGTGGGAACGGCTCGAAGCTGTCGAAACTGCTGTCGATGATCAGGTGGGCGTCTTCGGCGCAACGGTTACAGGGAACGACGACCTCTCCCTTCAGGTTGCCGCGTACAAGGCAGCCGTCTTCCTGGGGAAGAAGCGTAACCGTGCCCACAAGAGGCTGGACGACGCGGCAATCCATACCGCATTCCGTCATGGGGACCGACCAGATGGCCGGATCGTCCATAACGAACGTCTTTCCTTCAGGGGCGATGTTGTTCAGTGCAATCCGTAGTTCAGCCATGATAACCTCGTGAACGGGACTCCTTACACGGTTGATCGGCTTGTGTCAAGACTATGAGAGCGTTCATGATGGGGAAAGCGAAGGAGGCCGCCCCACGGGAAAACGTTCCCGTCCGGAGGTTCTGGTGTGGCTTCCAATCCCTTGAAATATCCCTCAGGACGCACGGGAGACCGCGTGTTTTTTTGAAAGGTGATGAAAAACGGGGGAAAGCCGCGGCCAGCCCGCTGGCGTTTGAGGGAATGAGATTGAAAGGTACGCTGATTGCCAGGCCGGGGAAATGATTCCTCCGGCAGGCCGGAATCCGTCCATCGGGCACCCATGAAGAGGCTGTGCCCGGTGGACATTTTCCCGGGTTCCGCGGGAAACGGGCGGCTGCCTTGCCGCCCGAAAAGGCTTCCCTACCCGCGGGCCCGCTTGAAGCCTTCGGCGGAGCGGGCGATGACCTCGTCCTCGACGCAGAACGCCAGGCGGAAGTGGCCGGGGCCGCCGAAACCGGAACCGGGCACGGCGAGGATGCGTTCGTCAAGGAGCTTGTTGACGAAGGCCACGTCGTCGCCGCCGGGAGCCTTCGGGAAGAAATAAAACGCGCCTTTGGGCATCTGGAATTCATAGCCCGCGTCGGAGAGGACGTTGCCCATCATTTCGCGGCGGCGGGCATAAATGTTCACGTCCACCTGCGATCCGAGCGCGCCCGCCATGATATGCTGGCCCACGACCGGGGGGTTCACAAAGCCGAGGATACGGTTGGCGAGCGTCAGGCCGCCCATGAGTTCGGCGCGTTCGGCGAAGAGCGGGGACAGGGCGATGAAGCCGACGCGTTCACCGGCGAGGCACAGGTTCTTGGAGAAGGAGCTTGCCAGAACGGCGTAGGGGTACATGGGCAGCAGGCTCGGCACTTCCACGCCGTCGAAGGCCAGAAAACGGTACGGTTCGTCGACCACGAGATAGAGCGGGCGGCCATTGCGTTCGGAGGCCTTGGCGAGGATGGCGGTCAGGCCTTCGAGCTCTTCGCGGGAATAGACGGTCCCGGTGGGGTTGTGGGGCGAGTTGATAATCATGGCGCGGGTCTTGGGCGTGATGGCCGCCTCAATGGCGGGCAGATCAAGCCCGAAGGTGCCCGGCAAGGTCGGGACCTTCTTGAGCGTACCGCCGTGGTTGCCCACATAGGAGCCGTATTCCACGAAATAGGGGGTCACGGTGAGCACTTCGTCGCCGGGTTCCAGAACGGTCCTGAAGATCACGTTGAGCGCGCCTGCGGCCCCGCAGGTCAGGATGACGTCGTTGGCCGTGAGCTCTACTCCCTGTTCCTTGGAAAGGTGGGCGGCGAGCTTTTCGCGGGCCCAGCCGAACCCGTTGTTCGGCATGTAGCCGAGGCTGAACGGTTCGTCCACGTGCTTGACGAATTCGGCCAGCGCCTTGCCAACGGCGGGCGGGGGAGCGAGATCCGGGTTCCCGAGGCTGAAATCGCATACGGCGTCGTCGCCATACTTCTGCTTGAGCTGGATGCCGGCTTCGAACATGCGACGGATCCAGGAGCCGTTTTTGATGGAAGAACTCATCTGGGTGCTGATGATGCTCATGGCTGCTCCGTGTCTCATGACCTGAGAGAAAGTGTTGCGGAGGGTGCAGCGGTCGGGCTGCGTTGTGCGGCGTGGGCCTGACGGATGAAAACAATGCCGCGAATTTTTTTATATACCCCATCAAAGGCCGCTATGCCAAGGGGCATGAGAGGTGCTTCCTGTTTTTGTGTCGGAAAGCACAAACTCTTTTCGCTGGCGAGAAGGCCGTGCGCGCGGGTGAGCAGCCGTCTTTTTTCGAAATCAGGGGTGGAATTTTTTTTGCATTTCTGATAGGTAAACTATGTAAAACCCATGAGCGTGTATGGCGTGTATGAACAGAGGCGACCTTGCTCCGCGGGCAGGGGCTTGGTCCACAAAGCCGGAAAGAGAGTTCAACCATGTCTTTGTTATGGAAAGAAGCGTTCACCCTCGGCGATTTTTCTTGGTCGAACACCAACTCTTTTTCTGATATCATCGAAATTACGGATCTTGAAGCGCTCAAACATTTTCTTGATGCGGTACACGTCAAGTTCTGCCTGCTCAAACCGTGGTGCGAAACGGAAAACTATCCGCTGGTCGACTCGCGTGATCTTCTGCCGTCTTTCGAGGCGGAATTGTGGGAATACAAGGGGCTTCCCGGTTTTTCCATGGTGGCGTTCGCCCGGCCTCTGGAAAGTTTCAGCGAAATTTTCCAATATGACATCCTCCATCCGGTCCTCAGCGCGGTAAACACGGCGGAAGGCGCCTCCTGCCCTTTGGAAACGCACGTCATCGCCCGCAACGTCCAGATGTTCCTGAGCCGTCTGCCCAAAAAACTCCAGGATCCTTTCCGTGATCAATTCCGGCGCGTGGATACCGCCGTGCTTGATTATTACCCCGCGCTGATGCCGTACCTGCTGGCGATGGATAGGGCCCACGTGTTCGCCACGGACGTCTACGGGCACTACCACCTCGCGGGGCTTTTCGCTTCATTCCCGTCCGACATGGACGGCGAGATCAAGCGGTTCGGGCTGCGCACCGGCAAGTTCAAGATCGGCGACAACGAAATGTATGAACGCAACCGTACGTTTGTCTGCCAGTTTTTGATGGAACTGTATGGTTTTCCCATTTCCTCGGAACGCCGGACCTCGGCGGCGCTTTTTTCCCGGCGTCTGCACAAGCTCGGCGAGCGGTTCTTGGTGCGCGTGCTCGGGCAGTCCGACCGGACGATCACGACCATCTGGAACAATGGAGAGAACCGGCCCTACCCGCGTGTTGAAAAAATCGCCCTTGTGAAGCTCGACCCTGAGCAGAAGGATTTGATCCGGGCGTGCGAGGAGGGCGGTTTTTTCGTGGACGCCGAAAAACGCGTGGTGATCATCCGCATTTCCTACAAGCAGCACCGTTACAATGCGGACAACGTGCGGCAGGACCGTGCCCTTTCCGTCGAGCGGCAGGAGCTGATCCACCCGCTTACGGGACGTGTGATGCCGGACGTGAATGTGGTCAAGGATACCAGCACCATGATTCTGCGCCTCAACGACATTGTACGCGGCGAGTATGTGGGCCGTGCGGTCTACAAGCGCAATGAACTGGTGGAGAATACGGATACGGACGAAAAGCGCCTCAAGTTCCTGTTCGCGTGGTTGTCCAAGAATCAGCGCCGCATCATCGGGTACAGCGAAGAGTTTTACAACAATACCACCAAGGTACTGGACGCCTACCTCAAAAATCCGGAAAACCAAGAGGCGTTCGCGCTCCTGCACGATCTCAAGCAGGAAGTGATGAGCAAATACGCCTATATCCGTCAGGCGCGCACAGTGCGCTATCTTGAGGATATCGTTGCCCGGAACTACAAGGGGGAACGGCTGACCTACGGCCGTATGCTGCTCGAAGCGATCGAGCTGCTGCGGGATCTCAAATTCGAACTCGGCAACTATTTTGAACCGCTGATGCTGAGCGTGCTCCATTATATGGAAATGATATTGGACGACCGCTACCTGCTCCGGCGCTACATTAATTGCCCGGACGACAAGCTGAGCAAGGGCGGCGTGGAGATACGCAAGAACTATCGGCGGCTTGTCAGCCTCAGGGACGAATTCGAGTCGGTCCGCAAGTCCCGCCAAAAGCCTGTTACAGAAGGGTAACAGGGTATTCGGAGAGCAGGGGCGCTTCCCAAAAGGGAGCGTCTCTTTTGAAGGGGCATTTGACAATCGCCTTCGCCGATGCGAGTTTCCCCGTGGCGCCATATCGGTTCCCGGTATGCGTATCGCGGACTTTTTTTGAAGGAAAACATAATGGCAGAGAACGAAATCCCCGAACCGCCGGACTGGTCCGATGCGCGCACGTTTTTTCTGGAGCCCGATCTGTGGCATGAGCCCTATGAGCTGGATGCCTCGGAGAGCCATCATCTGACCCGCGTGCTGCGCATCCGCGAGGGTGAGGATGTACGCGTTTTGGACGGCAGGGGGCGCGAGGGGCGTTTCAGGGTTTTGTCCTACAAGAAGAACGCCAAGGCCGTGGCCCTGCGGCTTCTCGACGAGTGGACGTATCCCGAACCGGAATCGAAGGTCATCCTTGCGGCGGGCTGGACAAAAGCCGCGCGCCGGGGCTGGATTCTGGAAAAGGCCGTGGAGTTTGAAGCCAGCGGGATCTGGTTGTGGCAGGCTGAGCGGAGCCAGTTCCCCGTGCCCTCGGACATCAAGGGGTCATGGCAAGGCCAGCTTGCCGCCGGAGCCAAGCAGTGCCGCAATCCGTGGCTGCCCGAGTTGCGGACCATGCCCGGCGGCGTGGACGAACTCATCGCGTTGGCCGAGGAGCTTGGCTGTGAGCATCGGCACGTGCTTGTCGAGAGCGGGCACAAGTCGGTCATGTCGCTGACTCCGGATACGCTGGGGCAGCCCGGCAGGACTCTTTGCGTGGTCGGTCCCGAAGGCGGCTTTACGGCGCAGGAAGTGGAGAAGCTCACCCGTGCGGGGTTCCTGCCCGCGACGCTTGGCGAGCGCGTTTTACGTTGGGAGACCGCCGCCGTGTTGTGTCTCGGCCTTCATTGGTGGAAGCGCCAGCTTGGCGGGAAGTAGGCAGGAAGACCGGGGGAGGAAACTTTCTGGAGAAAGTTTCCTCCCCCGGACCCCCACCTTCAAAGACTTTTGACCTTATCGAATCCCTGACTTCAGCTTTCCTGTATTGTTGGGAAGAGCCTCTTTAAAAAAGAGGCTCTTCTCTTTTTATGGGCTTCAGCTTGTTGAGGGCGCGAGGCGGTCGAAACAATAAACTACCCGCTATGCGGGTGGTTATTATTTTTGTTGTCATTGGGTAACGGGAAGGCAGTGGGATGCTCGTCAACTCAAACAGCCGAAAATTTCCGCACGTTCTGCAATAAGGGATTCGATAAGGTCAAATCCTTGACGTGATCCCCCGGCTAAGCCGGGGGGCTCCTGCAGTTTGACAATTCCCTAAAA
>NZ_JNJP01000055.1 GCF_000701705.1 Bilophila wadsworthia ATCC 49260 | reverse complement strand
GAGGAGAGGGTGGGGTTTGGGGAGGGGGAGGAGAGACTTTCTTCAGAAAGTTTCTCCTCCCCCTCCCCAATGCTTCTCTCCCCCTTTTCCTCTTAACGTGCGGTACGGGTCGCGTTGAGGACGGCGAGGAGGGCGACGCCGACGTCGGCGAAAACGGCCTCCCAGAGGCCGGAGAGCCCGACGACGCCAAGGACCATGAACAGCCCCTTGATGCCGAGCGCCATGACGATGTTCTGCCAGACGACCACGCGGGTCTTGGCGGCGATGGAGAACATTTCCGGCAGGCGCGAGGGCGAGTCGTCCAGAATGACCGCGTCCGCCACTTCAATGGCCGCTTCCGAACCGAGGCCGCCCATTGCCACGCCGACACCGGACATGGCGAGTACAGGGGCGTCGTTGATGCCGTCACCTACAAAAAGTACGGACTGCCGGGGGCCGAGCGATTCCAGCTCGGCGGCCTTGCCTTCGGGGAGCAGCCCGGCGCGGTACTCGTCGAGATGCAATTCCTTGGCGACGATGGCGGCGCTTTCGGGGCGATCGCCCGTCAGCATGACCAGCCTTTCAATACCTTGGCCGCGCAGGGATTCGATGGCGGGAGCGGATTCGGGCCGCAACACGTCCGATACTTCAATGGCCCCGAGATAGGCATTGCCGACGGCGACATAAACGACGCTGCCCTGACCGGCGGGGAGCGAGGGCACGCTGATGCCCGCATCCTGAAGCAGGAGCGCGTTGCCGACAAGGAGCGTCCGCCCCTTGTGCTCTGCGGAGAGGCCCTTTCCGGGGATTTCCTTGGATTCCACCGCTTCCAGAGCAAAACCGTGCGAGCCGGGAGCCGTTTTCATGATGGCGCGGGCGATGGGATGCGTCGAGCGGCTTTCCGCCAGCCGGGCGGCGTTGAGCACGTCTTCCTCGGAAGCTCCCTCGGCGGGCAGGACGCGGGTTACTTCAAAGACGCCTCGGGTCAAGGTTCCGGTCTTGTCGAAAGCCACGGTCTTGATGTTGTGCAGGGCGTCGAGCACATGCCCGCCCTTGACGAGGATACCCTTCTTGGACGCGGCGCCGATGCCGCCGAAGTAGCCGAGCGGAATGGAGATCACGAGCGCGCAGGGGCAGGAGATGACCAGCAGGACAAGCGCCCGGTACAGCCATTCGTCGAACGTCCCGTGCCCGGCCAGCGGCGGGATGACCGCCACCAGGGCCGCGATGAACACCACGGCGGGCGTGTAGTAGCGGGCGAAGCGGGTGATGAAGCGTTCGATGGGGGCCTTGTTCGCGGAAGCCTGCTCGACGAGCTCGAGGATGCGGGCCACGGACGAGTCGGCGAAACGGGAGGTCACTTCCACGGTTATCGCGCCTTCAAGGTTGACCGTCCCGGCGTAGACCTGCTTGCCCGCGCCCACGGACACCGGCACGGATTCGCCGGTCAGGGGGGACGTATCCACCTGCGAGGAGCCGGTCAGAACGGTTCCGTCCAGCGGGATTTTTTCGCCGGGCTTCACAAGGATGCGCATACCGGGCCGGATTTCCGCGGGATCGGCGTCGTTCACCATCTGTTTGCCGTCTTTTTCCTCAATCAGATGCGCCACTGTGGGCCGGGCCGCCAGCAGCGCCCGGATGGAGCGCCGCGAGTTGCCCGCCGCGCGATCCTGCAAGGCTTCGCCGATGGAGTAGAACAGCATGACGCCCACGGCCTCGGGCAGTTGGCCGATGGCCGCAGCCGCGATGGTTGCGCCGCCCATCAAGGTGTATTCATTGAAAAAGTCGAACTTGAGCAGGCTTTGCAAGCCCTTCTTGAGGACGGACAGGCCGCAGAGCAGGTAGGGGATGCCGAAGAATACCGCCTTGGCGACGAACGGGGTCAGCAAGGCGTCGAGGCGTTCCTCGAAGATCATGCCGACGGCGAACAGGGCTGCGGCGATCCAGAGTTTGTATTCGGAACGGAACAGGGAGGGCTGCGGTTCGCTGCTTTCCGGAAGCGGTTCGTTTTCGTCCATCTCGGAGAACAGGGTGCCCGGTTCGATGGCGTCCGCAAGGCGGATCATCGCCGCGAGTTCGGGCTGTTCGCCTTCGACGCGCAGCCGGGCGCTGTCGAGGTTGATGGCGGCGGATTTCACGCCGGGGAGGCCCGCAATGGCGTCTTCGATCCGGGCGGCGCACCCGGCGCAACGGAGATTGTGTACGGCGTAGCGCTTAGTCATGGTTTTCCTCTTCTTGCGGCGCGTTTTCGAAGCGCTGGGCGAGCGAATGCACTTCAAGGGAATGGAAGCAATCGGATTCTCCGTGCCCGAAGCCGCAGGCTTCTTCGGCGCGCAGGATTTCCGCGATGCGGGCTTCATCCTCGATGATGGTCGGATCGTTGGCGAGGGAATCCTTCATCCATGCCAGGGCTTCCCGGATATTGGGGCGCGGGGAGTCGTCCGCAAGCCGGTAGTAGACCCAGCGGCCCTGTTTGTTGCTTTCGATGAGGCGGGCCTGCCGCAGGATCGACAGGTGCTTCGAGGTTGTGGACGGGGCCAGATCCAGAAAGGCTGTAACTTGGCATACGCAGAGCTGGCGGCCTCTCAGGGCCATGAGGATGCGTATGCGGTTTTCGTCGGCAAGCGCGCGGCAGGTGGTCAGGAAGTCGAACATGGCGTTTTCCTTTTTTGGGGGAGAGATGGGAGGAGTGGTGAGCCGGGGGAGGGGAGAAGGGCCCCTTTGGAAAGGGTCTCCTTCTCCCCTCCCCCGGACCCCTCCCCACATCCCCCTAAACTTTTTGGCTGGTGGGGAGGCGGCGCGGAAGGAGTTCCGTTGTACGTCCCTCTTAATTCGTTGATTAACGAAATATGATGTATGATGAATCTTGTCAATAAGAGGAAAGGTCAGAGGGGAGGAAAAAACTGGGATGTGAGGGTATCTTTTTGAAAAGACAAAGAAAAACGGGTTAATCCTTTTTAAAGGATCAACCCGTGGCAAGTCTGGAAAGGGAAGGTATTTGTAGATCGGATAGGCTGTTCCCGGCTTTGGGGCAAGGCCTTCTTCATATTTCAGAGCCGGTCAAAGGCGTTACGCTCGGGAAAAACTCTGAGCGGGGATTCGATATATGGAAAAGTCTTTTGGAAAGGGAGCTTCTGAGGGAAGGGGGGGAAGCATGGGTGCTCTCCCCCCTTCCCTCAGAAGCGTTTCCCTTCCCCAAGAGTTTCATGAGTTCAGCTTGTCCCGTTCCCTTCGCCCCAGAACAGGCGGATAACCTCCTCCGAAGCCGGGCGGCCGCACTTCGCGCCGATGACGAACGCCGCGAAGGCGACGATGGACGTGGGCACGATGGCGTGGATGCCGCCCATGCCAGGGTTGAGGATGCTGAGGGCGAAGAAGCAGGCGACTCCCGCCACGATGGAGGCGACCGCGCCGGAGGCGTTGGCTTCCTTCCAGTAGAGGCCGAGGATGATCGGCCAAAGGAAAACGGCCTCAAGCCCGCCGAACGCGAAGAGGTTGATCCAGACCAGCAGATCCGGCGGTTCGATGGCGGCGGCGAAAACGATGAGTCCGATGACGGCGGTACAGACGAGGCTCATGGTTTGCAGGCGTGCGGGCGTCATGCGCGACGCGTCGCCTTTCAGCCCGTAATGGATGTACAGATCCTTGATGATCGCGGCGGAGGCGAGCAGGAGCATGGAGTCCACCGTGGACATGATTGCCGCCAGCGGCCCGGCGATGAACACGCCAGCCCAGAAGGGCGAAAGCAGCTTCATGATCAGCGTGGGCATGGCCAGATCCCCTGCGGGCAGATCGGGGATGACGGCGCGGCCGAGCGTCCCGGCAAGGTGCACGCACAGGAGGAGGAACCCGATGATGAGCGTACCCATGATCATGGCGTCGTGCATGGACCGCGAATCTTTATAGCCCATGCATTTTTGCGAGGTCTGCGGCAGGCCGAGGATGCCGAGGCCCACGAGTACCCAGAAGGACAGGATCATGGGCTGCGGGACCGCGTCACCGGGGCCGATGGGCGTGATCAGGCCGGGATCGATGGCTTTGAGGGTGGCGACGCACCGTTCCATGCCGCCGCCCGCGTTGACCACGGCGACGAGCACCACGACGGAGGCGAAAACCATGACCATGCCCTGGATGGCGTCCGTGAGCACCACGGCCCGGAAACCGCCCACGGCGGTGTACAGGATGACCGTGAGCCCGAACAGCGCTAACCCGACGATGTAGGGATAGCCGGTCACGGCCTGAAAGAGCCGCGCCCCTCCGATGAACTGGGCCAGCATGGCCGCCATGAAGAAGACCAGCAGGGCCAGCGAGCAGAGGACGACCACGGCGTCGCTGCGGTAGCGGGCGCGCAGGAAGTCGGTCAGGGTCACGGATCGGGTTTTGCGGGCCATGATGGCGAAGCGCTTGCCGAGCACGCCGAGCGTGAGGAAGGTCGTGGGGACCTGGATCATGGCCAGCAGAACCCAGCTCAGGCCGAGCTTGTAGGCCACCCCGGGGCCGCCCACAAAGCTGCTCGCGCTGGTGTAGCTGGCGATGATGGACATGGCGAGCACGAAGCCGCCCATGGAGCGGCCGCCGATGAAATATTCCTCGATGAACCCGTGGGAGTCCGAGGTCTTTTGGGACTGTTTCCGGGCCCACAGCGCGGCGAGGAAGGACAAGGACAGGTAGATGACGACCGGGACAATGGTGTTGAGCTCGGCCATCAGAATGCCTCCGGGTGGCGTTCGTCGGTGACTTCAAGGCCTTCCCGCTTGGGCGCGCCGCCTTCCTCATCAAGGGGGATGTCCTTGAAGAACCGGCGGACCATGAACCACAGGAGCGCCGACAGCAGCGGATAGCCCGCGATGCAGCTCAGGAAGAACCATGCGGGGAGTCCGAAGATGTAGTCATACCCTTCCGGGTCGCCGTCGCCGAGCCCGTAGGCGCACGCGTACCACCAGACGAAGTACAGGCCGTAGGCCCCCAGCGTCAGCAGGGCTTCGCGGTTGGCCTGCGCGTAGCGCCAATCCTGCTTGAAAGGTTTGTTCATGACGTTTCAGTGGGTTAGAGTGGAGATCTGGATAGGGAGGCAGGCCGCACGGCGGAAAAACGGTTCGCGCTTGCGAGCGCGCTCACCATTCCCGCGTGTGACATGGGAATGGTGAGCGAGTGAACTGCCGGAAAGAGTTGTAACTTTTGAGGGGCGGCGGCGCAACCGCCTTTCGGTGGGGCAGGGACGCTAGGGCAGGATGCTGAGCCGTTTGAGCGCCGCTTCGGCGATGCCCCGGGCCCGCACGCCGGAGGCGTCCGGCCCTTGGATGTTCACGGCGAATGACCAGCGGTTGTGCGGGGTTTCCACGCCGCCGACGAACCAGCCTATGATGCCCCTGTCGGCGTCGTCCGAGCCTGAGCCTGTCTTGCCCATGAAGCGCAAGCCCTTCCCGGAGGACAGCGTGATGTCCCGCTTGACGACGGCGATGTCCTCGGCGGCGAAGGGCAGGGAGCCGTTGAAGAGGGCGCGCAGGAGGCCGACCTGTTCGCGCGGGGAAATCTTGAGCGAGGACTGAAGCCAGAACCGGGTCAGCCCCCCGGAAATGTCGCGGTTGCCGTAGCCGATACGGTCCAGCCCCCGCTGCATCCGTTCCTCTCCGATGCCCGTTGCGACGCGCTGGAAATACCAGACCACCGAATGGCGCATGGCCGAGGCCAGCGTCTGGTCATGGTTCCACGCGGCGATGGAAGAGGGCTTGCCGTTCCATTTCATGAGGGTGCGGGCGTCGTCGCGGTCCAGAACGCCGCTGTCCAGCCCGATGAGCGCATGGAAAACCTTGAAGGTGGAGCAGGGAGGAAGGCGGGTTTCGCTCAGGGTTTTGTTGAAGACCGTATAGCGGTCGGCCCCTTCGTCATACATGATGAATGTGCCGTCAAAGCCTTGGAATATATCCGCCAAATCGGTTCGCTCGACGGTTTCCGAAGCCCGCGCCACGGAGGCGAGCAGGACAAACGCGAAGAGGGTGCCTATGATAATGTGTTTTTTCATGTCGCCTTCATAAAAAGGAAGCCCTCCGCCGAAGGTTTCGGTGGAGGGGAAAGGGCCTTCAGGACAACGAGGCCCCGGCTGTTTTGGTGATCACGGCTTGATGTAGGCGAAGTCTTCGCGTTGGAGGCGGACGATTTCCACGACGCCGGCGGGCACGACTTCGACGCAGGGGAGCAGGTCTTCCTTGGTGATGGGGACCTTCTTCATGGCGTTGGCGCATACGCGGAAGGAAACCCCGGCCTGAGCCAGTTTCTCGATGGCTTCGGTTTGCGCGTTGTCTTTCCGGGCGAGGAAGCGGGCCGCCCCGCCGTTGGCGAGCAGGACGACGGTGCAGGGTTCGCCGTTCAGCGCGGCGAGATAGTTGTTGATATTGCCGAGAGCCATGACGAAGCGGGATTCATCAGGCAGATCCACATGCACGAGCAGGTCGTAAAACATGATAGTCTCCTTTGACAGGGTGGCCTGTCCTGTTTTTGATGATGCCTGTAGGCAGAAGTACGGAATATTCACCTATAAGGCAATATGGAATAAATAGTATCAAACGAAAGCAGGTTGTCTCATCATAAAGATTCGTTCCTCCGGCGTGCGGGGGGCGGGAACAAGGAGCACGTTTCATGTCCAATCCGATTCATTCCACATCCGCAAAGTCCGTCCTGCCCATGCTGGCCATGCGCGGCCTGGCGACGGGGCTTTGCGCCGGGTGCGTGGTCGGGCTTCTCCGGTTGTCCCACGATCGGGCCGCGGCGCGTGTGGCGCTTTGGCTGGAAGAGTGGCGCGAGGTATGGTGGACGGTACCGATCTGGTTCGGCGTACTGGTTGCGCTGGCCGTGATCCTCAGGCGCATCGTCAGGGAGGAGCCGCTCATCAGCGGCTCGGGTATTCCGCAGACGGAGTTGGCGCTGGCCGGGCGTCTTTCCTTTACATGGTGGCGTGTATTGCTCGCAAAATTTTTAGGGAGCTGGCTGGCGTTGTTCGGCGGGCTTGCCCTTGGCCGGGAAGGCCCGAGCATCCAGATGGGCGGGGCCGTGGGCGCGGGGTTTCATGCGCTTTGGAGGCCGGCGGCTCCCCATGCCCTGACCGGAAGCCCCTATGTTGTGGCCGGGGCCGTGGCGGGCCTTGCCGCCGCCTTTGGGGCACCCGCCGCCGGGGTGCTGTTCGCCTTCGAGGAAATGAAGTCCCGGCGGGATACCTCGCTGATTGTGGCGGCGTGTGCGTCGGCCATCGGCGCGCACCTCATGATCCGCATTGTCTTCGGCATGGGGCGCATCCTTCCGTTTGCGGGGTTCGAAGCGCCTCCGCTGTCCTCTTTCTGGATCGTGGCGCTGGAAGGCGCCGTCTTTGGGGTGCTCGGCGTGGGATACAACAAGACCCTGCTGTGGCTTCACGATAGGGAGGCCGGACAGACGCTGATCCCGGATCGCTGGAGGGCCTTGCCGCCGCTGCTGCTCGCCGGATGCCTCGCGCTGTTCGCGCCTCTGCTGATCGGCGGGGGCGAGAGCCTGATCATCTTTGTGGGCGAGCACGATGTGGCCCTGAAGACGCTTATCCTTTTGCTCGCGTTCAAGTACCTGTTCGCCCAGTACAGCACCGTCGCGTCCATTCCGGGCGGCCTCCTTATGCCTATTCTGTGCCTCGGCGCGCTGTGGGGGAGGCTCTGGGCGGAACTGCCCGTCTCGGCGTTGGCCGCGCACGGGCTGGCGTCCGGTTCGGTGCAGCCGTATGTGCTGTTCGGCATGGTGAGCTATTTTGCGGCAACGGTGCGCGCGCCGCTGACGGGCATTGTCCTCGTTACGGAGATGTCGGGCACGTACACCTGCCTTCCGGGCAGTTTGCTCGCGGGGCTGATCGCCTGTAAGGTAGCCAACCTCCTGCACTGTCCCCCTGTTTATGATTCCCTCAAGGAACGTATCCGGCTATAAGGGACACCCCTTTGCTCTTTTTGTTATTCCGCTTATGGTGCCCTTTCCCTGTTTTTAAGGAGTGTTCCGTGCGGTTCTCTTGCTTTGCCCAGAAATCATCCGAAGGCCCGGAGGAAGGTGTCGAACACCTTCTCTGGAACGGCCAATCCATCGCTTTTACCATCCGTCGCGGATCGCTCCGGCGCAAGCGCACGCTTATCCGGGTGACCCGCGCGGGGAAGGTGGAAGTCATCCTTCCCCCGTTCCTGCTTCGAAAAGAGGCTTTCGCCGCCATTCAGTCGCGAGGGGGGTGGATTTTAGATCGTTTACGTGAAATACAGAGTTGTCCACAGCCGTCTCCGTTGTATTACACAGATGGTGAGGAGCATCTTTTTTTAGGGACCTACTGCCGGCTTCAACTCGTTGTATGCGGCGTCAAAAAAAATTTTTTGTCCTCCGATGAAAAAATTGGACAGTCCGTTGTTACTGGAAGATCACAACTTATTCAGTTAAGAGTGGATTCGGACGATCCCGAGACGGTACACAAACAGCTTTTCTTGTGGTATAAGACACAAATACAAAAGCATATAGCGTATAGGTTAGCAGCGTTATGCCCCCGTATCCCTTGGCTTACGGCGGTTCCCACGTGGCGTGTGCGCACGATGCGGCGTCGCTGGGGGAGCTGCACGGGAAGCGGGGTGATTACGCTCAATACGCATCTCATCAAAGCGCCCCCGCAGTGCCTCGATTATGTTTTACTTCATGAAATAGCTCACTTGCAGGAACATAACCACAGCCAGCGGTATTACGCCGTCCTTGAGCGGCTGTTGCCCAACTGGAAGGCCGTCCGGAGGGAGCTTGAAGCTTGGTCGCCGCTCGTGCTCAACTGATGCCGGGCTCCCTAGGAAAGCCGGCTGGAGCGGTCACATCTGGGAAAGGAGCTCGGGGTAATCGAGGATGACCTTTTCCGGGACGAGGCCGTGTTGTTGGACGGGGACGAAACGGACACGTTCTTCCACCGTACAGGCTTTTCCGGTCTGGAAGAGCAGTTCGCCGCATTCGGGAAAACGCCGTTTCAGGCGGGCCCTGATGACGGGAGAGGCTTCCGAGCCCTGTGTGGCGTAGACCACGAAGCGATAGGTGGCAAGCCACTCCTTCCCTTGCTTGTGCAGGCCGGAAAGGTGCATGTCGTCGCAATGGATTTCGGGAAGCGTCCAGGTCATGAGCAGTTCGAAGCGCTTCTGGAGCAAAGGAAGATCGGGCCGCCGATCCGGCCTGAGGAAAAGCCCGGCAAGCCCGGCGAGCAGGAAACACACGGAGAGCGGGAGCAGGATTTTCCAGCGCGTGCTGGCATTTCGGGCACAGCGTCGGAGCCCTTCAGGCCCGGAAGGGCCAAGTTGCGACAGGAGGGGGCTGATTTCGGCAGGGGTATTGGAAGGCACGGTTTTCCTCGGCGGCTACAGTGGCGATCGGTTCTTTGTTGCAGAATCCTTGGTAGGCGTCCATTACTTGAAGAGGGGAAAATTGTTAAATAGCATATTAGATATAGTTTTTCTGTTGATCTTTGTCAGCGCATGTGCTTTTGTGGGCACATTCGCATAGGGACGCAACTTCGGGAACACGTTCCGGGACATACGGAATGGGTGCTGTTTCCGTAATCGGCTGGATGCCGGAGGGGCAACACGCTGGATGGGCTTCGGCGTAGGACAGCGCCGGGCCATGAGGGGAGTGTGGGAATACCGCGCTCGGGGGACCCTCTACACCAAAGATGGATATTGACATGAGACATCAGGAACGCAATGTTTCCGAGTTTGATGAAATCATAACCTATCCGCCGTCTGCCGCTCCTTCCGGGGAGAAACAGGTAATGAGCTGCGTTCAAGCTTTCACGGCGGCACTCGGTTTCGCTATGTCCGCGGGATGGGACTGGCTTCCGTCGATGCACACATTGTGGCTTCGCGACTATATTGAGGCGGTCAGTATGCCGACGCCGTTCGGTTTCTTCGGGACGCTGTCGGGAAGTATTTTCTTTAAAATGATCATGCTGCTCGCGCTTTGTCCCGTCATGGAGCGTCTCTTTCACGCTTTCCCGTTGGATCGCGTGGCCTTTCGCCGGAAGCCCTTTCCGAATGCCGACTATTATTTAAGTACGCCTCTCATCCTCGCTCAACTCTGCGCCATCCTGCTGCTGTTGGTATTGACGTTTTCCTTGCCGCCTTGTCTGGATGGCCTCATGCCGTGGCTGCTCGGAACGGTTTCGGCTTTGTTCGGCCTGATCTGGTTTGTGCTTGTGACCCTGCTGCCCGGAGTTTGGAGCGGCATCTCCTATGGCCTGGCAATCACGTTCAGCATCCTTATTTCCCTGCTTTTGGATACGGCCCCGGCAGAGTCGCTGGCCCGTTTCAGGATGCTGTTTCCCATTCTGGCGATCCCGTTGATATTCTTCGCCATGCCGCCTTCAGACGACATCCGGAGGCGTATCCGGCGCCACTACCGCCAACGCCTGTTCTCGACTCGGGTCAAGGGCGTCCTCTTGCGCGGGCTTTTGCTGCGCCGCCTTTCCTATCTGGATATTCTCTCCAAGCAGGGAAGCGTCTATCTGGTTCTGTGCGTGTTCCCAATTATGTATGGTGTTCAGATTTTACTTGATTTCTCAATTGGTTGTCCGATGGTGTCCTTCAACCTGATGCTCGAACCGCCGTTGGAGCGACATGCCTTTCTCATCATGTCCGGAGAAATTTCCGGGGCGTTTCTCGCTTCGTCATTGATCGCCTTCTTCCCGAGCCACTCCTTGCTGGTCCCTATGCTCGGCCTGTCTCTGTTCGGATGCGGCTCCCTGCTGACCTCGGTTTTCCCTTCTCAGCCGCTGAATTCCGTAGCCTTTTATATCATGCAGTTGTCTTCCGGCTGCTGCGCCGCGTTCGGCTTGTTTGTCCTGCACCAATTCTTCCAGAGGAGCGGTTTCTTGTTCCGCACGTTATCCAGGGCACTTTTCCTGCTGACGCTGTTTGGTTCCATGGGCGGGTATTTGCTGTGGAAGTTTGCGGACAATATCCACAACAGCTATCTCAGTTCACATGCGCTGTTCATGCATTTGCTGACCATCGGTGCCATTCTCGGTTTGTTCTTCGTGTACTTGATCCGGCGTCCGTTGCGGCACTTGATGGTCACGACGCCGAGGCGGTCGCTGGAAGAGGCGTTTGTGCCGATCATTCAGGAAGATCCGTTTGAACAGCTGACGCCCCGCGAACGCGAAGTCGCCGAACTGGTGCAGACCGGCATGAAAAATCTGGAAATCAGCGTGAAGCTCAACATCACCGAGACGACGCTGCGTGTCCACCTGCGCCGCATTTACCGGAAGCTCGGTATTCAGGGACGCTCGAACCTGCGCGACTTCAACTCTCTGTAGGCACGCACCGCCCACTGAAGACGCTCCCTTGGCTCTCCGGGGAACGCCTTCCGTTCCCGTTCCTTCCCGAGAGTTCCATTGAAGATACAAAAAAACGGTTCCGCATCGGGCTCGCCCCGCCGCGGAACCGTTTTTGATGGGAATATACCTTCTCCCAAAGAAAGAGGGGCGTTCAGGCATTACCGCCGCCGGGATGAACCCCTTCAGCTCGGCCTCCCCAAGCATCCATCCTACTCCCCCACTTATTTCCACACCTCTTGGCGTTCGGCGTAGATGGCTTCAAAGCGCTTGAGCTGATCCTGCTCTACGGGCGTTCGGGCAAGCGGGCGGGCCTGCTTGAGCCAGCTTTCGGTCTTGCGCTTGTCGTTCTGATACAGAGAGCTGTAGGCGAGATGCAGGTAGGCGTCGAATACTTTCCCGGCCTCGCCGAGCGAACGTCCATAGTAGTAATGCACTTCCGCGTCCTGCGGGAGCCTGCGGAGGACCTGCTGATAGTATTTGTGGGCGGAAGCCTTGTCGCCGCTGCCGTCCAGCAGCCGGGCGTAGAAGAACTGGGCCATGATGTCGTTGGGGTCCAGCTCCAGCGCCCGGAGCAGTGTTCTTCCGGCCCGGGCATCGCCCTTGTTGTAATAGAACCGCCCTGCCTCGCGTACGACGAGAGCGTCGCCGGGCGCACAGGCCAGCGCCCTGGAGAAGGCCGCGTCAGCGTCCTTGATCTGATTGCGGCGTTCGGCGAGGATGCCTTGCCCCATGTAGGCGAGGCAATCGGGCTTTTTGCCTTCAAGCTGTTTGGCGAAGAACCGGGCCGCCGCGTCGGGATCGCCATAGCGGGCCCAGATCAGCGTCTTGACGCGGTTGAAGCGCGTGTCGTCGTCCTTACGGTTGCGTACGGCGGCGGGAAGCCCCTGGATGCGGGCGTGGATCTCGTTGATGCGGCCGCCCACGTCGGGGTGGGTGGACAGGTATTCGGGAATGTCGATGCCCGAGGCCCACTGCTTGCGGCGGATCTTCTCGAACGCGCCTTGCAGACCCTGCGGACGATAGCCCGCCGAGGTGAGGTATTGCAGGCCGATCTGGTCGGCTTCGGTTTCATCCATGCGGCTGTAGTTGAGCATGGCGGCCTGCCCGGCGGCCACGCTGCCCGCGAAGATGGCCCCGCTGCCTTGCCCGCCGCCCAGGAGAGCGGCCGCCAGCGCGCCGACGAGGCTGCCGATGGTGACGGCCTGCGCCCGCTCCATGCGGGTGGCGATGTGGCGCTGGGTGACGTGGGCCAGTTCGTGGCCGAGCACGCCCGCGAGTTCGGACTCGTGGTCAAGCTGCATGATGAGCCCGGTGTGGACGAAGACGGAACCGCCCGGCACGGCGAAGGCGTTCATGCTGTTGTGCAGCAGCACGTTGGCGGTGAAAGGGAAGGGCTGCGGGGGGAAGGTTTTGGAGAGGCGGTCCACAATGGACTGGATGTAGCCCTTGATTTCGGGGTCTTCCACAAGCGGCATACGGGAGCGGACGAGCACGTCGAACTTGCGTCCGAGTTCTTTTTCGTCCTTGACGCCGAAACTGCCGAAAAGCGCGGCCTGCACCGGGATCGCGCCCTGCAGGAACAGGGCGAACGAGAGGATCACGGCGACGAGGCCGCGCCAGAGGCGGCCGGGAGCGTTCCCGGCCGCACCGTAGCGTGCGTTCAGATGATATCCCATACAGGGCCTTCGGGGGTGTCCCGGACTTCCACGCCAAGGGCCGCGAGCTCGTCGCGGGCCGCGTCGGAACGGGCGAAGTCCTTGGCTGCGCGGGCTTCCTGCCGTTCGCGGAGGAGCCCGGCTACCTTGTTCATGTCCAATCCCCTGCGGCGGGCGCGGATTTCACGCAGGGAAGCGAGGAAGCCTTCCGGCTTTTGTGCGAACAGGCCAAGCAGGGTGTCCCATTTCGCGGTGGCGTCACGGAAGGCCCTGAGGATGTCGCGGCCGCCCTCGCTGTTGCGGAGCTTTTTGTCTTCGAGCACGCGCCCGGCGATGCGGACCATGTTGAAGAGGTGCCCCATGGCGGCGGCGGTGTTCACGTCGTCTTCCAGCGCGTCCATGAAGGACTGATCCTGCTGTTTCAGCTCTTCCACCAGCTCGGCGGGAGCCGCGCCGGGCTTCCAGTTCTCGCGGGCCAGCGCCTTGTCCACTTCGCGCAGGCATTCGTAGACGCGCTTCTGGCTGCGCTCGCTCTCGTCCATGTTGTCGAGCGAGAAGTCGATGGGGCTGCGGTAGTGCTTCCCGGCGAGGAAGTAGCGCAGGGTTTCGGCAAGGTAGCTTTCGAGGATGTCGCGGATGGTCTTGAAGTTGCCGAGCGACTTGGACATCTTTTCGGAATCGACCTGCACGAAGCCGTTGTGCATCCAGATATTGGCGAGGGGCTTGCCGAGCGCGGCCTCGGTCTGGGCGATTTCGTTTTCGTGGTGGGGGAAGATGAGGTCAAGCCCGCCGCCGTGGATGTCCAGCGGCAGGGGGATGTATTTCTCGCTCATGGCCGAGCACTCGATGTGCCAGCCGGGGCGTCCCTTGCCCCACGGGCTTTCCCAGTAGGGTTCGCCGGGCTTGGCGCTTTTCCAGAGGGCGAAGTCCAGCGGGTCTTCCTTTTCGTCGCCGGGTACGACGCGCGCGCCGGAACGCAGGTCGTCGGGCGTGCGGCCGGACAGCTTGCCGTAGCCGGGGAAGGAGCGCACGCGGAAATACACGTCGCCGGAAGGCGTGGCGTAGGCCTTGCCGTCGGCGATGAGGCGCTCGGTGAGGTTGAGCATTTCCTGAATGTGCTCGGTGGCCCTGGGCTCGATGTCGGCGCGGATCACGCCGAGGCGGTCCATGTCCTCATGGTAGGCCTTGATGTAGGTTTCCGCGATTTCGGTGCTGGAAACGCCCTCGTCGTTGGCGCGCTTGATGATCTTGTCGTCCACGTCGGTAAAATTGCGGACGAAGGTGACTTCATAGCCTTTATAGCGGAGCAGGCGCACCAGGATGTCGAACGCCACCGCGGAACGGGCATGTCCGATGTGCGACAGGGCGTAGGCCGTGATGCCGCAGGCGTAGACGCCCACCAGCCCCTTGCGGACGGGCGTGAACGTTTCCTTTTTTCGGGACATGGTATTGTAGAACTGCATGGAGGCTCCTTTGGACGCGGGGAAAGGGGGAGCCGGGGAGGGCGCTTTTCGTCAAAAGCGCCCTCCCCGGACCCCCACCCGCAAAAACTTTGGCTGGTGGGGAGGCCGCACGGCGGGAGTTCCGTTACGCGCGGGTCCGGAAGCAAGCGGAAGGAAATCCGCCGCCTGCCGTATGGGGCGGGCGTGTTGGTGAGGCCGTCCGTTGCGGCCCAAAGCCGTTTCCGGACGGGCTCGGCCCTTATCCTTCTATCTGGTTGATGCGGCGGAGGTGGCGGCCGCCTTCAAAAGCGGTGTTCAGGAACAGTTCCGCGATGTCGAGGGCCACGCCCTGGCCGGTCACGCGCTCGCCGAGGCAGAGCACGTTGGCGTTGTTGTGCTGGCGGGTGGCGCGGGCCTGAAATTCGCATCCGCACAGCGCCGCGCGGATGCCGGGGATGTGGTTGGCGGTCATGCTCATGCCGATGCCCGTCCCGCACACGAGGATCCCGAAAGAGGCGGGTTCGTCGCCGGGCGTGGCGTTGCCCGCGTCGGCAAGGACTTTGCCGCATACGCCCTTGGCATAGACGGGGTAGTCGCAGCTTTCCGTGGTGGCGGGGCCGAGGTCGTGGACATCATGCCCTTTTTCGGAAAGGCGCTTTACCAGCGCGGCCTTGAGTTCCAGTCCGGCGTGATCGGAGCCGATATAGACGGTAGCCATCGTTTTCCTGTCTTTTTTTGATGTGAGAAAAGCTCCCCGCTGGGGACGGTTCCAATAAAAAAAGGACATGCCTGCCTTTTTCATAAGCGTGCATGGCGAAGTGTCAACAGGCGGGCGATGAGTGTTTGCCCGCCATTACTGATTTCTTCTGTACCGTTTCCCGGAAAAAAAGGAAATGCCCGCCGAAGCGTTCGCCCGATGAGGAAAGCCTTTGGAAAAAGAGGGATGGGCTCCGCGCCGGAAGGCTCGGGGAAGGGAACGTTTTTTCAGAAAAGTTTCCCTCCTCAAGGCGTCCTGTTCAACGCCCATCCGCCTTAAAGCAACCACCCGAACCGGGCGCGGAGCGGGGCGAGGTGCCCGGCGCGGTGGGCTTCCCGGTCTTTTTCAAGCCGGACGATATCGCCTTCAAGCAGGGCAAGGTCGCCCGCAAGCTGTTCGCGCCGGGGATCGGCGAGGGTCGCCATGCGCGACAGCTCGTCCTGGATGGCTTCTTGGCGGCGGCGCATGAGCGTCAGGCGGCGCTGGTAGCCGATATCCGGCCCGGCAATCCAGCGCGTTTCGGCCCACAGCACCCACAGGCCCAGATACATGATCCGAAAGAGTTCTTCGATACGGTTCAGAGACGTCTGGAAGTCCATCAGTTGCCCCCCTTCTTGATGGGTTCGATGATGGTACCCGCCGGAAGCTCCAGGGCAAGCTGGTCGTCCCGGAATGCCGCATTGGGCTTCTGGCGGTCCTTGACCAGCAGAATGGCGGAATAGCCGTCTGGATGCGTCAGCTTGAACTTGTAGGGCAGAGGCGGGTTGCCGTCGTCATAGGTGATATCCATGACCCACCCCTTTTCCGCCGACCAGCGGACGGGCAGGCCGTCGGGCCGCAGTTCCAGCATCCCCGGCAGGATGCCGCCGGAGAGCGTGAAGGCGATGTCGCCGTTGGGCAGGGCGCGGGGGTTGAGCCCCTCGGCCGCGCCGAAGACTTCGTGGAAACGGCCGCGCATGAGCGAGGAGAAGTCGCGCAGGGAGAAGGGCACGGGCCTGCCGAAATTGAGCTGCACACGCTGTGGGCCTTTGTGGACGATGGCCTTGTTCTCGTTGGGCGCGTAGGCCGTGAAGCTGTCCTGCGTTTCCTGGATGCGGGCCACCAGCGCGCCGATCCCGGCCATGACGTCGAGGCGTATGGGCAGATAGCCGTTGCTCCAGAGCAGGGTTTCCACGCGGCGCGTGTCGCCTTGCGAACCGTAGCGGAGGCTGCCGCTCAGGCGGTACGGATCGTGATCCGAGGCGCGGGCGGAGGCATAGCCCTGGTAGGCTTGCCACGCGGCGTTGGAGGCGTCCGAAGGCGCGGACGTCCCGATCTCCGTGCCGCGCGTGGCGCAGGCCTGGAGCGACAGGACGAGCAAGGCCGCAAGTATCAGGCGGAAGGGAGCGGAAAGGCGGATGTTCATAGCGAGTTCAGCTTCTTGCGTATGGTTTCAGGATTCGGGTGGTCCAGTTCGAGGGCCCGTTCCCATCCTGTGCGCGCTTCGTTTTTGAGCCCTTGGGCGTTGGCAATGTCGCCGTAGTGTTCCCATATGGTGGGATCGCCGCCGTCGGGGAGGCTTGTCGCCCGGCGGACGAGCGCCCATGCCTCGGCGTTCTCGCCCCGGCGGAAGTGCGCCCAGGCGAGGGAGTCCAAAATGTACGCATGGTCAGGGGCCTGCTTGAGCGCCGCTTCGAGCAGCAAGACCGCGCGGTCCAGATCCTTGCCCTGCTCGGCCAGCGAGTAGCCCACATAGTTCAGGGCCTGATAATCCTCGGGATTGCGGGCGACGATGGATTCCATCACGGCGAGGGCCTCGCGCTTGCGGCCGAGGGAATCCAGCACGCTGCCGTAGACATAGGCGATTTCGTCGTCCGAAGGCCAGATCTGCTGCGCCGCCGTGGCTGCGGTCAGGGCTTCCTTGTAGCGGTCCTGCAACAGGTACAGGTGGATCTCCATGAGCCGGAAATCCCGTTCCGTGGGGAACTGGCTCTGGCCCTGAAGGATGAGCTGCATGGCGTCTTCATAGCGCTGCTGATCGTGCAGCAGCTGGATGCGCAGGCGCAGCGCCCGGTCGTAAAAACGGTTTTCCGGGGGAATGGATTCAAGGAAGTTCAGGGTTTCCTGCACGTCCTTGTGGTATTCGTAGGCGATGGCGGCGAGGTAGAAATGCACCTCGTCCGGCGCATTGGGATCGCTCTTGAGGCCGTCGAGCAGGGCCTCCGCCTCGGGGTACATCCTCGCGTCCAGAAAAAGCGTCGCCGCCGTGAGCTTGTAGCCGTAGGTGGCGGGGCCGTTCAGGGCGTAGTCCAGGGCTTTCTGCCCCTTTCCGGCGCGGATCTGGCCTTCGACCATCCTGATCCAGATGTCCGGATTGTCCGGGTCCTGCTCGATCAGGCTGTTATAGATTTCGTTCGCTTCGGAGAATTGCCTGTCCGCTTCCAGCAGGCGGGCCAGCTCGAACCACGCGTCGACGAATTCCGGGCTTTCCTGTACGGCGAGCCGGAGCTGCTGGATGGCCCTATGGGGCTGTTTGAGGCCCACGAGGGCCTGCGCGTGGGCATAGCGGACAAAAGACGTCCGCAGGCGCTGCGGCAGGGCCGAGAACACCTTGTCGGCGTCCTTGAAGTGCCCGGTTTTGACGTAGAGGATGCCGAGCTCCTGCTGCACGAGTTCGGAGTCCGGGCGCTGCTTGCGGTATTCTTTCAGAATCTTGAGGGCCTGCTCGTTGTCGCCCTGTTCGAGCCACGTTTCGGCGAGCAGGAGGTGCAGGCCGAGATCGCCGGGCACGCGCTTGACGGCCTGTTCAAGCAGGCTGCGGGCCTCGCTGGTTTCCCGGTTGAGCATGAGCCATGCCGCCGCGTCGATGAAGGGCTGCGGCCTGTTTTCCAGCGTCAGGAGGAGTTTTACGGCTTCAAGGACGCCTTCCTTGTCGTCGCCGCGGATGGACTGGTCGAGCAGGAGGGTCGCGTAGGTACGCTGGGCCTCGGGCGAGAGGTCCCATTGCACGGGTTCCTGCGGCGTACTGCGGGCGCACCCGGTGAGCATCTGCACGGTCAGCACGGCGCAGACCATCCCGCGCAGCAGATTGCGGACAAGACCCGCGCCGCAGCGGGAATTTCCCCGGCGGGCGTGGGATGGCGCAGCCGCAAGCGGGGCCGCGGGATGAGTGAGGCGAATGCGGAAGCTCATGAGCAAACTCTGGGGGTTGAAACACGATAACAGGGGATAACGAATACCCTAAACGGGAACGAACAACAACCGGAGATTGTGTATCCGGAACGTTGTTTTCCTCCTAGTGCGAGATCCAGTCTTCGGAGAAGTCCTGAATATCGGTGGAGAGATGGGTCTTCAGCTTTTGGAGCAGGCGTGCCTCAAGCTGGCGTACCCGTTCGCGGGTGACGTTGTAGCGCTCCCCGATTTCCCGCAGCGTGACCGGATCGTCGGTCAGGAGGCGGTGCTCGAGGATGTAGGCTTCCTTTTCGGAAAGCGAGGGGAGGATGTCGCGGATTTTGCTTTGGAGCAGTTCGGCGATTTCCATGCCCGCGAGGCTTTCCTCAATGCCCGGGCCGAGCGCGGGCAGGAAGTCCATGCGCGTGGCGCTGCCGGACTCGTCGCCGACGGTGGCGTCGAGGGACATGTCGGAGGCGTCCAGCCGCTGCTGCATCTCCACGATCTGATCCTCGCCCACGCCGAGGCGCTCCGCAAGGGTCGCCGCGTCTGGGTCGAAGCCTTCGGCAATGAGCTTCTGGCGTTCGCGGTTCAGGTTGTAGAACAGCTTGCGCTGGGCCTGCGTCGTGCCGATCTTGACCATCCTCCAGTTGTCCATGATGAACTTGAGGATATAGGCGCGGATCCAGAACGCCGCGTAATAGGAGAACTTGATCCCCTTGTCCGGGTCGAACTTGTTGACGGCCCGCATGAGGCCGACGTTGCCCTCCTGAATGAGGTCGAGCACGTTCTGCATCCAGCGGCGCTGGAAGTCCATGGCGATCTTGACCACCAGCCGCAGGTGCGAGGACACCAGGCGGAAGGCCGCGTCGCTGTCGCCGGTCTTCTGCACGCGGCGGGCCAGATCGAACTCTTCGTCCGGCTTGAGCATGGGGAAGCGGCTCACTTCGCGCAGGTAGAGGTGCAGCGAGTCCTTGCTGGACGACAGGGAAGGCAGGTGCTGCTGCGACGGTGCGGGCAGGGTATCGCCTTCGGGCAGGATGTCGGCGTCGGGGTCGAGCGCGGCCACGTCGTCTTCGGGCAGATCGTCGCCGATGTCTTCGCTGTCCTCGTCCTCGGCGTCGGTAACGTCCATGGGTTTTGCGGCCTTGTGGGCGGCGGTTTTTCCGGAGGCCTGTTTGGGAAGGATCTCCGGTTCGATGATTTCGGGTTCCACAACGGTATGATGCTCTTCAGCCGCCGTTGCGGAAGAAACCGGGGGCGCGATCGCGTCGTCGGCGGGCCCGCCGGTCGTCTGGCCGCTCTCGGCGGCCTTGGTGGAAATGCGACGGCTCATATGATTTGTACGTCCTTTTGCCATAAATCCGTTTATCAGAGTTGAGGGCGGTGGTCCGGGCTCCGGCGCCGGGCGGGGCGCTCCGCGCGGACACGCCTCATGGTGTTACGAAAAAAATCATGCGGGGGAGGCCCGTACGGGGCGGCTCCTCAATCGGATGCTATAGTTTTGGTTTGTCCTTTTCAACGATTTTCAGTAGACAGAAACCCAAGGGGAGAGCCCGTGCCGTTTGGTGCGGGCTCCTGTTCACGAGCCATTCAAGACCTGCCCGCCCGTGAAGGGGCAGGATATCATAAAGGAGAACCGCGTGGCGGATTTTCGTAGCGCACTCGCCTCCGGGCGTACCCTGCTGCTCGACGGGGGCATGGGGACCATGTTGCAGGCAAGGGGCCTGCCCGCCGGGGAACACCCGGAACAGTTCTGCCTCGATCGGCCGGACGTGCTCCGGGGGATCCACGCCGACTACCTCGCCGCGGGCGCGGACATCATTCTGACGTGCACCTTCGGCGGCTCGCGCCTCAAGCTTCCGGCGGGCATCGACGTCACGCCGTTCAACCGCACGATGGCCCGGATCGCCCGCGCCGCCGTGGACGCCGCCGGCCGGGAAGCCTTCGTCGCCGGCGACATGGGGCCGTGCGGGCAGTTCGTGCGTCCGCTTGGGGACCTGCACCCGCTGGAGCTGTATGAAGCCCTGCGCGAACAGGCGCGCGGCCTTGTGGAAGGCGGCGTGGATCTGTTCCTCATCGAAACGCAGTTCGATCTGGCGGAAGTGCGCATTGCCGTGGCCGCCATCCGGGCCGAAAGCGACCTGCCGATCATGGTTTCCATGACCTTCGAGCAGGGGACGAGCCTCACCGGGACGACCCCGGAAATTTTCGCGGAAACCATGCAGAACCTCGGCGTGGACGCGCTCGGCCTGAACTGCGGCCTCGGGCCCGAGCAGATGGCCCCGCTCATGGAGCGCTTCCTCGCCTGTTCGTGCGTGCCGGTGCTGGCCGAGCCCAACGCGGGCCTGCCCGAGCTGGTGGACGGCAAGACCGTGTTCCGCCTGCCCCCCGAGCCGTTCGCCGAAAAGACGGCGGCCTTCGTCGGCATGGGCGCGCGGCTTGTGGGCGGCTGCTGCGGCACGACCCCGGATCACATCGCGGCCCTGCGCCGGGCCGTCGACGCCGTCGGCCCCTGTCCCGCCCCTGCGGTGACGCCTTCCGGCATCGTGCTGACCACCCGCACCCGGCTGGTGCGCGTCAGCCCCGCCGAGCCGTTCAAGATCATCGGCGAACGCATCAATCCCACGGGCAAGAAAGATCTGCAAGCGGAATTGCAGGCCGGGGAATACGGCCTCGCCATGCGGTTCGCCTCCGAGCAGGTGGCCCTCGGCGCGCCGATCCTCGACGTGAACGTGGGCGCGCCCATGGTCGACGAGGCGCTGCTCCTGCCCGAACTCGTGCAGCGCCTCACCGGAAAATACGCCGAACCGCTTTCCCTCGACTCCTCGCACGCGGAAGCCATTGCCGCGGCCCTGCCGTTCTGCCCCGGTTCCCCGCTGGTGAACTCCATCAGCGGCGAAGCCGACCGTATGGAACATCTCGGTCCGCTGTGCAGGCAGTGGGGCGCGCCGTTCATCCTGCTGCCCATTCAGGGCCGCAAGCTGCCGGTGAAGGCGGCGGACCGCATCGCCATCATCGAGAACATGCTCGACAAGGCCGCCATGCTCGGCATCCCGCGCCGCCTTGTGCTCGTGGACGTGCTGGCGCTGGCCGTGGCCTCCAAGGCCGAAGCGGCCCGCGAGGGCCTTGAGACGATCCGCTGGTGCGCCGCGCACGGCCTTGCGACCACCATCGGCCTGTCCAACATTTCCTTCGGCCTGCCCGCCCGCGAACTCGTGAACACGACGTTCCTCAGCATGGCGATGGGCGCGGGGCTCAGCTCCTGCATCGCCAACCCCTCAAGCGGCCGCCTGCGTGAAGCCAAGGCCGCCGGGGACGTGCTCATGGGCCATGACCGGGACGCCGCCGCGTTCGTGAACGGCTATGCCATGTGGACGCCGGGCAACGGCGGGACGGCGGACGCCGCCGCGTTCGCCCGGGCCACGGCGCAGACCGTGGAGGAGGCCGTGATTCTCGGCGACCGCGAAAGCGTGGTCGGGTTCGTGGAAAAGGAGCTGGAAGCCGGGGCCGATCCCTTTGAACTCGTGCGCGGGCGGCTCATCCCCGCGATCACCGAAGTGGGCTCGAAATACGAGCGCCGCGAATATTTCCTGCCCCAGCTCCTGCGCTCCGCCGAAACCATGCAGACGGCTTTCGCACGCCTGAAGCCGCTGTTGGAACGCGAAGCCAATGCCGAAGCGCAGAAAATCATCGTTGTCGCCACCGTTGAGGGCGATATTCACGACATCGGCAAGAACATCGTCAGCCTCATGCTCGGCAACCACGGCTTCAAGGTCGTGGATCTGGGCAAGGACGTGAAGGCCGAAGCCATCGTCGAGGCCGCCGTCGCGCACAAGGCCGATCTCATCGGGCTTTCCGCGCTGATGACCACCACGATGGTCCGTATGCGGGACACGGTCGATCTCGTGAAGCAGCGCGGCCTCGGGGTCGACGTGATGGTCGGGGGCGCGGTCGTGACCCCGGCATTCGCGGAAAGCATCGGGGCCAACTATTCGTCCGATGCCGTGGACGCCGTGCGGCTCGCCAAGAGCCTCATCGCGGCCCGCAAGAACCAGTAACCCAAAGGAACAGCCATGCGCCGTCTTTCCTGCCTGATCGCCCTGTTGGCCTGCCTCGTGCTGGCCCTGCCCGCGTTCGCCGCCCCTCAGAAGGCCGATGCCATCTCCGGCATCTCCAGTGAGAAGGTTCTCGATATCGTGAAAGCCAACAAGGGCAAGCTCGTCTTCATCAACTTCTTCGCCACGTGGTGCCCGCCCTGCCGGGAGGAGATCCCCGAACTTATCAGTATACGCAAAGCCTATCCTGCCGACAAGGTGGTCATCGTAGGTATTTCGCTTGACAGCGATCGCGGGAAGTTGGAATCATTCGCCGAGGCTATGAACTTCAACTACCCGGTTTACCTCGCGGAGCCCGACGTCCCCGCCCTGTTCGGGATCTCGTCCATTCCGTTCAACCTGCTGTACGACAAGACCGGCAAGCTGGTCGCCGGAGGCCCCGGCATGGTCGGCAAGGAAGACCTTGAGGAAGCGTTCAGCGGCCTTCTCAATTGATTTGGTATGCGTCCGGGGGACCCGCCGTTTCCCGGACGCCGTTTTCCCGGCCTGTTTGGCGGGCCGGATCAACGGCGGCTACCCCCTGAGGGGAGGAAGTCGATGAACCTGAGCGTTCGCAAGGCCCGCATGGGCGATATCCGGGCCATCCACGCCCTTTTGATGACGAGTTCCGCCGACGGCCTGCTGTTGCCGCGTTCCCTGACCGATCTGTACGGTCACCTGCGCGACTTCTTCGTCGTGGAGGGCGACGGGGCCACCGTCGGCTGCGGGGCCCTGTCCATCATTTGGGAGAACATGGCCGAAGTGCGCTCGCTGGCTGTGGCCGCCCATGCGCGCCGGAAGGGATGCGGTCGGCTGATTGTGGAAGCCTGCATCGCCGAAGCCCGCGAGCTGGACATCCACCGCCTGTTTGCCCTGACCTACCAGCTGCCCTTCTTCAATGCGCTCGGCTTTTCCATTGTGGAAAAGGAAGTGCTGCCCCAGAAGGTTTGGGTGGACTGCGTGAATTGCCCCAAATTCCCGGACTGCGACGAAACGGCGGTCCTGCTGGAAATCTAACCCGCCTCGCGGGACGTTGCCGTCCCCGAAGGAGCCTTTTACATGCGTATTACAAATCTCAAACCTCTGATCAGCGAAGAAGCCATCCAGACGCGCGTCAAGGAAATGGCCGGAGAGATCAGCACACTTTATAAAGACGAGCCTCTGGTCGTGGTGTGCGTGCTCAAGGGCGCGTTCATGTTTTTTTCCGATCTCGTCCGGCATCTCACCTGTAAGCCGGAACTCGATTTTGTGCGCCTCGCCAGCTACGGCAGCGCGGCGCAGCGTTCCAAGACGATCACGTTCACCAAGGACGTGGAAATCCCGCTCGAAGGCAAGCATGTGCTCATCGTGGAGGACATCGTGGACACCGGGCACAGCATGGATTTCCTGTACCGCCAGTTTCAGGCGCGCGGAGCGCGGAGCCTGCGGCTTGCGGTTCTGGTCGACAAGAACGAGCGGCGCGAGGTGCCCGTCACTTCTCACTTCGTCGGGTTTACCTTGCCTAGCGGGTTCGTCGTGGGGTATGGTCTAGACTACGCTGAGAGTTATCGGGAACTCCCGGCGATCTACGAGGCTGAAATAGAAGAATGACGAATGGCGGAGTCCCTATGATCGTTACATGCCCTAATTGCAGTACCAAATTCAATCTGCCCGAAACGCAGGCCGCTCCGGGGGCCAAATTGCGCTGTTCGGTGTGCAAGCACGTGTTCCAGCTTTCCGACGGCGTGAAGCCTGCGGAGATCCGTATGGAGCCGGACTTGAGCCTCTCTTCCCCGTCCCTCTCCATGCCGCCCAAGAAGAAGGGCGGGATATGGGGTTGGGTGCTGACGCTGTTGATCCTCTGCGCGGTGGCCGGAGGCACGTGGTGGGCTTGGACCTACACGCCCCTCTTCGACACCGTGAAGGAGATGATCGCGCCGCCCAAGAAGCAGGACCCGGTGGAGCTGGTCAAGAACATCGCCCTGCGCGGCGTGCGGCAGTACAACATCAGCAACGAGAAGCTCGGCAACATTTCGGTGGTCGAAGGGAAGGTCGTGAACGGCTTCAACCAGCCGCGCGAACTGATCCGCATCGAAGCGTCGCTGTACGATTCCGCGGGCAACGCGCTGGTTTCCAAGCAGCAGCTTGCGGGCACGTCCCTGTCGTTGTTCCAGCTGCAGGTCCTCGGCGAGCAGGACATCGAGCAGGCCCTCGCCAACAAGATCGACATCATGGCGACCAATACCAATGTCCTCCCCGGCGGAGAGGTTCCCTTCATGGTCGTTTTTTACAGCCCGCCGGACAACGCCGCCGAATTCGGCGTCAAGGTCATCGACGCGCGTATTCCCCCTGAGAAAGAGAAGAAATAGGGATAGATGAGTATTGGGGAGGGGAGAGGGCCCCCTTCTGAAGAAGGGGCCCTCTCCCCTCCCCAAACCCCACCCCTCTCCCTCCT
>NZ_JNJP01000054.1 GCF_000701705.1 Bilophila wadsworthia ATCC 49260 | reverse complement strand
CTTTCTGAAGAAAGCCCTCCCCGCCCCCTCCAAACCTCCCCCACCCCTCCCAAAGACTTTCGACTGGTGGGGAGGTTATGCGGCAGGAGTCCGTTCCGGCGGGAAGCCGGGATTTTTGAAGGACACTGCAATGTTGTTGTGAAGTGGCATCAATCAAATACGATACAGAGCTTTATCAGGGGGCGGGCCTGCCGGGGCGGATGTTTATGCCCTTTTGCCGGTATCCTGCGGTCGCCCAGCAGGAAAAGGTAACATGCCAACTGGTGATATTACCATATGTTGATATGTATTTTATCTTTTGCGCAAATGCTTTTTTGAGCCGGTACAGATGCATTCTTCGCGGGATAGCCCAAGGCGATGTAGCAGGGCATGACATAGTTTTCAGGATGCCCGACAGCCGTCTTGATGTGCTCGGATTCCTCAGCCATTGGGATGCGGGTTACGCCCAATAATCCTTCGGAAGCGGCGGCAAGCAGCATGTTTTCGATGCAGCACCAGATTGACGCGAAGTCATTGAGGGAACTCAATGAGCTTGGTTGGAGCAACGGTTCCCGGATCTTGAAAAAAGGAAGTATCAGGCATCCGGCATTGTAGAGCATTGAGAACTGCCTGGGCATGGCCTCACGATACATGTTGCGCTGGACCTCGTCCGTCATGCCGAAGCCATCGAGCATTTGTTCGCACTCGTCCCGGCTGGTCATGTTCTCCACCCGGAGGAGGTTGGCCCTCTCTTCTTTGCCGTTCACGATGACAAACTCCCATTGGCGCAGATGGTTGTTGGTCGGCGCTTTCAAGCCTGCGTCAATGATTCGCTCAATGGTGCCCATTCCAACCTGTCTGTCTTCGAAATCACGGATGGTCCTCCGAGCCCTGATCGCCTCGTATACGTCCATTTTTGCCTCCGTCCTTTGAATTTTTTGGAGATGTATGGACGGGACTGTACGCTAGGAACCGGACACCTGTTTGTCATATTTCTTTTGCATGGAATGGATTTTTTCTTTCAAGGCCGTCCGGAGGGTTGCGGGTTCGATAACTTCAAGGCCGTCCGCGAAGGAAAGGAGGTAGCCCGTCAGCCATTCGTTGATGGGCATTTCTTCGTCAATCAAAAAAGAGCCGTCAGGCTGTGGGCGGATATCTTGTTCCGGGAATTCATCGAATGCCCTGAAAGCGCATTCCGCGTCTATGCGGAGCACAACCCTTTGCAGGGTATAGCTTTTTGAATAGTCCGGCGTCGCCATCGGGTCTTCCTGCATGGTGCGCTCGAACGTTTCTTCCATGACGTGCAAATCGCGGATCCGTGAGGCCCGCAGCACCATTTCCCGGCTTTTTTTCCTGTCAAAGACGCAAACATACCAGGCCCGTTCACGGAACAGCAGGCACAAAGGTTCCGCGAAACGCTCGGATACCCGGTTTTCTGAGCTGAAATAGGTGAAGCGGACAACTTTTTTCGCCAAGATAGCTTCCTTCAGCCGGTGGAATTTTTCCTTGCCGAACCCGGATCCGCACCATGAGGAAAAATCCACCCGCAGCCAGCGATCTTCCTTTCTCCGGAACAGGGCGGCAAGCTTGTGAAGGGCCGCATTGCCGTCAGGGTATCCCGCACCCTCAAGGGCTTGGAGCCCATGCAAAATGTCCGCTTGCTCCTGCTCGGTCATGAACGTTTTATCCAACGTGAATTCTTTGAGCAGTCCTATGCCGCCCCCGTATCCCCGGCTGGAAAATACAGGAATGCCGGCAAGGCTCAGGGCATCCAAATCCCTTTGGATGGTTCTGACGGAGACGGAGCAATGCTCAGCCAGTTCTTTCGCTGTGCCGCATGAGCCGCTCATGAGCAAAAAAACGATTTGAAAAAGGCGTTCAACGTGCATGAAAAACTCCTGAAAACGATCCCTCCCCGGCAAAAGCTGTGCGGCGGGTTACGCAGCAATGCCTTTCAATAAAACGGAGGTGTTGGCTTAGAATGATTTCTTTCAAAAATCCATAGGAGATAAAGTTAAAAATATTCAAAGGGTAATACTCTCCAATAAACAACGCCCCGCGCAAACGGACACGTTTGGGCGGGGCCTCTTCTTGCCGACCGGGAAAACCGACAGCAGGGATTCGATAAGGACAAAAGTCTTTGAAAGGAAAGGGGTGGGGTTTGGGGAGGGGAAAGGAAAACTTTCTTTAGAAAGTTTTCCTTTCCCCTCCCCAATCTTCAATTTAAAAAAACTATTCGCCAAGCCACTTGTTGCGGATGGCCTTTTCCTTGCCGTTTTCGCGGATGGCCTTGAGGCCCTTGTTGACCTGAGCGGCGAGTTCGGCGTTGTCCTTGCTGAACACGAAGCCGATGTACTCGACGTCTTCGGTGAGGAAGGCGACCTTCATGAGGTCCTTGTAGCCTTCCTTGCGGCTGGCGTAGTAGCGGGCGACGGGATCGTCGCAGACCACGACGTCGAGGCGGCCGTTGCGCATATCTTCGAACACGAGGCCGACTTCGTCATAGGTGCGGAGGTCGATGTCCACGTTCATCTTGCGCAGCGCTTCGATGGCGGTGGTGCCGATCTGCACGCCGACCTTCTTGCCCTTGAGGTCTTCGGGCTTCTTGATGGCGGAGTCCTTGGCGACGACGACGGCCTGATGGACTTCGTAGTAGGGATCGGAGAACACATAGGCCTTCTTGCGCTTGTCCGTGATGGTCACGCAGGAAGCGATGACGTTGGCCTGTCCGGATTCGAGCGACGCGAAGATGCCGTCCCACGCGATGTTGCGGAACTCGCTCTTCATGCCGATCTCTTCGGCGATTGCGGCAATGATGTCGCGGTCATAGCCGATGATGTTCTTGTTTTCGTCCAAGAACTCCATGGGCGGCCACGTGGGGTTGGCGGCGGCGATGAGCGTTTTCTCTGCGGCGAACGCGGAGCCGCAAAGCACCAATACGGCGAGAAGGCTGGTCAACACGGTACGAAACATGGTTTCTCCTCCTAAAAATAAGGAAGGAGTATTAGACGTGAGCACGGGGCGCGTCAACAGAAAAGAAAAGCGGTCGCGGGGAGATGAGCGCAAAGGGCGGAACGCGGTATCCGTGAGCTGGCGTGGAGCGCGGCTTTACGGAAATACGGCATCTGCACTTGATTTTTGTTGATGGATGCGTGATTCTAGGGTTGGTATGCTGGGGAAGGGTGTGTGCCGCAGGAGTCGGGGGATTCCGGCGGCATGGGAAAGGCTCTTCCTCGGAACAGGGGGTCCGCGCAGGAGGAGTCGCGTGGATGCCTCTCGGTTTCTGTCGCCGGGACGGGTCCGTCCCTCCGCAGTGGAAAAGGCCACGCCGTTTTTCCGAAGGTTCCGGATGCGGCCCTTCCTTTCTCCCCTAACCCAAAGAGGTTGATAATGAAACGTATCGCTGCCCTGATCATGGGTTTTGTTCTCATGACCGTGCTGGTCGCCCCCGCCTCTGCCAAGGAACTTGTCGTCGCTCACGACACCAACTTCATGCCCTTCGAATTCAAGGGGCCGGACGGCAAGTTTACCGGTTTTGATATCGAACTCTGGGAAACCATTGCCAAGAAGCTGGGCCTTTCCTACAAATTTCAGCCCATGGACTTCAACGGCATCATCCCCGGCCTCCAGACCGGCAACGTGGATGTGGGCATCGCCGGCATGACCATCACGCCTGAACGCGCCAAGGTCGTGCAGTTCTCCAACGGCTACTATACGTCCGGCCTCAAGATCCTCGTCCGTGACGACGAAAAGGGCATCAGCAAGGTTGAAGACCTCGCGGGCAAGGTCGTTGCCGTGAAGACCGGCACCTCTTCCGTGCCGTTTATGAAGGATTTCGGCAAAGCGAAGGAATTGAAGCAGTTCCCCAACAACGACGGCATGTTCTTTGAACTGCTCAGCAAGGGCGTCGACGCCGTGGTGTTCGACATGCCCGTGGTGACCGCGTTCGCCAACAGCGCCGGCAAGGGCAAGGCCAAGGTCGTCGGCCCCCTGTACGAAGGCCAGAAGTACGGCATCGGCTTTGCCCAGGGCAACGAGGAGCTGGTGAAGAAGGTCAACGGCGTCCTTGACCAGATGCGCAAGGACGGCTCCTACGCCAAGCTGTACGAAAAGTGGTTCGGTTTCGCACCCAAGGAATCTGATATGTAGGGTGCCTCTATTCGCTGGAATAGAGCAACGGGGAGGTTTCTGCCTCCCCGTCCCTTTTTCTCCTTTAATCCATCGGGTGCCTCATGGCTTTTGATTTCGAACCTTCGATCATTCTGGAAACCGCGCCCCAGCTCCTCGGCGGGATGAAGCTGACGCTCATCATCACGCTGGGCGGCCTGCTCGTCGGTCTCCTGCTCGGCGTGGTCACCGGGCTTGCCAATACCTCCCGGAGCCGCTTCCTCCGCGGCATCGCCATCCTCTACATCGAAGCGATCCGCGGGACGCCGCTTATCGTTCAGGTTATGTTCCTCTATTTCGGCTTGCCGCTGGCCCTTGGCATGCGCATTCCCCCCGACGTGGCGGGCGTCATCGCCATCGGCGTGAACTCCGGCGCGTATATCGCGGAAATCGTGCGCGGCGCCATCCAGTCCATCGACAAGGGGCAGACCGAGGCCGGACGCTCCACCGGGCTCACGCAGGCCCAGACCATGCTCTACATCATTTGGCCTCAGGCCTTTCGGCGCATGATTCCCCCGCTGACCAACCAGTGCATCATTTCGTTGAAGGATACTTCCCTGCTCGTCGTCATCGGCGTGGGCGAACTGACCCGGCAGGGGCAGGAAATCATCGCCGTGAACTTCCGGGCCTTTGAAGTGTGGCTGACCGTCGCCATCTTCTATCTGGCCATGACATTGAGCATTTCGGCTGTGCTCCGTTATTACGAGCGCAAGCTTATGATCGGCAGGCGTGCCGTCCCGGCGTCTCCGTCCGATCCGCAAATGTAAGGCCGCTTCATTTCCTTTTTTCATGTCTCGTTTTGTTGGGAGGAGAGGGTTTCATGTCCAGCATACAGCCGGCGCAGCACAAATCGCCGCTTGTTCCGAGCCTTTTTAAGACAATCCGCAGCGGGTACAGCCTTGGGATGCTGTCCAAGGACGTTTCGGCGGGGATCACCGTGGGCGTGGTGGCGCTTCCGCTCGCGCTTGCGTTCGCCATCGCTTCCGGCCTGACGCCGGAACGGGGGCTGTATACGTCCATCATCGCCGGTTTTTTCATGGCGTTTTTCAGCGGGAGCCGGTTCCCCGTCAGCGGGCCGACGGGCGCGTTCGTCGTCATCATTTACAGCATCGTGTCCCGGCACGGCTACGAGGGGCTTGTCCTGACGACGCTGATGGCGGGCATCCTGCTCGTCATCTTCGGATTCCTGCGGCTGGGGGCGCTGGTCAAATATATCCCCTACCCGGTGACCACGGGCTTCACCACCGGGATTGCGCTGCTGATCTTCTCCTCGCAGATGAAGGATTTCTTCGGGCTGCCGCTTGTCGATACCCCGCCGGAGTTTTTTGACAAGTGGGGGGCCTATGCCCAAAACGCCATGGATTTCAGCCCCGCGACGTTCGGGGTGGCGGTTTTTACGTTGCTGGTCATCCTGATCGTCAGGCATAAGATCCCCAAAGTTCCCGCGCCCGTGGTGGCCGTGTTCCTGTCCACGCTGCTGGTGTGGCTGTTCTCCCTGCCTACCGATACCATCGGTTCCCGGTTCGGCACGCTGCCCACTGGCTTCCCCGATTTCACTTTGCCGTACGGGATCACCTTCGAGCGTATCCGCGAGCTGTTCCCCGACGCGCTGACCATCGCCCTGCTGGCGGGCATCGAATCGCTGCTGGCCTGTGTGGTGGCGGACAGCATGACGGGCGACAGGCACAATTCGAATATGGAGCTGATTTCGCAGGGTATCGGCAACGTGGCCTCGGTGTTCTTCGGCGGTTTCGCCGCCACGGGCGCCATTGCCCGCACGGCGACCAACGTGCGCGCCGGTGCGCATTCGTCCGTCTCCGCCATCGTGCACTCCCTGTTCCTCGTCGTGGTGGTCATGTGGCTTCTGCCGTTGACCGAATACATCCCGCTGGCGGCCCTCGCCGCCGTGCTGGTCATGGTCGCCTATGACATGAGCGATCTGCGGACGGTGCGGCATATTTTCCAAGGGCCGAAGTCCGACTGGTCGGTGATGATCCTGACCTTCGCGCTGACGGTGATCTTCGATCTGACCGTAGCCGTATATACCGGGGTCATGCTGGCTTCCCTGCTGTTCATGCGCCGCATGAGCGAACTGACGGGCATCCACACTTGCGTTTCCGGCGAAGAGGAAGAGGCCGCCGCGCACGACATTCCCCTGCCCGATGAGGAAACCGTGCCTGACGGCGTGGAGATTTTCGCCATCAACGGGCCGTTGTTCTTCGGGGTGGCCGACCGGTTCCAGTCCACGCTGGACGCGATGGAGACGCCTCCCAAGGTGTTCATCATGTACCTGCACAATACGCCCGCCATCGATATGACCGGTATCCACGCGCTGGAGGCGTTCCTTGAGCGCCGTCAGGAAGGCTGCCGCGTCCTCTTTGCCGCCGTGCAGGAACCCGCCCGCAGGACGCTCCAGCGGGTCGGCATTCTCCGCGCCGTTGGCGAAGAGAACATCTACCCGTCGCTCGACGAGGCGCTTTTGCGCGCCGAAGAGATCCTTGAGGAAGAGAAGCGGAAGTAGATTGCTGTATGGAATTGGGGAGAGGCAGGAGGGCTTTTCTGGAGAAAGGTTTTCCTGCCTCTCCCTAAATCTGTCAGGCTCTCTCCCTAAAGGCTTCCGTGTTTATTGAATCCCTGTTGCCGGTTTTCCCGGCGGGCCGCGTCCGGACGATGTCGTTCGGGCGTTTTTTTATGGGGACGTTGGGGATGGGATCGGGAGCAAAAGAGGCCTGCGGTGGAGAGGAAAAGGGAGGGCCAGCTGGCGTGCAGGCGGCTATTTGTCTTGCTTGGCTGTTGTATGATAGTTTTGGGGCGGATGTTATGTACGGGGAAGGCGTCGCCGTTTGCCCTGGCGTTGAGCAAGACAGGTTCCGGGGAAAGCTGCGGGTGCAGGGCCGCCGGAGGCATTGCGTAAAGGACAGAGTATGATCGTCAGGTTGGCATGTGGGGCGTTGCAGGGCGTGGACGCCTTCCGGGTGGATTTGGAAGCGGATTTCCTGCGGAAGGGGATGCCCGCCTTTGTGATGGTCGGGCTTGCGGAAGGCGCTGTACGCGAAGCTAAGGAACGGGTGTTCGCGGCCATGCGTTCATGCGGGTTCACGCTGTCCGCGGCGCGCATCACCGTCAATCTGGCTCCGGCGGACCGCCGGAAGGCCGGAAGCGCCTATGACTTGCCGCTGGCCGTGGCTTTGCTGGGGGCGGCGGGCGTCCTGCCCGCGGAGCGGCTGGAGGGCTGGTTCCTCGCCGGGGAGCTTTCCCTGAGCGGCGCGATCAAGCCAGTGCCCGGCGTTCTGCCGCTTGGGATGCTGGCCCGGAACGAAGGCGCGAAGGGCATCGTCACCGCCCCGGAAAATGCCTCTGAAGCGGCCTTGGTCAAGGGGCTTCCCGCCTATGGTCCGGCGACGCTGGACGAAGCCGTACGGTTCCTCATGGGTGAATGCGAGCTGATGCCCGCCGAGCCGCCCGTATCCGATGACGACCCCGCGCGGGGCATTTTGGACTTCGCCGACGTCAAGGGGCAGGAGCACGCCAAGCGCGCTATCGAGATCGCGGCGGCTGGCGCGCACAACCTGTTGCTCATCGGCCCGCCCGGAAGCGGCAAGACTATGCTCGCCAAGCGCATTCCGTCCATACTCCCGCCCCTCGAGCCGGACGAGGCGCTGGAAGTGACCAAAATTTACAGCGTGGCGGGGATGCTCGGCGGCAAGGGGCTGGTTTCGGAGCGGCCTTTCCGCGAGCCGCATCATACGGTGTCCGATGTGGCGCTGGTCGGCGGCGGGGCGTATCCCCGGCCCGGCGAAGTTTCTCTGGCCCACCGGGGCGTGCTGTTTCTCGACGAGCTGCCGGAATACGGCAAGAATACGCTCGACGTCCTGCGCCAGCCGCTTGAGGGCGGTACGGTGACGGTATCCCGATCGGCGCATTCGGTAACCTTTCCGGCGGACTGTATGCTGGTGGCGGCCATGAATCCGTGCCCTTGCGGCTATGCCACCGATCCCCGGCATACGTGCGTCTGTTCGCCGGGGCTGATCCGCCGCTATCGGGCGCGGCTGTCCGGGCCGCTTCTGGACCGCATCGACCTGCATATCAATGTGCCCGCCGTCCCTTACGAGGAGCTGCAGGCCGGGGCCTCGCCTGTGACGTCGGCCCGGATGCGCGAACGAGTGCTTGCTGCGCGGGCCGTACAGCAAGCGCGTTATGCGGAGGTTCCCTATTGCCGGACGAATGCCGATCTGTCCGGCAGCCTCCTTGAGAAGCACTGCTGCATGGGAGCGCCGGAAAGGGCTTTTCTGCGGGAAGCCGTGCAGAGGCTGGCGCTTTCCGCCCGCGCCTATACGCGGATCTTGCGGATAAGCCGGACGATTGCGGATCTCGCCGGATCGGAATCCATCGGCGTTCCCCATCTGGCCGAGGCTATCGGCTGCCGCGTGCTGGACAGGGAAGCGTTCTAGCTTCAGCCCTTCCCTCGAATGGTGGAGGTGGGCTGTCTGAGGAAAAAGGAGACACGTGCCGTATTCCCCTTAGGTTTTGGGGGGGGCTCTTCCGTCATCAACCTTCATTCAAGGAGCATGTCATGTCGTTCAGACTGATGGACAAAGCCAAGGCCGCCGGCTGAGCGGCGAAGACGGCTCCAGAGTTGCTGGAGCAGGTATTGGCGTCCCTGCCGAGTGTGCCGGACCCGGAGGGGCGCGTGTTGCACGGTTTTGAGCACAACGAGGATGCCGTGATCCTCCGCACGCCGCCTGCGGGAATGGCGCTGGTGCAGACGGTGGATGTGCTGAGTCCTCTCGGCAACAATCCCCGGCTGTTCGGTCAGGTTGCGGCGGCGAACGCGCTTTCGGACGTGTACGCCGTCGGTGGGGTTCCGTGGTCGGCGATGAATATCGCGGCGTTCCCGGCACAGGATGTGCCGTTGGAGGTCTTTGCCGAGATTCTGGCGGGCGGCCTTGAAAAAATCGTCGAGGCCGGAGCCGTGCTTGCCGGCGGGCATACGCTGGAAGACGCGGAAATCAAATACGGTTTGTCCGTGACCGGCTATGTGGATCCTGACTCCGTGGCCAGTAACGCCGGGCTGCGTTCCGGAGACGCGCTTGTGCTGACCAAGCCGCTCGGCACGGGCGTGCTGGCGACCGCAATCAAGGCACAGTGGGACGGCAGCGGCAAGGCCGAAGCAGATCTCTACCGTTGGGCCACCCATTTGAACGCGAACGCCGCCGAAGTGCTGCGGGCCATGAACCTCAAGGCCGCAACGGATATCACGGGATTTGGGCTCGGCGGGCACTTGCTGGAGATGGCGCGGGGTTCCCGGGTCGTCGTCGAGATAGACACCGCCTCGTTGCCTTTTATCGACAACGTGGAGGCGTTCGCCTCTGACGGCCTGATTCCTGCGGGCAGTTATGCCAACCGCAGGCATTGTTCCTGCCGTACGTTCGTGAGCCCCGATGTGGACAGCCTGAGGGCCACCCTCGTATTCGACGCGCAAACTTCCGGGGGGCTGGTGCTGGCTGTGCCTCAGGAGCGCGTAGAAGAGGCTCTGGAGCGCCTTGCCGCTCTCGGTGAGCCCGGATGGCTTGTTGGGCACGTTTTGCCTCTCAGAGACGGTCCTCAGCTTCTTTTGAGCTAATCTATGAAGACGGCAGGAGGGGAGAGGAAAGGGCTTCCTCTTGCCCTTCTGCACCTCCCCCTCTCTTCCTAAGGCTTTTGAGTGGCGGGGAGGTTACGCGTCAGGAGTTCCGTTGTATGGAAAGGCTGAAAGGGCGCTGGATGGACAGGCGGCTTGAGAAGAGTATCTGATGTGGCGTAAACCGTTGCGCCGCTGAAGAGTACGGAAAGGCCGGACGGCAACACCGTCCGGCCTTTCCGTACTCTTTTTTGAGGGGCCGGGGGGAATGGTTCCCCCCGGCGGGTGCAGGGCGGAGCCCTGCCAAGGGTCGGGGCAGCGCCCCGTGTTCATTCGGCTAGTAGATCCACTTTTTGCCGTCGTAACGGGTCAGTTCGCGGATACGGCGGGCTTTCGGGGTCGTGAAGGTGCCGGTCTTGGCCTCGGAGATGGTCTTGCCGGTGCATTCGTATACTTTTTCAAGATATACGATGTGGCCCACGTATTCGCAGCCGGGGCCCTTGCCGGGGTAGATTTCCGTGGTCATGGTGGAGGCGTCCACTTCCGTGTAACGGGCCACATAGCCCTTGCCCTGCTTGGTCACCGACATGTTCTGGCGGTTGTTCTTCAGGGTGTCGTTGGCGCGGGCCACGTAGCTCTTGGCGAAAGCGTCGAGTTTGGCCTTCACCTCAAGGGTGGTTTCCTGAGCGGGAGCGGCGCTGGGTTTAGCGGCCTGAACCTGCTGGCCGCAGATCAGGGCGGACGAAAGAACCAGAGCGAACAGTGCGGATTTCTTGATTAACTGCATTGGGGAAAGGTCCTCTTGAGCACAAAAGGCCCGACGAGAGTCCGCCGGGCCTTTGTTGATTGTTGCTTGCGTACTAGTCCATGAAGACCAGTTCAGTACGGCGGTTCATGTACCGGCCTTCTTCCGTATTGTTGTCATAGCGGAAAGACTTGCCCTTGCCAATGGCAATCATACGGCTGGCGGGCACGCCCTGGGCAACCAGATAGTTCTTCACGGCGTCAGCGCGGCGCTGGGAGAGCTTCAGGTTGTAAGCGTCGGTGCCGATGCTGTCGGTCCAGCCGAGGAGCTGCACCTTCATGTTCGGGTGTTCCATAATGATTCGGGCGGCTTCATTAAGGATGCCCTGAGCTTCGGGGGTCAGGTCGTACTTGTCGAAGGCGAAGTTGACGCCACGGAGGACGACGACGTCTTCAACGACGGCCACGCGTTCCTGGCAGAACACATCGCCAACGAACTTGTCGACGGCGGCGTCGCTCTTGAGGAGGTCGATGGCCTTGACGGACACGGAGCAGGCGTTGAGGGCCGCGATGGCGTCCAGAGTGGCCTGGCCTTCAGGAGAGGAGGCGACGGAGATCACATGGAAGCAGACGTTCGGATTGGCGGCGTAGATGGCCTTGACTTCGTCGATGGGGCTGATGCCGCGGTTGCTTTCACCGTCGCTCACGAGGATGACGGCCGCGCGCGGGGTCATCTGGCTGATGATGCCGTTGTGGGCCTGGATGCCGTCGCCCATGGGCGTGAAGCGGGCGAAGGTTTCCAGATTGTCCTTCAGGCTGTCGACGCCGGCGGCGAGGGTGGAGCGAACCCACGGGCCCTGGTTCACGACCGCGCCATAAGGAGCGAAGGTGTACAGGCCGCCCTGATAGCCGAGTTCGGGCACCATGTCGTTGACGCGCTTGATGACTTCCTTGGCAACGGCCATCTTGGTCTTGCCGACGGAGGGGAAGTTCATCATCATGGAGCCGGAGTAGTCCACCAGATAGTTGAAGCTTTCAATGCGCTTCTGGCAGATTTCGGCCGAGTGGGCCGCAAAACCGGCCGTGGCCCAAGCGAAGATCAGGGCGACGGCGAGGACAATAGAACGGGAAAATTTCATGTGAGCCTCCGTTTCTTTGAGTTAGGCGTTTTCACCCCGTCCGGAACGGCAAGGGCAAAGCGTCCTGCAAAATTGACAGCGAATATGTGCTGCAAGGCCCCTTTGGGCCTTTCCCTTGCTCAGGAGGTGCTGCAATGTCGACCCGGCCGGGCATCCTCTAGCGTTATCCGGCCGGCGAAACCGTTCTTTCGGCATTGCCATATTCACTTGAATGAGACTCTACCTGTGGGCCGTACAAAGGTAAAGAGCCTTACTTGTATTTTTTTCCCGAAACCGGGTCTTTTCAATGAGAGATAACAACAAAAAAACAGGGCGAGAGGAAACCTCTCGCCCTGTATGGGAACAATGCGTACGCAGCCGCTTACCAAAAGGCGTTACGGCGCGTCATCTTCCCTAAGATGGGATCACACGCAGCCGGTGGGCTTGGGCAGACCAGCCATCTTGCAGGCTCCCTTACCGGGGCCGGAGGGGAAGAGTTCGTACACTTCTTTCAGCTTGTAGCCGGTGTTCTTGGACAGGATGCGCACCATAGGAGCGATCCCGTTCTTGCGGTAGTAGTCCTGAAGGAAGTCGAGAATCTTCTGATGGTCTTCGTTCAGATCGGTAATCCCTTCGGATTCCTTCACGTACTCCAACCATTCCGGGCACCACTCATCGAACTTGAGCAGGAAGCCGTCTTCATCAACTTCGAAGGTTTTACCCTTGTAGGTGACTTCAGCCATGTGTGCGTCCTCCTTGGACAGTTTATGTGACTAGGAAACCCTGTCACGCTTTTCCATACAGAATGAAATCGAAAAATCTGATGGAATCACTCACCACTCGACGGACCCCAATGCAGAGCCCGCAGAAAGCCACCGGATGTGTGGGGGCACATCTGAGGCGCTTCCATATTGGAGGGCATCTATCACAGCGCTATGGAAATGGCAAGTAGTTGTTCCCCTTTTGCTCTTCATTGGGCAGTCAGCCAAGCCTCTGCCGCAGACAGCATTTCGGAACACAATTCATCCATTTCAGGGCCGTGGTCGTAACCGGCCAGATGCCCGAGCCCGTGGGCCAGAAGCCTGAGGCAATGCTCCTCCGGATCTTGCCCGTACAGGAGCGTTTCCCGGTGCAGGGTGTCGACGGAAAAGACGAGGCTCCCGAGCTGGACGGGGACGTCTTCGTCCTCCGGCCCGGCGATCTGCTCGTCTATCGGAAAAGATAAGACATTGGTGGGGCCGTGGCAACCCATGTACCGCAGGTTGTAGTCCGCCATGCCCGCATCGCGGACAAGGACGAGATCCAATTCGGCGGGCCCGGAACCGGCTGCGCGGAGCATGGCCGAGAGCGCCCGGTGCAGTTCCGCCCTGCAGAACGGGAGCCGCCAGCACAGTCCGCCGCCGGAAAGGTTGAGCCGGAGAGCGCCGGAATCGGAGGGCGCGTCGGTTTGCTCCTGCGGAAAACGTTCGAGCGGGCTCATGGGCGTTTCCCCACGGGCTTCATGGACAGCGGCCCTTTGTTGACGGGTTTCGGCGGGCCGGGAACGACGGGGTAGACAAGGTCAATGGGCGGGCCCGGATTCGCTGAAGGGGGTACGGGTGTGTGGGGTGCCGCCGGAGCCGCGCCCTGTTGCTCCGGCCCGTTCGGGGCCGCCGCACCGGAGGAGCCCGGCATCACGCTGGAGGCCGCGTAGGCGACCGTGCGTTTCACGTCGGGGCGCTGTTCCGTTTTTTCTTCAGGCTTGGCCTGCACTTTGGCCTGTTCTGGTTTGTCGCTGGCCGTTTTTTTGTCTTTATTCAGATCAGGGTAGGCGATTCGCTGATGGAAAAGCCCCGTCAGGATGCGGGCAAAACTTTCCGACAACTTATGAAGGTCTTTGAATGTCAGTTCGGATTCGTCAAGCTGGCCCTCGGAGAAGATTCCCTTCATGATCGTGTCGATGTGCGTCTTGATGCGTGCGGGCGTGGGATCGGTGAGCGTGCGGCTGGAGGCTTCCACCGCGTCCGCGAGCATGACGATGGCCGCCTCGCGGGTCTGCGGGCGCGGGCCGGGATAGCAGTAGTCCTCGATGCGGGGATTTTCGCCCGACTCCTTGGCTTTGGCGTAGAAAAACTTGATCAGACCCGTGCCGTGGTGCTGGCGGATGATGTCCTCGATTTCGTCGCCCAAATGGTGCTGCGCGGCGAGTTCCGTGCCTTTTTTGACATGCGAAAGCAGGATGAGGGCGCTCATGGCCGGAGCCAGCTTGTCGTGCCGGTTGGGGCCGTTGAACTGGTTTTCGATGTAATAGTCGGGATAGGCCAGCTTGCCGATGTCGTGGTACAGGGCCGCGACCTTGCACAGCAGGCTGTTCGCGCCCACGGCCTTGGCTCCGGCTTCCACCATGTTGGAGACAACCAGCGAGTGGTGGTAGGTCCCCGGAATGGCCACCATGAGATCCTGGAGGAGCGGTTGCTCGAGGTTCATCAGCTCCATGAGCCGGAACCGGGTGGTGTACCGGAAGGCCATTTCGATGATCGGGCTGATGGCGAACAGGATAGCTATGGAAATGAAGGCGTTGAGGGAAACGATGCCGAAGAGCCACAGGAACGTGTTGCCGCCCCGGAAACCCTCCAGCCAGCCGCTGCCGAGGGCGATGATGATCTGCCCGAGCGCCAGCGGGATGATGCCGATGACCACGTCCTGCCTGCTCTGCGCCCGGATGACGAGCCATGTATTCAGCATGGCGGAAAGGAAGAAGAACAAAAACAGCGGAAGGTCGGCCTTGAGCATGACGCAGGCGAACAGGGATATCAGCAGGCCCACCACGCAATAGCGCCGGGCCGCGAAGATGAGCGCGCACAGCCCCGCGGCGCCCGCCACGGGGAAGAAGTGGATGACGAGGGCGATGTCCTGCGGCTGGACGACCTTGCCCACGAGCATGTAGGTGCCTTTCGCCGCGATGCCGAAGACGAACAGCAGCAGCGAGATGAACAAAAAGTCCTTTTTCCGCAGGGGGGTGCCCGGTTTGCCGCTCGGGGCCATGAACAGGCCGAGCGTCAGGATGAGCGAAAAGACGAACGTTCCCGCCACGGTACGCGAATGGATCAGCCCCTCCTGCTTCTGGTAGAGGCTCTGGAGCTTGAGCTGCTTCTCGCGGGTGACGCGCTCGCCCTGATAAACGACGACTTCACCCTTCTGGATATGGTAGTAGACGGGCTCCACGGTCTGGGCCACGGCATTGCCGAGGGCCTGCGTGGCCTCGCGGTTCAGGGTGAGCGTGGGCATGATCAGCGGCGAGAACAGGACCAGCACGGCGCGGCGGCCCTGCGGGGTGAGCTTTTCGGCGGAGCGCAGCTTCTGCGTGAAGGCCGCGAGCACGGCGGGCACGTCACGGATATCCGATACGTCGGGGCGCAGGGTTTCCGCCTTTGTGTCCACGTCGCGGACGATGATCCCGTTCTTGGAGGGCAGGGCAAGGCGCACGTCGCCCACCACGCCCTCGCGCAAGCGATCTTCAAACCACGGCAAGCCCGTGGAGAGGACATACTCCTGCACTTCGGGGCTCATCCACTGGGCGAGCAAATCCGCGCTGACCGGCGTTGCGAGCTTTTCCGCGAGCGAAGCGCGCAAGGCGTCCTGCGCCTCGGGAGAGGTTTCCTGCCCGTTGATCAGCTTGAGCATACCGAAGATCTTCTGCCGCAACGCGGCGATTTCGGTCACGCTGAGGTCGAACACCGTGGGCTGGAGCATGGCGACCTGATTGCGCTTGATCTTGGCCGCCTCGGTGTCCTCCACCGTCAGGCTGCGGTGTGCGACGACATCGCTGTCGGCCACTTCCCCGGCCATGAACACCCGGAACTGCATGGGCGGCTGAAGGCCCGCCAGAAACGAGAGCACGAACAGGGTGGCGATCAGGACGAAGAGGCCCACGCCGTGATGGTGCTGCCGGAACAGCGTCCGCGTTATCCGGGAAAGCTCATTGATGCGAAGAGGGGAGTTTCTCGTAGTCATCATAGGCCTGTACTATTCGTCCGACCAGAGGGTGGCGTACCACGTCGGCGGAAGTGAAATGCCGGAAAGCAACGCCTTTGACGCCTTTGAGGACATGCAGGGCATGTACCAGACCGGAACGCGACGCGCTGTCCTCGCCCTGCGCGGGCAAGTCTATCTGGGTGATGTCGCCGGTGATCGCCGCCCGTGAGCCGAAGCCGAGGCGGGTCAGGAACATCTTCATCTGTTCGCGCGTGGTGTTCTGCGCCTCATCAAGGATGATGAACGCGTCGTTCAGTGTCCTGCCGCGCATGAAGGCCAGCGGCGCGACTTCGATAATGCCCGTTTCCTGAAGCGAGGCCATCTTCTGGGGCCCGAGCATATCAAGCAGGGCATCGTGAAGAGGACGCAGATACGGGTTGACCTTTTCGGCGAGATCGCCGGGCAGGAAGCCGAGCTTCTCGCCCGCCTCGACGGCGGGGCGGGTCAGGATGATGCGGCGCACCCGCCGCGCGTTGAGCATATGCACGGCCATCGCCACGGCAAGGTAGGTCTTGCCGGTTCCGGCCGGTCCCACGGAAAAGACCATTTCGTTGCTGCGCAGCGTTTCCAGATAGGCGCGCTGGGCTGTGTTGCGGGCGGTGACGGTCTTCTTGGGCAGGGAGAGCACGGCCTCGTCACGGAACGAGCGGCGCAGATCCGAACCCGGATCGCTCTCAAGGAGCTGGAGTCCCTGCTCCAGATCGGAACTCTGGAGCGCGTGCCCGCTGCGCAGCAGGCCGTAAAACTGGGTGAACAGATTCAGGATGCGTTCGCGCAGCGCGGGATCATCGGACGTCACGGCCAGCGTGGTTCCCCGGGTGGAGAGATCCGCTCCCGTGCGTTCGGCGATGACGTTGAGGTGGGCGTTGTGCGGTCCGAACAGGGCATTGGCCAGTGTCGGGTCATCAAAGGACAGGGTTTCCACAAAGGCCGTTGACGATGCGGGTGTTTGCATAGATTCAGAGAGGCGGCCTCGGGCCGCCGGAGGGGACGGTTTGTCGAATCCGCTGCACGGGCGGCGAGCCGTCCGGCAATTCGGGAATGCCCTGCCGCGGAACGCCGCTTTCCCATCCGTGGCGTTGCCTGCATACAAGGTAGATTGCAACCTATCGCATTTGCGGCGAAGCGTCTATGGTTCCTTGTTTCGTGCGGGAGGGTTGATGATGCGGGGGATGGGAGAAGGGAACTTTCTGAAGAAAGTTCCCTTCTCCCATCCCCGCGCCCCCTCCTCTCATCCCTCAAAGACTTTCGCGTTTATCGAATCCCTGTTCGGGGTTCGGGTGGCGCGGCGGACTGTTGAGGATGGAAGGGAAACGGGAAGGAATGGAGAGCAAGGCTCCGGTGTGGTCCTGAATCGTTTCGGGCCAAGACGCTTCGCGGCAATGGTGATAGTATAAGAGGTTATTGGAGATTGTTAAGGGGAGTGGCAGGTTATAGCCCTTTGGCGGGTGCGTTGAAGAAGCGCCGGGTGTTGTCGCCGCAGAGCGTCCAGAGTTCGGCGGGGTCCATGCCGCGCTCAAGGGCCACGGTTTCGGCGGTGAAGGCGACGAGTGCCGGCTCATTGGGCTTGCCCCGCCACGGCACGGGCGAAAGATAGGGGCAGTCGGTTTCGACCATCAAGCGGTCCGGCGGGATGCGTTTCACGGCTTCGCGCAGGTCGTGGTTGGCGGGATAAGTCACGGGGCCGGGGATGGAAATGTGCCAGCCGTTGGCAAGGAAACGATCAAGAAAATCCACGGCGTCGCCGCTGAAGCAGTGCCACAGCACGGGGCGTCCTGAGAAACCTTCGGCTTCCAGAATCCGCAGGGTGTCCTTTGCCGCGTCGCGCGAATGGATGACCACAGGGCGATCCGTTTCCTTGGCGAGGGCGAGCTGGACGCGGAAGGCTTCCTCCTGGATGAAGGGCGGGCAGTCCTTCCAGTAAAAATCGAGGCCGATTTCACCGACGGCCCGCAGCCTGGGATCTTCGGCAAAGGCTTCGCGCATGGCCTTGAGGGTGGCTCCGGTACACTCCTGTCCGTCGCAGGGATGGATGCCCATCAGGAAGAAAACGCCGGGATAGCCGGCGAACGTGCCCTTGTTGGCGTGGTATGCGGCGGGGCCGAGGAACACTTGCCCGATGGAGGCAAGGCCCGTGCTCCGGGCCCGTCCCATAACCTCGGGGAGCCGTTCGATGATCCCCTCGGAGTCGAGGTGGGCATGGGAGTCGGCCCCTGTGGGGGGAAGGCCGAGCGTATCGGGAAGCGGACGCGGCGTATCTTTTTTCTTGCTCATGGAAAAAGTCCCTTGCGGACATTTTTTTGGGCCTTGCCGCCATATATCGCGTCAAAGCCCGTGGGGATTACGGCTTGTTGCCGTCGCGCTGCACGGGAAAGCGCCTGCTCCGGCCTTGGCTTCAGCGCGGCAAAGCCGGGCAGGGGCTTTCCTGGACAAACCTATTCGGTGAATTCCTGTTTGATGACGGCTTCGGCCTTGATGCGGTCGAGGAGTTCCGAGAACGTCGCCTTGACGTGTTCGCGGATGTCCCCGGCCACGACGAGGAACAGCACGTCGTCGCCGGGCTTCAGTTCGCCTTCCACGGCTTCGGCATGGATGCAGAAGATGCCGGGCTGCTGTTCCATCTCGCGGCAGATGGCGTCCATCTTGGCGCGGTCATACGAGACTTTCATGGATTTCACGGGCGCATGGTCGGCCCGTGCCCACCCGCGCACGACGCCGTTGTGCACCAGCACCATGCCCACGTTTTCGGTAAAGCCGGGACGCTTCTTGAGGTCAGCCAGAATCTTTGTGGTATCCATCGTTTTTCTCCTGTGGTCGGGGTCTGCTCGGGGGAATGTCCCTGGTGAACTCTGACGGAAAGAGCCCGTGCCGAAAATGAGAACCGGCATTGCGCGGGGGGCTGTACGGCCCTGCCATACGGGCGGAGGAGCCCCTGTTGCGCAACCTTCCCAATTTTTCTTTCGCTATTCCGCTTCCCTGCGGATGCGCGCACCTACGGCGTTGAGCTTGTTTTCGATGTGCTCATAACCGCGATCGAGGTGGTAGATGCGCTGGACGGTCGTGGTCCCCTTGGCGGCGAGCCCGGCGAGCACGAGAGAGGCGCTGGCGCGGAGATCCGAGGCCATGACCGGAGCCCCGGCAAGGCGCTGGACGCCGCGTATGATGGCTGTATGCCCGGAAAGGCGGATATCCGCGCCCATGCGGACGAGCTCCTGCACGTGCATGAACCGGTTTTCAAAAATGGTTTCGCTGATGACCCCGGAACCTTCGGAAAGGCACATGAGGGACATGATCTGCGCCTGCATGTCCGTCGGGAAGCCGGGGAAGGGCTGCGTGGTCACGTCCACCCCGCGCAGGGCGCAGGAGCGGCGGGCCAGCACCCCGTCGGCGGTGGGTTCGATTTCCATGCCCATCTGGCGCATTTTGGCGATCACGGCGTCAAGCTCCTCAAAGGGGCAGTCCGTGAGCAGCAACTCGCCGTCGGTGATCCCGGCGGCGGCGAGGAGGGTTCCCGCCTCGATGCGGTCGGGCATGATGCGGTAGGTGCAGCCTCCGAGGCGCGGGACGCCCTGAATGCGGATGACGCTGGTGCCGTGGCCTTCGATGCGCGCGCCGCAGGCGATGAGGAAGCGGGCAAGATCGACGACTTCGGGCTCGCGGGCGGCGTTCTCAAGGATGGTTTCTCCATCGGCCAGTGCAGCTGCCATGAGCAGGTTTTCCGTACCGCCGACGGTGGGAAAGTCGAAATGGATGTGCGCGCCGTTGAGCTTGCGGCAGCGGCCGAGAATATACCCGTCCTCAAGATCGAACCGCGCCCCCATCTTTTCGAGGGCTGACAGGTGCAGATCCACAGGGCGGGCCCCGATGGCGCAGCCGCCGGGCATGGCTACGCGGGCTTCGCCGAGCCGGGCCAGCAGCGGGCCGAGCACGAGCACCGAGGCGCGCATGGTTTTGACCAGTTCATAGGGGGCTTCCGGGCTGAGCGCGCCGGGGGTCACGGTGACCTGCCCGTTTTCAAAGGCGTTCGGGCAGCCGAGCAGTTCAAGGAGCTTGAAGGTGGTACGGATATCCCGCAGATCCGGGACATTGGTGTAGGTCACGGGTTCGTCGAGCAGGATGCTGCCCATGAGGATGGGGAGAGCCGCGTTTTTGGAGCCGCTCACATGCACGACGCCGGTCAGCGGAACGCCGCCTTCGATGATCAGTTTGTCCATGAACTGTCCCTGTATGTGGGCCCGGAAAAGCCGGGCGTTGCCGGTTGGATGGAGGGTGCCCCGCGCGAGGGCGGAACGCTGGCGCGATCCGTTTGCGGAAGCTGAGGAAAGGATACAAGATACTATCGGGTTCCTTGGCTGGTCAAGGAGCATCTTCGGGCTTCCCCGGGTGGCCTCGGGATGCGGAAATCGGAAAAATATTGCGGAAAGGCTTGACGTTAATATGGCTCTGATATAAAGACCACAGCTGCATGTGGCGGATGTAGCTCAGTTGGCAGAGCATCTGGTTGTGGCCCAGAGGGCCGTGGGTTCAAGTCCCATCATTCGCCCCACTCACTTGTCTTGAAAGACCCTGCTTCGGCAGGGTTTTTTCGTTTCCATCCCCTTCCTTTCCCCGCCATGCCTTCCGGCTTTCCTTCTGAAGAGGAACGGAGCCGCCGCCCCGTTGTCTATCCGGTGGCGCGGCGGCTCCGCATTCCGTTTTTTATCATGCGCAAGTTTTTGCTCTCCGCATATGGATGCGGAAGGTCCGCCATCTGCGCGCTATGTTATGGCCAATTCCAGCCCCACGGGGCAGTGATCCGAACCATAGACATTGTTTTCTATCCATGCGTCCCGGATGGCCGGGGCCAACTCCTCCGAAACGAAGAAGTAGTCGATGCGCCACCCGACGTTGTTGACGCGGGCGCGCTGCTTGTAGGACCACCACGAGTACTGGTGCGGCTCGTCGCCGTGGATGTGGCGGAAGGTGTCCACGTACCCGGCGGCGATGAAGCGGTCCACCCAGGCGCGTTCGATGGGCAGGAAGCCGGAGTTTTCCTCGTTGGCCTTGGGCCGGGCGAGGTCGATGGGGCGGTGGGCCGTGTTGAAGTCCCCGCAGACCACGATGGGCTTGGTGCGGCGCAGCTCTTCGGCATGGGCGAGGAACGCGTCGTAATAGCCCATTTTATAGGCCAGCCGCCCGTCGTCCTTGGTCCCGTTGGGAAAGTAGACATTGAAAAAATGGAAGGCGGGGTATTCGATGTGCAAAAGGCGGCCTTCCCCCTGATAACGGGGATCGGGGAGTTCGCGGTGCACGGCGAGCGGCTCGAGGGCGGCCTTTTGGCGCGAGAAGACCGCGACGCCCGAATAGCCTTTCTTGACCTGCGCGGCCAGCCATTCGGCATTCCAGCCCTCGGGGCTGCGGTGTTCTTCGGCGATCTGCGCCGGCTCGGCCTTGGTTTCCTGAAGCGCCACCACATCGGCGTCGGTGGAGGCGAACCAGTCCCAGTCGGGTTTGCCGCTCAGGGCGCGGAACCCGTTGACGTTCCATGAAACGAGACGAATGGTATCCATAGTTTTCTCTTGGCAAAAGGAAAGGGAATCGGTAGGCACGGATCAGGCGGCCCCGGCTTTCATCCCCATGTTCCGGGAATGCGGGCCGCGTCATGCGGGCGCTTCCAGAGAAGCCCGCCCGTGCCTCTTCCGCGGAAGGATTCCATTGCCCGTGCCGATTGTCAAACGCGCCGCGTGCCGGTGCGGCCCGTCCATAAAAAGGAAAAATGATGAAGAAAATCCGCTTGCCGCTGCTGTCTTTGCTTCTGCTGTGCTTTGCGGCGCCATCACAGGCATTTGAGTTGACGGTTCTGCACACCAACGATGTCCACTCCATGTACGGCGGGACCACTGAAAAAGGGACGGCCTGCTATGCGGCCCAGTGCGCTGGCGGGTCCGGGGGCAGCGTGCGCCTGAAACAGGCCGTGGATACGGTGCGCGCTGCGGAACCGAATGTGGTGCTCCTTGACGCCGGGGACGAATTTCAGGGGACGCTGTTCTATACGCAGTTCAAAGGCGACGTGGCGGCGGAGGTGCTTGACGCCTTGGACTATACGGCCTTTACGCCGGGCAATCACGAGTTCGATGACGGCTGCGGCGAATTCCGGCGTTTCGTGGAGCGGACGCATGTGCCCGTACTGGCCGCCAACCTGACGCTTCCGCCCGTACCCGGGGGCAAGCCGCTCACGCGTCCGTGGATTGTCGTGGAGCGCCAAGGCCGCAAGATCGGCATTGTGGGGTTGGTCAACGAGGAAACGCCCTCTCTGGCCTCCCCCTGCAAGGAGGCCGTGTTCGGTCCGGCGGAAACGGCCTTGCGCGAAGCGGTCGCGTCGCTCCGGGCGCAGGGCGTGAACATTGTCATCGCGCTGACCCATCTGGGCCTGAACGTCGACTGCGAGCTCGCGGGGCGGGTGGACGGCGTGGATGTGTTCGTCGGCGGGCATACGCATTCCCTGCTTTCCAATACAAACCCCAAGGCAGTCGGGCCGTATCCCATTGTGAAGCACTCCCCGTCCGGAGAGCCCGTGCTGGTCGTGACGGCGGCGTCCTCCTGCAAGCTGCTTGGGCATATTGCGATAGACTTCAACGACGCGGGCATCGCGCAGCGCTGGAACGGCGAACCCATTGTTCTGGATGGCCGGAACGTCACCGTTCCGCCTGATGCGAAGCTTTCCGCACGGCTGGACAGCTACGCCGCCCAGTTGCGGTCGCTCATCGGGCAGCCTGTGGGCAAAATCCTGCTTGCCGGGGACACGAGCGGGCGGCAGGTTGACCTTGAGGAAGACGCCCATCTCTGCCGCGTGCAGGAATGTCCGTCCGGCGACGTCCTCATGGACTCCCTGCTCTGGGGAGCACGGGATACCGGCGCGACCGTCGCCTTGTCCGTGGGCGGCACTGTGCGCTCCCCTCTGCATACCGGCGTGGTCACGATGGGTGACCTGCTGACGACCATGCCGTTCGACAACACGCTCGTTGTCGGTGATTTGACCGGAAAACAACTGCTCGGGGCGCTTGAACATGGCGCATCCGGCTACGAAAACGGGGCGGGGCGGTTTCTTCAGGTCGCGGGGCTCACGTATTCGGTGGAACCCGCGAAACCGGTGGGGCAACGCGTTTCCGCCGTATCCGTCCGCACAAAGGCGGGCGGTTGGGAACCTCTGCGCCCGGAAGCGGTATACCGCGTCGCCACGGTGGACTATGCGGCGGAGGGCGGTGACGGTTTCGCCGCCTTCAAGAAAATAAAATGGCAATACACGGGCCGCGCGCACATCGAATGCCTGCGCGACTATATCGCCAAGGCCCCTGTGGAGGTCAGGTCCGGAGGGCGGATCACGGTCCTCCGATAACAACACAAGAAACAACATTGCCTATCGGGGGAGAGGGCTTTTTTCGAGAAGAGCGCCTGTCAAACGGTTCCCTCTCCCCCGACACATCCATCTCCCTCTCTCCAGTACATTCCCTTCCATCGACCACCCGCCAGTGTTTCCCACCGCCGAAAGCGGGCATAGCCGGGCGGCGTACGCGCTGTTTTCCGGCCCTGCCCATCCTTTCGGTTTTTCCTTTGGGCCCGCCACGAAATCGTCACACTCCCGTCGTATATCCAGCGTATCGCATATCGGGAGAGGTTTTCGGCACATGACGAAACGCATGATCGCCGCCCAGCTTTCCGTTGGGGCACTGCTCCTCGTGCTGGTGGCGCTGATGGAATCCTATACCGGTTGGGACACGGCGGCTCAACGCTTGTGGTTTGATTCCGCCACGCATGAATGGGTTGTGTCCAACGAGCTGCACGCTCGGCTGACGTGGTTTTTCTACGATGGCCCTAAAATCCTGCTGGTGGTTCTCGGGATAGCCTGTGTCGCCGGGGTGCTTGGCGGCGCACGGTGGAATCTGCCGCCGGAATGCCGCAGGGGGTGCTTGCTGCTGCTCCTCAGTCTGGCCTTTGTCCCGATGCTGCTCGGCGGTGCAAAACAGTTCACCAACGTTTATTGCCCCAAGCAGATCGAGGAGTTCGGGGGCGAATACGTCCATCAGGGCGTGCTGGAATGCCGGAACCCCGCCAATGAAGGCCGTTCCCCCGGCAGGTGTTTCCCGGCGGGGCACGCTTCGGGCGGTTTTGCGCTCATGATGCTGTTCTTTTGCTTCCGGTCGCGCCGTGACCGGTGGGCCGGTCTGGGGGCCGGGCTTATTGCGGGCTGGGGTATGGGATTCTACCAGATGCTGCGGGGACAGCATTTCCTCTCGCACACGCTGTTCACAATGATCGGCGCATGGATGATCATCCTGCTTGTCACATGGGCACTGCGCGGTTTTTCTCTTAACAAGCTTGTAAGTATAAATATTTGTCCTGATGTTCTCCCCCGGTTGTCACGGAATCGTAACAGTTCCTGTGTAACAACGCGCTCTCCGAACAGGATTTTTTCCTTCAAGAGAGGCTTCATCATGTATGCGTTTCTGGATGCCGTGCGCTACCTTGTGCGGCGGTTGCTCCCTTTCATAGGCATATATTTTTTCGCAGAGCTTACGGAACTTTCCATACTGGCCTTGCGGGAATCCTCCAACCTGCATCTGTCGCTGAAAAGCTTTCTGGTTTCGTTCCCCGTTTGGGTGGGAACGACGATGGTTTCGTGCCTTTTTTCAATCCTGCCCGTGCTGGCGTACCTGCTGCTCCTGCCTCGGAAGTGGCACGGCGGACGGTGGGACAGGCGGGTTTCCATCCTCTTTTTCTTTCTGTTCACGGCGGGGCACTTGTTTGAGGAAGTCGCGGAACTGCTGTTCTGGGACGAATTCACTTCCCGCTTCAATTTCGTGGCCGTGGATTATCTTGTCTACACGAATGAAGTGATCGGAAATATCAGCCAGTCCTACCCTGTGGCCCTGTTTTTGGGCGGGATTACTGTGGCGGCGGGAGTCATTACGCTGCTGGCCCGGCGTTGGCTTTCCACGGTCCGCACCGTGCCGCGGCTTCTCATGCGTTTTGCCGGCGCGGCGTTGCTCGTCTTGTGCGCGTGCTCGCTCAATATGGTCAACTTCATGGATATATCCGAAGATACCGGCGATCGGTATCTCACCGAGCTGTCCAAGGATGGGCTGTACAGCCTGTTCCACGCGTTTTTTTCCAACGAACTTTCCTACAACGATTTTTATCTGACGCGCCCTGATGCGGATACCGTGGCGACGCTGGCCCCCTTGATGGCCTCGGATGCCCGCCGGGTGGGCGATCCCGCGTCGCTGGCCTATGAGGTGGCGCCGCATGAAAAGGAAATCCGGGCGAATGTGGTCATTGTGCTCATGGAGAGCATGGGCTCGGAATTTTTCAGCGAATTCCGCGACGATGGGCAAAAGCTGACTCCGGAATTGGAAAAGCTGGCTTCCGAGTCGCTCTATTTCAGCCATGTCTATTCGACGGGCACCCGCACCGTCCGGGGCATCGAAGCGCTCACGCTGGCGCGTCCGCCGCTGCCGGGTATGCCCATCGTGCGGTTGCAGGGCAACGACAACCTGCGCGGCATCTGGAGCGTATTCCGCGAGCGCGGGTATGACACCAAATGGATTTACGGCGGCTACGGCTATTTCGACAACATGAACGCCTATTTCTCCGGGAACGGGTTCACCGTGGTGGACCGTACGGTGATGCAGCCGGAAGAGATCACGTTCTCGAATATCTGGGGCGTGTGTGACGAGAACCTCTTTGCCCGCGCGATCAAGGAGGCGGACGCTTCCCATGCGGCGGGCAAGCCGTTCTTCAACTTCGTGCTGACGACTTCGAATCACCGCCCATACACCTATCCCGACGGAAGGATTTCGATTCCATCCAAGTCCGGGCGCAACGGCGGGGTCATGTACGCGGATTATTCCATCGGCAAATTCATGGAAGAGGCCCGCAAGCATCCGTGGTTTGACGATACCGTGTTCGTTTTTGTGGCGGATCACGGGGCGAGCAGTTCCGGGCGCGAGGAGATCAAGCAGGGGAACCATCACATTCCGCTTATCATTTATGCGCCGAAGTTCATCAAACCGGAGCGCCACGATCAGCCGATCAGCCAGATCGACGCCGTGCCGACGCTGCTCTCCCTGCTTCATTTCAAGTATACGGGCGAGTTCTACGGCACGAATGCGCTCGATCCGGACTATGTATCTCGTTTGTTCCTGAGCAATTATCAGAAATTGGCCTATGTCAAAGGCAACGAGATGGTGATCATGCGGCCTGTTCGCGGGGTGCACTTCTACCGTGACGGCCAGCAGATCGGTTCCGCCGAGGCCGCAAAGCCGCAGGACAGGGTAAAGGCCCCCGACGCCTCGCTCCAGCAGGTGCTTGATGAGGGCATCAGCTATTATCAGCACTCCGCCCGCTGGCGGGAATTTTTGAAGGAGTAATGAGAGAGGAGGGGGGAGGAGTGGAGAGGTGAGGGAGATTGGGGAGGGGGAAGGGCCCCTTTTCCAAAAGGGGCCCTTCCCCCTCCC
>NZ_JNJP01000053.1 GCF_000701705.1 Bilophila wadsworthia ATCC 49260 | reverse complement strand
AGAGGGGAGGTTTGGAGGGGGGAAGGGGGACCCTTCTACAGAAGGGTCCCCCTTCCCCCCTCCAATCATTCCGCTAATCCTTCACAAAATATCCGGCATCCCTGAAAAGCTGCTTGGCATCGGCAACGGTGAAGCCCTGCCACTCGGCGGAGCACTCGGCGTCATTCCGAGGCACGGCGCCGGTTTCCACGACCACAACGTTCGCGCCCCACTCAAGCGCCTCCTTGCGGGGGGGATGAACACAGATGTCCGGTACGTTCACACCTCCGCAGATACGGGTGATCGCCACAATCTGGGCAAGTCGAAGATCCGGAAGAGGATCGTGCGATTCAAAGGGCGTACCCTTGACGTTGATGCGGGCCATCGCGCCGCTCAAGGCCGCGCCATTGGAAAGTGCCGTCATAAGCACGTCCGCAATCTCATCATCCGTGTGCTCAGGACCCACTGGCTCCACCAGATGCGCCAGCTTGAGATCCGAATCCCGCACCGCCGCCAGCGTGGCCTTGCGCTCCTCGGGCCGGAAGCATGTCGTCTGCCCTTCCCCAAGCCGCAGGGAGTGATACACGACATCAATGCCCGACGCGATCATCGCCCGCGCCTCAAGCGGCCCGAACTCGCCGGTATTCACCACCAGCCCGTAATTCCCGGGAACAGCCTCGCGCACCTTTTTCGCCAGCGCGCACAAGCGGTTAAGCCCGTAAAATTCCGTTGTCCGCAACGTCACCCACGACGCGCCCTCATCCACGAAAGCCCGCGCCGCCTTGATGATCGCTTCATCGCTCCATTCATGCTGTTCCGTAATCAGGCCCCACTTTTCGCCGAACGCGCAAAACCCGCAGTTCATCGAGCAGGGGCGGCAATCGATGCCGATGGCGCTCCACACCCGCCCTTCGTTGCCGACCACAATATGCGCGATATCCCGGGCCGCACGCCCAAGGTAGGCCGCTTCTTCCGAATCCGGCGCAAGGGCCAGCAAGCGCAACACCTCATCCCGCGAAACAGGCATACCGCGCAGTGCCCGATTTTTGAGCGCGTCAATGAAAGAATAGGTATCCATATGTACGGCTCCGGCAAAAGGTTGAGGTGTCCCGCAACCGCAAGAGGCGGGTGGAAAAGGCGATCCGGCGGACAGGAACACCTCCTGCGGAGATAGGGAAACGGAATGCTCCGGCATAGGGCATGGTTCCGAATTCATGCCTGAGCGCGCATCCTGCAAAAACAAGAGCAAATTGGCGATGAAAGCCTGATGCGAAGTCAGCGTGCGCATCCATTGGTCGAGACAGTGCCCGCCTTTTTCCGTCAGCGTGTACCGCTTGCGGGCCGGACCGCTGTTCTCAAGCTCCCAGTCCGACTCCAGCACCCCCTCCTGCTCCATATTCCTCAACATCCGGTAGACGCCGGTGGCATCCGGAGGCTGTTTGCGGAAAAGGCTTGTTTCCGCAAGGCGTTGGACCACAAGATATCCGTGCAGTGGCCCGGAGGACAGTACCGCCAAAATTACAGGCTGCACGAACCGGGGAAGGTTCGCTCCCGAGCAGGGACAGTTGTCTAGCTCCATCATCAGACTAGCTCCATTAGTTGATATAACTATTTTCTAAACGTAAGCCCCTGTCAAGGCTTTTTTGCTATCTACAAAAAAATATATTTAAGTAGAATTTTATTATTGATTGTAATAACAGTATATTGCAATAAAGTGTTGCCGTCCGTTGACATTGGATTTATGCTTGCATCAACTATAGATATATCTAATTGCGGTTCCTCTTCTACCGCAAAAAGGGTAAAAGCAGCCAACCGGAACGGGAACACTTTGAAGATACGGACAAACGTCCTGGCGGCCTCAGGCCCCAGATATAAACAGGGGGTCCCGAGTCAGCCTGAACCGCCCCGGAACCCCTGTCTGCGCCCAAAAACATACCTGGCGCAATTCTCTTCATTTCCAGCTTAATCCGTCATTTCGATATGAACCCCCAAGAAGTGATCAGATAAGTCAGCTGGTTCGCTGACATATCGATATTCACGGCATAAACGGGAGCGGCGGTATGTTCAGTGAGGATGGCTTCCTCTTTGGAAGGATCTTTGACGGTGGAGGCAAGCGCCTTGAAAAAGCCCTGCGTCGTGAACAAGACGGAACAGGCCCCCTCAGTGGCGGTGGAAAAGACATTGAGGCGCTTGCGCATGGCCGTCCAGCATTCGTCGTCGCTCTTTCCCTGTGCCGCAAGCTGATAAAGATCGGCATGGCCCATCGCGGGCTGCACGGTTATCGGCATACAATCCTGGGCGCGCAGGTCGTCGAACACCCGCGCGAGGAGCGGATCGCTCATATTCGCATACAGGATTACCGCAACCGCCTTGCCCTCTTGGAACTGCACCACGCAAGTCCAATCGGCCTCCATCCACTTGAACGGAAGCTGGAGCATGTCGGCGTTGTCGGTGGGTTTTGCGCCGAGCGCTTTCGCCTCATCTTCGGACATGCCGAGCGAGAAAGCCCCGATGCCGCGCTCCCCGGTGGGAGCGGGCTTTTCGGCGGAAGCGGCTGATTCCGAATTTGCGGTATGGACGTCGGCATCAGCGCCGGAAGGAACCTTGGCGGGAACGGGGGCGGAGGGTTGGGCCGCCTCGGCGGAGGCAGGTTTCACTTGAGCCGTAAGCTGATCATCCGCCAGTGCGACGGAAGAGGCGAACAGCACGGCGGCAAGGCCGAAAAGGATATGTTTCATGATTGAGCCCTCTCAAATTGTCGTGTCCACGGAACGCCGCGCACTGCCAGTGCCAGACAGGAAATCATCCCTTTTGTCAAGGCTGATGGAGGTATGATTGGAGCCCGACGCAAAAAGGGAGTTGTAGGGTTATAATAAAGAACATATTGATTTCATTTGAAGACAACGGTATATTCCGCCAGCCCTTCTTCTTTTATTATCACGGGAGAGACTATGGAAAACCGTCTTTATGCCTTTGACTGGAAGTATATCGGTGACATGGAGCTTGGCCGCCCCAACCTTGGCAAGACGGCTCGCCTTGAAATCTACAGGCTCTTCCAATATACTTTACGGGACGTACTTGAGACTGAATACGGTACGGAACAGTCCGACAGGCTGTTATATAAAGCGGGATTCCTCGCTGGGACAGAATTCTGCAAACGGTACGTAGGAGAATGCGCATCATTCAGCGATTTCGTCGCTAAGGTTCAGGCCGCCCTTGAAGAGATGAATGTCGGCATCCTCCATGTTGAGCGGGCCGATATGGACAAGCTTGAGTTCACGCTCACGGTGGCGGAAGATCTGGACTGTTCCGGACTCCCGGATTTGGGACATGTCGTCTGCACCTACGACGAAGGTTTCATTTCGGGCCTTTTTAAGAGCTTTACGGGTAAATCTTTCGAAGCCAAGGAAGTTGACTGTTGGTGTACGGGCGACAGAACGTGCCGCTTTGAAGTCAAACCGGCTACCGAGTGATACATGACCGCTCCCCTTTCGACGGACGAAGCGACAGCGCTTCTTACGTCCATCCTCATGGACCCCCAGTGGTCTGTGGATTCCATCGCCGACTTGCCTAAAGACGATCCTTTCGGCAAGCTCTGCTATGATTTGGCCGAAATCCGCGCGCACGTACAAGCTTTGTCCAAGGGAGACCTGAGCAGAGGGAGCAAGGCGCGCGGATTCGTGGCCGGATCACTCAAGGCTACAGAGGCCAACCTGCGTCATCTTACGTGGCAGATGGAGCGCGTCGCGCAGGGGGATTATTCTCAATCCGTGTCGTTCATGGGGGATTTCTCCAAGGCATTCAACAAGATGAGCCGGGAGATGCATAGCAAGGCCGAGGAGCTTTCCCGGCTGCTTGAACGGTACCGGATGTCTACGGACGAGGATATCCTGACCGGGCTCCTCAACCGGCGTACATTCTTCAAATTGGCCATGAGCGAACTCCGCCGCGCAAAGGAATCCTATCAGGATTCCCATTCGGCGCTCTGCCTCGCCCTTGCCGATCTCGACAACTTTAAAAACGTGAATGACCACTTCGGGCACGCCAACGGAGACAGGGTCCTCCAGCTCTTCGCCTGCCGCCTGCGGGAAGCCTGCCGGGCAGATGATCTGTGCTGCCGTTTCGGGGGCGACGAGTTCATCATCCTGATCCCCCGAATGACCAAAGATGAAAGCGCCGAACACGTCAACCGATTACGAGAAGCCTGCTCGCTGGCCCCCATTTCCGGCCCGGCCGCGGAACTGAACATCACCGCCAGCTTCGGCCTATCCTTTATCGGCGAATCCGAACTGCTCAATACCTTCAATTCCGTCGAAATCCTTGAACATGCCATCCAGATCGCCGACCACCGCCTCTCCCGCGCCAAGCAGGAAGGACGAAACCGTGTCTGCTCCGCAGGATAAGGGATGCCGGGACGGGGATTCTGAAAAAGCTTTTTCCTCCCTTTCCCAAAACCGCCGGGGCGGATTGCGCCCCCCCCTCTCTTTCCAAAGCTATCCCTAGCTATTCGAATCCCCGCGTTCCCTGCATACAAAAACCACCCGAAGTGACTCCACCTTCTCTAAGCCTTTCAGCATCGTAACGGCTCATGAACAGCCACGCCTCCACGCTTAAGAGGAGAAACAGAGCGCCGTAAGGAACCCTTCCGCACAACACTCTGCCCTTTCAGGAAAACTGCAAACAGGGATTCGATAAGGTCAAAAATCTTTGAAGAGGGAGAGGAGGGGGTCCGGGGGAGGGGAGGGGGAAACTTTCTCTAGAAAGTTTCCCCCTCCCCCGGTTTTCCCCCTACCCTTCTACATACAGAGGAAAACTGGCCTCGACGGACTCAAAGAGAGCGAGCGGGACGGGTCGGGAAAAAATGTAGCCCTGAATCGCGCTGCACCCGATCGAGCGGAGAAACTCCACCTGCTCCTGCTTCTCAACGCCTTCGGCGACGGTGGACATGCCGAGTGCGCGGGCCATCTGCACAATGCTCTCAACCACGGCGCGCTCGCGGGGCGTGCCTTCGGTGTCGCGGAAAAAGGCGATGTCCAGCTTGAGCACGTCGAGCGCGATCTCCTTGAGCATGTTGAGCGACGAGTACCCCGTGCCGAAATCGTCCATCGCACTGCGGAACCCACGGGACGGAAGGGCCGCCATCAGTTCACGGAACAGCGCGAAGTTACGGATCACCATCGTCTCGGTGCACTCAAGCTCAAGCATTCCGGAATCGATACCGTACTTGTCACGGATCGCTGAATAACGGTCGAGGAAATCGCCCTGCGCAATGCTCAGGCGAGACACATTCACCGAAAGCCTCAACGGAGGCAGGCCGCGCGAACCCCGGGACGCCAGATAGGCGCACGCCTCTTCGAACACAAAAGCATCCAGATCCACGATGAACCCGTTGCGCTCGAACAGCGGGATGAAGTCGCCGGGCGAGACCATCCCGTATCCCGGGCGCTCCCAACGCACCAAAACTTCGGCGCCAAACAGCGCGTCGCCGTGCTGGATATCCACCTGCGGCTGAAGATGGAGGCAGAACTCCCGATTGCGCAGGGCCTCCTCCATGCAGCTCTCGATGTTCTTTTCGTAAAGAACCCGCTTGCGCATCTCCTCGGAATATAAGGCGTACTTGCTGCCGCTGAGATGTTTTACGCTCTTCTGCGCAAGGTTCGCCCGGTCGAGCATATCGTCGATGCTGAGAATGTCCTCTGGACGCTCGACCAGATAAATACCCGCGATCATCTCCACGCGGAACCGGCGATTCGCCAACCCTTCAAACCGGGTCAGCAGATCCGAACAGCGCAGGAACCGCGCCACCAGATCGTCGATATCCCGATAGCACCGCAGCAGGGCAAAGTTGTCGCCGGAAATACGCCCGAACGTCTCTCCCGGGCGCGCGCCTTCCGCGATGAGCTCGGCCCAATAGCTGAGCAACTCGTCGCCGATGTCGTATCCGTAGATATCATTGATGAACTTGAAGTTGCGGATATCGCAGTACCAGAGCGAATATTTGCGGTCGCCGCGAGCGGCCAGCAATTCCGCCGCGTCCGTCTTGAACTTGGCGAAATTGCTGTATCCCGTAACCGGATCGTGCTCCGCCTGATAGCGCAGATGGCGCAGTGCCCGCACGTTATCATCCATGTCCGAGATCGTACCCACAATACGCAGGAGCTTGCCCTGCGCATCGCGCTTGAGCGTCGCCGCGATGCGGCACCAAATGAACGCGCCGTCACGGCGGCGCAGGCGCACCGTCGTCTCCACCTGATCCTCACGGTACAGCGAAGCGTGAAACGCCTTGAAATCGGCCATGTCACGCGGGTGCACCGTCAATGACCGGAGCATGTCCGGCACATTGCCGGGATTGTTGCGGCAATCCAGCAGCGAGCCCAAATACGGCGCATAATGCAGCTGTTGTTCCGGCCCCCAGTCGAACACCACGCTCTTGGTCTGCTCCACGATGATCCGGTAACGCTCGTCCATCATATGCAGCCGCTGGAGCTCGGCATTCTCGCGGGAAAATTCGTCCAGCCGTTTGCGGTCGTCGATGCCGTGCACCCAGACGAAATGAAGCTTGTCCGCATCTTCCACGCACAGGACGTTTACTGTTACCCAATGGTAACTATCATCCCGCCACAGGCAACGGAAATCTTCCTTCAACACGCCGTCGTTCAGCCGGAGAGAACGGGCGTTTGCGACAACCCTGTCGTAACGCTCCAGATCTTCGGGGTGGATCATGGACTCCCTCACCATCGCCTTCAGGTCGTCCAGCCTGCCCTCATCGGGAAGCGGGAGGAACGTCCCGCTGGAGTGCCGGATGATGCGGAAGGTGTTCCGGGTGAGGTTGCATTCGTAGATTTCCCCGGACTCCTCACTCAGGGCAAAGTCATACAGCAGGGCGACGCGGCTGCGCTCGCGCTCATGCCGTGTCTCAGTGATGTCGGTGATAGTGCTGTAGCACAGCCGGGAACGGCCCGACGTGGCGAAGAAGAACCGTGACTGGATCCAACGGGTTCCCCCTGCGGACATCTTCGCCCGGTATTCGCAAAGGAGTTCCCGTTTGTCCGACTCGAACACCTGCCGCAAATTTTCGATGCGGCAAAGCGCATACACGTCTTCGCTATCCTCAGCGACGATGTTGGAGCGTACCGCCTCCTTGAGCATGGCCTCATAGTCGCCTTGAGACGGGATCTTCTTTCGGGCGAGGAATTCCCCATACGGCACGGTATACAACCCCGTATCGAGATCAATGCGCAGAACAAGGCCGTAAGCATACCGGAACAGGCAGGAATGCTCTCCTTCCGAGTCGTAAACCGGAAGATCGTCCAGTTCCCTGCCTCCCCGGGCTCGGAATTTCATCCGGTACATATCGTCGTCCGCGAGCTGGAACAGGGCATCGTAAGAGATCTGCTCATGGGAATAGGCCACGCCGATGCTCACGGAAAGCTTGCAATCCGCATATTCATTGCCAAGCGTGGCGGACATGGCTTCCCGGATGCGCCTGGAGACGTCCAGCGCCTCGGTGCGCGAAGGGACATCCTGCATGAAGGCGATGAATTCATCCCCGCCCGTGCGGGCCACAAAATCCCGGGTACGGAAAGATTCCTGCAACAGCTTGGCGAAAGCGATCAGCACGGCGTCGCCGCGCAGGTGGCCATAGCGATCGTTGACGCGCTTGAAATGATCGAGATCGAACACCAGCAGGGCGGAAGAATGCCCTCCGCGGTGGATATCCAAATACGTCTGGATAAACTGCTGCGCGTACTCGCGGTTGTAGAGCCCCGTGAGCGGATCGAGCCGGGTCTGGCGGATCAGCTCGTCCTGCCGCATTTTGCGTTCGGTGATGTCGAGGAGCAGGCAGATGCACACGGGCTCTCCTTCCCCGTCCACAACGAGCCGCCCCTTTTCAAGGACCCAGATGACCTGCCCGTCTCCCTTTCTGATGCGGTATTCCTGCTCATAGCAGCCGTTCACGGCCTCGCGCCATGCGGTGCGGAAAAGGGCCACGTCATCGGAGCAAACAATGGCCTCAAGGCCGCCCGCCATCAACCCCTGGAAAACGTCCGGCTCATAGCCGAGGAAATGCAGCATCCCCTCGCTGATGTAGGCCAAGCGCCGCTCGTCGCCTCCGTCAGTAACGAAAAAGCCCCCCTCAAGGCTGGAATCGATCAAAGACATAAAATAACGCTGGCGGCGGTAGTCGGCCTCACGGCGCTGCTGCTCGTCAATGTCGGTATAGAAGCAGTACAGCACCTCATGACCGTTCCACCGCTCTTCCGCGCGGCAGGCGTCCAGGCGCACCCATATGTCGCTGCCGTCCTTCCGGCGGACGCGGAAAGGGATGCTGAACCGCCCGGTGGCTTTGCGGTTGCGGATCTCGTCGTTGCCCACGATCAAATCTTCGGCATACACAAAGTTGATGGCGCGATTGCCGAACTGGCCGCGGACTTCTTCCCGCGTATACCCGATCATACAGAAAAACTGATCATTGGCCTCAAGGATGGTGTACTCGGCATCGGCGGCGAGCTTTGCAAAACCGTTGAACACCACGGCGTGGCAGGCTTCCAGTTCGGCGTTCTTTTCCTTGAGCGAAACCACGCTTTGCTGAAGCTGCTCCTGAAGCTCATGGGAGCGGGTGATGTCGACGACGATGCTGACGATAACGGGCCGCCCGTCCTCGGAAATATTGCGCAATCCCCGGTCAAGGACCCAAATGTAGGACCCGTCCCGCCTGAGCATCCGATAGGAGACTTCATAGCTGTCAGTGACGGTCATCGACTCATTGACTAGAGTGTTGACGCGGTCGCGGTCGCCGGGATGGATACCGTTTTCAACCATCCCTCCCGTGTCCTCCACAAAATCTTCATACGAACTATATCCAAGGTACCCGAGGAGCTGATCGTTGATGAAATAGAGGGGGAAGCCCTTTTCGATATAGCCGCCGATAAGCCCGCCGGGAATGCTGTTTTTAAGCAGCTGGAACGCGCTGCGCCGGGACTGCGAGGAAAGCTCGTTCCCTTCCCCAAGGAAAGAGGTAGGGAAGAATTCGCCGTCCGGCTGTTCGCCGCTGGGAAGGGAGGCGTGGATGCCCTGGATGAGGCAGCGCCCATCCGGGACTTCGCCGCACATCGCGGAAATGCGGACGTTCACCCCTTTTCCGCTGGATGGATCGACGACGCTCATGTCGCCGTCCGTATAGCACGCCTTGCCCGCTTCCACGGAATAGAGATTCCGCAGCTTCACGTCGAAGGAGCCCGGCGTGGCCTTGAACTCCTCGATAAGCAGCTCGCGGCAATCGCAAAAACCCTTGCCGGCACGTTCAAAATCTCCTGTCCCTATCCAGCGGATATCGTCAGCGAGGCACTCAAGCGTTTTATCCAGATCGCGTAAATGGAGGTAAGCATCAAAAAAACGGCGGACGACGTCCTCGGAACGGGAAGCGATTGTTTGCATAGGGGCACCAGATCAAAAAATATTTTGTGATCACTAGCCTGTGTCCCGAAGGGCGTCAAGGAGGCAAAAAGGCGCCTCAAACGGGAAAATACAGGCTCTTGAAGAGATTATCTTCCCATGAATGAATCGCGGTTTTTCGGATGTGGGACAGTTCCCCTTCTTCACACAGGGGCCCCAGCAATAGGACAGCTACGTAAAAGGAAGATGGAAAACGGTCACCTCCCTTACCATACAATCGTTTCCCGTACCGTTACCTTGACTGCAAAAACAGGTTACGCAGTATGATGCACATGCTCCAAGGAAGCATTCCAACCCCTTTAGTGAAAACCCGGCGAAAAATATAAAAATCCTCATATCCATAACGGGGGTTATGCCGTACGGAAAAGGATGGCAAACCCCGGCGCCCTCAGGCGGAGCGGGATAAGCCTGCCCTTATCGTTGGGCAGGAGTGGTACGGTTCGTCAGAATGACCACCTGCGGCAATATGCCCTCCAGGATGCGGCTCCATACCCACCCTTTTTCGGTATATCGGCCACCGGGATACGGCCAAATGCCCTCCGCGATCCCCCGAAACACCTTCATGCGCAAGGGCTGTGAGGGCCTCCTCAGTATTTCAGAAAACAAAGGAGGACATAAGAAAGCTTCATCCGCCCACAGAAAAAGCAGAAGCCACCCTGCCCCAAACAGGAAAACGGCTGTGGATCAGCGCTTCAACAGGCCGAAGGAGTTCGTTTGGCAGGCCTTTCCCTTTTCGCCGAAAAATCCTACCCTCGGAAGAAAGGGCGCGGACGGCGCCTCCAACCTTTTTCACACAACGCCATGAAGACAGAATTCGAAACAGCCACAACGGATCTCGCGCGCCGGGTCCCGCCCCACAGTGTGGAAGCCGAGCGGGCCGTGCTCGCCGGACTGATCCTGCGCCCTTCCGCAATGGGGCAGATCGCCCCCATGCTGCACCCGGAAGATTTTTACCTGCCCGCGCATCAGACGCTGTACGCGGCCGCCCTCGGGCTTCACACCGATAACCGGCCAGTGGATCTCGTTACCCTTGCGGAACATCTGCGCGATCAAGGCTCGCTGGAACAGGCGGGCGGCGCGGCTTATATCGCGGATCTGGCGCAGTCGCATGTCAGCGCGGCAAACGCCGAGTATTATGCCAAGCTCGTACGCGACAAATCCATCCAGCGCGGGCTCATCGAGGCGGGGGCTAAAATCGTTTCGACGGGCTTCGACACTTCAAAGGATCTGGCCGGGCTCATCGACGAGGCCGAGCAATCCGTTATGGCGGTATCCAGCCGCACCAGTTCCGGCGGATTCCGGCCGGTGCAGGCGCTCGTGGGAGACGTGGTGGACGCCGTGCTCAAACCCGCAGAGGGGGGGATCACCGGGCTCGCTACTGGCTATCCCGAACTCGACGCCATCACACGGGGGCTCCAGCCTTCGGATCTGATCATCATCGCGGCGCGCCCTGCGATGGGCAAAACCGCCCTCGCCCTCAACCTCGCCATGCGTGCCGCCATCAGCGAAGGCGCGCCCGTGGGCATTTTCTCGCTGGAAATGTCCGAACACCAGCTTGTCCAGCGTATGATCAGCCTGTGGGGAAAGATTCCGCAGGAGCAGCTTTCCACAGGCCGCCTCAGCAAAGCCGAGGGAGCACGCTTCTTCGAAACCGCAGATCTGCTCCGGACCGCGCCGCTGTTCATCAACGAAACGCCCGCCATCAGCACTCTTGAACTCCGTTCACAGGCACGGCGGCTCAAGGCCGAGCACGGCCTCGGGCTCATCGTGGTCGACTATTTGCAACTTATGCGCTCTTCACGGCGCACGGACTCCCGTGAACTCGAAATTTCGGATATCTCCCGCTCGCTCAAGGCTATAGCCAAAGAGCTCGACGTACCGGTCGTGGCCCTTTCGCAGCTCAACCGTAAAGTTGAAGAACGTAAAGACAACCGCCCCATGCTCTCGGACCTGCGTGAATCCGGAGCCATTGAACAGGATGCGGACATCGTGATCTTCCTTTACCGCGACGAGGTATACAAGCCCGATACGCCGAAAAAAGGCATCGCGGAACTTATCATCGGCAAGCACCGCAACGGGCGCGTCGGGACCGTAGAACTGGCTTTCCTGCCGCAGTACACCGCCTTCGAACCGCTTGCCAAGGATCGATGATCGGCGATGGTGGATTCGGCAAGCGTACATTTCTTTTGAGAGGATACAGAAGCGTTGGGGAAGGGAGGCTTTTCTGCCCCCCTTCCCCAACGCTGTCACTTTGCATCTATCTCCCTTCCCAGAGGGTTCCATAAAGATCGAATTTCTGCCCGCAGCGTTCTGAAGTGTTTTCCCTTTGAAACGAGAGCTCGTTTAAAGAACAACGCTCCAGCCACTGTCTCTAGAGGCAGGCCACAATGTACGGCGTGTTTTTGGAAATGCACAAATCTCTCCCTCTCCTCGCATAACAACGACATGGGGCTTCCGGATGGCAGATGCAGCCGGATACGCCCAGGAACGGTTCCATCTTCTGTTTTTCATCTCTTTAGAGGAATCCTCTTTTTTACAAAATATAAATTTTATCTTTTATTTTCAATGTATTAGCATAGATTCTTTCCGGGAGTGCCATAAAAAACAAAAATTATACTTGAAAAAGAATTTCAATTTCATTATTATCTTTTTACGGACGACGAGGAAACAGGCAGTATCCCGTCTCCAGTCAAACTGTTGCCGAGAAATCGGCACAGAAGCCGGGAAGTGGTTGGCCCGGCTTCCCAGCCGGATGCCGATCCCCCCCCCTCGGAAGCAGTCCTTCGGCATCCGGCAAAGAAATTTCCTAATACATGGGTGTTTCTCAGCTTCGCGTGTTCTCATTGCCTTTTCCAGCCCAAAAGAGCGAGAGTGCAAGGACAAAACCGTTTCATCATGGAGTACATCATGAGCAAAGTACTGATTGTTTACGGCTCCACGACCGGCAACACGGAAGCTCTCGCGGAAATCCTCGGACGCCTTATCCAAGAAGCTGGGCATGAGACTACCCTCCTCAACGCCGCTGACGCCAGTGCACCCGGCCTTTGCGATGGATGGGATATGATCCTTTTCGGTTGTTCCGCATGGGGCGACGACGAAATAATCCTGCAGGACGACTTTGACGCGTTGTTCCAGCAGTTCGACCTCATCAACGCCAAGGGGCACAAAGTAGCCTGTTTCGCTACAGGGGACAGCAACTTCACATACTTCTGTGGAGCTGTCGACGTTATCGAAGCCGCTCTTGAACGGCTTGGCGCGGATGTCGTCGTTGAAGGCCTTAAAATCGACGGACAGGCCCAGTCCGACCAGCCGGAAATCCAGGAATGGACCAAGGCTGTCATCGAAACTCTGTAAGCGCTAAGAACGTCTTCCTTCGAAATGCTCGTTTCCTTACGAGCACAACGGGTCGGAGCCCTCTCGACCTCTTCGACCCAACCTCCTCCTTGCGCCCCGGTTCGACCGCCGAACCGGGGCGATACTTTTTCCCGTCATGAGGTTCTTACGGTAGCATGGCCACCTCAAGCGGATCTCCTCTTCCATGCCGCCCTGCCACCGGATGAGGCTGTCTAGCCGTAATCCTTGACGTGCGGAATCTTCCGCGAGTGTGGTACGTCGAGCTTCTTGTACGCTGGCGCCCTTCAGGCACTCCCAGCCCGTACCGTTTCTCATAAGAGCTAAGAACATCTTCTCTGAGAGTGACTTTTCTTGAGCATACTGTTTCCACAGTCATTTTCATCAGTCAACGGCTGTCACTGACAACTTTCAACAGGTATCCATCCAGCGCGTTTCTCCGTCGGTTTCTTTGAACAAACTGTTTCTAGTCATCACCACCTGTTACCGCCAGACAACATCTGCAAACAGCAGTGGATGACTGACAATGATAGCTCCGGACTGGCACTGTCAGACATACAAAAACAACACGGCAAAATGGTCACGAATAAACTATACTATGTTAAAATAACAAGCTTTATTTGCATCAATGACAAACGCTGAAATACGGTAGAGAGGTGTCATCTCAAAGCGGAGGCCATAAATTTTTTCCATCCAAAACAAGTCGGCAAAATACTCGCTATTTTACCTTAATATATTGAAATATTATGTTAAAATGATTCAAAAAGATCATATTCCCTTATGTTTGATTCCCCTAAGCCCGCCGAGGGCTTAAACGGGAAATTCTGAAACGTTGTTCCAGGTGTCAACGAAAACAGCATGTTATCGGTGATGACAGCTAAGGTGAGTTCGTGACGGATTATGACATGCATCAGTTGTCACATGGCTTTTCAGAAGAAAGCATGGAAGAACATTGGTGGGCACCCATACGGCAATATGCCCACTAAATATATTTAACATACTGAAAAAAATATTGTATATTTTATTAATACACAAAACGTTCAAACGGCCACTGGCAGAAGAGATGTCCCATCACTGCCAACAGGGAAAACGGAGGGGAATATATATTATAATGATGGAACGCCAGTGAGGACTACGAGGCCATTCTTGCGCGTAAGGCGCCAGAGTAGCACATAAAAAAGGCCGTTTAACACGGCCTCGCTTGTGTCTAGTCCTCTTTCCTGCGCCCTCGCCTCCGGGACGGGAGGGCTTCAGCTGTACGGTTGAGGATCACGATATTCCCCTTGGTCAGAATACTGGTTTTCTCCAACACCTTCTTTTCCGCCAGTTCCGCGATGGCGTCCCGAATCTGTCGGCGTGTTTCCTTTAACGGCGAACGCAGATCCATATTCAGCGCCAATGCCAGCGTGCGGATATCCCCCCGAAAAACAGGGTTTTCCCTGTGCGACTGGCAGAAGCGATACATAGCCTTCGCAATACTTCCCCTGATCTGAAAACGTTTGGCCACGTCAATCCAAGTGAGCCGATTGGCCACATACATTTCCCGGAAGAACGGGCTGATCGTTACTGAAATATCCCGTTCCGCATCATTTTTCCCGCGCAGGCGCAAATTCGAGATAATGTGCGTGAGGTCGTAAAACGTCTCCTGCCCTCTTTCACGCACCACTAATTCTATAGTCCCGTGCGCGAGGCATGTGAGCCCAGTTACCAAGCGCGTATAATGGTTCTTTCCCGGCCTTTTATGCCCCATCAGACGCAGAATCGGCAGCAATGGGCCACGATACGTAAATTTTCCCGTACCGCTCTCCGGGAATGCCGAACGCACGGGTTCCGGAAAAGCCTCCACGCCGCCAGAAACATACGGCGCCTCGGGAAGATTTGGGGCGACGGGCACAAAACCTTCTTCCGTATCCTTCACGGGAAGTGCTCCTGCCGAACGGGCATGACGAGCCTCGGCCCCTTCCGCCCCGGATTCAATGATCGCCAGCAGAGCCATCAGCACATCCTCTTCCTCAACACTGAGTTTCGGCCCTGTATAAAGGATATCACCCCACGGCCCCGAAGAAATGCGTTCTTTAAAGAAGAAAGCCCCTGATGCCGCGATGCTGCCTTTTTCACGCGATGTAATATCGGGATCACGCATGAGAGCGTCCCGGCGTCCCTTTTCAAGGTTATTCATCGGAAAAAATGGCGAAACACGTGCAATACTGGTTGGATAGCCACACCAAAGCGAAGGGCGTTCCTCCTCCTTAGGAGCTGGCAGGGGTGTTGCGACAGGGGCGCTCTCAACCGGGCTAGGCGCAGGGATAGGCTTTGGAGAAGCCGTCCTGACAACCTCGCACGCCACCTCTCGCGCCTGTTCACGAGCCAGCTCCTCAAGGCTCACAGGCGAGGGCCGTTTCCGCTCCTCAGGCGCGGCAAGCGGATGACAAGCTTTGGAGGAAGGGCTTCCACTTCTACGCCACTCTTCAATGATCGCAACGATAAACGACGGAACATCCTTCCAGTCGAGCGCATCGATCTGTGCGGCAAGCGTAGGATTATACAGCCTCAGGCGTTCCCGCTCCTCAGCAGAAAGAGGGGAGGGGACAGCCGTCTCAAGAAAGCCTTGCAACGCTTCACCCACGGATTTCATCTTATTGGTCATGGCAACATTCCGCATTAGAGCGCCAGCTTGCCATCCGGACGGCGCAAGAGCCGCCGGAAAGTGCTGAACCCCGGAGGTGCCGGGCACGCATCCATAGAAGAAAAAGGTGTCAAACTCCGCAAAAGGCCTTTCTTCCCTCGGCCCAGCCGTCCATTTCCGACTCTAAAAAACACTGATGGCGAGTATTGCCCGCATCCATTTACCGCTTTTATTGAGGATGATCATTGACTTTTTTTGAGTATCATGCAAAAAATTCGACACATCACACGCAAATTGGAGGATCTCATGGCAGCGAAAGTCATTGCTTTTGCAAACCACAAAGGTGGCGTAGGCAAGACCGCGAGCACTGTTAACGTAGCGTATTGCCTCGCTAAACGCAAACGCCGTGTGCTTGTTGTGGACTGTGATCCTCAGGGAAACGCGTCGCTGACCCTCGGAACCGTATCCCCATACGAGCAACCCCGCACAGTGGCAAACCTCTTTACCGGGCTCTCGTTTTCGGCAGCGGCCGTGCCTTCCAAATACGAAGGGCTGGATCTGATCCCTGCCAATCTGAACGTATACGCTACGGTAAGCACGCTTTCCAATTCCATCAAGCGCTTTTTCGGTTTCCGGCAAGCGCTCGATAAGGCAGCTCTGAACACCTACGATTACATTCTGCTGGATTGCCCGCCCACCATTGAGGGTGCGCTCCTGACCAATGCGCTTATCATTACGGACTATATCATCATTCCGGTTGGGGTTGAGGACACTTATGCCCTTTCCGGCGTAAGCCATCTTATCAAAGTCGCGGAAACCCTGCGCGCTGACACCGAATCGAACCTTGCGATCATGGGCGTACTGCTGACCATGTACGATGGCCGCAATAACGCCGCGAAAACCATCCGTAATGTGGCAATCGGGACCTTCGGCGAAGAAATGGTCTTCCGTACGACTATCCCCAGAAATACTACACTAAATAAAGCTGTTATGAGTAACCTTGCGGTCTGTGACTATGACGACGGTTGTTCTTCCTGCCGCAGCTATCGTGAGTTGGCACAGGAAATGGAAGCCCGCCTTGATCCCAAGAACGCATGATTATTCAAAGATGGGCATGGAATAAAAGATGACTGTCTTGTAGTTTTATATTCCTAAATTTTCGGATTACAAGTTTACAATTGGTAACATTCAATTCTTTCCCGGAAGAAACAAAGTGTACACTTATGAGCCAAATTCTATTGTCCCCCGCACATGTTACCTGTAAGTAAAAATATCCTCTCGATAAGAAAAGGCTCCCTTCCTCTCCGTCCACTTTATCCTCTTCCTTCCGTAAGGAACTGACATGGCTAAGAAATCAAGCATGCCGGACTTTACCTTCGCTCTCGGTGCCGACCTTCGAGAAGCGGCCGCTAAGATGCGCAAAATGAGCCAGCCGCCGAAGCATCAATCTGCCCAGCAATCTGATGAGGCCATAGATGCCATGTCCGACGATGCAGAAATCACCGTCGAATCCTCAGCAGTAGAACCTCCCTTTGCTGAAGAGAGCTTAACGCCGCCAAGTTCTGATGCAACCATTGGCGTTGACGTTTCTTCAACAGATTTACCATATTGTGAAGAGTCGACCGTCATAATCGAACAATCCGGAGAGATTGCTGCACCTGTAGACTCTACTTATTCTGTAACTGATGCCTTGCAGCCTCTTGAAGGGACTACATCCAAGTCCTTCCAAACGCCTGTACAGAAGGAAGTAGAGACTCCTGAGATACCTGCTGAATCCCCTGAAAGGGAAAATATGGAGGGAACTCCTCAGGTAGACCTTTCTACTCTACTCACTGGAGGAGAGAAAACAGAACCTTTTCAGAGTCCTTCTTCTGAATCACGTTCAGTAGAGGCTCTAAACGCTGTTTGTGCACCAGAAACAGGTTCTGCGTACACTCTCTCAGATATTCAGGATGAACCTTCTGATATTCCCGTACAGGCAGTTCAAACCGGCCTAAATTACGATAAAAAACCGTCAATGACAGCTGATGATAGCTATATACAGAAATCAGCAGGAATAGACAGTAAAAAACCGTCCATTACCACTACTCCTCCAAAAACATTCCGTACAGGCACGAACTGTCACCAACAGTCTCCAGCGCTTCATAACAGCATATCAGCTGTCAATGACAGTTTTACGCCAAAACAGAATTACAAAGCCACTGCCCTCAGTTCTGATGAAGTAAAAAAGTCACCGGATGCAGCCAGCCGCTCAATGTATTCACAGCTATCTTATAGCCAGTCACAAACAGTCACTGACTGTCAAGCTTATTCAAGTGCAATAACGGTGTCCCCTTATTCTGGCGGAGAGACTCCTCTTCCAAGAGATCCTTTTCAATCTAAGCCTGTTACCACTCCAAGATCCACCGTCGCACATTCTCCATTGCAAGATGACAGCTTTAAATTGTCACAAGCAATCACTATAGTGGAGGATGACCATAAACAACCTATTGGATCTAGAAAAGTTCAACAAGAACAAGATATAACCACACAACATGGTATCACCCAAGGTATTTCGCCGTCCATCATTGCGGCCACCCTTCAAGACGCCCACCTTGGCGGAGCCCGCCAGATCCTTTTAGATGCACTCACTGCGCTGAGGCAACAATCCCCCCAGGTCGTCGTTAACCTAAAACGCCTTGCTCCGGCTATCGGGCTTTCCTACGGCACCGTCCGTAACACCATCAGCCGCCTTGTACGTGAGGGCGTCATCTGTACTACACAAGTTCGCACGGGGGACGCTCATGGTGTGTGTGTTGAATTCATTGATGACAATCCATTACCGACAATGACTGCTTCTTCACGCGCTAGACAGTCAATGCCCTATCAACAGCAGCCACAGACAGTCATGAAAACTGAGATACCCCCCTCTTTACCACTTGAGGACACGTGTATATGGAATACGGATGGGGATCTTATCGCCATTTTGTGGCCCTTCGCAGCGGATGCCGGTTTCGGACCAGCCCATCTGGCACAACTGAAGCGTGCCTATCAGCTACAGGGATGGGAACCGGAAAACGTATCGCGGTGTCTGCGTTATCTTGATTGGGAACTTGCCAATGGCGTCTCATCAGGACCTGAACACGTCACCGCGTGGCTCCGCACCATGCAGCGGCAAGGGCACTATCCTCGTCCAGAAGGATATGTAGACCCTGAAGTTCTGCGTCTTCGCCAACAAGCCGACGAGGAACGCGAACTCGCTGAAGCCCGTACCCGCTTCAAGTAATTCCTTTCCCCTTTCTTTTTCTTACCGGAAGCAACACGATGTCCGTCATCTACGCAGGCATCCCATCCATGACTGTCCATTAGGACATCATATTTTTATTAAAAACAGTTAATGACAGTTGTTGACTAATACGAACAGTTTCTGATTGTTTGTTGCATCACCTAAATCTCCAAAGCTTAACAAGCTGTTATGAGCAGTCATCAACACTACCATCAACAGACAGCGTCTGTTGATGGTAGTGTTATTTCTCATGAGGAATTTCCCACCACACACACACACACACACACACACTCTCTCTCTCTCTCTCTCTCTCTCTCTCTCTCTCTCTCTCTCTCTCTCTCTGCTATTTTCTTCTTTAAGGGGCATTTTTGCTTTTTACTGGGAGAAAATATGCTCTTATTGAACTCCTTTGGAATACTGAAATCCTTATAGGGGGCTTTTGGCTATTGCTGCTCAAGGGTTTTGCGGTACCTGTGGTGGGCATTATGCCGTATTTCGGTGGGGGATTGACCGAGAAAAGGTGGGCATTTAACCGTATGGAAGAAACCGTTTTGCCGAAAGTGGGCATTATGACGAATAGGGAAAATGGAATTTTCCCATTTTGGCTCAGCCCATTTTTTCTAGAGCAGAGAAAGGGGTTGTTATTTTTTGGAGGATATTTGTATTTGGAAAATATGTTACTCAAGAGTAAAATATGAACAGCCTTTGCTGTACATCTTGCCTACGCCTTGGAGGTAGAACTGCTTTCAGGGCATGGTATAGGCTTCCCCCCCCCGGAATGAGGCTTGCGCATCGTACGTTGAAGGTAATTCCCCTAGGAGACGGACAGTAGACCCACCGCGGTAAAGAGAGGCGAAACGTCCAGAGCGCGGAGGTTCCATTAATGCGGTTTAGAAAAGCACTTCTTAGTGATGTTGAATTTTCAGAGATATCTCTCCGCAGGGAAGCCTAAAAAAGACGAGGAAGCGTATGTTTCCCCGCCTTGGTGGTTTTTTCCGGTTCTGTCCGTTATTCGCCGTATACGGCATACCCGCCTTTACCACGGTGCTTTTTGAGATGATAAAGGGCTGCGTCGGCGTGGGAGAAGAGGGTGGGGTAGTCTTTACCGTGCCGGGGATAGAAACTGATGCCCATACTGACCGAGATGCGGTAGCCATTGGGGGAGTCGATCTCGGCAAGACGGGCAGTGATCTGGCGGCAGCGGTTTCGGATGACATTTTCGTCCAGGGCGTCGCGGGCAAAGACAGCGAATTCGTCCCCGCCGATGCGTCCGGTGATGTCCGAGGAACGGAACCCGTCACGCACCACTGAGGCGACGGTGAGGATTACCTCGTCCCCGAACAGGTGGCCGTACGTATCGTTCACATTTTTAAAGTCGTCGATGTCCACGATGATCAGGGCATGGGTGCCCTCGGAGAGCATATCCTCGGCAAGCTGCTTAAAAGTCATTTTGTTGTAAAGGCCGGTGAGCATGTCCGTCTGTGCTTCTCGGCGCAGGCGGTCTTCTTCAAGCTTTTTGTCGTTGATGTTTGATAACCTGCCGATGACATTGGTGGGCTTGCCGGCGTTATCACGCAGGACTTTGAAACAGATCGTAAACCATTGGTACGTGTTTTCCGAGGTCAATAACCGCGCATCGAACCGCATAAAATCGTCCTCCGAGAGCTCGGTGCTCTTCGTACTGGGGAGGAGATGAAGATCGTCAGGGTGGACAATCTCCAAGAAGTGCTTGTCACGCAGGTAATGTTCAATGCTGCGCGGGCGGTTGAACAGTTTTTCAAAGTTCGACGAAAAGGTAAGGGTATCGGTGGCGATATCCTGTTCAAAGAGGATTTCTTCTGTGATTTCAGTGACGACGTTATACCGTTGCTGCTCCATTTCAAGAGCGCGGATGATATTCTTTTGCTGGGTGATATCTATAAAGACGCCCTGAAAGAGAGGGTACCCCTCCCACTCGCCAACACGTTTGGCCCGCAGGTAGATCCATGACGTCCCGCCGTCCTTGCGCAGAATGCGGTATTCCGCCTTGAGGGAGTCATTTTTCTGGGCGTGTTCACGGAAGGTTTTGAGCATGGTCAACCCATCTTCGGGATGGACGACGTTGATCCCACGGTTCCCAACATCGCGGGCGTAGTCTTCCCGTGTACGGCCTGAAAGGGCATAAAATCCGGTGTTCGCCCAGATAACGCGGAACGAGTCGTCGAGCGCGAAACGGGCCACGCCGCCGTCCACGCTGTCGATGAGCGCTTGCAGTTCCCGGTAGGTGCTGGTGGCCCGTGCGCGGGCTTCTTCGGCCTCGCGGGTCTGACGGTTAGCGATTTCAAAGCTGTTCTTGAGTTTGCCGACCATCGTATTGAGAGCCGAAGCCAGTGCGCCGAGCTCATCGTTCCTGCGGATATTGAAGGTCTGGTCGAGATTGCCCTCCGCCACGCTTTCCGCAAACTGGACTCCCTTGCGCATGGCCGCGACCACGCGGCAGACGACAAGGAACATAAAGAACAGCGCAATGCACACGGCAGCAAGGGCCACGGCGGCCGTGCGGTCGCGCATGAGCTGAACGTCGGACATCATGAAATCGCGGGAGACGGTGGCTATGACGGTCCAGCCGTTGGGCAGCGTATTGAAGGTGCTGTAATAGGCCATGCCGTCGCGTTCGTTTTCGAAGGATCCGGCTCCACCGTCGGATATGGCCTCGAGTATGGCCTGTTCGATCATGGCATTGCCGATCATTTTCTGCCTGTCGGGGTGGAGGATGATTTGCCCATTGGGATCGACGACATAGACGATCCCTTTCCCGTGCATGGTCACCGGATCGATGGTATGGGAAGCGATGTAGTCCATGTTGATGGCCCCGACGAGCACCCCCGAGACTTCGCCGTTCACAAAGACGGGTTCGCCTAGGAAAAAGGCGTAATACCCTTTGGTACGCGTGATGAGCGGTCCCTGCACGGAACTTTTGCCGAGCATGGCCTCACGGTAGTACTCCCTGTCGGAGCGATTCTGTCCTTCGCCCATGTTTTCCGTGGAGGCCTCGACCGTCCCCTGTTTATTGAGAAAAATAAGGGAGTCCACGTAATTATAGATAGCGACGCTTTGGTTGATCTGCTCAAGGAAGATCTTTTGCTCCGGTGCGCTGCGGTCTGGTTTTTTTTGAGTGAGGAGCCATTCGGCGTATTGCTTGACGATCTGCCGCTGTGCGGAAAGACGCATGTAGTTGCGGGTGGATTCGAGCATAAACTCTATTTCACGGCTGACCGCTTCCACCACAGTGGCTTCGATGGTGACGATGTTGGATGAAACGATTTTTTTGGCGTTGTCGTAGGCGCTCCCGGCCACGAACGCCAAAGCGATGCTCATAATCAGGGCAATGGGAGCGAGCATCCGGGTTGTAAGCGACATATGTATCCTTTCGGGGAATTCAAAAAAAAGCGTTCAGGGCACGAAAATTTTTTTGTGGTCTATCCCCCTATCGACAAGTGATTTTTAGAAACGTATTTTCTGTCAAGATAACGTCTGCCCATTGTTTTTGTCCAGATTTTCCTGCGCCCAATCCGGGTGTCGGCTCCGTTTCGGTTGAAAATGGAAAAAACGTTATGCAGCTCTGGAGGCCTTCCGCCTCAGGCTGAGGAAATATCATAAAAATGGGCTTCATCATCAGGATGAGGCCCATTATGTTGCTAATCGGTAAAAAATAAAAAAGCCGTTTCGGTATAGCAGAAAAGGAGGCTGAGGGAATCCGGCGGCACATGGTATTTACGATTGAATCCGGAATATGCTTCTTATATCACACTCAGATCCGGAATTCCACACACCGGGGGAACCTAAAAAATCTTCACGCTTGAGCGTGCTGTGCCGCCTTTCGGGGTGCCGCCCTTTCTTTTTCATGTTCCGGAAGAGGCCCGCCGGTCTTCAGGACGAGATGGCACAGGCGTTCCTCTTCCTCAAGACAGGATTCCACTTCTTTGGAGAGCGCCTCCCTGAGGCTGGAAAAGGGGAGGGCCTTGTGCTCGACGCGATAGATGGTGCGGTCGAACTGGGCATTGCTCACGCCGACGATGAACAGTTCATCGGCGCGGACTTCCCGCTGCACGATGCGCGGGGAGAGGCAGGAGAGCATACCCGGATTGTGGAGAACCTGCTTGATGGAGTCGTTGTGCTCGAATTCCAGAAGGATCTGCGGGCGCAGGCCGCGCGGGGTAAGCTGGCGCAGAAACGTTTCCCGCGTTCCCGATCCCGGTTCGCGCAACAGCCAATGGCGGTCGAGCAGAGCTTCGATGGGATATGGCCCGGCCTCGGCCAATGCCTTGTCCGCAGTGACGATCACGAGGGATTCCTTGGCGAGGGGGGTGATTTCCACGGCGAGGTTGTGGACGTCCCCTTCCACGAACCCGACGTCAAGCAGGCCGTGTTCCACATGGCGCACGATATCCGCCGTATTCCCCGACTCACATTCGATTTCGACCTGATGGTGCCGCATCTTGAAATTGTACAGCACTTGCGGCAGCACGAAGTCGGACAGCGTAGTGGATGCGCCGATGCGAATCTTGCCCGCCAGTTCGTCACTCGCCACCAGCGCGAGCACATTCTTGAGCTGGTTATACAGCGGGGCCAGCCGTTCTTCGAGCAGCCGCCCCTTGTCATTGAGCCGGATGCCTCGGCCCATGCGATCGAACAGCGAAACCCCCAGTTCAGCTTCGAAATCCCGGAGCGCGCTGGAGACCGCCGCTTGCGATATGAATAGTTTGGCCGCGGCGTCCCGCATGTTCGGCGTCCTCGCCAAGGCCAAAAAAATTTCCAGATACCGAAGCGTCATGAACCCCTCCTGTCTGCTGTCGGTTGTCTGCGGCAAACCGCAACGCCATTCTTCCGTGGTAACGGATCCGTTATGAGACGGCAACCGGATTGCACCGCAACATATGGAAGATGTTTCTTTTTTCCCATGCCTTTTTCGGCAGGGTTACGCTGTTGAGGAGTGTTTGGACGTCTCCTTGAAAGAAGCCCCGTATATGCCCTCCCGTGCTTCATTCAGGAACATGTTCATGCAACATCATTAAATCACATTTGTTTTTCGTCAAGCGGCGAGAATGTGCTGTCGGATGTTGCCCGGACAACATTTGTTGCACGTTCTTTTGTGAACGCCGCCGGCGTCCTCCTTTCGTTTGATTCGGCTCCGTCCCGGTACGGAAAGTCAGGCTCCGTGCTGCAAAGAAAAAAGACAGGAGGGGCATTCCTGTCTTTTATGGGAAACTCTGTATGGAGGGTAACGCGTTCGGGAAGAGGGGCCGCAAAGGTTCTGAAAAGGGGAGGGGAAACGTTTCAATGAACGCTTCCCCCAAAATCTGATACTTTGCCCGTCCGCGCTAGAAGTTGAGGGAGAGGATGAACCGGGTCACGAAATAGCCGCCGCCGATGAGCCACAGGGCGAGCACGCCCGCGAGGAGGAAAGGCTTGGGGCCGACCATGCGGACCTTTTCGAGGCTGGTTTCCATGCCGAGGGCGCACATGGCCATGGTGAGCATGAAGATATCCAGCGAATTGATGACGCTGACGGCCTGCTTGGGGATGATGCCGAGCGAGTTGATGCCGATGCACGCGATGAACAGGACGGCGAACCACGGGAAGCTGCTGAAATTATAGGTGCCGTAGGAAGGCACGCGGCTTTCCTCTTCCGTCTTTTCGGGGAAGCGGTTCAGCCAGAAGCCGAGGCAGATGAGCAGGGGAGCGATCATGATCACGCGGAGCATCTTGACGATGACGGCGGTGTTGCCCGCATCAATGGAAATGGCCTGTCCGGCGGCTACGGCGTGCGCGACCTCATGCAGGGTTCCGCCCACGAACATGCCATAAGCCTTTTCGCTCATGTCGAGGAAGCCGTGGCTGTACAGGAAGGGATAGACGAACATGGCGATGGTGCCGAAAACCACGACCGTGCCCACGGCGATGCTGCTTTCGTAGGATTCGCCCTTAACCACGGGTTCGGTGGCGAGTACGGCGGCGGCCCCGCAAACGGAGCTCCCGGCGGCGGTGAGCAAGGCAAGGCGGCGGGGCAGGCCGAAGACCTTGATCCCGAGCCAGGTTCCGCCGATAAACGTGCTTGTCAGCATGATGGAGCTGATCGCCAGCCCGTTGAAACCGACGAGCAGGAGATCCTGAAAGGTGAGGCGGAAACCGTAGAGGACAATGGCGACGCGCAGCAATACTTTGGAAGAGAACAAGATGCCGGGCAACCAGTAGACCGGAAGATGCAGCCGGAGCGTATTGCCGTAAATCATGCCGAGCACGATGCCCACGATGAGCGGACTGATGCCCAAAAGAGAAATGTAATGCCACTGCGAAAGCTGATAGGCGGCGCTGGCGAACAAGATGACAAACAGGACGCCGTTCATGAGCTGCAGATGGTATCCGTTTCCAATGGCTTTTTCCGACTGCATGGGGGAACTCCTCGCGGTTTGTGGATGAAGTGCGGACTTTGTATTGTCTGTCTAGCATCATCCCGAGCCGGAAAACAAACGGATAAATCGTATCGGTTCAATAAACGAAACTGTTCAGTATCTCATCGAGAGCATTGATTTATCTGTGATATGCGTCACAAAATGGGAAAAGAATTCCTGAATCCCCGCCACACGAAACGGCACAAAAAAAGGCCGTCCTTTCGGACAGCCTTTTAGTGCCGTAGTAGCGTTTTTGTCGTTCGATACATTAGATCTCCTTAATGGTACAGTAGACGCGGGTAATGCCTATGGCCAGAACGATGAAGGGGAGTAAGGTGAAGAGGGACTGCATGTTCATGATAACTCCGGGTGTTAGTTGGTCTGGATGGCACGGGCTATGTTGCACGCGAAGAAGAGGGTTGTAACAAGGAGGACGAAAAGAGACTGGCTGAACACGGGCGGTTCCTTTAACGGTTAGTTGCCCCGCACGGAGCGAATGACGGAACAGGCAAGGATGACGGCCGTGACGAGAAGAACAAGGGCGGACTGAGCGATCATGATGGGCCTCCCGGGCGGATTGCGATGTATTGTTGTCTTGCCTTACATATCGCGCATGGTTTTGTAGAGGCTGCACGAAAGCAATACGGCGACGGTGAGCATGACGATGGCGGACTGTACAAACATAGCTGCGTTCCTTCTGTCTGGTTGATATTTTCTTTTACATTTCCTTCATGGCGTGAAGGAGACTACAAGTAAGGATCAATGCGACGTTGAAAATAATCAAGGAGGACTGGGAAAGCATGTCTGTTCTCCGTACCATTTATTTGTGAAAGTTTTTACATTTCCTTCATGGCACAATAACCACGAACCAGACCGACGAGAACGAAGGCGACCGTGAGGAGAATGAGCTTGGACTGCATATCCATGATGAACCTCCAAAGAAGAGTTGTTGTTCGTTGAATGTACGTTTACCACTCCCTGCTGTTCAGATACAAACGGATAAATCAGATTGGATTGACAATGAGAAGTTATCAATCCACCGTCCAAACCTTATAATCTTTAATATACTGTAATCATTGATATGTGAGGCCATATGCCGACGATGCTCGTGTTGGGGGCGACCTCTGGCATAGCCCGGGCTACAGCCCGGGCGTTTGCGGGTTCCGGTTGGACATTGCAGCTTGCCGGAAGGGATATCCAGCGTCTTCAGGAAGTTGCGGATGACTGCGGTGGGGCGTCGATCTTTCCGTTCGACGCGCTCGATCCGGCTTCGCGTTCCGCCTTGTGGGGGCTTTTGCCATCCTGCCCGGATGCGGTGTTGTGCGCTGTGGGGTTGCTCGGGGATCAGGATTGCGCGTGCCGGGACCCCAAGGCGGCACTCCAGGTAATAGAATGTAATTTCACTGGGTTGATTCCCGTGCTTCTGCAGGCGGCGGAGGCTTTCGAAGCGCGCGGTTCCGGCCTGCTCATCGGGCTGAGTTCGGTGGCGGGGGATCGCGGAAGGGCTTCGAACTACGCCTACGGTTCGGCGAAGGCGGGTTTCTCGGCGTTTCTTTCCGGCCTGCGGGCGCGGCTTTGGAATTCCGGGGTTCGCGTCCTGACGGTCAAACCGGGGTACGTTGCCACCGGAATGATCGCCGGGCGGCGTCTTCCCTCCTGTATCGTAGCCTCGCCCGAACTCGTCGCCCGTGACATCCTCCGTGCCGTCCGTACAGGCCGGGATGTGCTCTATACTCCCGGCTGGTGGCGGCCCCTTCTCGCGCTGTACCGCGCCCTGCCGGAGTGTGTGGCGAAGCGTTTGAAGCTGTAGGAGAAGAGGGCAGGGCGGGGAGAGGAAGATTGGGAGGGGAGGAGAAACCTTTCTGCAGAAAGGTTTCTCCTCCCCTCCCAAACCCACCCCTCTTCTTCCCAAGACTGTCAAAACCCCCGGCAAAGCCGGGGGCTTGAAACGCGGTAACCGCTCAAAGCGGTTTTTGCTATTCGCCTACGGCGAATTACAGCAGCTTAAGCTGCTCCACCTTCCTGTCTTCTTTTTCCTGGTTCCCTATGTAGAGCCGAATTTCCCGTTCTCCTACTCCTACCGTGCTTACAAAATATCCTCTCGCCCAGAAACTCGCTCCTGTTATTTTACAAACTTTTTCAAAATGTTTCGCTATCTCAATAGCGCTTTTTCCTTTTAAATAGCCCACTACTTCTGCCACCCCATATTTAGGTGGAATCGACAGTAACATGTG
>NZ_JNJP01000052.1 GCF_000701705.1 Bilophila wadsworthia ATCC 49260 | reverse complement strand
AGAAGGGGACCTTTTTAAAGGTCCCCTTCTCCCCTCCCCCGATTTTCACTCCACCAGCTTCCCCTCCCGTAACGTGACGAGGCGGTCGGAGAGCGGCGTGATCCATTCGTGGTCGTGCGAAACGACGACGACGGCGGAACCGGAATCCGCCGCATGACGCGCGGCGAGGGCAATGCGCTCTGCGCTCTGCTGATCCACGCTGGCGGTGGGCTCGTCCATCAAAAGAACCCGGGGGCGCAGGGCCAGACGTGCGGCTAGGGCCACACGCTGGCATTCCCCGCCGGAAAGCTCATGGCGGCGGCGATGCAGGAAAACGGCGGGATCGAGGCCCACGGCAAGGAGAGAGGCAGCGATCCGGTTTTGAAGCTCGGAGGCGTTGCGGATGCCCCGGACGCGCAAACCGTAAGCCACGTTTGAGGCTACGGAACGCGAGAGCAGGTACGGCGTCTGGAGCAGGAGGGTAACCTGACGGCGCAGATGCAGATCGTCGGTCCCGGCGGGCCTGCCTTCGAAAAGCACGGTGCCGCTGTCCGGCGGCTCAAGCAGGGCGATGATGCGGAGCAGGGTGGATTTGCCGCTCCCGTTATGGCCTCGGATGCCCAGAATTTCCCCGGCGCGGATGTCCAGTTCGGAAAGGTTCAGGACGGTGCGGGCGGCATGGGGATCGCTGCTTGCGGGATCGGGATAGTTCCGGACGATGTTTTCCAGATGGAAGAGCGGGGTCATGGGCCCATCCTCCGGCGCAGGGCGGCAAGGCCCATATTCAGGACAAACGCCAGCGCCACGAGCACGATGCCGAGCGCAATGCTGCGGGCATAGTCGCCTTTGCCCGTTTCGAGCGTGATCGCGGTGGTGATGGTCCGGGTGGCCCATTTGATGTTGCCGCCGACCAGCATGGAGATGCCCACCTCCGAAACCACGCGCCCAAAAGCCGTGATGCAGGCCGTGAGCAGGTGGAAACGCAGTTCGCGGACTGTGGAGAACAGCAATTGCCACGGCCCCGCGCCGAGCGTGCGGAGCGTGGGGGCAAGCAGCCTGTCGGCCTGTTCCACGGCGAGGCAGGTGTGGGCGATGACGATGGGGAGGCCGAGCAGGGCCAGCCCGATGGCGATGCCGGGCACGGTGAACAACAGCTCGAAATCGGCGAACGGACCTTGCCGGGCAAGCAGGAGATAGACCAGCAGGCCAAGTACGACAGTGGGGAAAGAGAGGGCCGTATCCACGAGGATGCGGAGCATGTTGCGGCCCGGGAAGCGGGTGTAGCCAAGCAGAAAGCCCAGCGGTACGCCGGGGATGATGCAGCCGAGCATGGCGAGTCCCGAGGTGGACAGCGTGGCCTGAACCGCGGCGAACGTTTCTTCGTCGCCGCTTGCAAGAAGCTGGAAGGCGTCGCTGAATGCCTGCGTGATGACGGTCATGCCCGGCGTATGCTCCGATTACTGGAACAGGTACCCGTATCGGGTAGCGAGGCTGTCGGTTTCTTCAACAAGCTTGGCGGCCAACCCGTTGATTTCATCCGGCGTGACGACGCCGACTTCGCAGGTCAGATAATGGCGCAGGATGTTCTCCGACTGGGAGAAGACCCAGACCACCGCATAGGCCGAGCCCACGCCCGGACGGTCTTTGAATTCAGGCTGGGTGGCGATGAGGATACGGATTTTGGGCGTGTCCTTATCGGTAAGCGAAAACAGGTTGCTGGAATTGAGGGTTTCCTTGACGCGCGTGGCGAGGCGGGAGCCGATGCTGTCGTTGCCTTCGTATTCCACGGCCACCGGCGTATTGCGTTCGGTGATGCGCGTGGGCTTGTCGGGGATGGCGGCGTCGGTTTTGGCCGGAGCGTCAGCGGCGAAGGCGGGGACGGCGGGCAGCAACAGGGCGAGGCCCAAAGCCAGCGAGCGGAGATAGGCGTGCATACAAGTGCCTCCTGAGGGCTTGAATATGGAGATTCTTTAACGTGTTCCTTGTGATGCATCAAGCCTTGGCGGGCGCGTGCAGCCTTATTTCTCTGTCGATGATCTGCACGAGCAGGAGCGAGCAGCCGGAAAGCGCCGCACCGATGAAGAACGGGATTTGGTAACCGAACTCCACCCACAGCCAGCCGCCGAGCGCGGGCACGAAAATGGCGGCGATATGGTTGATGGTCTGAGCCACGGCCATGGTCGGGGCGATGTCCTGCGGTTCGGCTATCTTCTGGAAGAAAGTACGCAGGGCGATGGAGAAATTGAACACGATGTAGTCGATGACGTAGAGTACGCCCGCGACCCACGCGCTGCCCGTGGTGGCGTAGCCGGTGAACACCAGAATGGCGGTGGAATATTCGATGCTGAGGAGCTTGCGCTCGCCGATACGGTTGATGGTCCGCCCGATGAGCGGGTTGAGGAACCAGTTGATCGCATAGTTGATCATGAAGAGGACGGAAACGGTGTTGACCGAGAACCGGAAATGCTCGACCAGCAGGAACAAGGCGAAAACGATGAATATCTGCCTCCGCGCGCCGAGAAAAAGGGTCAGCAGGTAAAACAGCCAATATTTCCTGCGGAAAACCATTTTTTTGCTCTGAATGGGCAGTTCCTTGTTCGTCGGATCGAGGAACAGGCCCCAGACGCCGGTGAACATGCACAGGGCGCCCACGATGAGGAACATCATCGTATACGGCAGAAAATCGGAGCAGAAAAACACGAAGACCGACGCCGCGAGGCTGCCGCCCGCCGCAAGGCCGCGGAGCTTGCCCATAACCACGGGCGTGGTGCGGACATCGAAATACTGGAGGAGCAGGGATTGGTTGACGGCCTCAAAAAAGTGGAAGCCGAAGGACATCAGCAGCGTCGTCAGGATGACGGGCACGAAAGAGGGGAAAAAGCCGGTCAGCGCCGTGCCGAGGCCGGTCGCCAGCGCGGCTACCGCGGCCACCCGGTGCTCTTTCATGACGAGGAGCAGGGGGATGATCAAAAATCCGAGCAGTCCCGGCACTTCGCGCAGCGACTGCACAAGGCCGTTGTCCGCCGCCGAAAGATGGGCGCTTTCCACCGCAAAGTTCGTGTAGAGGAGTGTCCACCCCTGATAGCCGAGCGTCGTACCCAGCGTCAGGAGGAACAGGAAAAAGTACATGCGCGGGTCCGCGCCCTTCGGGGGTTTCGGCGGAAACATGGCTGCATCCTTAAAGGTTGGTGTGGGAAGAGAAAATATTTTGGAGAAAGCCGCGTCGTTCTCAATGCCCGCAAGTCCGAAAGATTCGCCTAACGCCTACGGTCCTTGGAGGGCCGTCCGCCGATTTGTCCCTCTCTTTTTTCAACCCCTTGTCCTTCTAGAATCAAGGGCTGTCACTTCGCGCCCAACTGCTGATTCCGCCAGCTGCACGGGACGGCCGTTTTCAATGGGAAGGAAAAGCTGGCTTTATTCGTCAGGTGCCGTGTTATAACCAGTCGCCGGAGCAGTGTCGACCGTTCTTTTTCGTCCCCTGTGCGTTTTTCAATTCCGGGTATGCCCACGTTCCCCTCTTGGGCTTTCCGGAGCGCTTCATCCCCCCATCCGCCGGGAAGGTTTTGGTCGGCCCGGCCCGCGCTCATCCGGAGTCGGTTTGGAGCCCGCATGGGAAAGCCTTGGGAGCGGGAGGAGCAAGCCGCTCGGGCAGCTTAGGGGGAGAGGGGGCCTTTCTGAAGAAAGGCCCCCTCTCCCCCTAAGCACCATAAGAATCTTCCTTCCTCTAAAAGCCTTCCTCAAGCGGCGGGCTGACGAGCACGCCGGGAGCGGGAGCGGCGAGAGGGCGGGAGCCGGGCAGGAGATGCAGGGAGCGCCCGTCGTCGTCCATCTTGATCCGGTCCTCGGCAAGCCACTGGAGCGCCTGCGGATAGATGCGGTGTTCCTGCGCGTGGATACGGCTCTGGAGATCATCGAGCGGCTCGCCCGCGATGGCGGGCACGGCGGCCTGTATGATCACCTCGCCGTGGTCCATGATCTCGTCGACAAGATGCACGGTGCAGCCCGTGATTTTCACGCCCCATGCCTGCGCGTCCGCCGCGCCGTGGATACCGGGGAAGGAGGGCAGCAGGGCGGGATGGACATTGACCACGCGATGCGGGAACGCGTTCAGGAAGCCCGCCGTCAACATGCGCATGTACCCGGCAAGGGCCACGGTATCCGCCCCCGACTTCAGGATGGCGTCCGCCACCGCCAGATCATAAGCTTCGCGGCTCGGCCACAGCTTGTGATCCATCACGGCGCAGATGATCCCGGCGGCCTTTGCGCGTTCGATAACCTTCGCGCCGGGCCGGTTGCAGATCACAAGGCGTATGTCGGCATCCAGCGCGCCGCGCCGGACGGCGTCGACCATCGCCTGAAAGTTCGTGCCGCTGCCCGAAGCGAGGACGGCGAGTTTCAAGGACATGGTTAGGCTCCCTGTTTTTCGTAATGGGCCGTCAGCGCTTTGACCAGCGCGGGGATGGTGAAGTCCTCGGGCTGGATGTCGCAGGCAAAACCGTACTTGGCGAGCGTTTTGGTGGTCACGGGGCCGATGCTGGCGAACTTCACGCGCTTTTCCTCGGGCTGGTTCCGGATGGTATCGGCGGGGATCTGGGCAAAGAAGTTGTCCACCGTGGACGAGGAGCCGAAGGTCACCGCGTCGAGGGTCCCGGCCTCAAGGCGCTGGAGCACTTCGTCACGGTGAGCGGCGGCGGGCACGGTTTCGTAGACGGGCAGCACGTCGACCTGCGCCCCGGCCTTGCGGAGTTCTTCGGGCAGCACTTCGCGGGCTTCGCGGGCGCGGGGCAGGAGGACTTTCTTGCCGTCCATGCCCAGTCCGATAAGCCCTTCGGCGACGCTTTCCGCAATGTAGGCTTCGGGCACGAAGTCGGGCGCGATGCCGTGGGTGCGCACGGCCTGTGCCGTGGCCGGGCCGATGGCCGCTACCTGCAGGCCGTACAGGGCGCGGGCGTCGAGCCCTTGCGCTTCAAGGCGTTCCCAGAAACATTTGACGCCGTTGGCGGAGGTGAAGATGAGCCAGTCGTATGCGCCGAGATTGCGGACGGCGGCGTCGACGCTGGAGTAGTCTTCGAGCGGCTTGATGTCGATGGTGGGGAACTGGATGACCTCGGCGCCGAGATCGGCAAGCTGCGCGGCAAGCCCGCTGGCTTGTTCGCGGGCGCGGGTCACGACCACGCTGCGGCCGAGCAGGGGCTTCTGCTCAAACCAGTTCAGGCGGTCGCGCAGGGTGACGACCTTGCCCACGATGATGACGGAAGGATTGGTGAAGCCCTGCCTGACGCCTTCCTCGTGGAGCGTCCCGAGGGTGGCGGCGAGGCTGCGGTGCTTCACCGTGGTGCCCCAGTGCACGAGGGCCGCCGGGGTGTCGGGGGAGAGCCCCGCTTCGATGAGGTTCCGGGCGATGTCGGGAAGGTTCTTCATGCCCATGACGAACACGAGGGTGTTCGCGCTGGCGGCGAGGGCCTTCCAGTTGTGGACGGAGCCGGGCTTATCGGGGTTTTCGTGTCCGGTGATGAGCGTTACGGACGAGGAAAAACTGCGGTGCGTCAAGGGGATGCCCGCATAGGCCGGGCCCGCGATGGTGCTGGAGATGCCGGGGACTTCCTCGAACGGCACGCCCGCGTCCAGCAGTTCCTCGGCCTCTTCGCCGCCCCGGCCGAAGATGTAGGGGTCGCCGCCCTTGAGCCGGGCGACGATTTTGCCTTCTTTGGCTTTTTCTATGATGAGCTTGTTGATGCCGTCCTGCGGGAGCGCATGGTTTCCGGCGACCTTGCCGACGTAAATGCGTTCCGCGTCGGGCCGGGCATAGCCGAGCAGGGTGTCGTTGGCGAGGTAGTCATACACGACCACATCGGCCTTTTCGAGAATGTCCTTGCCCTTGATGGTCAGCAGACCGGGGTCGCCGGGTCCGGCGCCGATGAGATAGACTTTCATGCGATCCTCGTTGTTTTCCTGTCTCATCCGGGCGTAATTCCGCGTGTCAGGGAGGCAGGATTGATGAATACGTGTTTGGTGAAAGCGGAGCGGCCGTGCTTGGGCAGCCTGTCCGTCCCGCGGCGGGATGATGCCGCAAGAGGAGAATCCGCGCGCCGACAAAGGTATAGGCAAACGCCGCTGATGAAAAGGGGCACGTCAGTGGCCGGAATAGGCCAGCACGTGGTTGAGCCCCACGGTTTTGACCGTTATTTCCGTGCCGGAAAAGGCCGCGCGCGTCAGCGTCCAGGCTTCCATGTCGATCAGGTCGATTTTACCGGAACTTTCCGCGCAAAGCAAAGGGCGCAGCGCGTCCAGCACATCGTCCAAGGGGAAGAAGACGCCCTCGAAGCTGATGCGGAAAATATCGCCTTCCAGTTCGGTGCATTCGGGAATGTTCCAATCGGACAGCACGGCGCCCACGGCGTCCGCAATGTGCTGGTCGGCGGGGAAAAGATGGCCGTAGGTCTTGCAGGGTTCCTCTCGCATGGCGTCACCGTGACGGGCGGCCCCGTCGTCAGAGGGGAAAACGGAAAAGGGAGAGGAAACGGTTTTCCTCTCCCCTTGTCTTTATTGATGGTGTCTCAGGGATCAGTGGATCTGGCTCTGGATCTTCTTGGCGGCCGGAACCAGCAGGTCCTTGAGCGTGTCGGACAGCAGGCTTTCGATGGCGGAAGCGGACGGGATGAACTGGCGCTCCTGTGTGGAACTCAGGTTTTCGGAATAGAGCACGCCCTTCTTGTTGGAGAGGGCCACCTTGGCCTTGATGGTGCACTGCACGCGGGTCGCGCTCTGTTCCTGCAGCCATACGTCGGTGATGGTGCCGGTCACGATATACGTGGGGTTGGCGGCGCGGGCCTGTTCCAGCGTGGAGGCGAAGGAAACCTGCACGCCCTGGCGTCCGAGTTCGTCGGCGAGCGAGCGGCTGAACCAGTCGGCGATGGTGGAGCTGGCGGTGAATACCGAGCCGTCCTTGCGTTCCCCGATGTACTGGCGGGTCCTTTCGTCATTGAACATGACTACGGCGACGCTGGGCGAACCGGGCAGGGGGAGGACGGCGCTCGTATTCGTGTTATAAATGAGGCGTACGTTGTTGCTCGGGCCGCAGGCGGCGAGGAGCGTCAGTGTGACCAGCGTCAGTGCAAGCGTGACAACGCGACGGATCAGTATGGACATGATGAACCTCCGAAAGGACTGTCTGAAGAATGGAGAATGATACCCCTTTTGCGGGCGGGATGCAATCCGGAGCCGCTAGCCGGGGGTATGCTTCCATTCAGTTGACGGCCAGTTGACGGCGCATACCAACTTGTCTAGACTGGAGGATTCAAAACGGCGGAGCGGAAAGCCTTCCGGCGCGGCATATCGCGGCTGAGAAGGGGGCCCGCCGGATTTTTTGATGCGTTTTGTTCCCTATCCCCGGACGCCGTGCGCGGTCCGGCGGTTTTTCCCTCCATACAGGAAGACAAGGAGCGCTGAAGTGCTGGATCTCAAACTGTTGCAGAAAAATCCCGAAGTGGTGGCCGCCGCTCTTGCGAAGCGCCATTCGCCCCTGAACATGCGTACTTTTGAAGAACTCGACAACAAGCGCCGCGAGCTGCTCGCTCAGGTGGAAGCCCTCAAAGCCGAGCGCAACCGCGCCTCCGCCGAAGTGGCCCGCCTGAAGCGCAACGGGGAAGACGCCGAAGCCTTCATCGCCAGCCTTTCCGATCTTTCTTCCCGCATCAGCGCGCTGGACAGCGCCACCGAAGCGGTGAAGGCCGATCTCGCGGACTGGATGCTTACCGTGCCGAATATCCCGGACGCCTCCGTTCCCGACGGCGTGGACGAGAACGACAATGTGGAAGTGCACCGCTGGGGTACGCCGCGCGAGTTTGATTTCGAAGTGAAGAACCACTGGGATCTGAGCAACGACAACGGCGGCCTCGACTTCGAGCGCGGAGCCAAGCTCGCCGGCAGCCGCTTCACCGTGTCGTGGGGCTGGGCCGCCCGCCTTGAGCGCGCGCTCGTGTGCTTCTATCTGGATTTCCATCATGAGCAGGGCCGCACCGAAATCCTGCCTCCGCTCATGGTCAACCGCAAGACCATGCAGGGCACGGGCCAGCTTCCCAAATTCGAGGAAGATCTCTTCAAGGTTGCGGATTGGGAATACTACCTGATCCCCACCGCCGAAGTGCCGGTGACCAACCTCCACGCCGACGAGATCCTTGACGAGGAAGCCCTGCCGAAGCGGTATTGCTCCCAGACGCCCTGTTTCCGTTCGGAAGCGGGTTCGGCGGGCAAGGACACGCGCGGCTACATCCGCCAGCATCAGTTCACCAAGGTCGAAATGGTGTACATCACGCATCCCGACGACTCCTTCAAGTATCTTGAGGAAATGCGCCGCAGCGCCGAAACCCTGCTGGAACGTCTCGAGCTGCCGTACCGCACCATCACGCTCTGCGCCGGGGATATGGGCTTCTCCGCCTGTAAAACCTACGACGTGGAAGTGTGGCTGCCCGGCCAGCGGACCTACCGCGAGATTTCGTCCTGTTCGAACTGTGTCGATTTCCAGGCCCGCCGCGCGAACATCCGTTTCCGCCCCAAAGGAGGCAAGCCGGAATGGGTGCATACCCTGAACGGTTCCGGCCTGCCCACCGGCCGCTCTCTGGTGGCCATCATGGAAAATTATCAGCAGAAGGACGGCTCCATCGTGGTCCCCAAGGTCCTCGTGCCCTACATGGGCGGTCAGGAAATCATTGAGCCGACGAAATAGTTGCCTTGCACTGAGCGGGGGAGGAGGGCCTTTCTGAAAAAAGGCTTCCCCTCCCCCGTACCCCACCCCTCCCAAGACTTTTGTGTTTGGGGACGGTTCCGTCCCCGAAGTTGTTCTTGCCCGCCGTTGCGGGCGTCACCCGATATCTTTTGATGAGGAAGTCGCATGCTCCCCAAAATCGCTTTGCTTGGCCGTCCCAACGTGGGCAAGTCCACGCTGTTCAATCGGCTTATTCGCAGTAACCGGGCCATCACCCATGACCGTCCGGGCGTCACCCGCGACCGTATGGAAGGCGTGGTGCGTTCTCGGAGCGGGCGTTCCTTCACCCTGATCGACACCGGGGGCGTGACGCTCGACAGCCACCATTCCGTAGCCGACGGCCCCGAAGGGCTGCGCGGGTTCGAGGCGGAAATCCTCCAGCAGACGCAGGCCGCCATGGATGAGGCTTCGGTGTTCTGCCTCGTAGTGGACGGGCGCGACGGCCTGATGCCGTTCGACGAGCACCTTGCCTCGTTCGTGCGCCGGGCCGGGAAGCCGACCCTGCTGGTGGTCAACAAGGTGGACGGCATGGAGCACGAAGACACCATGCTGGCCGAATTCCACGCCCTTGGCTTCCCCATGCTGGCCCTTTCCGCCGAGCACGGGCACAACATCAGGGCGCTCGAAGAGGAAATGGTGGACTTGTTGCCTGTTGAAGACCCCGATGCCGAAGCGAAGCCGGAAAACGTGCTGCGCCTCGCCATGCTCGGGCGTCCCAACGCGGGCAAATCCTCGCTGGTAAACGCCATGATCGGCGAAGATCGCATGATCGTCAGCGATGTGGCCGGGACGACGCGCGACAGCGTGGATATTCCCTTCGTGAGCGACGGGCGGGCCTGCGAGTTCGTGGACACGGCGGGCGTGCGCCGCCGTACGCGCATTACGGATACCGTGGAGCGTTTTTCCGTCAACTCCTCGCTCAAGACCACGACCAAGGCGGACGTGACGCTGTATGTCATCGACGCGCTCGAGGGCGTGACCGCGCAGGACAAGCGGCTCATCGATCTGTTGGACGAGCGCAAGACGCCCTTCATGATTCTGGTGAACAAGATTGACCTTGTGGGCCGCAAGGAACAGGCCGCACTGGAAAAGAACTTTAAGGAAGTGCTCCAGTTCTGCCCGCATGTGCCGGTGCTGATGGTCTCGGCCATGAAGCAGGTGGGCCTTGGGCGCATCGTCCCGCTCGCCGCGCAGATCCGCGAAGAGTGCAACACCCGCATCGGGACCGGCGCGCTCAACCGGGCGATGGAAGAAGTGCTCACGAAACACCAGCCGCCTGTGGTCAAGCGCTCGCGTCCGAAGTTTTTCTATCTCACGCAGGCGGAAGTGGCCCCGCCGACCTTCGTGTTCTTCGTCAGTGACGCCGATCGCGTGTCCGAGACCTATGCCCGCTATCTCGATCGTTCCCTTCGCAAGATTTTCCGCATCGAGCACGCGCCCATCCGTGTCCGCCTGCGTTCTTCGCACAAGAAAAAAAGCGAATAGCCGACAGGAGAAGGATGGCCCATGAGGGCACCTTTTTCTCCGCGTTTCTTCTTGGTCCGCGTAGTCAAGCGGAGCGCCGTTTGGAGCGTTTCCATATCATGTTGACAAAAAGAGCCCTTTCCGCGGAATGGGAAAAGTCCTCCGGAAGTTTTTCCGGGGGACTTTTGTATGCGGGTGGGAAATTCCCTTTTTTCGTTTTCGGAGCCGCTTTTGGGGGAAAGAACGACGTCTTCCGAAGGCTGTATGGGCAAAAAACTTATGGCTTCAGGATTGCCAGAGCCTCGGCCAAGAGTTCTTTGGGCGTGGCGGCGGCATTGAGGATGTGCGTGGCGGTTTCACGATAGAGAGGTTCGCGGGCGGCGAGCACTTCGGCTACCTCTTCCGCAATGGATTTCCCGGTAAGTGTGGGGCGTTGCGCGGCGTTGGGATTGGCCTGCAGGCGGGATGCAAGGACCTCGGCCGGGGCGGAAAGATAGAGCACGATGCCGTTTTCGCGCATGAAGCGGCGGTTTTCCTCCGCAAGCACCATGCCGCCCCCGGTAGCGATGACGGTGCCGGGGGTGGTAACCGCCCGGAGGACGGCGCTCTCGCGTTTGCGGAAACCGTCCCAGCCTTCGCGGGCTACGATGTCAGCTACGGTTTCACCTGTGGTTTCACGCAAATGGATGTCGGTATCCACATAGTTGCAGCCGAGTTGCCGCGCCAAAGCGCCGCCAAAGGTCGTTTTGCCTGCGGCGCGCGCGCCGACGAGATAAATCGTATGGCCCATCAGTTTATCCTTGGGAAAGAAATGCGAACCGGCTTGGAAACATAGATGAACGGTCCCTGACTTGCAACCGGAGGGGGCGGAATCCGGGGAATTTCGTTTCCCGGGGCGGGGCAAGGGCTCGGTGGGGAACGGACTCTGTGCAAAAAAAGCCTGTTTATGGGGAAGTTTCGTGAAGAACGCCGGGATAGGAGGGGGGACGGTGGATTGTACGGGTTACATCTTTCCCTGAAACATGCTAAATCGGGTCATCCGTTGTAAAGGACGGTCCCGTTCCGCCGGTATTGCGGCGTTGCCGGACTGTAATGGTAACACTTTGGAGGATAAACATGTTTCGTACTTTGGCTGTCTCCCTGCTGTCCCTGTTGTTGTGCGCCTCGGTCGCTTTCGCCGAAAAGCCTCTTGTCGTGGCGTCCGACCCCACGTTCCCGCCGAACGAAATGCTGAATAAGGACAAGGAAATCGTAGGATTCTCCATCGACTACATCAAAGCCGTGGGCAAGGAAGCCGGTTTTGACGTGCAGGTCAAGAACATCGCATGGGACGGCATCTTCGCGGCGCTGGCCTCGAATCAGGTGGACGTGATCGCCGCGTCCGTGAGCATCACCGACAAGCGCAAGAAGGCCATGCTGTTCACCGATCCCTACTATGAACTGCATCAGGCCGTGGTCCTGCCGCTCGGCAAGGAAATCAAGGATCTCGAAGAGCTTGCCGGAAAGCGGGTCGGTGGCCAGATCGGCACGACTGCCATGGTGCAGACCATCCCGGCTTCCAAGATCAAGATGATTGTGAAGACCTACGACGAAGTGGGGCTCGCCTTTGAAGACCTCGCCAAGGGCAACCTTGACGCCGTGATGTGTGATGACCCGGTCGCCAAGTATTACGCCAACACCAAGGACGAATACCGCGACAAGTTCCACATCGGCCTCGTGACCGGCGATCCGGAATTCTACGGTTTCGCGCTCCGCAAGAACGATAAGGAACTGGCCCAGAAGCTGAACGCCGGCATCAAGGCCGTTCAGGAAAAGGGCATCGAAAAGCAGATCCTCGAGAAGTGGTTCGGCACCAACTAACCCGCTGACGCAACAAAACCGAGGAGGCTCCTTCCGTGGAAGGCGCCTCCTTTTTTTATGTCGTCATGGGAAGTTTTTTTATAGCGCGCAAGCGGATTCAAGACCCCTGCGGGACAGCCGGCCCCCCCCGCCTCTCAGGCAAGGGAGCAACCCGCTGGGCGGGGCACGGATTTTTCACGAGCAGTGTTCTCAGAACGTTTCGTAGTGGACCTTGGTGAAATCGAGATCCGCATCGGTATACGGTTTCTTCTGCTCGTTCTTGTGGCCGATGGCGACGACGCTGAGGACGCCATAGTGCTCAGGGATGCCAAGCTCCTGCCGGAAAGCCTCTTCGGAAGGCCCGCTGTCGCCTTCGCGCCTCCGAAGCTGGATCCATGTGGAACCGAGCCCGAGTTTCTCCGCCTCAAGCTGGATGAGGATGGATACGATGGAGGCGTCCTCCACCCATACGTCGGATTTCTGGCCGTCGGCGATCACGACAATGGCGAGAGGGGCGGTTCCGAGAGGTGTGGTGCCGTGCTTTTTGTAGGTTTTGAGGCGGGCTATGGTTTCCTTGTTCCGAACGACGATGCATTCGACGGGTTTTTTGCCCATCGACGAAGGAGCGAGCAGGGCGGCCTTGAGCAGGCTGTCGATGTTTTCTTGAGAGACGGGTTCGTCGGTGAATGTGCGGATGCTGCGGCGGTGTTTCAACAGTTCAAGCATGACTGCCTCCTTGCGAATGGGGAAAAACTTTTTGTCATCGTAGCGCAGAGGAAACCGTAAGGGAATTGCTTTTGAGCCGGGCGGAAGGCCGGGGTGGGGATGGATACGGCGTATCGGGATGCCTTCCGCCTCCCGTACGGGGAGACGTGAAAAAAAGATCAAAAATATTGAATAGATTATGCGAGGGAAAGGGAAAACGAACCGTGAAAAGCGTTATTTGTGTTTATTGAAAGAAAAAAGAAATATTTCTTTGCTAATTGCAAAAATATGAAGAGCAAAACGACCTTTTCAGGCAAGAAGCTGCGCTTGGTAATGCAATGAATAAAAAGGGTTGAGCGTTCAATGAATGAAAAAACACGGGCCTTGATCTATACTGTCTGAACTGACTATTCCGTGTTGCCTCAGGGGGAAGGCCGGAACGCAAGCGTGCCTTTCGGCTTTGTTCGCGCCATCGGGTGTCCACGTTTCATGCTGCGGAGAGACTTATGCTAAGCCTTTCGTTCATTAAGGAAATCGAGAAGATCATCGGCCGGGAGAATGTCTTGACGGGCGAGGCGGATCGCCAGAACTACGCGTACGACGCGGCAGTCCTGCCTCCTGTCGTTCCGGGCCTTGTCGTCCGTCCCACACGCACGGACCAGCTTGGGCCGCTGATCCAGAAATGCTATGAGGAAGGCATCCCCATTACTATCCGCGGTTCCGGGACGAACCTGAGCGGCGGGACCATCCCAGACAGTACCGACGCTGTCATTATCCTGACCAACAGCTTGGACAGGATTCTCGAAATCAATGAGGAAGAGATGTACGCGGTGGTTGAGCCCGGCGTGATAACCTGTGACCTTGCGGCCGCAGTGGCGGCCCGCGGGCTGTTTTATCCGCCCGACCCCGGGTCCATGTCCGTCTCCACCATGGGCGGCAACATCGCCGAGAACTCCGGCGGGCTGCGCGGCCTGAAGTACGGCACCACGAAAAAATATGTCATGGGCCTTGAAGTCCTGACTGAAACCGGCGAAATCATGAAGACCGGGGCTTGCGGTCGGGGGTGCGAGTACGGCTACAACCTCACCGAACTGCTCGTCGCCTCGGAAGGTACGCTGGCACTTACCAGCAAGGCCGTCCTCAAACTGGTGACGCCGCCCAAGGCTTCCAAAGCCATGATGGCCATTTTCCCCGAAGTGAAACGCGCCTCGCAGGCCGTCGCCGGGATCATCGCCGCGCATGTTGTCCCCTGTACGCTGGAATTCATGGACAACGCGACCATCAACTATGTTGAGGATTACGTGAATATCGGTCTGCCGCGTGACGCGGCGGCCATCCTGCTCATTGAAGTGGACGGGCACCCGGCGCAGGTCGCCGACGAGGCCGTGAGCGTGGAAAAGGTCCTCAAGGATTCCGGCGCGCTGGAAGTTGTGGTCGCCAAGGATGCCGCGGAAAAGACGCGGATCTGGGAAGCCCGCCGCGTGGCGATCCCCGCTCTGGCCCGCTGCCGTCCCACGCTGATGCTCGAAGACGCGACCGTGCCGCGTTCCAAGATTCCCGCCATGCTCGAGGCGCTCGACAAGATCGCCGCGCGCCATCATGTGACCATCGGTACCTTCGGCCACGCCGGGGACGGCAATCTGCACCCGTCCATCCTCTGCGACAAGCGCGACAAGGAAGAATTCTCCCGAGTGGAGCGGGCCGTTGACGATCTGTTCAATGTGGCGCTGGAGCTTGGTGGCACGTTGTCGGGCGAACACGGCATCGGCACTTCCAAAAAGAAATGGCTTGAACTGGAAACCTCCAAGGGAACCCTTGAGTACATGCGGCGTATGCGCTCCGCTTTCGATCCGAAGAAGCTGCTCAACGCTTCGAAGATCGTTTCCCTCTAGGGTGTTCCGTGACGGTGGACGGCGGCTCTGCGGCCGACAGGTTTTGACTTTTTATTCGGGAAGGAATGGTCCATGGATGAGCTTACCCAACTTGCCAATGCCCTGATGGCTCTGGACGACAAACTGGCGGCCTGCATGAAGTGCGGGTTCTGTCAGGCGTTTTGTCCCATGTATATGACGACGCGTATCGAGGGCGACCTCACCCGCGGGAAGATCGCTCTTGTCGAAAACCTTGCCCATCGTATCATCGAAGACCCCGAGGCCGTGAACGAAAAGCTGTCGCGGTGCCTCCTCTGCGGCTCGTGCCAGGCAAACTGCCCCTCGGGCGTGAAAACGACCGACATTTTCCTTGAGGCGCGGGCCATCGTGGCGACCTATCTGGGGCTCTCGGGCATCAAGAAGGCCGCATTCCGGATGCTGCTCCCCAATCCGCGGCTGTTCGGCACGCTGCTGCGCTTGAGCGCGCCGTTCCAGAACCTCATCCTCAAGGACGAGGCCAAGCCGCAAAACACGGTTTGCGCACCGCTGTTGAAGCCCATGCTCGGCGACCGCCACATGCCCAAGCTGGCGGCAAAGCCTCTGCACAGCACGGTCGGCAACGTGAATACGCCCATGGGCAAAAGCCGCATCAAAGTGGCTTTCTTCCCCGGCTGCCTTGGGGACAAGATCTACACCAACGTCTCCGAAGCCTGCCTTAAGGTCTTTGACTACCATGAGATCGGCGTTTTCCTGTCCGACAACTACGCCTGTTGCGGTATGCCCGCGCTGGCTTCCGGCGATCGGCAGGGATTCGAAAAGATGGTCATGCACAACGTGGATATTCTAAAGGATCAGAACTACGACTACATCGTCACGCCGTGTTCGTCGTGTACGGTTGCCATCCGCGAGTTCTGGGCGCAGTTCTCCGACAACCTCCCGCCGCGTTACCGCGACGCGATCAACGCGTTGGCGCCCAAGGCCATCGACATCAATGCGCTGCTCGTTGACGTGTTGCACGTCAGCCCCAAGACGCAGGCCAAGGGGCAGACGAAGGTGACGTATCACGAATCCTGCCACCTCCAGAAGTCCCTCGGCGTGAGCAAGCAGCCCCGCGATCTCATCCGTATGAATCCGGGCTATAACCTTGTGGAAATGGCCGAAGCCAACCGTTGCTGCGGTTGCGGCGGTTCGTTCACGCTGACCCACTACGACCTGTCTCTCAAGATGGGCCAGAGAAAGCGCGACAACGTGATCGCCAGCGGCGCGGAAGTTGTGGCGACGGGATGCCCGGCCTGCATGATGCAGCTTTCCGATATGCTGGCCCGGAACAACGATCCTGTTCAGGTCAAGCACACCATTGAGATCTATGCGGAGTCCCTGCCGCTTTAAAAAGTTCTGATCCGCCTTCTCAGCGACGGCGGAACGGGAACGCCCTGTGTTGGTTGCACAGACGGCAACGGGAACGGTTCATTATGGACCGTTCCCGTTTTCGTTATAAAATGTCCCTCGGCCCTGTAGGCAGGGAAATACCATGTAAACTTTGACGGCTGTTTGGGGCTACAGTGTTTTCCTAGAGGTTTCCCTCGTTTTTGCCGGACGGGGAAAGCAGGTTGAAATCATGCATCTTTTTGTACAGCTTGTTTCGGGAAATACCAAGAACGCGGGCAGTCAGCGTCTTGTTGTACTTCGTGCTGGATAACGCGAGCAGAAGCGCCTTACGCTCGGCCTGAGCTCCGACTTCGTCCAGATTCAGGTTGTCGGGACACAGTTCCTTTTCCTTGATTTCGGGCTGTTCGGTAAGTAGCTCCCGGAAAAACCGCTCGGGGAGGTGGCGCGTGGACAGGACCTTCTCGTCCTCTTCCAGATTGAACAGGGCGTACGTGATCACGTTTTTCAGCTCGCGGATGTTGCCATGCCAAGGGTACAGGCCGAAAGCGCGGTACAGCTCATTGGAAATCTGAATTTCTCTGCCCCGTTTTGCCCCTGCGTGCAGCTCGATGAAGTGGCGGGCCAGTAGAGGGATGTCCCCTACCCGATCCCGCAGCGGCGGAATAGTCAATTCCAGAATATTCAGCCGATGATAGAGGTCTTCCCGGAAGGAACCCCTTTCTACGCTTTCCTTTAGATCTTTGTTGGTTGCAGCGATCAGCCTGAAATCCGAATGCAGCTGTCCCCGATGGGCCAATTTTTGGATTTCGCCGCTTTCCAAAACGCGTAGAAGCTTTGCCTGCATACTCAGAGGCAGCTCGCCTATTTCATCAAGAAAAATGGTTCCCCTATTGGCCAGTTCAAATTTTCCTTTGATGCCGCTCGATTTCGCTCCAGTGAACGCCCCACCTTCATAGCCGAACAGTTCCGCTTCCATGAGATCATGGGGCAACGCCGCGCAATTGACGGTCACAAAAGGCTTGTCTGCCCGCGAACTGGCTGAATGCAGGGCCTGTGCCACCAACTCCTTCCCTGTCCCGCTTTCTCCGAGGACAAGAATGGGCTCGTTGCCTCTGGCAAAAATCTTCCCTTTCTTTTTCAAGGCCATGATGGCATTGCTGCTGCCGATGATGCTTTCGAAGGTATACAGGCTGCCCGGCTTTTTACGGACCTTTTGCTCGAAATAGTTGCTCTTTTCTTCAAGATCATGAATCGTGTCCAGAAATTTCTGCATCCGTTCAGGGCCGATGCTGGGGGAAATGCTTTCGATGATGACGCCGTAAAGTTTCCCCTTGTCATCCAGCAACGGGTAGCGGAAAGAAATCCCCTGCGCGTCGGTGGTGGTCAGGCTGGAACAGAACGTCGGCTTCCGTGTGCGGATAGTGGTCATGACGCCCTGTTCGGCGGTAAGGAAAAAGTCGGTAACATGTTTGCCCCTGATATCCGAAGGCAAATTAAACATGCTCAGAAACGCCTGGTTGCAATAGAGGAACTCACCCGTTGCAGACATAACGGCAATTCCTGTGTGCAGAAGCTCAAAAACATCGGCGTACGCGCTTTCGGCAAGCGATTCCAGAGCGGATGACGAATTGGGCCTGTTACGCATAGTGGATATCCTGGGTTGCGGATGTCATTTTGTTTGACCTATTGCCATATTACCAGACAGTTTTGTAATGGGAAATACTTGTTATCAGGGATACATCTTGTTAATAACTTTTAGGATTGACGAGTAGGCACGCTTTCGCGCGGCTTCCATCGGAGATGAAAGCTCAATGGACGATTGCATAACCGTGAAGTGAGATAGAGAGGCTCGGTACGGAGCAATCGCGGAACGGACGAAAGAGGATGCCCTTCGCAGGGGTTCCGTTTTCCCGTTTGGAGCCAAAGCATATGCCAATCCATAGAAATAGAGATAGCAGATCGCACATACGCCAGCCAAGTACATACCTGGCTGGCGTTGCTGGTAATGGAACCTCAATGGATGCCGTATGGGGCGGGGAAGCATCGGCTATGCCGAGGCATTATGTTGAGAGCAAGCGTCCGGGCGTCAACCGGAAGGGGGCAATTCCGGTTATTCGTGGGTACTGAAATACTGTTCCGCGTCTTCCAGACTCGCGAAGCCATACTGCCGGACCTGATTCAACAGGTTCTCCTCCGCCTCGTTTTCTCCCCTTTCGGCACGTTTCATAGTGGCGGAGTGGTACAGGGAAATGGTGCGGGGCGAGCAGGTTTGCAGTTCGGCCCGCGTATAGGTTTCCACGGAAGGCAGGCCGGCCCTGTCTTCCTGCGTCCGGACCGGACGGCTGCGGTCTCCCAGGTGGGGATATTTTTGATCCAGCGCCGTTTTCCACTGGACATGGCAGGCCACGATGTCCTCGATCTGCCGTGCAGCGGCAGGATCGAGCGGAGGGAGTGATTTTTCTATAGCCGGGTATTCATCGGGAAAGGTCGTTTTCATCATGCGCGCGTATTTTTCGGTCATGAGGTTCCGGCCCTGATTTTGGGCAGCCCTGAGATCGGCCAGGCAGCTTTCAAGCAGTTCCTCGCCCCAGGCGGAGTACTGGCTGATGCGCATGATCCGGAACGTGGCCAAGTCCATCTGGCAGGCGGCCTTTCCTCCTTCGTTGTTCACCCCGGCAAACATGGGCCATTCGATCTGCACGATTGCATCAATGAGTTCATCTTTATTCATCGGTTGGCTCCTTGGCGAGCATGTTCCGGCATTCATTCAGTTTTTCGCGAAAAGCCGCGATGCCTTCAGCGTTTTTTCCCACGCCGAGACGGTCGAACTGTTCAAGCGAACTGGCCAAGAGCGTTTCCGCCTCCTTCCAGTTCCCCAGTTCCGCTTCGGCCATGCCGATGTGGCCAAGCGAGGCCGCCGTCGTCTCATGTTCGCCCAGAACCTGCATCTTGATGTCTGCGGCCCTACGGTGGAAATCCGTGCCTTCCCGTTTTTCGCCGCAGACATTCCGCAGTTTCCCCAGTGCGTCCAGACAGGCGGCCGCCTGAAGCGAGACATGCCCATAAATCTTTTCCCATGCCTGTAAAGCCTGCAGTGTCAGCTCCTCGGCTTCGGCCAGCCGCCCGAACTGATAGGCTCCGGATGAAAGGAAAAAAGCCGCCGTAGCCGCTTGATCCGCATCCTGCCCGTAGAGTTTCACAAGGTTTTTGAGAGCACCGCGTCCGATTTCCATGCCGGACTCCAGATCGCCGAGGGCAATCAGCGTGCGGGAGAGCAGAACCATCGTCCGCGTCGTGAGCGGATCTTCCATGCCCAGCGAGGCGATCAACAGCTCCCAGCTTTCCCGTAGCTGCAAGCTCGCCGCCGCGTAGGATTCATGGAGAAAGAGGCAGGTGCCGAGGCCGAAAAGGGCGACGCCGCGCTCCGCCGCTGTGAGCTGCTCCATACGGCAAAGTTCTTCATAGATTTTCCCGGCTTCTTCCGGGTTCCCTTGACTCATCAGGGCTTCCGCCCTTTGTATCAGTTGCGTTGTATTCATGGGTTGGGTGGGGGACGGATGGAATGCCGCGTTCGTCCTGCGCGGTGTAAAAGGTATGCGCTTGACCGCGCAACTCGAAAAAATCCCGAACAGCCACCAAAAGAAGAGGGCGACGGCGGATCTGTCTCCGCGTCGCCCGGGGGTGGACAAGGCTCTTCAGAGGAAACCGTTGTCGGCGCTTATGACAGGGAGCAGGCTTTCTCTTCGGAACAAGCGCCATCGGATTCCGGCGCGGGGCTGGCCTTCTGCAATTCCGAACTGACCGCAGGCATATTGTGCTCGTCCACGGCAATCGTGTATTTCAGGCCGTACGAATCGATTACGTCTTCGTTGACGACGAAGGGTATGCCTTCAACTTCGATTTCCTGTTCCTCATCGGGATCTTCACGTTCGTCGAGGCTCACACGGAGCTCCATGTGGCTCTTTCAGCCGCCGCCCACTTTGGTTTCTCGAATGCGGAACACGGCGTCTTCGTTGTCTTCTTCCACCAACAGTTCCTTAAACTTGGCGATAACTTCGGGTGCTATCGTAATTTCCAGCATGCATTTCATCCTTGTGCTACAGTTGGGAAGGGGCCGCCGGCAATCTGGCGGCTCCCCTCCATCGGGATAGGAATCAGACGTTCTGGTATTCCGTACGCTTGATGATTTCGTCCTGCACACCCTTGTACAGGCGGGTGAAGTAGGAGGAGAACCCGGCGACGCGGACCACGAGGTTCTTGTAGTTCTGCGGGTGCTCTTGTGCGTCGCACAGGGTTTCGGAGGATACGCAGTTGAACTGGATGTGGCCGCCTCCGAGGTCGAAGTAGGTCTTGATCAGGTTCAGCAGCATGCGGGTGCCGCTCGGGCCTTCCAGAGCCGAAGGCAGGAACTTCATGTTCATGTGGTTGCAGTTGTTGCGCACGGTGTCGATGGCCTGCGCGGCGGACTTGATCAGCGCCGTACTGCCGTTGACATCGGTGCCCGGCATGGCGGAAACGCTTGCATCGGTCAGTGCCACACCCTTCTGGCGACCGTTGGGGAGCGCGCCGGTCATGGGGGCGAAGTAGTTGTGGTAGGACAGGGAGAAGGGGTCCATGTGGGCTTCGTAGCCGAAGTAGTCCGGGCCGTGCGAGCGGTAGATGCGCTCCACGTCGCGGAAGAAGCGGCGGGTGAGCTGGTCCACATCCTCGATGTCGTTGCCGTGCTTGGGTGCTCCGAAGCACAGCTTCTGAATGTCTTCGTAGCCTTCGAAGTTGGCGGCCAACGCCTTCTTCAGCTGTTCCCATGTCAGCTGCTTGGTGTCGTAGATCAGGTGCTTGATGGCATACAGCGAGTTGGCCGCGTCGATGCCGGTAGAGGTGATGCACAGGGATTGTGAGTACTTGGGACCGCCAGCCTCTTCGCAGAGCCCCGACTCGATGCAGCCGTCAAGCAGACAGGAACGGAAGATGTTGGGGACGATCTGTTCGCGCGTACTGTTGCCGAGGTCGCTGATCTTGCGCTGGGCGTCGTAGGCATGGTCCATGTGCCGGAGCAGGGCGTCATAGAGTTCCTCGAAGGTAGCGCACTCCTCGGCGGGCTTCACATTGGGGAAAACCTGTTTGCGGGTGTGAGGGTCGTACCCGTCGTACATGGCGAATTCCACCAACTTGGCCAGGTTGGGCTGGCCTTCGAAGGTCACGTAGGAGCCCTTGCCCTGTATGCCTGTGCCCACGCAGCCGAAGATGACCGGAAGCGTGCGCGCCTCGTCCAGCGTGATGCCGCGGGAAGCGAAACGGACCAGCGAGCGGGCCACGGCGGCGTTCATGTTCATGAACTGGGGCTGCCCGGAGCCGGAGCGGACGACTTCAGCGGCCTTTTCTAGGTAGGACGGCTTCATCTTCGGCGTGTAGAACAGAGCCAGCGTGGGCTGGATATTGTTCATGGCGATTTGGGTATCCATGAGCAGTTCTTCCAGATCGTTGGAGGCATCGTCGCCGTCGGCGGTATAGCCGCCCAGTGAAATGGTCTGCCCCGTATGCCCGGAAAAAGCCTTGGCGTAGGCATCGCCCTGGTACACGGCGATTTCGAGATGCTTGACCCACTGGCACTTCAGCAGGGTGAGCACCTGCTCCTTCGTGAGCGTCCCCTCATCCAGATCCTTCTTGTAGAACGGATACATATACTGGCCGTAACGGCCCAAGGAGTGGCCGCAGCCGCACTGTTCGATCTGGATGCAGCAGTGCGTAAACCAGAAGGACTGCAGGGCTTCACGGAAGTTGCGGGCCGGGAACTCGGGAACCCGACGGCAGACTTCGGCGATTTCCATGAGTTCCGCCTGCTTCTTAGGATTGGTTTCGGCTTTGGCGGTTTCCTCTGCGAGATCCGCGTAGCGGTGGGCGTAGGCTATGACCGCGTTGAGGGCGATCTTGCAGGCCCGGTAGAATTCGATCTTGGTCCAGTTGGTAGCGTGCTTGGGGAGGGCCCTGTACGCGGCTTCGACCTCTTCGAGGATCCCTCGGATCCCCTTGGTGAGCATGGCCGGATAGTCGGCCACGCCGGAACCCGTGGAGTTGTCGTTCACCGGATAGATCCAGCCGCACTTTACGAGCAGTTCCGCGTTGCCGCCGTACAGCTCCTTGTAGAGCTTGTTGGCGCGGTCGTACGTGGTCTTGCCCTTCCACGTTTTATAGACCTTTTTCAGGATTTCCTTGGTTTCGTCGGAGAAGCGCACTTCGCCGAGAGAGGACAGGGCCAGCTTTTCCGAATCAAGGTCGTCCTTGACCCAGTTGCACTGCCATTCCGGGTAGGCGTAGATCATGGCCCGGCCGCCAGCCAGGCTGCCTACGATGGGGTTGCCGTCAAGATAGATTTTCTTGTTGTTCAGCACCTTTTCAAACAGCTTGGCGCGGGTGATGAAAACGCTCTCGCCCTTGCACTCGTCGTAGGTCTCAACCAGAAACTTCAGGCGTTCCGGGTCCATGTTCTGCGACGTATCAAGCAGGGCCGCCTTCTGATCCTGAATGCGTTGCTCCAGATCGCTCCAATCAATTGAGTATCCCATATAACGTCTCCTTTTCTTTTTTGCTTTTCATTATGTGCCTTGAATTTGGCGTATCTTGGCTTTGGTAGATGCAAATTGTTTGCCATATCCAGAAAGGAGAGGGTTTAGAGGAAAGTTGTTTTATTTTAATAAAGTTATAAAAATCACAATATAGATGTTTCCCATCGTGGGCGCCACTGTACCGGGTTGCTGTCCATGTCGATACAATCTGTACCCAATCTGGTACGCTTTGCGTTTATTATTGTTATACGGACGCCTCCAGTTTTACCTTTCGCCAGCCAAGCTGGCATGATCCGTTGCGGTAGGAAAATGTGTCGCATTGGAGCGTAGACGACCATTTTTTGAGTCAGGAGCGACTGAAAGCTGTTTTATATTGTTATTATAATATGTTGTATGCACTTCCCGTGAAGGGGTATGCGGACGGCTGGGAGGGGCTTTCCGATTCACCCGGAGCAGGCATCAAAAATGCAAAAGGACAAGTATAAGGGCAAACGGTTCCTGCATACAGATATGCCTACCCCGCAATAAGGAGACGAAGGAAATGGACGGCATCGTGTACAACATCCAGAGGATGTCCACCAAGGATGGCCCCGGTCTGCGGACTACGGTCTTTCTCAAAGGCTGCCCGCTGCACTGTCCGTGGTGCAGCAACCCCGAATCCCAGAATTTCAAGCCGCAGCTCATGTTTTTTTCCAATCTATGCGTGGGGTGCGGCGTTTGCGAACGGGTTTGCCCGAACGGTGCCGTGGTCAAGATCGGCGATGTGTACAACCGGGATCGTTCGATCTGCACGGATTGCGGCCTCTGCGTGGAAAGCTGCCCCTCCAAGGCGCGGGAAATGTCCGGAAAACGTATGACCGTGGAAGAAGTCATGCGCGTCGTGGACAGCGACAGCTTGTTTTATGACAATTCCGGCGGCGGCGTGACCTTTGGCGGCGGCGAGCCCACAGCGGCGGGAGCGTTTCTGTTGGGGTTGCTCGACGCGTCCATACGCCGGGGCTACCACATCTGTCTGGATACCTGTGGTGTTTGCGAACCCGAGCGCTTCAGGAAGATCATGAATCAAGTCGAGCTGTTCCTCTTCGACTGTAAACATATGGATCCGGATGAACATAAACGTTTGACCGGGCTCGACAATGTGCTCATCCTCCAGAATCTGCATGCTCTCTTTGAGGCAAAGAAGGCGTTACACATCCGCGTGCCCCTTATGCCCGGCATCAATGATACGGAAAAGAACATCGCGCAGATGGCCGCGTTTCTTCATAAGCACGGGCACAACGAGGTCGACGTGCTGCCGTGTCATACGTTCGGGCACAGCAAGTACGCCGCCTTGAACCTTGCCGATCCGGTCATGGTTCCCTACCAGCCGGAGGAACTCGCCGCTGCGCTGGAGCGTTTTGCCAAATACGACCTTAAGGTCACTATAGTGTGAGTCTTTCCGGGAGATTCCCGCGCCTGAACTTGCGGCAAGGAGGATGCCTTGTACCGGTGGACTGAAGGGCGCGGGGAATCACATAACCTGTCTCCTCACTCGGTGGGGTTCCGCTTGTAGAGGGAAGGTGGGGGCTGAGCGTTCGTTCCCGTGGCCGTCGGACTGTTGCGATATGGGCGCTGGCCATTTTTTATTCTGCCAGCACCAACGAGCATCCGGCGACGACGAGAAAGACCTTCCGGGCGCTGGCTGCGATGAGCTGGTTGGCAAGACCGAGGCCGTCGCAGTAATTACGGCTGATCCGGTCGGAGGCGATGCCGCCGAGCCCGGTTTCTCCTGATACCAGAATCCATCGGCAGTTTGAGCGTTCCATCAGGGCGAGCAGCGCGTTTACTTCCGTGCGTACGGCGGTTTCGAAGGCCGTCAGATCCTCCGGTTCCGGCAGGGCGAACAGTATGTTCGACACCCACAGCGTTACGCAGTCGATCAGGATTGTCGGCCTTTCCTGGGCGGCTTCCCCGGCATCCTTGGGAGAGCTGCCCACGCCGGATTCTGGAGGTTGCTCCGGAGAAACGGAGGCAGCGGCTTCGAGAAAAAAGGCCGGGAACATGACGGAGATCCGCTTCGCAAGATGCAGAGGGCACTCCAATGTGCTCCAGTGCGGCGGGCGGCGGTCCCGGTGCCGCCGGATCCTTTCATGCATAGACGGATCGTCGGGTCTGGCTTCGGCCGTGGCGACGTAGAGCACGGGGCCGCCCGTCCGTAGCGCCTGCGCTTCCGCCCGTGCACTTTTACCGCTTCGCGTACCGCCGAGATAGAGCGTCAACTCCGTTTTTTCCATCATCTTTTTCCTTTCCGACGCCGAGAATGGGAAGCTGTCGGCGGAATGTGTTTCAAGCCCTGCTTCAGAAAACGGACGTTGATATCCAGAGTACTGGATTATCGATGCTCTCAGAAGCAGGGCTCCAACCCGTTGGTTGAACGGAACCAGTTGGAAAGCCGCCTTCCGTGTGCCTTACCGCAGGCAGCAGGCAACCAGAACGGCACTCTCCGTCAGCTCGATGAGGCAGCCGAAAACGTCGCCGGTGACACCGCCCAGCCGTTTTTGGGCGGCGGACAACAACAGCCAAGCCACGAGCAGAGCGGCGATGAGTGCGGTGAACCCGCGCCCGCCATTGAGTGCGCAGATGCCGAGGCCGATGCCTAAAGCGAGCATGTCATGCCGTCTGGTCACGCCATTATGCAGCGCCGCGCCAAGGCCCCCCGGTCGGGCTGAGGGGATGTGCATCGCCGGAAAGACCATGCTTCGCGCCAGTGCTCCGGCCATGCAGCAGGCTCCCGCAAGGGTGAGGAGGCCGCTCCAGCTTCCGTCGAACGACGCCGCCAGTGTGCACAGTGCCGTGGCCTTGAGCGCTAGCACGAAGAACAGTGCGGCTCCGCCGAAGGTGCCAAGTCGGGAGTCCTTCATGATTTCCAGCCGCCGTTCCGGAGGGGCTTCCACGAGGAGGCCGTCGCCGCAGTCCGCCACGCCGTCGAGATGCAACCCGCCGGTTATGAAGACCCAGACGAGGCACCCGATGACCCCGCCGAGCTGGGCGGGCAGGAGCAGGGTCGCTAGGGCCACAGCCAGCGCCGCGAGCAGCCCGACGATAAGTCCAATGGCAGGCAGCCACACGATCACGCCCTGGAATGTAGGGGGCAGCGGGGCGGAGCCGACGGGCAGCCGGGTGAAGAAGCCGAGGGCGGCGCGGAACTTCATCGGTTGATATCCAGTTCTTTGAGCGTTCGCATTTCGGTGAGAATACGCACGGAAGCATCAATAAGAGGGTAGAGGAGCACCGCGCCCGTGCCTTCGCCGAGACGCAGCCCCAGATCCAAGTAAGTGGGGATATTGAGGTGATTCATGAGGATGCGGTGGCCCGGTTCAAAGGACGAATGCGAACCCACAAGCATGTCGCGCACGCCGGGCCGGATGCCGATGGCAATGGCCGCAGCTGCTCCGGCGATGAAGCCGTCCACCACCACGGGGATGCGCAGTGACGCGCCACCGAGCATCAAGCCCGCCATCGCGCCGAGCTCAGGCCCGCCGACTTTGGCCAGTACGTCCACCGCGTCTGCGGGATTGGGGCGGTTGCGTTCAATGCCCTGCCGGATGAGTTCGGCCTTATGCCGGACACGTTCGGATGGGATGCCGGAGCCGATGCCCGTGACCCCTTCAACTGGTGCTCCGGTCAGCACAGCGGCAACCGCAGAGGAAGGCGAGGTGTTGCCGATGCCCATTTCTCCGGCGGACAACAGGGTGACACCTTTTTTCGCTTCTTCATGGGCCATGTCGATGCCCACCTGCACGCAGGCCAGCGCTTCTTCTCGAGTCATGGCGGGGCCTTCACTGAAGTCGCGTGCCGCGTGGACGACCTTGCGCCGGACAAGCCCCTCGGCACCGCCGACATCGCCCTTTATGCCCACATCCACTACGGTAAGGCTAGCCCCAGCATTGCGGCAGAAGGCGTTGATCGTACCTCCGCCCTTGAGGAAGTTGCGGACCTGAATTTCGGTCACTTCCTGCCCGGTGGCGCTCACGCCCTTGAGGGTGATGTCGTGGTCGGCGGCGAACAGAACCACGGATTTTTTGGGGAAGGATGGGCGTGTCCGCCCGGTTATCCCGGCAAGGCGGATGGCGAGTTCCTCAAGCTTGCCGAGGCTTCCGGGGACTTTCGCAAGGCTGTCGAGCCGTTCTTTCACGGCCTGCGCGGCCTGTTCCGAATAGGCGGGAATCGTCAGGTTGTTCATCATGCCTTCCTTTGTGTTTGAGGTTTTCTCCGGCGGCAGACGCTACCGCTTTCCCAAGAGGCTGCCGGGGGTTAGCCCTGCAGCAGTGCCAGGCCTATGCCGATCATGCCGATGTTGAAGGCTTCAAAAAGAGTAAAGACGACCCCGTGCCAGACCAAGACGTATGGCGAGAAAAATGTGTCCGTGAAGGTGCCGTGGTTCCGTCCCCTAGCCATAGATGATTGACGATCCGCCCGCCGTATGCGGCGAGGCCGCCGGGTTTCCCCTGCGCTCCGGCCGAGAACATCCGCGTGTTGGGGGTGCGCCGGAGTAGGGGAGCGAGACGGGTGGACAGTGCCCCTTCAGGCAGACGGGATGGATCCTATTCTGCGGTTCCCCGAACAGGCAGTCCATTGGGAGCGCGGCAGGCAGTAGTGCGAGTCCGGAGGGGTTCATTTCAGCCCCATGCTTCGATAAATCGTTTCCATGTCCGAATTGGCACGGACAACGTCCGCCAGTCTGTCCAGAGCTTTTTCCAGATCGTAGCTCGCAAGGCAGCGCCTTTGTGGTGTCAGGCCCAGATCGGTGCGCACATGGTCGATCCACGTCCGGCGGAAAGTATCGTCGTCAAAGACGCCGTGCAGGTAGGTGGCCCATCGCCGCCCCGAGACATAGCCGCAGATGCGCTCCGCTTCGGAAGGATAGGCGCGGTCGGCCCGCAGGAACAGCGGCAGGGCCGAAGGGCCATGATCGGTGAGGCCGTGGTGGATTTCATAGCCGCCGGAGGGCACGCCGAGCGGGGTTTCAGCGCGGGCCACGCGCACGAGCGTCTTGTCGGCTGCGAAGGTCGAGCGCAGATCCATAAGCCCGAGCCCCGGCAC
>NZ_JNJP01000051.1 GCF_000701705.1 Bilophila wadsworthia ATCC 49260 | reverse complement strand
GGGTTTGGGGAAGGGGAGGAGAAACTTTTCTGAAGAAAAGTTTCTCCTCCCCTTCCCCAATCTTTTTCCCCTAAACTTCCGTAATGACCGGAACCACAACCGGATCGCGTCCTACGACCTTGCGGAAGAAGCTCCGCAGGGAGGAACGGATGCGATCGCCAAGGCGCGGGATGCCGAGCCGCGGAGAAGTTTCGAGATGGTCGAGGACAAGACACTTGGCATCCTCAAGCAGATGGCTGAACTGCTGCTCAAACACAAAGCCCTTGGAAATCATGTCCGGGCCGTGGATGACCTCGCCGGTCTCCTCGTCAAGCACCAGTACAACGACGACAACGCCGTCGCCGCCGAGAAGCTGACGCTCGCGCAGAACGAGATTGCCCACATCGCCCACGCCCTTGCCGTCCACAAGAATGGAATCGGCGGGGATCTTCTCCTCAAGCCGAATGGTATCAGGCAGCAGGGTCAACGGCTCGCCATCGTCGAGGATGAACGTGCGCTCGGGCGCAATGCCCCAATCACGGGCCAAATCGCGGTGCTGGATCAGATGGCGGTACTCGCCGTGAATCGGCACGAAAAATTTGGGGCGTACGGCGTCGAGCATGGTGCGGAGCTCGTCGCGCCGACCATGGCCGGAAACGTGCACGGGGCGCGTCCCGTCGTGGCAGACATCGGCCCCCATGCGGTACATCTGGTTGATCAGCCGGTTGACGGCGCGCGCATTGCCCGGAATGACGCGGGAAGACATGATCACCGTGTCGCCTTCCATGATGGAAAGCTGACGGTGCTCGCCGGACGCAATGCGGGAAAGCGCGGACAGGGGCTCTCCCTGAGAACCTGTGGCGATGACCACCATGCGCTCAGGGGAAACATCGGGGATGGTCTGGTCCGTAAACAGCTCGGGCGGCATACGCATGAAGCCAAGATCCCGGCCGCGCTCAATATTGTTCACGAGGCTGCGGCCGCTGACCACAACGGCGCGGTCGAATTCGCGGGCCATGTCGAACACCATCTGGATGCGCTCGATATGGCTGGAAAAAAGCGTGATGACAATACGGCCTTTCGCTTCCGAAAAAATCTCGTGGAACGTCTCGCGCACCACTTTCTCTGACTGGGTGTGCCCTTCGCTCTCGGCATTGGTTGAGTCGGAAAGCAACAGCCGGACGCCGTCAGCGCCCGCGAAACTCCGCAGGGCGGGCAAATCCGTGCCGACACCGTCAGAAGGAAATTCATCGATCTTGAAGTCGCCCGTATGCACGACTTTTCCCACTGGCGTATCCACCGCAAGGGCGTATCCCTGCGGGATGGAATGGCTCACCGGAATGAAATGGAAACGCAAGCCGCCGAGCGCCAACTCGTGTTCGGGGGTCACGGTAATGAGTTCGGCCCGGTCGAGGAGGCCGCGTTCACGGAGCTTGTGCTCCACGAGCGCCAGCGTCATGGGGGAGCCATAGACTTTCAGGCCCTTGATAAAAGAAACCAGCCACGGAACCGCTCCGATGTGGTCTTCGTGCCCGTGCGTAAGCACCACGCCGAGCAGCCGCCCGCGCTGAGCCAAGATGGGCTCCAGCGGCGGAATGACCACATCCACGCCAAGTTGCTGGTCATCAGGAAACATGATCCCGCAGTCGACAAGAACACACCCTTCGGACGTGTTCCACATCTGGCAGTTCATGCCTATTTCACCCAATCCCCCCAGGGGAGTAATCGTCAAAAAAGTATCCGTCATTATGCTCTCTGTTCGTAGGTTATTGTCGGAAGTTTACCCGAAGCCCGGCGTTTTCACAAGACGTTATCGTAAAGGACGGGCACGGAAAAAGATAAAAAAACAAAGTAATTTCAGCGAATAATAAAACGAAGCCCTTCCCACAGCAGCCAGCGGACGCAAGCGGATATAAACGCCAAAAGGCCGGGGTTTCCCCCGGCCTGAACAAATCTGAAACGGGCCTCGCGGCTTAACGCTTCGAATACTGGTAGCGAGCACGAGCGGCGCGCTGACCGTACTTTTTGCGTTCCTTCTTACGGGCGTCGCGGGTCAGGAACCCTGCACGCTTCAGGACGCCGCGCAGGGACGGGTCGGCGCTCAGCAGGGCACGGGAAATCCCGTGACGAACGGCTTCAGCCTGACCGGTCACGCCGCCGCCGCAGACGTTGACCTTCACGTCGAACTTGTCCACGAGCTTGGTAAGGACCAGAGGCTGGCGGATGATCATCTGAAGGGTCTTGCGGGGGAAGTAATCTTCCACTTTACGACCGTTGACTTCGATAGCGCCGTTGCCGGCATAGAGACGGGTACGAGCAGTAGCGTTCTTGCGACGGCCCGTGCCGTAATCAAACTCAGACATGATTGACTCCTGGCCTCGTTAGTACGGGAAGGACAGAGGCTTCGGGCCCTGGGCAGTATGCGGATGCGTGGGGCCAGCATACACCTTGAGCTTCTTCAGCATGGCACGACCCAGACGATTCTTGGGAAGCATACCACGGACGGCGTGCATCAGCACGTCGGCAGGCTTCTCAGCAAGGAGCTTGTCGAGCGTAATTTCACGCAGACCGCCCACATAGCCGGAATGATGGTAATACTTTTTCTTTTCCAGCTTGGCGCCGGTGACCTTGATCTTTTCGCAGTTGACAACGACGATAACGTCGCCATTGTCCATGTGAGGAGCAAATTCGGGCTTGTGCTTGCCGCGGAGGCGATGGGCAATTTGGGCGGCCAGACGGCCGAGAACCTGATTGTCCGCATCCACTACAAACCACTGGTGGTCGATATGCTCCGGAGTGGGGCTAAACGTCTTCATGCTGAAGCGTCTCCTCTGCTAAAACTTGTAGAACGAAATGTATAAAATGCCAGAGCAGGCTTGTCAAGCGACAAAACCGTTTTCCTTCTGCGCTCGGCAGAACAGAACCGTTGCCGGGGACGCCCTAGCATCGATTCTCATAACATGGCGCTTTTGATAAAACGCCCTGGAACCGCCCGGCGTCTGCCCCTGCCGCCCTTTGTGAGGAAAGGGAGAAAGGAAATCCGGACATTGTTCGGAGCAAAACACAACGCGGGGCAGCCACAACCATGCGAGTAACGGATCACAAGGGAGAAGCCGATGTCCGCAATCCGAAAAAGCCTTTTACAGCTTATGTTTTCCGGTTCGTACATGCGCCGCTGGAACGACAAACTGCGTCCCGTGGAACTCTACGAAATAGACAAGCAGGCGCATAAAATGATTGTCGCCTGGATGCTCACGCTCCTGAACAGCGGTGGTTATTCTGCCTCAGATCAACTTAAATTGCAACAGGAAGTTATAGAAAGAGGGCTTTTTGATTATCTGTACCGTCTGGTCACAACCGACATCAAGCCCCCCGTATTTTACCGTATCTGTGAAAACGAGAAAGATTACAAAGAACTGACGGAATGGGTCCTCAAAGAGCTTCGCCCCGTGCTCGGCGCGCCGGACGAAGGTTTCTGGGAGCGCCTTTCCGCCTACCACAGGAACCGGGATCGGACGAGCCTCCCGGATCGCATTCTCACGGCGGCCCACCACTACGCTTCGGGGTGGGAATACAACGTCATCAAGCCATTCAACACGTTTGACGAGGAAAACCAGTCCATTGCCGAATCCTTCACCGAGCGTCTCGACAGTCTGACCGATCTGTGCGGCGTGAACGAACTCATACAGGGGCACGCCTTTTTCAGCGATTCGCCCACGGCCTTGGGGCGTTTCGCCAAGCTGTGCGGCCAGCTCCGTTTCCAGATCCGCTGGGCCGACACGCCCCGCGTGCCGGAAACCTCCGTGCTCGGGCACATGTTCCTCGTTGCGGGCTACGCGTATTTCTTCAGCCTCTCCCTCGGAGCCTGCCCCGCGCGCCGGGTCAACAACTTCTTCGCCGGACTGTTCCACGATCTGCCGGAACTGCTTACGCGGGACATCATCACCCCGGTCAAACGCTCCGTAAACCAGCTCCCAAGCCTTCTGCGCGCCTACGAACTGCAAGAGCTGGAGCGGCGTGTCTTCGGCCCCCTCTCCGCCGGGGGGCACGACCGGCTGGTGGAACGCCTCCGCTACTATCTCGGCCTCGTCGGTGAGGGTGTGACGTCAGAGTTCGACGAAACCATCCGGGACAGCTCGGGGCAAGTGCGCTGCCTCGGCTCGTTCGACGCCCTCCACGCCAACGGCAATGAAGACGGACTCGATCCCAAGGATGGGACGCTGCTCAAGGTTTGCGACAACCTTGCCGCGTTCATCGAGGCGCACTCTTCCGTCCGCACCGGGATCTCCTCCCCCAACCTGCATGAGGCCATTGCCCGGATCAGGGGCGATTTCCGCCATCGCTCCCTTGGCCCGTTGTCGCTCGGGACGATCATTGCGGATTTTGATTAAGAAAAAAGGAGAGGGGGCGGGAGGGGCTTTCTGAAGAATCCCCATGAAGGGGACAAGCGGCCCTCCCCCACCCTCTGCAAAGACTTTCATTAAGGATCAACGATGAGAAGGGTGGCTTACCGGACATCCCGCTTGTCGGCCTTCCCCCGGCGGCTCCGAGCAGGCTCCCAAAACGGCAGGCCTCACCGGACAATGCGGGAATGGATTCTCGCGAAAGGCGCATGTGAGTGGAACTCTATTGGGATTCGACAGTTCCGTTGAAATCCCTGAGCCCACAAAAAAACGAGCGCTGCAATACAGTGCCCGTTTTTTTATCCTTTGGTAGCTCTTACCGAAAAAAGGCCTTACCCCGGCAAAACAGCCCCCCCTGCCGGGAAAACTCCCGTTCCGCCCCCAATCGAAAGCCTTGGGAGCGGAGGGGCTGGAGAAGGGGGAACCGTGGGGATGCTCCCCACTTCTTCAGAAGGGTCCCTTCCCCACTTCCAGCTCTCACGCTACCCCATATTCACCATAAAAAAGTACACAATCGGCGCAAGAAGCAACCGATACACGGCGAAAGGCCGCAGGGTGATGCGCCCCACAAGGGCGATAAACGTCTTGATGGCGAGCCAGCCGAAAAGGAAGGCGAAAAACAGCCCGGTAGCGAACAACGGAATATCATCCACCGTGAAGAGGGACCACGTCTTGAGGAGATCGTAGCCGGTGGCCGCAAACATGATCGGCACCGCCGCCACAAACGAATATTCCGCGGCAAGAGCGCGCTTCTCGCCAAGCAGCATCCCGCCCATAATCGTAGAGCCGGAGCGGGAAAAACCCGGCCATAGCGCCATGCACTGGCAAAGGCCGATGCCGAGCGCCAGTTTGGGCGTCACCTCGTCGATACTGGAATACTTGGGCGGGCGCTTCGCACAGTAGCTTTCCACAAAAAGCATCAGCAAGCCGCCGACGGCAAGCGAAAGCGACACGCTAAAGGGGGTGAAAAGCTGCTTGATGTACGAATGGAGGAGCAAACCCAAAACCGACGGCGGCAGCGTCGTCAGAAAAAGGAGCCAAATCCCCCTCAACCCGGCAAAAGGTTTCGGGGCTGACGTTTGCACCCGGCCGGGCAGCAGCAACCCCATGAAACGGTCCCAATACACCATCAGTACGGCGAAAATGGAACCAAGCTGGATGGCGACCTCAAATGTGCTGGCCTTCGGGCCCGTGAACCCAAGCAGGTCTCCGGCAATGACCAAATGCCCCGAAGAAGAGACCGGCAGGAATTCGGTCAATCCCTGCACAGCCCCCATGATGAGGCCGGTAGAAAACCAATCCATGTGCTACTCGCAGGCGTTACACGGCGTTATGGCTCTGGCGGCGAAAGCGACGGCCTCACGGTACAGATGGGGCGGCGCGTACGGCGTGAGGACACGGGTACGGTTGGCGCCGACCACCAGCGACATGAGAATCTGGGCCGTTTCCTTCACGAGCAGCTCGCGGATGGAACCGTCTTCAATGCCCCGCCACAACTGCTGTTCCAACAGTTTGTGAATGTCGTTGAACTTTTCGAACATCAACTCGCGGTCGTCGGTCGTCTTCATGTCGCTGTAAGGCGAACAGCGCACAAGGACAAGCCAGTTGGAGTCGGGATCAATCGAAAAATCGAGATACGCCTTGCAGAAATTCAACACGCTCTCGCGGCCATTCTTGCCTTCGTCGCACGCCCGCTGCAAAACTTCATGAAAGCGTTCGAGGACGTCCATGCCTGCGGCAAGAAAAAGCTTTTCCTTGTTTCCATAATGATGGGTCAACAACCCGAGAGCCACTCCCGCACGTTCGGAAATCTTCTTGAACGTGGTTTCGGTATAGCCGCATTCGCCAAAAAGTTCCTTCGCGGCCTTCAGCAAGGCCTCCTTCTTCGTCATGGCCATATGATCCCCCCAAAAAACATGATCAAGAAACAACGCTGTTTAGTTGCGCAACCAACAGACTATGCTACAGGATTCCGCTCGTCAACGGAAAAGTATGCCTCGTGTGAGCGGCGTTCTTATACTGTTCAAAAAAGAATTGCACCCTTTTTTTCATACAGCGGAAAAAGGAAGCGGTATTCACTCCTTCCCGGAAGAAACCGGATAGACGCGCCATACGAGCGCACCGATGACCAGCGCCACGCCGATCCCCATCGCATACGGCCCGCGCCATCCTATATATGACCAGCCGATCCCGAAAAACAGCGGCGAAAGGCTTTGGCTAAGCCGCAGCACCGTACCGTTCATAGCCATGACGATGGCCCTGTTGCGCGTTGGAGCAAGCGTGGTCATACGGGCGTTCAGCAAGGGGAACGTCAGCCCCTGCGCCACTCCGCCGATGAAAATGGGCAAGGTCAGCCACCAGAGCGAGGACACGGCGTCGGGAAGAACAAGCATGAGCGTTTGAGCCACGACGTAGCAGCACGTAGCGCTCAGCATCAAACGGCGGTGCGAGTATTTCCGCCCGAGCCACGCCAGATTCATGGCAATGGCCGCCGTACCCAGCGAAGCCACGGTAAAGACGGCTCCGATATGGGAAGGGGTTGCTTTATATAATAGGTCGGCGAGCAGAGGGAAATAGGTGATGGTAGGCCCGTAAAGAATGCAGAAACAGAGAAAAGTCAGCCCGAAAAGCCCGATTGCGGCGGAGTGGAAAATGATGGAACGGCTATCCCGCGCGTACTGTTTCCAATCCATGCCGGTATGCGGGCGCTCCAGCGGGACACTCAGGGCAAGCAGCCCCACCGGCAGCGCGGCCAGGGAAATCCAGAACGGCCACCTCCAGTCCATCTCACCGAGGAAACCGCCGATGGCCGGGTACAACGCGGTGCCGAAGCTGATCGTGGCACCGACCATGCCCATGACTTTGGGGCGATCCGCTTCCTTATAGAAATCACCTACCAGCGTCCCGTACAAGATCCCCAAAGGTGCGGCCCCCAGCCCTTGTATGGCTCGCCATGCCAGCAGGTTCTCGAACGAATCGGAAAAAGCGCACCCCATTCCCCCACAGGCGAACAGCAGCAGCCCCGGCAGCAACACGGCCTTGCGTCCGAAACGGTCGGCAAGCACGCCCGCCACCGGCGTCATAAACGCGCTCGGCAGCGTAAAGCAGGTGATCAGAAGCGCCACCCCTGCGGCGTCCTGATGAAAAACGGCCCCCAGCTTAGGCAGAATAGGCAACGTGATCGAGACGCCCATAACCCCCATGAGGGCCACGCACAGCACAAGAACCAGCCCCGCAAGACTGACGGGGCGGGATTGCCCCTCTTGAGATGCCTCGCCGGGCAGCCCGTCCTTTGTCACGTGTCCTCCTCATCGTTACGGGTGGATTCTCCGAATTCGCCGCTACGGATTTGGAGAGCCGATATGGCCGCAGTGTGCTTCAATCCCGCCAGCCAGACAACCTTTTTCCAAGGTTGATCTTCTGGCGGTTCCAAAGATAGCGAATAGAACGCATTACAGGGTGCAACGTCTCCCGCCGATTCCGCTCACGCGCTTCCTCAAGCAATGAGATCCACTTTTGCGTCAGCATGTTCACGTCAAAGGCTTGCGCCCGCTTCGCGCCGTGTTCCGTCATCCTCCGGTATAAACCAGATTCCTGTTGCAGGCGATCAATGGAGTCCAGCACGGCCTCGGCCGAGGCTGCCTCCAGAAAATCCAGCGGGGAGGTACGCAATTCCCTGTAGGCCGGTTCCAGGCCAAGTAGAGCGGGTACGCCCGCTTTCCATGCGTTGATCAGCTTGGATGCCGGTTTGGTTGCCAGCACAACAGGAGGGCAATCACGGATTGCCAGCACGGCATCCACATGCTGGTAATCGTGCCATTCCCCCTGGAAACGGTTGACGAAGCGGACCCCCCGCTGCCGCAGGGCATCCTGAAAGGCACCGGTCTTCACGAACTGCGGTTCATATTGATCGCTGCCGAAGTAAGCAATCGTTTCAAGGCGATCTCCCCGTGCGGGATCTCGTGGAATCAAACCCGGCTGGGGCCAATGCGGCATCGTCCGCCGCAGCCCCGTCTCCCCCATCAACCCGTTCTGCATAACGGTCATATCGGATAACGCGGGGCGGGGCCGGTCCGCTTGCGCGACAACGGCAAAACACCGGTGAACTCCCTGTGCAGGGGTCGCATCATCCCAATGGAAAACGCACACGGCATTGTCGACAGCTCTGCAGCTTAATACGGGGTCAAAGGGGCAATCAACAGCGCATAGCCGCGCCCATGTCAGTATTATCCAGCAATCCCGTCCGGAAATGATCCGTTCCGGGCATTCGTCCGGAGCAAAGGGGCGAGGTTCGGAAACAAGCTCAGGCCACTTCTTGAAAAGATGTTTCTCATTGACGACAAAGTATATTTTCTCTCGCGAACAAGCACGGGACGACATGGGCGGCTCACTCCACCGCGTGATATTCACAGCGGATTGTTTGAGATATGAAGAACGTATTTTTCATTATACCATAGAATAAAGTAAGATATGTCTTTATATTGTTTACTTGACCAAACAGCGGCTTACCAAAACAAAAACGTTCCTGCCTGACGGCATCCAATCAATATTTTTTCTACATAATCGTCCATAATAACTTGCGCAATTCTTTTTTTGATATGGCACACAATTTGTGACTCTTCGATCAAACAGTCGACAATGCTTGCACTAACGGGAAAAACACCACATACTATAGGGTAACTTTTGGGGAAGGTTTCTTTTCTTCTTTCACAATTCTGTCCAAGGTAAAGGAGTCATTATGTCCGTTGAACTGCTTGCTATGGTAGCGGTTCTGCCCATTTTGGTGGCGCTCATCCTTATGGTCGGCATGAGATGGCCCGCAACGAAAGCGATGCCGCTCGCGTGGCTTGTCTGCGCCGTCAGCGGCATCCTTGTCTGGGGGTTGAGCCCCGGATATGTTGCCGCTCTGACGTTGCAGGGCATCGTCACCGCCATCGGCGTTCTCATCATCGTTTTCGGCGCCATCCTGATTCTCTTCACGTTGGAGAAGAGCGGCGGCATGGAAACCATCCAGTACGGGATGCAGAACATCAGCCGCGACAAGCGCGTTCAGGCGATCATCATAGGATACATGTTTGCCGCCTTCATCGAAGGCGCGGCCGGTTTCGGCACCCCCGCGGCGCTCGCCGCCCCACTCCTGCTGGCCCTCGGTTTTCCCGCCATGGCCGCGGCCATCATCTGCCTTGTGTTCAACAGCTTCCCCGTAAGCTTCGGTGCGGTGGGCACTCCCATCGTCATGGGCCTCTCCCCGCTCAAACCCATCCTTGACGCGGGCGTCGCCGACGGCGGCATGACCTATGCGGCATTCTGCAAAATCGTGGGCGAATACTGCACGATGATGCACATCCCCATGGCTTTCATCCTGCCTGTTTTCATGCTTGGCTTCATGACCCGTTTCTACGGCCCCAACCGTACGTGGTCCGAAGGCTTCTCCGCGTGGAAATACTGCATCTTCGCCGGCGTCTGCTTCTCCGTCCCCTACTTCATCGTTGCGTGGACCCTTGGACCCGAACTGCCTTCCCTCATCGGCGGCCTCATCGGCCTCGGCATCCTCATTTACGGCACCAAGCGGGGCTTCTGCGTCCCTGAAACCACCTGGGACTTCGGCCCGCATGAAAAGTGGGACGCCTCCTGGACCGGCAGCATCGCCGCCAGCGGCAAGACCGAATTCCATCCCCACATGACCCAGTTCCGCGCGTGGCTGCCCTACGCCATCATCGGCCTCATCCTCGTGCTGACCCGTATCCCGGAACTCGGCCTCAAGGCGTGGCTCGCCTCCTTCAAGCTCAGCTTCGTCGACATCCTCGGCTATCAGGGCGTGAACGCCTCCATCGACTACCTGTTCCTGCCCGGCACGATTCCCTTCACGCTGGTCGCCATCCTGACCATCGGCCTCCACAGCATGAAGGCCAACGACGTGAAGGACGCATGGACCACCACCTTCGCCAAGATGAAGGCCCCGACCATCGCGCTGTTCGCCGCCGTGGCGCTGGTGTCCATCTTCCGTGGCTCCGGCGTGAACGACGCGGGCATGGACTCCATGCCGCTCGCCCTCGCCAAGACCCTCGCCGCCCTCACCGGTGAAGCCTGGCCCGCCCTCGCTTCCTACGTCGGCGGCCTCGGCGCCTTCATTACCGGCTCCAACACCGTGTCCGACCTGCTCTTCGCCCAGTTCCAGTGGGATATGGCCACGCAGCTGAAGCTCTCCAAGGAAATCATCGTTGCCGCTCAGGCCGTCGGCGGCGGCATGGGCAACATGATCTGCATCCACAACGTCGTGGCCGTCTGCGCCGTTGTGGGCCTCTCCGGCAGCGAGGGCATGATCATCAAGAAGACCTTCTGGCCCTTCCTGCTCTACGGCATCATTGTCGGCATCATCGCCTGCGGGCTCGTTTTCTAGAATGGTATAGAACCATTGAGGAAGGGAGGGAAAAACGTTTCTCCGGAAACGTTTTCCCTCCCTTCCCCAAACCTGCGGCGCGGAGCCCATCCCTCCTTTACCAAAGGCTTTCGCGCTCATCGAACTCTGATTACAACATTCTCCGTATGAAAAGGCCGCCCGAAATGTTTCGAGCGGCCTTTTCCGAAATGGATGGGGACCCTCAAGCGGTACGCTCTTCGGACTTAAGGCGGCCTGGCCGTTCCGCCAACAGCCCAAAGCCATAACCGAGCGCCGCATCGGCGGAATTCAAAACCAAAAGGGGAACCTTCCTTCCGAAAGATTCCCCCAATGGCATCGATCCTTTTCCCCTACGAAATCTTGCTTCCCGGCGCGACATCCCCACCGGGGGCGAGGAGGGTCAGCTTGCCGTCCGGGGCTTCCGCGGTCAGGATCATGCCCGCGGACACGAGCCCGCGGATCTTGCGCGGCGCGAGGTTGGCGACCACGCACACCTGACGGCCCACGAGGGTTTCCGGCTCAAAGTGTTCGGCAATGCCCGACAGGATCTGACGCTGTTCGGCTTCGCCAAGATCGATCTTGAAGCACAGCAGCTTGTCGGCTTTGGGCACCCGGCCCGCTTCGAGGATCGTGCCCACGCGCAGCTCAAGCTTCTGGAAGTCGGCGTATTCGACCACTCCGGGAACAGACATTTCGGCGGGCGCCGAAGCAGGCGCGGCTTTGGCTTCCTTCTCTTTGGCGGGCTTCTTCTGCTTCGCCTTCTTGTCTTCCTTCATCTCTTCCGGGATTTCCAAGCGCGGGAACAGGTTGGACGCGGACGCGATCACGCTTCCCGTCGCAAGGCATTCCCAAACGCCCTCTTCAGCGTTAACGTTTCCGGCGGGCGCGACGCCGAAACGCTCGGACGCGGGCAAGGGCTGGCCGAGCTGCTCAAGCAGAGCCGCCGCCGTGCCCGGCATGACCGGCCACAGGCAAAGCGCCACCTTGCGCATACATTCGAGCAACAACCGGATGACCGTACCGAGGCGGGCCGTATCGCCCTGCTTGAAAAGCGTCCACGGGGCCTGAGAATCCACATACTTGTTGAGAGCGCGCACGAGATCCCACAGCGCGTCGAGGCCCTGCGAGAAACGGATGTTGCCGAACAGCTGCACGTAGTTGCGGCGGGAGTTCTCCGCAAGTTCGATGAGCGCCTTGTCGTCCTCGGCCAGTTCGCCCATCGGCGGAACCTTGCTCTCGAAATACTTGGCGTTCATGGACAGCACGCGGCTGAACAGGTTGCCGAGGTCATTGGCGAGATCGGCATTGAAGCGGGTGATCAGCGCCTCTTCGGAGAAGCTGGCGTCCGAACCGAACTGCATGTCGCGCAGCAGGAAATACCGGAACGCATCCAGCCCGTAATGTTCCGCCATTTTGATGGGCTCGACCACGTTGCCGAGCGACTTGGACATCTTGGTGTCCTTGATGAGCCAATAGCCGTGCACGTTGAGGTGCTTGTACAGCGGCACCCCGGCGGATTTCAGCATGGTGGGCCAGAACACGCCGTGCGGCTTCAATATATCCTTGGCGACGAGGTGCTCGCCGGGCCAGTACGCGGCATACTTGTCGCCGTCGGGCCAGCCGAGGGCGGAAATATAGTTGAGCAGCGCGTCAAACCACACGTAACAGACGTAATCCTTGTCGAACGGCAACTCGATGCCCCATTCGAGGCGGGTTTTCGGACGCGAAATGCACAGGTCTTCCAGCGCGCCGCTTTCGATCATCGACAGCACTTCATTGCGGTAGCGCTCGGGACGGATGAAGTCGGGATTTTCGCGGATATGCCCGGCAAGCCACGGCAGGTACTTGGACATGCGGAAGAAGTAGTTCTTCTCCTGAATGAAGTCCGGCTTGGTCAGGTGCTGCGGGCACAGGCCGTTTTCCAGTTCCTTTTCGGTGTAGAAACGCTCGCAGCCCGTGCAGTAATGCCCGCCGTGCTCGCCGAAATAGATGTCGCCGTTGTCGTACACCTTCTGGAGGAACGCCTGCACGCGGGCCTTGTGATCGGCATCCGTCGTACGGATGAACTGATCGTGCTTGATGCCGAGCTTGGGCCACAGGGCCTGGAACTGGCCGCTGATGCCGTCCACGAATTCCTGCGGGGTCTGCCCGGCCGCTTCGGCGGCCTTGACGATCTTGTCGCCGTGCTCGTCCGTGCCGGTCAGGAACCACGTATCCTCGCCGAGCAGCGTATGGAAACGGCGCAGGCTGTCCGCAACGATGGTCGTATAGGCGTGCCCAAGGTGCGGGCGGGCGTTCACGTAATAAATCGGTGTCGTAATGTAAAACGTGGAGGACACGGGAAAGCTCCTTTCATGGTGTTCCGTATATGCCGACCGTAAACCGTCCCGTCTACAGCCGTTTCTGGCTCATCGCACCCTTCCCCGCCGGAACGGGCTCCGCCGCACGGCCTCCCCTCCGGCCAAACGCCTTTGGGGGATGATGGAAGGGGGCGGGAGAAGGAGAAGGGTTCTTTCTCCAGAAAGGCCCCTTCTCGCTCCCTCGTCTCTATCTCTTCCGCTTGCGCTTGCGCTTGGGGCGGAGCCCCTCTTCAAGCGTTTCCATCTCGCCGTCATTGAGCCCGCCGAGATCGTCAACAAGCTCGTCGGATTCGTCGCCAAACGCCTCGTCGATGGTGTCCGGGTCGGCCATGACCACCATCAGCTCGTCATGCGGACGGGGCGACGAGGGCTTGTTCTCCGGCTTCGCATCGGGCTTCCCTTCCGGGCGCGGCGGCGCGTCGGGACGCCGGGGATCGAGCGCCTGCCACTCGTCGAGCGTCAGCTCAAGCTCCTCGTTCGTATCCGTCAGCAAGGCCACACTGTTGCGGAACATGTTGGCGCGCAACACTTTCATGGGGCCTTTGTTGGTCTGATACCGCTTCCCGAGGCGCGGGCAGCTGCTGTGGAAAATATCGTAGTTCTCCTGCTCATAGCTGAGGCAGCACAGGAGGCGCCCGCAGATGCCCGAAATCTTGGACGGGTTCAGGAACAGGTTCTGTTCCTTCGCCATTTTGATGGTCACTGGCACGAACTTGCGCAGGAACCGGCGGCAGCAGCACACCATGCCGCAGCTCCCCACAGCGCCGAGCATCTGCGTCTCGTGCCGGACGCCGATCTGGCGCAGTTCGATGCGGGTGTGGTACTCGCGCACCAGATCCTTTACCAGTTCACGAAAGTCGATCCGGGTCGGGGCGGTAAAGTAAAACACCAGCTTGCTGCGATCGAACAGGACCTCCACATCGACAAGCTTCATGTCGAGCTGGCGTTCCCGGATGCGCGATTCACAGAACTTGTGCGCGGAGTACGTCAGGGTATCGTTCTCTTCGGCGACGATCTGATCCTCGTCGGTCACCTTGCGCAGGACATCGCGCACACCATCCGGAGGAAGATCCTCAGGAAGGCGATCCACAATGTTCATGACCGTAGCGATGCCGAGGCCCTGACCGGTTTCCGCAAGTACGCGATCCCCTCTGTCTACAAAGGGGTCCTCACAGTAGAAAAAATATATTTGTCCGTAATGACTGAATTTTATACCGATTATGCGCTTCATGTAGGTGCGTTGTCCGCCGCGGGGCGAACCGGGTAAGAAGGATGGAAATAGATCCCTTTCTTTTCCGTCATTCCAGAGGCTGTGTCAATCACCCGACAGCGCTGGATTTTGAAGCCGCGCTACGGTATGCAACAGGTTCCTTGTTCCCTCACCAACCCACGGAGGCGTCATGCTCGACCGCGAACAGGCTTTGGCCCTTTTGAACGAACTCGGCCCCGAAAAACATCTCATCCAGCACGCGCTGGCCTCGGAAGCGGTCATGCGCGCCCTTGCCCGGCATTTGGGCGAGGACGAGGAAGTCTGGGGCCTGACCGGGCTGCTGCACGATCTCGACTATCCCCTCACCCATGAGGACCCCGCCAAACACGGCCTCGTCGGAGCCGAACGCATCGGCGACCGCCTGCCCGAAGAAGCCCTGCACGCCATCCGCGCCCACAACGGCGAGATGACCGGCGTGGCTCCCTCCTCCGCCTTCGACTACGCCCTGCGCTGCGGGGAAACCGTGACCGGGCTTGTGGTCACGGCGGCGCTCGTGCGCCCCACGGGTATGGAAGGTATGCAGGCCTCCAGCCTCAAGAAAAAAATGAAGGATAAAGCGTTTGCCGCCAGCGTCAACCGTGACTGTATCCGGCAGTGCTCGGAGCTGGGGCTTGAACTCGGCGACTTCCTCACCCTCGCCATCGGGGCGATGGCGGAAATCGACGAGGAGCTCGGGCTGAGGAAATAGGCGGCCCGGCCTTCCCCGACGGCGGGGCGTGCGCACGCCCCCTGCCATCGGGGCTCCGCGCAGGCACGGCACATTCCGGCACGCGGATACCCTGCGGCGCAGTCATCCACGGGGCACCGCGCAGAAACCGCACATATTCTCCAACGGACGAACCATGAAAATCCGTACGGCCTGCACCTGTCCTCTGGAAATCGTCCACGACATCATGAGAGGCAAGTGGAAAACGATCATCGTGTTCCAGCTGCGGAACGGCGGCATGGGGCTGGCGGAACTGGAACGCGGCATTGAAGGCATCACGCAGAAAATGCTGTTGCAACATCTGGGGGAACTCAGGGCGTTCGGGCTGATCGGCAAGATCGAACCGGACGGATACCCGTTGCGCGTGACCTACTTCCTCACAGAGCGAGGGGAAAAGCTGTTGCAGGCCGTGCGGATCATGCAGGATATCGGCGTGGAATACATGCTGGAGAGCGGGCGGGCCGGCATTTTGGAGCGCAAGGGCATCATCCCTGCCGCCGAGGGCATACCCACAAAAAAGTAACTACTGTACTTTCCGCCACATGCCGCTATCGTGGGCACAACACCCGGAGGTACGGCATGAATACGGCACTTCTCTTGATCGACATCCAGAACGACTATTTCCCCGGCGGCGCTTGGGAACTGTCCCACGCGGACGAGGCCGCCGCACAGGCCCGGCTGGCGCTGGGGCGTTTCCGCGAACAACACAGGCCCGTTTTCCACGTCCGGCATATCAACACCCGTCCCGGCGCGGCCTTCTTCCTGCCGGATACGCCCGGTTCCGAGATACACGGCGCGGTCAAGCCGCTGGACGGCGAACCCGTCATCATCAAACACGCGCCGGACGCTTTTTTCCAAACGGATCTCCACGACGCCCTCAGCCGGGCGGGCATACGGAAACTCGTCGTCTGCGGAATGATGAGCCACATGTGCATCGACACGAGCGTACGGGCCGCCCGAAACCACGGCTACGACATCACGCTCCTGCATGACGCCTGCGCCACGCGGGATCTGTCATGGAACGGGAAAACCATCCCCGCCGCAACAGTACACGAAGCATTCATGGCGGCCCTGCACGGGGCTTTCGCCGACGTACGGACGACCGGGGATTTCCTCCCGTCCCTTCCCGCATAACCGGAGCCTCTTCCGCATAATCGCCATCGCAATACGGCAATGACGCCACATGAGGCTATTTTGGGGGAAATAGCATACCACCGCGAGACGGCGAGGGCCTCGGACAACCGCCACCCCGCCGCCTGAACAGCGAATACTCTGATGCGGTGAAGCCGCCCCATGCCCGCACAAAAAAGAGGGGCTTCCACGGAAGCCCCTCTTTTTTGTGCCGTAATCAAAACAATCAGCAGTTCCTGTTGCAGTGGAACTCGTCATCCATCCAGTATTCTAGAGGCATGGCTTTCTTCATGTTTTCGATGAGGGCCTTTTCCTTTTCGGAGTCCATCGCATGGAGACGGATATAGACGTGGCTGGTCCCTTCCTGCGTCTTGCCGCGCGAGGTGAGCACGGAAAGGACGTTGCCGCCGTTCTGGCTGATGGCCTCGAAAATCGGGGTCAGCACACCGGGCTTGTCGGGAAGCATGAAGGCAAGCTGAAGGCCGCCCTTGCTCGCCCCGCAGAAGTCCACCAGCACTCTGAAGATATCATGATCGGTGATGATCCCTACGAGTTCCCCGGAACCATCGACCACGGGCAGGCCGCCGATGCCCTTGTTTTCCATGAGCAGGGCGGCGGCGTCCACGGCGTCGGTGTCATAGACCGTGACCGGATCGCTGGTCATGATGTCTTTCACCTTCACTTCGGAAAGGAGATAATACAGCTCGTGCATATCGAGCGTCGTCGCCTTGGAAGGAGAGGCGGCCCGGATGTCCCTGTCGGAAACGATGCCTACCACATGCTTCCCGTCAAGGACGGGAAGACGCCGGATATTATGATCCTTCATCAACTTCGACGCTTTCAGCATGGATGTGTCAGGGGTCACGGTGATGACGTCCTTGGTCATCCACTCACGAATCAGCATGGGAACCTCCTTGCGAGACAATCCGAGAGTTACAAGGGTTAAGGGGGCGCTCTTCGAGCAAGCCTTAATCTACACGAATTCCCGCCTTCACACAATGCCGGGAGACGGAAGAATACACACTGGCCTCGCCCCGGAAAGCATGGTATCCGACCCTCATGATACCTTCCGATCTGATGCCGTTCTGGCTGACGCTGGGCCGCCCGCTCACCCGGCTTTTGTTCGCCATGTGCATTGGCCTGCTCATCGCCAATATCGTTGAAGCGCTGCGCTGGACACAGCCTCTCGCCCGCCTTTCCGCGCCGCTGGTGCGGCTCGCCCGGCTGCGCGAAGCCGCCGGGGCGTCCTTTTCCATGGCCTTCTTCTCCCCAGCCGCCGCCAACGCCCTGCTGTCCGACAGCCACGCCAAAGGCGAAATCAGCCTGCGCGAGCTCGTGCTCGCCAACCTGTTCAACAGCCTGCCCGCCTACATGGTCCATCTGCCGACCATGCTGTTCATGCTCTGGCCCGTGCTCGGCGCTCCCGCCCTTATCTATACGGGGCTGACCCTCGCGGCGGCCGCGCTGCGGACCCTGTTCACGGTGGGCCTCGGGCATTTCCTCCTGCCGCCCCTTCATGGCGAGAACTGTATCGAGTGCCGGCTGCCTCAGGAAAAAGTCACCCTCAAGAGCGCCGCGCTCAAGGCATGGAAACGGTTCCGCCGCCGCCTGCCCAAGCTCGTCATGTTCACCATCCCCGTGTACGTCGCCATGTACCTGATGCAGCACTACGGTCTGTTCCGCACCGCCGAGGCGTGGCTTTCCGACCATACCCCGTGGCTCGGGTTCATCCGGCCCGAGGCGCTCGGCATCGTGCTCCTGAGCCTCGCCGCCGAAATCGGCGCCTCCCTGTCCGCCGCGGGTTCCGCCCTGCATATGGGCGGGCTCACCCCCCCGGAAGTCATCATCGCCCTGCTCGTCGGCAACATCCTCTCCACCCCCATGCGGACCGTCCGTCACCAGTTCCCGGCCTATGCCGGGTACTACAGCCCCGGCCTGGCCTTCAAGCTCATCTTTTACAATCAGCTCCTGAGGACCATCACCATGATCGGCGTGACATGGGCCTATTGGCTATGCGCCATCGCCTGAGGGACCCGCTTCCCCGCCTTCTTCAAGGGCTACGGAAGCATAAATGCAGCCCGTATCCGGGTGCGCCACCCCAAGCGGCTCCTTTGCCCAAAATTTGAAAGAAAGAAATCCATAGGTTACCGCTTTCGAAATTTTCTTGCAAAAAAAGCTTGCCAAGTTTCTCAATCTCGCTTATTAAATGTCCTCGCTGCTGCGGTAGCACTTATGGCAAGGTAGCTCAGTTGGTCAGAGCATACGGTTCATACCCGTAGTGTCGAGAGTTCAAATCTCCCCCTTGCTACCAGATGACAATGGCGGTTCCGGATAAACATCCGGGACCGCTTCGTCGTTTCAGGGTATTCGATGTTTCTGAACATTGGCGCATACCGTTTCTTTTCAGGAACGGCGTGCGCTTTGTTTATGGAAGTTCCGGGCCGGCTGCGGGCGGCGTCCCCATGTCGTCCAGAAGGCGCGGCGACGGCGGAACCCCCGTCGGCGGGTCACACCATGCGGGAAGACGCGAGAACAGGCCGAGCATACGGTAACGGTCCTCATCCGGAAACACGCCCGCGCCGCACCGCTCAAAGACGATCCGGGACCATGCCCTGCCCGCCTCCACAAACGAACGCGGATCGGCTTCGTACCGTTTCCGGCCCCGCACATGAATGTCGTAGGTCGCCAAATGGTCGTATGTCGGAGCCGCCGCCATGACGGTCTGCCAGAACAGCGCATACCCGTCCTCGCGCTCCCGGGCCGTGCCCGCCTCGCCTTCCCCGTAGTGCTCCATATAGGCTTCGCTCAGGCATTGCCGGAACGCGGCGATCCGTTCCGGAGGCGTGTCCTCCGGCAGCAAGCGCTGCCCGAGGCTCCCGAAGGTTCGGGCGTTGGCTTGTGTCTGTTCCGTAATAGGAACATGGAAATGCATCAGGCAGCATCCCGCCAGCAGCCCGGCACCCAACAAGGCTAAAACGTTTCGCATGGCGTTCTCCTCGGGACTCCGGACGACTCCGCAGGAATTCCCTTGCTATTTGCGGTTTCGCCGCGCGGCGCTTCCCCAGCGGGACAGGCTGAACACAAGCTCCCGCACATCAATGGGCTTGGTGAGATGCGCGTTCATCCCGGCGGCGAAACTCCGCTCCTCGTCGCCGCGCATGGCGTGGGCGGTCATGGCAAGGATGGGGACGCTCCGGCAGCGGGGCAAGCCGCTCTCACGGATGCGCCGCGTGGCGTCATAGCCGTTCATGACCGGCATCTGCACATCCATCAAAATCACGTCGAAATCCTGATCTTCCGCATAGCGGTCCACGGCGTCCCGCCCATTCTCCGCCACGCACGTCTCCACGCCAAACCGGGCGAGCATGTTGAGGATCACATACTGATTGAGCTCGTTGTCCTCCACCACAAGGACCCGCTGCCCAACCAAATCCCCAAGGGGCAGGCTCTCGTCCGGAACATTGCCCCCGGAGCAGAACGAACCGGCATCACCCGGCGGAACGTCTTCAGCCAACGGGAAGGCCAGCTCAACCCGGAACGTACTGCCCTTGTTGACGCGGCTCCCCACGGTCAGCGTGCCGCCCATGAGTTCCACAAGCCGCTTGCTGATGGCAAGCCCGAGCCCCGTGCCGCCGAAACGGCGGGTGGCGGATTCGTCCACCTGCATGAACGGGCTGAAAATGCGCCCTATTTCCGATTCGGGGATGCCGATGCCGCAATCACGGACCACAAACTCCAGCCGCACGCGCGTGTTGGTGGAATCCACCACACGGACGCGCAGGCTGACCGACCCCTCGTCGGTAAACTTCACGGCGTTGTTGCACAGATTGAGAAGGACCTGCCGGACGCGCAGGGCGTCGCCCATAAGCAGCAAAGGCACATCCGGGGCGATCTCCAAAGAAAACTCAAGCCCTTTCCCCTCGGCTTCCGGAAGCACTACTGCGGCAAGGATACCAAGCTCTTTCTTGAGATTAAAGGGAGTGCGGGCCAATTCCAGCTTGTTGGCCTCGACCTTGGTCAGATCAAGGATATCGTTGAGGATGCCGAGCAAGGCCGTGCTCGATTCGCTGATCCGGGAAATGTATTCATACTGCTGCGTGGTCAAATCCGTCTTCAAGGCCAGATAGGAAAGGCCGATGATCGCGTTCATGGGCGTCCGCAGCTCGTGGCTCATGTTGGCGAGGAAGGATGACTTGGCCCGGTTGGCGGCCTCCGCTGCCTCGGCGGCCATGCGCAGGGAAGCCTCATGCTGCTTGTGCTCGGTGATGTCGGCGACGTAGCCAACCGCCCGGACGGCATCGCCGTCCCGCGAGAATTCACACTCGAAATCGAACCACCGCGAACCCTTTTCCGGGTCCAGCAGTTCGATCTCAAAACGTTCGCACAGCCCCGGCTTCCATGAGGATCGGCGCAGCGCTTCCAGCACCCGCTTCCGGCAGCCCGGCGCTATGCGGCTCCATAATCCTCTGAACGCGGAAAAACACACCATGTCGGCGGGGATGCCGAACTGCTCGAAAAAAATGTCGTTGGCGGAAAAAAGAATCCGGCTGCCCCGCGTGCACTCGAATACGCCTATCCGGCCGATCCGGCAGGCCGTTTCGAACCGGGAAAGATTCTCGCGCAGCCGTTCCCGCATACTCTCCAGCTCTCTGACGTCCTGATGGTATCCTTTTAAGCGCAACAAGCCGTTCTTGCTGCGTCCGGGCAACAGCTTGCCGCCGCAGCGCACAAAAATACGCCCGCATACGGGATGGAGCCACGGGTACTGGACTTCATACCGCTGTCCGGTGCTGAGCATCTTTCCCACGCACTCGTCCACCGCGGCGCGATAGGCTTCATCCACGCGACCATACCAATGCCTGAAACAGTCCTCCGGTGAAGGGTGCGTCTCCAGACCGAGCAACAGCAACATGGTCTCGTTGGCCGTCATCCGGTGCTTTCCGTTTTCCTCGTCGACCTCAATGGCCCAAAGGCCCGTATTGCCGATCCGAAGAGCCTCGCTCATCCATTCGGGACTGTTGAACATGTCCGCGTCGATCCCCATAGCCCACCCTCCTCCGCCGCGATTCCGCAAACCGGAACCCTCGGAGCGTATCCAACATTCCACCTATCTGTCTCCCTCTGCGGCAGTGGCCTGCAAAGCGGGAACGTCAAGAATAACGATGTCTTTTCCCCTCAGCTCGACCAAACCCGCCTCGGAGAACCGGGACAGCTGGCGGGAAAGCGTTTCACGGGCCAGTCCGAGCAGATTGGCGAGCACTTCCCGGGAAACCCCGAGCCGGATGCAGTCCCCACCCCCAATCTGCCTTCTGTGCAGCAAATACGTGGCAAGCCGGCAGGCCGCACCGCCCTGCCCCTGCGCCGCCAGCTTGTGCGCGAACATCCGCAGGCGAAGCGACAGCGCCGCGAGCATCCGCAAGGCCATCTCCGGATTTTCCGTCACCAGCGTGAACAGCGCATCCGCCGGAAGGAACAGGGTTTCCACATCGTCCACGGCCACGGCGGACGCGGGGAACGTCCCCTTCTGGAACATTGCGGCCTCGCCGATCGTGTTTCCCTTACGGACAAGATGAAGCACCATCTCCCGCCCGTCGGGAGCGAACCGGACGACCTTCACGACGCCGCGCAGTACTATGTGCATACCGTCGGCGCGTTCCCCCTCACGGAACAGGGCCGCCCCGCGCGCAAACGTGCGCATCCGGCACCCCGCAGCGAGACGTTCCCGCTCGTCCGGGGACAACGGCTCAAACAGCGGCAAGCCCCCGAGCACTTCCAACCGTTCGTTTGACATGCCCGCTCCTGTTTCACAGTGTATTTCCTTGAAAAATACACCGGAGTCCTTGCCAGACGCAAGCGTTTCCGCACCAAAGGTTCCAAATGCAAAAAGGACGGGAGCTTCCAAAAAAGCTTCCGCCCTTTTTGCTGCATGACTGTTGACGGATGGGTTGGCGAGCCCCTGCGCGGCAGCCCTGCGGCGTCACAGGGCACGCGGAAGAAGCCCATCCCCCGTACTTAGCCCAGAAGGGCCTTCAAATCCTCGTCAGGGGTGGAAATGGGCTTGATGCCCCAGTTTTCGACCAGCAGATTAAGGATGTCGGGGGACACGAAGGCCGGGAGGCTCGGTCCGAGGTGGATGTTCTTCACGCCGAGGGCGAGCAGGGTCAGCAGGATGGCCACGGCCTTCTGCTCATACCACGACAGCACCAGCGAGAGCGGCAGATCGTTGACGCCGCACTTGAGCGCGTCGGCCAGCGCCAGCGCCACCTTGACGGCGGAATAGGCATCGTTGCACTGCCCCACGTCCAAAAGGCGCGGGAACGGCCCGATCTTGCCGAGATCCTTGTCGAAGAAGCGGAACTTGCCGCACGCCAGCGTGAGGATGAGCGTATCCTGCGGGGTCTTTTCCACAAATTCGGTGTAGTAGTTGCGGCCCGGCTTCGCGCCGTCGCAGCCGCCCACGAGGAAGATGTGGCGCACGGCCCCGGACTTCACCGCGTCAAGCACGGCGGGGGCGGCGTCCAGCAGCGTCTTGCGCCCGAAGCCCACGGTCACTTCCTTGCCCGGCGCGTCTTCCGCGAATCCGGGCAGTTCCAGCGCCTTGAGGATGAGCGGCGCGAAGTCCCGGTTCTTGATATGCACAAGGCCCGGCCAGCCCACGATGCCGGAGGTGAACACCTTCCCGCCGTAATCCTTGGGGTTCTGGATACAGTTGGTGGTGAACAGCACCGCGCCGGGGAAACCGGGCAGTTCCTTCTGCTGGTTCTGCCACGCCGTGCCGTAATGCCCCACAAAATGCGGGAACGCCTTGAGCACCGGATACCCGTGCGCGGGCAGCATTTCGCCGTGGGTGTAGATGTTGATGCCCGTGCCCTGCGTCTGCTTCAGCAGTTCGTACAGGTCTTCGAGATCATGCCCGGAAACGAGGATGGCCTTGCCTTGGCGATGCCCGAGGGAAACCTGCGTGGGGACGGGATCGCCGAACGCCTTGGTGTTCCCGGCGTCCAGAAGCTCCATCGCCTTCAGGTTGGCCTTGCCGCAGCGCAGGACCAGATCCAGCCAATCTTCAAGGCTGCGCGCCTTGTCCGGCGTGCCGTCCTTGTCGGGCATCCCGGCGGCGAGCGCCTCGTAGACGAAGGCGTTCAGTTCCGGGTCACGCTGGCCAAGGACCGCCGCGTGATCCGCATAGGCGGCTACGCCCTTCAGCCCGTACAGGAGCAGCTGCATGGCGGAACGGACGTTCACGTCGTCGCTGAAACGGTCGGTCCCGGCCTGCACCTTCCGGATGCTTTCCCAGTCGGCATCCACAGCCGCGTCACAGGTATCCGGCGTACAGCCGAGCTTCGTAGCGAGCGCCTTGCGGCGGCGTATGGCTTCCCGCGCCACTTCTTCAAGGGCCGCGGGATCGAAATTCACGTTGGTAAGGGTGGAGAACAGCGCGCGGACGGTAAAGTCGTCCGTATCCTGCTCGAGCACGCCCTTGGCGCGGGCCTTGAGCGCCGTGCGGGACAGCAGCCGCAGGGCATAGATCACATGGTCCTGAAGATCGGCCACCGGAGCCAGCTTGCCGCAAACGCCCATAACCGTGCAGCCCGTGCCCTTCGCCGTCTGTTCACACTGATTGCAAAACATGGAAACCTCCAGAGTTGAGGGGAAACGACATCATCTTGTAAACGGACATTCCCTTCTTTACCGAAAAAAGGCAGTGATCGGGATCACAATCACCCCTCCCGCATAAAAAAATCATGCCGCAGCCGCGTGTTCCGCCCGTTTTTCCCGGCTTGACAAGGCTCTCGCACGCCAGATAGAAAAACCAGTTAACCGGTTTCACGCCGGGCCATCCAATCCGCAGCGCGCAACCGCGCCCTGCCCCGGAGTTCGCCTCATCATGATATGCAAACGCTGCAAGTCCGCCACGGCCATCATTTCCCTGCCGAGCCACAACACCGGATTCTGTGAAAACTGCTTCCGGGATTTCTTCTCCGCGCAGGTCGCCCGCGGCATCGAAACCGGAAAGCTGTTCACCCACGAGGACCGCATCCTCGTCGCCCTGTCCGGCGGCAAGGATTCCCTGTCCCTCATGCTGGAACTTTCGCGTCAGGGCTATGACGTTACCGGCCTGCACATCGACCTCGGCATCCCCGGCTCGTCCGAAATCGTGCGCGGGGTCATCGAACGCTTCTGCGGCAAGCACGGCTTCAAGCTCATCGTCAAGGAAATGGCCAGGGAAGGGCTTGCCATCCCGCTGGTCAAGCAGCGCCTCAAGCGTCCCATCTGTTCCGCCTGCGGCAAGATCAAACGGCACTATTTCAACAAGACGGCGCTTGAAGAAGGCTTCACCGCCCTTGCCACCGGGCACAACCTCGACGACGAGATCGCCCGCCTGTTCAGCAACACCCTCCGCTGGGACGTCGGCTACCTGTCGGATCAGGGCCCGCGCCTCGACGGGGAAGACGGCTTCGCCCGCAAGGTAAAACCCTTCTGGCGTCTGACCGAATTTGAAACCGCGACGTACGCCTTCCTCGAAGAGATCGAGCACCATCATACGCCCTGCCCTTACAGCGCGGGCGCGAGCTTCACGTACTACAAGGGGCTCTGGAACCAGCTTGAAGAGGAAATGCCCGGACGCAAGCTTTCCTTCTACGTGGACTTCCTCAAGCGCGGGCGTTCCGCCTTCGCCGGGCTCGAAAGGACGGAAGGCGACGCCCTCGCCCCCTGCACCGTCTGCGGCTACCCGACATCCTCCGGGGTGTGCGGCGTCTGCCGCATCCGGGAAGTCGTCAAGGAAGGGAAAGAGTAGAGATTGGGAGGGGGAGAGGCCCTTTCTGGAGAAAGGGCCTCTCCCCCTCCCAAACCCTCCCCTCTCCCCAAAGACTTTTGGCCTTATCGAATCCCTCTTTCCGGTTTTCCGGAAGGTGAAGGCCGGGGGCGCGGATCGGGTCCGGAAAAATATTTTGAGAGCGAATCAGTTCTGAGGAGCCGGATGCGGACATCCCGCCGGAGCAGTCTAGCCGGTGCGGGGAAAATCCCCGGTTGCCCTCTTGGAGAAACTATGAGCATCAAGCAGCGATTTGAGCAGGAGCCGATCTATCTTATGGACGGATCGGCCTTCGTATACCGGGGATTCTACGCCAACCAGAGTATGCAGCGTTCGGACGGATTCCCGACGAGCGCGCTGTTCATCGTGGCCCGCATCCTCATGCGCATCCTCCGCGAGGAACAGCCCAAGCATTTCGCCTTCGTGCTCGACGGGCACGGCCCCAACTTCCGGCACGAGCTTTTCCCGCTCTACAAGGCGCAGCGCAGCGCCACCCCGGAAGACCTCATCAAGCAGATCGATCCCATCCATCGGCTCATCAAGGCGCTCGGCCTGCACCTCGAAGTCTCCGACAGCTGCGAGGCGGACGACTGCCTCGCCTCGCTTGCCAAGCGCTACCGCGAGGAACGCCCGGTGATCCTCGTGGCTACCGACAAGGACCTCAAGCAGTGCCTGCATGACAACGTCATGATGTGGGACCCTGCCAGCAGGGACGAAAAAATCGTCACCCTCAAGAGCTTCGAGGAAGAAACGGGCCTCAAGCCCACGCAATGGCCGGACGTGCAGGCGATCATCGGCGACTCCAGCGACAACATCCCCGGCGTCCGCGGCGTGGGGCCGAAGACGGCGGAAAAGCTGTTCCACGAGTACGCCTCGCTGGAAGCCATCCGGGACGGCTTCGCCTCCATGAAGCCCGCCCTGCAAAAAAAATTCGACGGCCAGCTCGAAGCCATGTTCCTGTACCGCCAGCTCACCACGCTGGACACCAGCCGCTGCGCCTCCCTCACGCTCGACGCCATGCGCGTGCGCCCGGTGAACCGGCAGGAAGCCGCCACCCTGCTCCGCGAATTCGAGCTCAGCTCTCTTGAGCGCGAACTCGCCACGCTCATCCGCGACGGACGCGTGGCCGTGGAGCACGACGCTTCGGAAACGGTGGATTCCGGAAAAAGCGGCTCCATGCGCCAGCTTTCCCTGCTCGACACGCCCAAGGCCGAACCGCGCCAGCGCCTCCGCGACGCCTCCGATCCCTTCTTCGACGCGCTGGAAGGCAACCCCGTGGCGGTGCTCGGCGGGCACGGCGAACTCGCCATCGCCGTCGGGGATAAGGAAATCGTCTATACCGGCCTGACGCCCAAGCTCGTGGACCGCCTGCTCAAGGCGAAGTTCGTGATCGCGCCGGACGTCAAGGCGCTGCTGCACACGCACGCGGACTGGGGACGCATCCCGCCGGAAAAATGGTTCGATCTCGGGCTTGCCAGCTACCTACTGGAGCCGGAGGACCGCGACTACGGCTGGCCCAAGCTGTCCGCCCGCTGGGGCACGGCGCTCGGGCTTTCGGCGGCCAATCCCGGCCTTCTCGCCCTCACCATGACCGACCAACTGCTCAAACGGCTGTCCGGCGCGCACCTCGTCGAGCTCATGAAGACGCTCGAACTGCCGCTTATCCCGGTGCTTGCGGATATGGAAAGCGCGGGCGTCAAGCTCGACGCGGAAGCGCTCGCCGGTTTTCTGGAAGAAGTGCAGAAGGATCTGGACCGCATCACCGAGGACGTTTACCGCGAGGCGCAAGGGCCGTTCAACATCCGTTCCGCACAGCAGCTCGGGGACGTGCTGTTCAACCGCCTGAAGCTCCCTGTTTCCGGCAAAACGCGCGGCGGGCAGGCTTCCACCTCGCAGGACGTGCTGGAAAAACTCTCCGGCCACCATCCGGTGGTGGACGCGCTCCTTGAATTCCGCAAGCTGGAAAAGCTGCGCTCGACCTATCTGGAACCGCTGCCCCGGCTCATGGGCGGCGACGGACGCATCCGGACCACGTTCAACCAGCTTGCCACCGCAACGGGCCGCCTTTCGTCCAGCAACCCGAATCTCCAGAACATCCCGGTGCGCGGAGCGCTCGGACGCCGGATGCGCGCCTGCTTCACCGCGCCAGAAGGCAAAAAGCTCATCTCGGCGGACTATTCGCAGATCGAACTGCGGGTACTGGCGCATCTTTCCCGCGACGAGACGCTGCTGGCGGCCTTCCGCGAAGGCGCGGACATCCACGCCCGCACGGCCAGCCTCCTCTTCGACGCCCCGCCTTCCGAGATCACCCCGGATCAGCGCCGCAACGCCAAGACCATCAACTTCGGGCTGATCTACGGCATGGGCCCGCAGAAGCTGGCGCAAGAGCTCAAGATCCCGCTGTCCGAAGCCAAGGCGTTCATGGCCCGCTATTTTGAACGGCTGCAGGGGCTCAAGCATTTCTACGAGAACGTCGAGGAAATGGCCCGCGAACAGGGCTATGTCACCACGCTTGCCGGGCGTCGCCGCCCCCTGCCGGACATTCAGGCCGAAAGCCAGCAGGCGCGTTCGCTCGCCCGGCGTCAGGCCATCAACACGCTCATTCAGGGCAGCGCTGCGGACATCATCAAGCTCGCCATGCTTGCCGTCCACGGTGACGAAACTCTCCGCACGCTGGACGCCAAGCTGCTGCTCCAAGTGCATGACGAACTGCTGCTTGAAGTCCCCGAAGCCGCCGCGCAGGAGGCCGGGGAGCGCGTCGCCGCGCTCATGGCAAACGTCCGTCCCGGCGGGATCGTCCTCGACGTGCCCCTCAAGGCCGACTGGGGGGCCGCCGAGAACTGGGGCGATGCGCATTAATTTATAAAGGGGAAAACGTGGGGAGGGGAAGGAGAACCCTTCTGAAGAAGGGCTTCTCCTTCCCCTCCCCACACCCCTC
>NZ_JNJP01000050.1 GCF_000701705.1 Bilophila wadsworthia ATCC 49260 | reverse complement strand
CTTACGCTGATGAAGGGTGATAAGACGGTCAAGCTGAGCAAAATACTTGCCAATAGCTATTTGTTCATCTATTTTTGGCACTTGAATATCAATATACATCATCTTTGTTTTTGCTATATTAAATCTCGAAATTCCCTGTGCCAAAAGTTTTATTTGCTTTCTTACCGATTCAGATCTAAGCATAAATGCAAGATAATCTAAATCAAACTTTACAGACGGTCTAAAACCAAAACAAAAGCTATTAAGATATGTGATACCTATTTTTTTCTTTAAAACACTGGACATTCCGACTTCTTCAGGCGTTTCAGAAGAAGTTGTAAAGAACACATCTCCTACCTCAACTTCTCTTTGTCTTGAATCAACTTCCACATTCTCAATCATATTAGGATTAGCAATTGGATTAGAAAAAACATTCATATAGGTAATGAGTGAAGCTTTTCCATGACCAAAATCTGAAGCCTTTTTACCTGATAAACCAGTAAATGTAGTTCCCACTTCCCCCAGCTTACGCTGTTCCCAAGTTTCCGTAAATCCGGCGAAGCGAACCTTAGGTTTTCCGGCATGTTCGGCCATACTATTCGCCTCCCAGCAATTTTTTCAGTTCCGCAAGCCCCTGCATGTCAAAAGCATTTCCGGTCAGTTCATCAATCAGCCCATTGAGCGCCGTTTCCGTTTCATCAATTTCACTGTCCACTCCGGCGAAGGTCATCTCATACTTCGTACACAGTGCTTCAAGGCGGGCAATCAATTTGCGGACCACACTCAGAGGCAGGTCGTTCAGGTCTTCAACAAGAGGCGTTATCCACTTGCGGCGCAGCAAATCCAGAATCTGCTCGTCACTGAGATTCTCGATGACATGCTTCGTTTGCGTGTGCAGTGCCTCGGCGTCTTCCTTGATTTTCTTTTTGAGGCTTTTTTCTCTGCTGATCAGCGCGTCCACTTTTTTGAGGATGGCAAGCGTTGCCTCATCCAGAGCTCCGGCCTTGAGCGACTTTTTCACCTCGGCGGGGACAAAGGCGTCCTCATTGACAAAGGGCTGTTCCCTGTCCTCCTCGCTCAATTCATTCAGCAGTTCTTCATACCGCCCAGCAAAGTCGGCCAGCCTTTCCTCTTCCTCTTTCAGGGCTTGCAGTTTGTCCGCCAACAGACAAGCCTGCGCCAGTTCAAAGGGAATGACATGCCCCTGCCAGCCGTCTTGTATTTCCGTGTCCTTATTATCCTTCTTCTTGATGACCATGCGCGGATCAACCTGCCGCGCGGCGGCAAGGCCTTCGGTCTGAAGAATCTCAAGATCCACGGCAATGTCTTTCCAGCGGCTGTCAAGAAGCTGGTACGCTTCATACGGGTCAATCAGCGGAATCGCGCGCAATCTGGCAAAGATATCCGCACTGTGCACATTTTCCGCCTGCGCCGTATTCACTGTCTCCATCTTGCCCAGCAGTTCCGTGTTCAGAAAATCGGGAAACGTGGCGAATGCTCCGGCATATCGATCGGTAAAGGCTGTAATGTCCGGATGCCCGAGAACGGCATCCTTCAGATTTTCAACCTTCAATTCATAATAGGCTTCATTCAGAGGCCGGAACAGCGATTCCCTGAGCGAGGGAAAAGCGGCCCAATAATCGCGTAATCCGGCAAGTTCCAAATCAGGAATGCCGCCGAACATGGTAGCCCAGATATCCCAGCTTTCCGCTTCTTCGGAAGAATCCACATAGCGAGGAATATTCAGATTATACTCATTCCCGCGGATTTCCTCACGACTGACGACACGGGAAAATTTATCCACCGAGGTTCGCTGTGTGACTGTATCCACTATCTTTTTGATGTCACAGGCCCGCAGGACGTTATTCTTTCCCTGCTTGGCGAAGCCTTTGGAGGCATCAATAACGAGGACATCCGTATTTTCCCTTTTTTGCCTCAATACCATGATAATGGTGGGAATACCCGTTCCGAAAAAAATGTTGGCTGGAAGGCCGATAATAGCATCTATGTGGTTCTGTTCAATGAGATTTTTACGGATATTCCCCTCTTCGCCGCCGCGAAAAAGAACCCCATGAGGCAAAACAATTGTCATAATGCCGTCGGGCTTCAGATGATACAAATCATGCAGCAGAAAGGCGTAATCGGCCTTGCCTCTTGGGGCCAGACCGAACGAGGCATAGCGTGCGTCGTTTTCCTTGTCCGATGGATTCCATGCCTGAGAATAGGGGGGATTGGAGACTACGGCATCCACATAGAGTGGATTATAGGTATTTACCGGGTCATTTTCATCAAAATACGGCCAGTCATCTTCCAGCGTATCGCCGTTGCGAGTAAAAATATTGTCCGGCAGAATACCGCGCATGACAAGATTCATGCGTGTCAGGTTGTAGGTGTTTTCTTTCAGCTCCTGTGCATAGTATTGAATGTGATCTTCACTCCCCACATAGCGGGCCGTGCTTTTTCCGATATTGATCAGCAGAGAGCCGGAACCGCTTGTCGGATCGTAAATTTTTATCGCACTTCTTCCCTTCAGATGATGCGCCACAATTTCTGACATGAGCAGCGAGACTTCATGCGGCGTGTAGAACTCCCCCGCTTTTTTGCCCGCATTGGCCGCAAAATTGCTGATCAGATATTCATAGATGAAGCCGAGAACATCATAATCCTGTCGGCCATCCATGGGAATGTCTTTTATCAGATAAATCAGATCGCGGATGGCTTTGGTTCGCGCGCCGGAAGTTTCCCCCAGTTTGGACAGACCGGTTTCCAACGTTTTGAAAATACCCTCAAATACTTTTTTATGATGAGGATTGATGTTCCGGTTAAAAGCGGAAATGGCATCCGTTACGTCCGAAGCGGCAAAATCCATACCCTTGGCTATCCATGTGGAAAAAAGGCCGTCATAAGATATGAAGTAGCCAATATTTTGTCGAACCATCTGCACGGATTCAGTATCATCCTCATTCAGCTCAACAAGATACTCATCCGTCCAATCGTTTTTTTTCAAAAACTGCACTTCGTTATCAGAAAGGAATTTATAAAATATAAAACCAAGAATATAGTCCTTATATTCATTAGCCTCAATTTTGGAACGCATCTTATTCGCTGATTCCCAAATCTTGGCCGCAAGCTGCTGTTTGTTCATACAGTCGTTTCCTAAAATTTCAGTTCGGACAAATTCAGAAGTACAGGATTGCAACATTTGTCATAGACGGGACATCCTCATCTCATCGGATGCCCTCTGTTTGTCAGTATAGTCCAAAATGTCCAAAAGATAAACAGGCCGAACAACAGGAAAACTGCTGGGTATCCAGTGGATGATACCTGAGCAGAACAGCTTATCCCATACAATCCGGGAAGACCCATTTTTATCCCCTTTTTTGACGGGTATGTTTTAGGGTATCAAAAATATTTTTAAAATTTTTATACTATTATTTCGAATAAATATATTGCAACACAGGCGTCAACTACAAGTTAAAAAGCCGCTTTGCCAAATTCCAGAACGTGCCGGAGCTGCTTTCCATGTACCGTACCTTTGCCGATGTCGTGACAAAAAGCGATTTGGACGAACAGGCAAAGCAGGCCGGGGAACGGCCTCTGACGCCTCCGATTGAAGGGGGAAAACCATTCAATGACGTGGTGGAACGCTCCCCGGCTCAGGCTACCTATATGGAAAGCATTATAGAGCGCATGGAGCATCTGCCCAAAGACCCGCGCATCGACAATCCGCTCAAAGTCACCAATGACGCCCGCAAGGCCGGGCTGGATTACCGGCTGATAGAGCCGACCGCTGATGATTTTGAAGGCTCAAAGCTCAATGCCGCCGTCGAGCGCATATACGAAATCTGGCATAAAACTTCCGCTGACAAGGGTACGCAGCTTGTCTTTTGTGATTTGTCCACACCCAAGAGTGGGAAGGCTCCGGCATCCGCTCAGAGTGAACGGCAGGATTTGGAATCCGGGGCGCTTATCGACGTGGACGACACTCTTGTCCGCGAAACGCCGGAACAGGAAGACTTGGCCGAAGATGACGGGGACGACGCTCTTGCCGGTGTCGTCAATATGGATGAGGTCATCGCCATGTCGTCCGGCAAGTTCTCCGTGTATGACGACATGAAGCAAAAACTCATGGCAAAGGGGATTCCCGCCGATGAAATAGCCTTCATCCATGACGCCAACACAGATATACGAAAAGCAAAGCTGTTCAGTGATATGAATACAGGCCGAGTCCGTATTCTTCTTGGCTCTACCGCAAAAATGGGCGCGGGCATGAATGTGCAGAAAAGACTTGTGGCCGCGCATCATCTGGATGCCCCGTGGCGACCGTCAGATTTGGAGCAACGCAATGGAAGAATTATACGTCAGGGAAACATGTTTTATGAACGCAATCCTGACACTTTTACTGTAAAAATATTCAATTATGCCACAAAACAGACTTACGACGCGCGGATGTGGCAGACCATAGAGTACAAGTCAGCCGCTATTGAACAGTTTCGCAAGGGCGATCTGCTCCAGCGCGTCATTGACGATGTAGCCTCGGAAGCCGCCAATGCCGCCGAAATGAAAGCCGCGGCTTCCGGCAATCCGCTTATTCTCATGCAGGTACAGCTTGCCGCCGATCTGCGCAAACTCGAAGCCCTGTATTCGCAGCATCAGCGCAGCCAGCACCGGATGCGCGACCGCCTCAAGTATCTTGCTTCCACAGAAACACGGCTTGCAAAAGAGGAAACTCTGTATGCGGAAAACGTCCGCCGCAGGGATTCCCATACCCACACGGTCATGGAAAAGGGGAAAGAAAAAATCCTGGTGGAACTGACGGCTGACGGCAAGACCTTCACGGCCAAAGACAGCGAAAAGATAAAAGACCGTTTGCTTGAAGGCGTGAAGGAAGTCACCCGCGATTCCAGCGCAACATTTCCGTTCGGCTCCTATCGCGGTTTTGAAGTCTCTGTCGAACGCGCGGCAATACGTATGAGCGGCAAGGACGGTTTTCAGCTTTCGCTTCGGGGGGCGGGCGAACGGGAGTTCCGACCGGGTAATCTGTTCTACGATTTTGAGGAAAAGTTCAGTCTGGCCGGTCTGTTTCAGCGCATGGACAATTTTCTGGCCAGGGGACTGGATGACGCTGTGGAAACGCAGCGGGAGAACGCACGGCAGGAAAAGGCCGAACTGGAAACCGTCAAGGCCACTCTGGGCAAGGAGTTTCCGCAGCAGGAAGAACTGGCTCTGGCGCGGGAAAACCACAGCGCGGTCATCCGGGAATTGCAGCGGATGCAGGATGATTCGAGCTACGTCTCCACCTGGACACCGAAAACATCTCTGACCGATGAACAGCCGACAACAGCGGAAGCGCCCCAGCCGAAGGAGAACAGCGCTGCCGCCGCAGTTCCCGCTGCGCCGCCGGAAAAACAAGCTCACACGCTCAAATACGGCGAAGGAGAAGGGAGAACGGAATACACCGTCTCCAATCAGCACAACGGCTATACACTGCAAAACGGGTATGTCCTGCGCCGCACCTATTTCAACAGCAGCATCGGTTCCCTGGGGCAAAGTCTGTACGAGGACGGTCAGTGGCACAGCACGGCGACCGCGCCGAGCGGCATGAAACTCAAGCAGTTCGAGACGCGGGAAGCGGCCATACAGGTTGCCCGCAATGACGCCGAACAACGCGGGCTTGAAGAAACGCCGCCCGCCGAAGCTGCCGCGCCAGCATCGACACTGGCTGGCGAAACCTTCCGCGACCGGCTTGCCAGGGCCGGTTTTCATCCTACCGGCAGTGATTTTTACGGCAAGAATGAACATGCATTGACTCTGGATGCGGTAGACGGCGGAATGTATGAACTGCGCGTGTTTCAGACGGGAAACGACAAAATCGGTCTGCGTGTCCAGTACGAGAAAAACCATATCATCAACGGGGCGCGCACCGTTCGCGCCACATTTGATACATTTGCGGAAGCCCTGGAGCATGTGGAGGCATACAGACAGCTCACGGCTCCGCAGGCCAAAGCCGCCGTTCAGACGGCTTCGCCCTCCGGCGGCGTACATGGATTTGTGATTTCACGTCCGCGCATGAGGTAAGCGGCATGAATCATTTTTCTCTCTAACCTCACAACAAAGACAAGGAGTTACTCATGTCAGGTTTCATGTCTTCAAGTACAGCCATAACCATCTGCAAAGCCGATTCCGCCGCCGGGCTTGCCCTGGACGCCTTGCGGGTACATGCCTTTACGCCCGACATTGATGCTGACGGCAGACGCCTCGGCTGGGTGGCGCTTGGCGATCCGCTGGATACGGACGGCTTTGAGCTGGCCGCCGTGGATGGTCGCTATTCCGGCTTTTCCTTCCGGCTGGATACCCGCAAGGCGTCCGGGGCCGTTATCCGGCTCCAGCTTGCCGAAGCCGTGCGGGAGGAACGGGTTTCCGGCAAAAAGGTCGGAAGCAAACGCAAAAAGGAGCTGAAGGAGGCCATCACCGCCAAACTGACCGCCAGGGCGGAATTTGTACCGTCTATCATTGACTGCATCTGGGATGCGGAAAAGAGACGCCTGCTTGTAGGCTCGGCTTCCGCCAAGGCGGTACAGCCGGTGCTTGACCTGTTCAAGACCACATTCGGCATTGATGCCGCGCCCATCACGCCTGCGGGCGACATGCCGAGACTCTTTGCCGCTATCCTGCGCGGGGAAGGCTACCCGTGCGAAGGCTACACCCTGCATCCGATGGGTTCCGCCAGTCTGGCCGCTTCCGAACAGGCGGAAGAAAAAGCCGCCGTCGCCGTGCAGAACAGCCTTAACGCCGTGGCTCAGGCGCTTGAGGAAGGTATGGCTATTCAGAAACTGCATCTGGTGGCTACTTCCGATGCCGATCCCGACCGGCAACTGGAGTTCACGCTGGATGCCGGTCTGGCTGTGTCTGGCCTGAAACTTCCCAAGGCGGAAAAAGGTACAGAAGATGATGCCACATTCCTCGTGAATGTCGATGCCTGCACCGCTGTGGCGGATATGGTCGAAACGCTGGCCTCGGCGTAGCGTACAGCGTTGTGTGAGCTTATGGAGCGGCAGGTCGGAGCTGTGTCTCTGTCTGTCGCTCTTTTCGATTACCCCCAAAAAAATGCCGCTTGCCTCATAAAGAAACAAGCGGCAGTATATTTTACTGAATATACAATTACATCAACTTGTCGTCATCTTTTTTGATCTGGTCAATAAACGCCTGCAACGACTCCGCATGGTATGCGGAAAGCGTCAGTTTCCGCAGGGCGTTTGAGTCAGATGAACTCGCAATATAGGAAGTCACGGATTGGGGGAGCGTTCCAAAACGGGCCTCCAGCAAGTCCCGCAAGGCCAGTCCTATTCCCTTGACCTCACCTCTGGCCTCACCTCTGGCCTCGCCAATTATTACCCCTTGCCGAATGTATTCATCTTTCCACTGAGCGGCACGTTCTTCCAACATGGCGTCAACCTCCCGCAAGTCTTGAAATTCGGGAATTTCTTCTGTTATTCCAGAGCGTTTAAGGACAACACGAGCCAACCATATTGTAAACGCTCGACGCAAAACCAAGTATTCAGGCCCATGAAGTCGGCTTATCAACTCCTTGACTATCTGCCGAACCTGTTCCGGTTCCTGCGCTCGTTCCAGTCTCAGGAGCTGCGCGACCAGGCCCTTGCTTTTGTCCAGTTCATCTCCTGACACTCGACTTTCGTCCAACAAAAAATGCCGGTGCTGGGGACGATAAAATTTCAGGCTCTCCGGCATGGGAGCGAACAATGCCGCCACCTCCTGCGGAGCTTTCCATGCCTTGCCTCCATTGTATATAACAATGGGAAACACCGGCGGCAAGCCCTCATTTTCGCGGATATTTCCAGTTTTGACGAGATCAAGCAGCAACAGTGCCGTGTAGGACAGCATTCTCAACGCCATCCAGTGGTCGGGCGTGCTCTGGAACTCCACGAGCAAAGCCACATAACACCATGAACCTTTTTTCCAGCCGACACGCCAGACAATATCGTCATGGCGTTCCCGCAGGTCGTCCGTCACATAACTGCCCGGACAGCGTTCAAGCGTAGAAAAATCAAGGTCCGCAATGAAATCAGCGGGAACAAAATCCCGTAACAGCGATTCCACCATTTCAGGATTGCTGAAAAACTGCTTGTACGCAGAATCATGTGGTATTCGTTCTTTTCCCATATGAATATCCTATCTGAGTAATGCCCGATGAGCAAGATGCTAACCATACTTTTTCCCTGTTATTTCCTCATACTATGTTTCACCTATTTCATTCGTATACGCTGCTCCTTTTCTTCTGTGCGTTCAATCTTCCTCCACAGTTCCCGATACCGCTCATTTCGCTCAAGGTCTCTGTCCCCTGCCGGGCCGAAAGCGTAATCCGCCGTTCTTTCGGCGTACCGCTGCCAGTTGCGCCCGGTCTGCGTTTCCCGGATGGTCGGGGCACAGGTGCGGATGGTTTCTTCCACGTTTTCACGGCTGTGACCGTTGGAGCGCAGCCGCAGGGCGATCATCGCGTCCACGCGGGAGTAATCCTCAATGGTCAGATGCCTGCGAATATTCTCCAGATGGGCATAATAGGCCGAGGCCGGGTCGCCGGGCCAAAAGTCCGGCATCGGGAACGTCCGGCGCTCGGCCTTTCGTTTCTCGGTCTCCTCCGCGTACTCATGGTCAATCCTTCTGGCCAGAGCCAGCGCCTTGCCGCACTCCCGACGCTCCGCAAATAACAGCTTCACCTGGGGATAGCCCCCGTCTTCCCGCCGATGCTTCGGCTTGCGGTTTTCAAAACCCGGCGCACGGTGAGGATGGATGCAGCCGCACAGCTTTTTGTCGCCATACTCCCGGTTCAGGCGTTCCGTAATGCGGTTGCCCACATCCCGGTCAAATTCCGTACCCTGCCGGGGGATGGTCAGCAGGCATTGGTAATTGCCCGGCGAGCTTTCCAGCACCACGGCAGGCCGGAAGCCGTCTTCCTGGAGCTTTTTCAGGCTGTCACGGGTCATGTCGTCAATGAGAATATGATGCCGGTCATCCGATAGTGGCGTGTAGTAGATATTTTCACCCCGTTTCTGGAAGCGCAGCATCTCCGGTATGTGAGCCTCCAGTTCGTCCGGGGAAAACCCTCTGGTCATGCCGCCTTTTTTGTCCAGGATGAAGGTCTTTTTGCCGCCGTCCTCTTCCATCTTTATGCAGGTAACGCGGTAGCGTTCCGCATTCACCGCATCCGCATACTTTCTGAAATCCGCAAGTTCCCGCATGGGTTCCGCTCCCTTTTCCCGTCTTTCGGCAGGGGGCGGGGCATTCCTTTTTACCTCCCGTGCCGCCCGATACCGCCAGCAATTTGCCTCCTTTTCCATGCCTCGTGACCGCAGCCAGTTCTCAAAACGCGGCTTGCCTCCACGCACTTTTTTCCGGCCTGACCGCAGGGAAAGCCGTTCCGCTCTCTGCTGCGCCATCAGGCAATGCCGGGCGATATTCAGAACCGGCAAACCATATTTCGCCAGGTGGGAAAGCGCCTTTTTCCTCTCGAACCTGTGCCGTTCCTTCATCCGGGAAAGCTCGGCATTACCTGCTGTTCCTGCCCTTTTCGGGCCTCCGGCGAACTCTTCCTGATACATTTTCCATGCTTCCAGATTGACGGAGCTTACCGGCTCCGGGGCAATCTTTCCCAAGGCATCCGGGTACGTTCCTTCCTCAAACTCCCCCAGCCTTTTGCACAACTTTCCCATGCTGAACGCACGGTCTACGGAGGATGCCTTCACGGCCTTTTCCCCCACAAAAATGATGGCCCCGGAGCCTTTCTTCTCGAAACGCAAACCGACTTCCGCCAGTTTTTCGTGCAGCTCTGCCCACGATTGCGCGTCTTTTATGATGGAATGCCCGCGCTCCTGCGCGATGCGCTGGGCGGATTTTTCGCCGGTGGCATGTTCAAAATCCAGCGCGGCCTGCTTCGGTTTTATTTCGCGGGCCGTCCTTCTTCGCGCCAGCTCGCCATTTTCCAGTACCGCATACATGGAGTTTTCTTCACTGGCCCATCCCTGCCTGCCTTCAATATGGGCCACGAGCTTATGCGCCTCCTGAATGTCCAGTCCATTGAAAGGAAGCACGACTTTTCCCGTTTCCGGGTTCGTCCTGTTGACCGCGACATGCAGGTGATAATTGTCCGTGTCATAATGCACCCCATACACGGTCTGATGTCCGGTCAGCCCCATTTTTTCCAGAAACATGTCCACCACTTCCTCCACCTGTTCCCTGGTGGGCTGTTCCCCTTCCTGCCAGGAAAACATCCAGTGCTGCACCGGCATGTCGCTGTGAACCGACTCCCTTGCCAGAGCAATCATTTCCACCTTTTGACCGGTATGTGTTGCTGAAAGAAAACCTCTTCCGTCCGCGTATTCGATTTTCTCACGCGGATTTCTGTTATGGGGGAACCGGATGTAATCCACGAGGTCGCCTATCTGCCACGCCTTGGGCTTTTCAGCCTTCGTATTCCTGATTTTCTTGACAATCATGATGACACCGCAGCGAGATTTTCTGGATGGCCCAGACCAGATTCCGCAGGGCGTCCTCCTGCCGTTCCAGAATATCCGGGGGAGCTTTCGCCTGCCGAAGCGTCTCGAAATTGTGCTTGAGCAGGCCGCCTATCCGCCTCAGTTCCGCAACGGTACTCAGGTCTGCATGAGCCACCAGCGGCCTGCCTCCGAAAAAACGTCGCCGCATGTATTCCGACAGGGACAGTCCGGCGATTTCCGCCTGCTCCATGAGGCGCGTTTTTTCTCTTTCGGTGACGCGGATCGTCACCCATTTCCGGGCGGCGCTCCGGCCGCCGTCTTCGGTCTTTCCGTCTTTCATGTCTTTTGCCTTTGGACTGCGAGAAGCGAAGCGCCGAGCATTCCGGGAGTCCAGAGGGCGTCAGCCTTCTGGCAGGATGGGGTTGTGGTGTAGCACAACCCCCATCCTGCCACGAAGAACCCGCCTCGTGCAGTGGCCAAATTGTATATATGGAAAAATTTCTTGTATGCTGGTGGCACTCTTCCCCAAGGAGAAAATGCTATGGCCCAGAACGCGACAATCCGTCCTCAACAGATAGAACGGGCAAGAAAACTGCTTCAGGATTTGCCGGAGAAAGAAGACAGAAAAACACGCCCGGAGGCGGCGGAACTGCTGGAGAAGGATTTCAGAAAGCGAAGGAGAAAGGCTACAATTCCAGAGAACTGAGCCAGATGCTCAAGAACGAGGGTATCATCATTCCCGCGTATCTCATAAAATGATTTTTTGCGGAAAACGGGAATGCTTCCACCCCCCTGAAAAAGGAGACGACACCTGTAGAAAAACAAATCTCGGAAAAGCATCTTTTATTGTCCCCGATACTTCAGACGAGGATCTGTAACATGAACATGCCCATATTTTATGTTGAAGGAAACAAAGAAGGAAATAGACTTGGATATTTCAGACGGTGGATAGAGCTGGTCAATGCGACTGACGAATTTCCCGGCCATTGTCTGGTGATAAATTCCGCAGCCCGGAGCAATACCGGTATTGCCAAATATGGCTCGACACTGCGTGAAACTCTGGCGGAGCTGAATCGAAATTTTGTTACATTCTGGGTCATCAATCGGCAACGGGATTCCGTCGAATTGCTGCGCGGTTTCCTGAACGTCTTTCCCGATGCACTGATTCATGTCTGTCGGAATCTGTACTTCGGAAGTCCGTGTATAACCTCGAACGCAAAGGCCGGACGCTAAATTTTTCCGATCTGGGGGACAGTGTGGCCGACAAACTGTATTCCGGCAGAATGCGCATCAAAAAGGCTCTGGAGGAACTGCCCATCGGAGCTCACACTGAACAGCGCCGCTGGAAAAATGCCTGTGCGAAAATGTTCCGCACAGATCTCAATGAGGTGTAGTCATGGATAAGGAATCCACTGCCATTCTGGAAAAACTGCTGGAGCGGAAACTCGACAACGAAAAAAAAGAACGCCTGCAACGGATACAGTGCCCCCTCCCTAAAAAACTGGTCCATTGAAAAGTTAGTGTTCCCGGCATAGGAGCACAGCTATGAAACGGAGCCGATTCAGCGAAGAGCAGATCATTGGGATATTGCGGCAGGCCGAAGCCGGCATGCGCGTGGTGGACTTGTGCCGTCAGCACGGTATTTCCGAGCCACCTTTTACAAGCGGCGGTCAAAAATGGCGGCATGGACGTTTCTGACGCGAGGCGGCTGCGCCAGCCGGAGAAGGAGAACGCTCGGCTGAAGAAGATGGTGGCCGACCAGGCACTGGACATCTCCATCCTCAAGGAGGTCCTCTCAAAAAACTTCTGAGGCCCGCGTCATGCCAGGAAGCGGTGTTGCAGTATGTCCAAAGGCATATACCGCCACCCAGCGGCTGGCCTGCGCGACCCTCGGCGTCAATCGCAGCACAGTTCGGCATCCTCACCCACCGGATCGGGATGACGACGCATGCGGGAACTGGCAGAGGAGCGGCGGCGCTTCGGCGTCGTGCGGCTGCATGTCTTGTTACGGCGTGAAGGGTTGTGGTGAATCACAAACGGACGGAAAGGATCTACCGTGAGGAAGGTCTCTCCTTGCGCTTGCGTGCCGCAAAGAAACGTCCCTGGTCGCTGCGGTCCTGGCTGCCCACGCCCTGCGGCTCGGACAAACAATGGGGCATGGATTTTGTCAGCGACAGCCTGGGGTCGGGACGGCGTATCCGTATCCTGACCATCCTTGACCTCTGGGACAGGTCAACGCCGGCCCTGGAAGTGGACGTATCGCCTTCCGGTCAACGGGTGGCGCAGGTGCGGAACGCCTTCGCCTGCAAGGGCGCATGCCGCGCAGGCTTCGGACGGACAACGGCCCGGAGTTCATCGGTCGGGCATTGAACGAATGGGTGCAAAAACATGGAGTGTGCCTGGAGTACAGCCGCCCAGGGAAGCCGACGGATAACGGTTTCGTGGAAAGTTTCAATGGCAGGCTGCGGGATGAGTGTCTCAATCAGCATATTTTCGTTTCCCTGGCCGAAGCCCGGAGCATCTTCGAGAAATGGCGGCTGGACTATAACTGCCACCGTCCACACGGCGCGCTGGACTGGCAGAGTCCGGAGGCATACCAGGCAGCCCATCAACCCTCAACACGGACAGGAACCACTAACTTATCTCTGGTACCGTGAAGGGGGAGGGTCAACAGGATACTCTGCGCATCGGCCCGAATGACGCACTCTGGGCCATCATCGCGGCTATGGAATATCCGCGCATTTATTATGAAATCCGCGCCGTCACATCTAGGTTCAGGACTCATTAATCATCAAAAGGAAAAAAGGTCTTATCATTGGCATAGGGAAGACACAATGAAAGAACTTTTTTATCTTTTCCATGAGCAACTCGTCCGTATCAAACGCTACTTTCCTCGTTCCCATGGCGTTCAAAGGGTCGAGGACAGACGTATCGTCATCGGATTATCTATGTCATCAAGCACGGCCTGCAATGGAAAGATGCCCCACGTGAGTATGGGCCATACAAAACTCCCTACAATCGCTTTATCCTCTGGAGCCGATTGAGCGTCTTTAACAAGATTTTTGCGGAGCTTGTTGAGCAAAATGACTCTACAAGCATGCTTGATGATTGACGCCACCCATCTCAAGGCCCACAGGACAGCAGCGAGTCTGCTGAAAAAATGGGCCTGTCCCGATGTATCGGACGCACAAAGGGCGGCTTGAATTCAAAACTCCATGCCGTTTGCAATGCCTCCGGTCAACCGATAGCGTTCCATCTGACCGGCGGTCAGATGAGTGATTACAAGGGCCCCCCTGTCTTGCTTCTCTGCCATAGGCCAAGGAACTCTTGGCGGATAGAGGCTATGATGCCGACTAGTTGCGAATGCCTTTCCAGTAAAGGAATCACGCCGTGTATTCCGGGCAGATATAGTCGGAAAGCTCCGGTGGCCTATGACAAAGAGCTTTATAAATAGCGGCACAAAATAAAAATCATGTTTGGCAGACTCAAGGATTGGCGCAGAATTGACACGCATTATGACCGCTGTTCCCACGCATTCTTTTCCGCCATTTGCATCGCTGTCATTGTCACCCAAACTAGAACGAAAAGGTCGGACAGCTTAATTAATCGGACAGGCAAAACCTCAAAACGGAGAGAACTGTCAGATCAAGTCTAAATTATTACACTTTTAGTTACACGGTTGGTAAGCCTCCTTTCGAGGGGCTATATCAACACCACCTCTGGTGGTATCTGATTTTTCGATTGTAGTATCAAGATACCTTTTGCCAAAACAACTCAAAAAGTACGAATACTCTTCAATTCCGCTTTGCTGTTGATATTCAGTTTGCGGTATATATTTTTTAATATAGTGTTTACAGTGTGTATACTGATACAGAGTCGCGCCGAGATTTCTTTTGCGCTCAGCCGCTCTCGGGCCAAGACAAATACCTCACGTTCCCGCAGTGTCAACAGTGAAGCTCCCTCCTGCTCTTTCCTCAGGCGTACTACTCCTCGTTCACGGCGGGAACAGACGGCCCGCAATTCCGCAACCTGTTGCGGCATGAGGGCAAAAAGCGGCTTGAGGTCGGAAGCCAAGCGGGCAAACGGAAGATATATCCCGTCCGGCAGGGCAAGCTGCAAAGCCTCTTCCATATGGGAGGCAGCGTCCGACATGGCACCTTCCCTCGCTTCGACTATGGCCAGATACAAGGCATGGTACAGTCGAGGAAGGATATAGTTCATTGCGCGAGCCTGCTGCATAATCAGATCCTCGCACCTGCGCAATTCCGCGTGGCGTCCCTCCAGCAGGAGATAGTGCTCATACAGAATCAGGGCATAGGGAATGCTGTGGGTGTAAACTACCCGTTGTATTCCCGCAATATCGCGCAACCATTGAGGAATATTCTCAGTCTGTCCCAGACTGAGGTCCAGGGTCGCCTGACATAGTTCCCCTAAACGCAGCACGGAACGTTGCCCTGATTCTTTCATATTGCGGACAATGCTTTCACGGGTCATTCCATAGGTTTCAACGTCTCCGCGCAGAATCGCGACTTCGGCCAGGAGAAGATCCGCGCTGAGAATGACTCCGTATTGCCCCTCCTTGCGTGCCCGGTATGCAGCCTTGTAAGCCATGAGTTCCGCTGCCTCGTCATCACCGGAGGCAAGAGCCGCCTCCGCGCGGAAAATGTGTTCCGCTCCAGCACCGTGTCCGGAAGCCAGCTCAGAATACACTGGCAAGTAGGTGTCCATAAGATCCGTCAGATGGCTCAGACTGCCCAGGCTATTCCAGTACAGGCAAAGAACAGAGACCGTACCGAAGGGCATGGTGCCCCGGAAAACCTCGGAACGGGGAATGTCCGAAACAGCCCGCAGATGATGCAGGGCCTTGCGGTGGAACTCCCCCATTCTGGCGATGTCGTTATATTCGGTGAAGGACATGAGCATGGCATATTCACCGCAGGCTTTCTCCCATTCAATTCCATGCATTCCTTTGTTCGCCTCAAGCAGATTACTGAGAACTTCCGTGGCATGCCTAAAATAGGCATGAGCCCCTCTCCGAAAAAAATTATACGCCATGAGTACGAGAAAAACCGGGTGAGCCTGTAGAATTTCCCGTGGGCATCTGTCCATTAAGCTCTCGAACAGGGCTGTGATGTCCCGTTCTTGATTATTATAGACATACTGGGTGGATATGGGGAGGGCCAAAATTGCCTGGTAGTCTTCCACCTTCATGAAGAAGAGAGCTGCCTGCAACAGGTCGTCTATATCAAGACTGGCAAGGGCGGCCTTGCGGTACGCTGCTTTTTTGAACTCTGCGGACTGCATGGAAAAGCGTTCCAGCAGATAATCTCGCAGGATGCTGTGCATGATATAGGCCTGTCTATCCGCTGCGTAGCGAATGAAGAAATCAAGAGAAAGCAGCTCCGCGACAGTATCTGGCAACGCCATGCCGTCACTCATGATGGCGGCCTGATGGCTGTTGAAGGACTCCAGCAGGGAGAGTGCCATTATGAGGTTCCGTTCTTCGGGTGAAAGTCGATTCCATATGGCAGTTTCCACCAGAGGACGAATGCCTCTGAAATCGACAAAATCTCCGGTGTGCCTGTAGTTTTGCAGCTGCAGACGGATGGCGGCTACCCAGCCCCTTGAGGTTGTCTGGAGCAACTCTATTTGTTTCTGCGAGATGTCTATGCCCGTCAGACTGCAATATTCAATAATGCACTGATTATCGAAAAAGAGATCACGCGGCGTGATGCCGAGATATGGCTGAACATGAAAGGTCGCTCCTTTTCCTTCATCCTTGAGGGGCTGTGTCACAAGAATGATATGTATGTTCTCATTCCGACAGGCGGAAAAAGCGGCGATGCAGCGCTTTCGCACCGGACTATCGAAGAGCTGGTAATTGTCGATGACCACAAACGTGGGTTCTGCGCAGGTATAGCCGGAAATGAGAAAAGCTATATCAGCCAGATTCTCCAGAGAGGGTTCACCAAGTTCCAACAGCTCATCCGTTATGCTGTCCTCCGACCCGCCGAAAAGTGCGCAGATACCCGCCCATGTCCTGCCCGCTGATTCGCCGAAACAGGTGTACCAGCGCACATCGGCCATTTTTTGTTCCCGTGCCAGATATTCGCGCAACGCCGTGGTCTTGCCGAAGCCGGATGGTGCCTCAATGACCGTCAGGCCATATGTGGGAATATCCGCCAGGGTTTCCCAAAGGTGTCGAGAGAAGTAGTAACAGTTGTTCTTTTGCGGATTGCACCCCATGGGATTTCCCTCGCCTGCTCCTGATTATCCTGCTTGCTCCCCTGTATATACCTAATTTCTGGTGATAGCTACTTTGTTCTGTTTGGGGTAGTCAGATATTTTAAATTATCATGACCCTATAATGGTAGAATTGCAGGGAGAGACTGGTATGAAACGGTTTACGTCATTCGGATGCCTGATGATGTTTTTTCTCCTTCTGACGCCTCTTCCGGCCAGGGCGGAGATGACTGTAACTATCGTCAATGGTTCGTCACTGGAAATCAATTATCTGTATCTGGATAGTGGTGAAGGCGGTATGGGTTCATCGATGAGTCTTGTCCCCGGCAACAGAATCAATATGAATGACGGCAATGCTTCTATCCTCAAGGGGCTTACGGTATTTGCCGGAACCAAGCGCTATGTCTTTGAGTCAATGAGTCTTCCCGGCCCGAAGCAGGTCCTGCGTTTTGTCCTGCACGATGACGGTGTACCGGCGCTTTTCCCTGAGGGAGAGTCCCAGTCGTCTGCCCAGGGAGAGAGCTTTGATGTTGAAACTGGTCCCATCTGGGACAACGATGATGCTCAGGAACGCTGTCCTGAAGTGCTGGCAGCCTGGATGGAAGCCAATCCCGGCAAGGAGGCCGAATGGACAGGCAACTGGACGACGACTGTTGAAGGGGAGACGAGTGTTTGCAATCTTCGGCTCAGAAATGCTTCTTCCAAGGTTTCGGCGTTATCTTCCGGAAGTATCACCGGAAAATCAATCCCGCTGATCCCCGAAGGAACGGTACCCGTTGACCTGGCACAGGTGCTTGCCGCCCACACTATGGCGGATCTACGCCCGATGAACATCACTGAAGCATCCTATCCATTCGCGGGTGAATTCTTCCTGCCTGTAAACTTTGCGGAGACAACCTGGCTGGCCAGGATTATTCCTGAAAACAGTGGAGAATTTTTCGGCAAAAACGTGGATGAATGCCCCATCAGCAGCATCGTGTTTCATACGGCCATTGACGATGAAGGTCTCAAGAACATCATTCTCGCTTTGTCCTCCGTAGGATACCGCCCCTGGTTCGCTTATGTGAAGAACGGGGAAAAGATGAATATTACCGATGCAATACATTTCTGGGATAATGCGGATACGCCCACTCAGTCCGATGCCGAGGAAACGATGGCCGAGAGTTGCGTTACTGTTTTCAGCGAGACCGATCCCATCATCCTGGAAGGTATTTATATTTCTGCGAAATGCTGGGACGAGGCCGTCAAGGGGGAAAACCCGGTCGCCCCTGTCATGCGTCTGCATGTTACCTCCAATAAGAACCTTTCCCTGGTCTGGATGGCCGATGGTTCCACGCTTATTGAGGCAAGCCGCGAATAGAATCATGCGTAGGGGAGTAGCGATTGTAGCGACGATAGTAGCCTGTGCCGTACTGTTCTGGGTCATGGGAGTCCTGCTGCTGACACGGCAAACCTGCCAGCTGCTGATTCTCATGTCCGGAGTAGGTATCGGGGCCATCTGTATGGCTTTCCACGCCCGGAAAAGAGACAGCCGAGTTCTTCTTGTCATTGCTCTTGCAGGCTTGGCGCTGGCTGTGGGGCTTGGCTTCATGGCCCTAGTGGACATGCTCGAACCGGAAATCCTCTCCTTCCGGATCATGCCGGAATATTCGCCAAAGACTCTCTCATAAGCCACATGTAGGTGAGGAAGGTATGAAACATTATTTTTTCTTCTGGAATGTCCGTCTATGCACACTTCTGCTCTGTTTTGGTCCTTGTTGCGGACAGGTGTTTGCCGAGAATGCTGGTGAAGTTCGGCCCGGCAAATGCGCGATTACGTCCGGTGGACATACATACAGGCCTTCAGGTTGTCTAATCAGGAAGGGAACAGATGAGGGGCTCGGCTGGCATATTATCGAGAAAAAGGACGGCAGCCCTTTGCTGGATGAAATACTTACCGTTTCCATAGTCGAAACTGGCCCCGGGACTGCCGAGGTAAGCGGACTGACGCAAGGCGGCATCAATTCCCGCTGGGGGGAGGCCAAGCGCGACGGAACCTGCTGGTCAGGAGAAGACTTCCGTATCTGTATCGAATAGGATGATCGATTTTGCGCACAACGCAGAGCAGGAAAAAACTCGGGAGGATACATGAACATCTGGCTTTTGGGGGCGCTGGCAATCGTGGTGGCAGCGGTTCTGTGGTACATCATGACCATGAATCGCTTCGCCAGACTTCTGGTGAAAATCAGGGAAGCCGATTCCGGTATTGAAGTGGCTCTAACCAAGCGTTTCGATACCCTGACCAAGATGCTGGAGGTGACTAGGGCTTATGCTAGGCATGAGGCCGACACTCTGGGGAACATAGTAAAAATGCGCCAGGGGATGAACATGACACAGCGGTCTGAAGCCAACAGTCAGATGGATGTCCTGCGTGGAAAAATCAACGTGCTGGCCGAAGCCTACCCGGAACTGCGTTCCAGCGACAATTTTCGCGCATTGCAGACCTCCATTACAGACGTCGAAGAAGACCTGCAGGCCGTGCGGCGTATTTATAATATGAATGTCTCGCAATTCAATCAGATGCTGGTGACTTGGCCAGACAGTATTGTGGGGCATATACATGGACATAAAAAGCAGGATTTCTTTAAGGCAGAGAAAGATAAAAAACAGGATGTGGCAATACATTTTTCCCTGTAACCTTTAACATATTTCCCGATAAGGAGTGGAAGATGAAACACACACTGAAGAAGCTGTATACATATTTTTCTATAATACTCTTGACTGCATTCTGTACTTTTTCCTTCGCTCAGGATGCCTTTTCCGCGCCAAAATGGATCAAAGTCACCTACAGTAAGCCTACACTTCAAGTTATCGGAAAAGATAAAAATAATTCAGGCTACCTAGCTTTAAAAGTTTCTGTGACCCACAAAAACAACAGTAAAAAGGGCGAAGTAATTAAGGCTATTTTTGATAAAACCCTTCAGGTTTCATATACATTAGGACCAGGCCGGTATACTTCCTTGTCTAACACCGTCAATGTCACCTCAAGAGTTAAATCAAATAAGGTTAATAAAGTCGAGATATACCCTGGTCAGAAATTCACCCTTTACTATTTAGTTCCCATTGATAAAAAAGGAAGTATTGGTAAAAGCTGGAGTTCTTTAAACGATCAGATTATTTCTGATTACAAGGCAGGGAGAGTGAACGATATTTTTAAAAATAGAAAATATGCTTACGAATTCCAGGTAAAAAAGGGCAAATAGATTTCATGGAGTTAGGCAGTAGAATGCCATAACGGCTCTTCCTCTCTCAAGAGTTTTTATTGATGAGCGGCCTTTGGCGAAGGATGTATTTTTGATGTACATACATCAAATTGCACAGCAGCATATACGTTGTATGCGTGTCTTGGTGCTGGCTGTAGCGCTGTTTTTTCTACTGCCCGTGAAATGGAGTTTTTGCTCCCCAAATGACATTTCAGTACATTTCAAGGAATTTGTGGTCAGAGATGGCAGATGGGGAGCAAAATTCTCGCTGAAGAACAACACCAGAGATCATGTGGTAACACACATCGACTACCGCGGCGAATATAGGAAAGATGGCAAGAAGAAAACCTTCACGAGAAAACGCGAGGGGAAACTGAAGCTGAATAAACCGCTGCTGCCAGGGAAATCCTTTACACTCACAGTTCTTTTGTCCGCTCCTGCGACATCCCATATTGAGAATATCACTCTTGCCGTTACTGATTACAGGTATAGAAATAAAGCCCAAAAAAAGTACCTCTCTGGGAGATCATCTCGGCAAACAACTCGCTGCAACAGTGCAGGATTATCTGGGAAGCCAATATGTCTGGGGTGGTACAAGTCCTGCAGGCTTCGATTGCAGCGGCTTGGTGCAGTATGTCTGCAAGAAACATGGCATTACCATCCCCCGCACCAGCGCAGAACAGGCCAAAAGTGGAATATTTGTTGCCAAAGAACATGTTCGCCCCGGAGATCTGGTATTTTTCGGCCGAAAATCTTCAGGTCCGGTGGATCATGTAGGCATATATATCGGTAATGATATCTATGTTCATGCTCCAAACCCGGACTATACCGTCATGAAGACACGCCTCAGCGACAACTCCTTTACCATGGATGGCACTCGTTATGTTTTTCGGGGGAAATATGTGACGGCACGGCGGGTGACTCCCTGACGCCGTATTCGTTTTATTCCAAACCGGCACACGTTGCTCAATCGATATGTCTGACGTTATTTTTATTGTCATTGCCCTTCTTTTCGAGTTTGTCGGCCCTGTTCTGCTTGCGGGTCTGCTGATCTGGGGAATCTGGAAATTCATACGGATCCGCCGTCTCCGCAGGAGTCTCAAGGCCGCAAAGAGCGATGCCGCGGCCCTGCAGATGGAATATACCCGCATCGGAGCCGGCGCTGTTACCTTTCTTGGCTGGGCGTCGTTCCCTGTGGTCATGGCCGCGGCCATGAGTATGGGAATGGAGATGGGAGTGTCCCTGATCTTAGCGAGCCTGTGCTGCAGCGTAATCCTGTATGGCTCACAGCGTCTGAAAGGCCGCTACAACCAGGATTTCAAGGAAAAAGTTGTCCGGGCGGAACTGGAAAAAGTCTTTGACGATCTTTCGTTCCAGCCTGAGGGCGGCCTGAATACCGATGTTCTGGGTTCCCTCGGCCTGTTCCCTTCCGGCAGCATACATTGCAATGACCTGATCACAGCCAAGTATCACGGTCTTGACTTTTCCCAGTGTGATATCCGCATTCAGGAGAACAGCGAGGTCGTCACCACCACGGAAGACGGTCACGAAGAGCGCCATACCGTCCAGACAGACGTGTTTCAGGGCAGGGTCATGCGTTTTGCCGTCGCCTCATCGGTCAAGGGCCCTGTGCAGGTGATACGGCGCGACTTCAGCGTTGCCTGCGTACTTTCGAATCCGGGCCAGTGGCAGCAGGTGGAAACGGAACTCGCGGCCTTTGGGGAGCGCTTTGAGGTCTTCGCACACGATCCGCGGGACGCTATGCGTGTCATGACGGCACAGATGATCGAGGGGATGTATTATCTCGATCGAAAGCTCAATGTTCCCTTGGCGTTCCATTTTGAAAACGGGGAGATGTTTGTCTTCATAGCCCTGCGCCGCGACGCATTTGATGTCTCCGGTAAAAAAACACTGCTGGAAGAGCGGAAACTGCTGGAAGAAGATATCAGCCTGATCACGGGATTTCTGGACACCATGTACTTCAAGAAAGACAGGAGGCACATGGATGGCGAAGGGAACGAGGAGAAGGCGCGAGAAACGGCAGCATTGGAAGCGGCATCTGCCGGCAGTGCCGGATTTCCCCTGCCCGGCAGACTTTCTCGCCTGGGAGTTGGGCTGCAAAGGCCCATGCGGCTGCTTTGCCACCTCGTTTTCTGGCTTCCCGCCGCCGTGTGGGGAATTTCTGTGATTGCAGCATTCCTGCGCCTGCCGGACGGCATCGCTCTTTCCTTCAGCATCACGAACGGGACAACAGAATTAACGGACTCCTGCAACACATTCGCATATATTGTAGTGGGGGCCTTTTTTGTTCTGCCGTCGGCCTTTTTTGTGGGGAGCGTTATGGCCAGGGCCTTAAATGTGTTCTTGCTGGGCGGAGGGAGCGGCATCAACAGCGGCAGCCGCATTCTCCAGATGCTCAAGTCTCTCGTTCAGGCCCTGTTCGTCGGTATTCCCCTGTGGCTACACCTTTTAATCATCAACATCAATCTGGACGCGCTCTAGGGACGATTCCGCCGGAGGCTACCAAGGAGAATGTCATGCACGCACTTCACCCGAGAAATCTTTTTGCGCTGGTTTGTCTTCTGCTGCTGACAGCATCGGCGGCAGCCGCCACCCCGGCAAATCACGATGCCCTCATGACCGACGGCGAATACCGGAAAGCCTTTGAGGCCTATTCCACAACAGATCAGGAAGCCGGGAAACGTCTTGACGCCCAAGATTTTGCCGCCGTCCAGAAAGTTGTGCAGGCAGAAATGGCGGAATGGGCCGAGATGGAAATATCCGCTGGCTCATCGGAAACCGAAGCATGGAGCAATGCCTATGCGACGGGACGCGACAGCCTGAACAGCGAACTGATGTGGGACTGGCTGCGCCGTCACCCTGAAGGCGTTCAGGGATTTTACCGGATGCAGAGCAAGACCTTTGACGGCTGGATGACCGTGCGGAAGGAAAAAAATGCGGATATGTACGCAGTGCATATTGTTGCCAGCCAAAAGAGCACTCCTTTCAACAGCGGTGAGCTGGATGGCGTGGGCAGGCTCAAGGACAACAGCATGCAGGTTGCGGATCAGTCCGATGAAAAGAATCCTGTCCAGATTGCCTTTCATGGAGAGACGGCAACCATCGTCGAACCCGAGGCTTTCAAAAAAAGCGGAGCCTTGGGCTCCGGTGTCAGCTTTGACGGTGACTTCATACGTGAAAAGAAATTCGAGGAAAAAAACTTTTCTACGGAAGAGAGGAAACGTATGAGCGTATTTCTGTCTTATTTCACCGAAATCGGTATGATGAATTTCACGGCTGAAGATGTGCTCAATACAGATACCCCCTATGAAATGATTCGATTCGGCATTTGGCATAATTTCATGAACGACGATAGCCACATTCAACCTTGTGCCGCGTATGGATGTCCGTGGGGTTCTCTGACCATAGACTGCGCTTACGTCAAAGACAGCCTTCAGCATTATTTTGGCTATAACCTCAGGCAATGTCTCTCTGCAACACATCCGGATTCGAGTTCTCCCTATGACAAGTATCAGTTCGATGGCACGCGGTATCATTTTGAAGGGGCTGCCGGTGAGGCTGTCTACTATACGCGGGTCAACGAGGCCAGGCAACGCACGGATGGGTTGATTGAGATGAAAGGCATAGTCTACAACGCGGACGACAAAAAGGACATTCTAGGCAACGTTACCGCACTGGCCAAACCTCATACCTGGAAAGGAAAGAACACTTTGGTTATTGTGAGCCTGAAAACACAATTCAAAGAGTAGCTTTGTATCTGTTTCGGAACAAGGCCAACCTGTGCAACCTGATAAAGGAGTAGACAATGCCTAAAGCCATACCTTTTCTCTTTCTTGTCCTCTCGTCTTTTTGTCTATGCCCGTTCGCTTTCGCTCTGCCGCAGCAGCATGAGGCATGGTATCAAGATAATGATGCCTACCGCACAATGTATGACCGTTACGAGATCGGGCTTCAGAGAGCCTATGACGCATTACCCGAAGAATCATACAAAATATTGGAGAAAGAAAATGATGCGGCCATTGACGAAAGTGTGAAGCATGCCGAACCTGCAGGGAAAAACGCCGCCTTGGCCTGTGCTCAGGCTTTGGCGGAACGCATCTTGATTATGGAAGAAATGGTGAGCAATGCGGACTCGGAACGGGTTGCGGGCACGCCCAATCCTCTTGAGGGATTCTACCGCCTGATCGGGCGTCAGGGGGATGATGGCTATCTGACCATTAGCCGGGACGGAAACGGCTGCTACTGCCTGGAAATTGCCGTATGGCAGACAGACACGCCGCAAAGTTTCGGGTGGAGCCAGGCTCAAGCAGCTACAGTAAGCGATAGTTTCAGCACTACGGCGGTGTATCATCCGCAAGCTGCCAAAGAAAGCAACGCTAGGGACATCCAACTGCATTTCACCATCAAAAGCGGCCAGGCTACGGTCACTACCACAAAAGTATTCAAAAAAGGGGGATACGTCTGGTTTAGCCGAGGAGAAAAATTCGTTGCAAAAAATATTATCCTGGATGGAACCTATCGGCGTATGCCCTACAGCCAAACTGGCAAGTAACAATGGATGCGAAAAATAACCTCGAAATGGCCGCCTGGAAAATCTTTGTCCCTGTTTTTGACGTAGAGCCGTAAAATTTGTGGGGCAGAGCGTGGTTCCGTTCGGGCCTCGGGAATAATTGCTGTATAGACTCTCCCGTTTCTCTTCAACAGACCCAAAACAGCTATTTTTCCGGCAGATCTCCGCCCCCGTTTACCTTTTCTTACTCCTCCAAAGTAACTTTCATCAGCTTCTATCTCACCGAACAGGCGATAACTGGGGAGATGAGAAGCAATAAGACGGCGCAAGCGTATGGATGAGGAACAGGTGACGGACCTCCATGTCTTCGGAGACTGGCGGCCCCTGCACCGGGAAGCCGTCCTGCTGGCTAGAGTCCGGGGCATCCGGGTCTGGGCCTATGAGGAAGGTTATCTGCGCCCGGACTACATCACAATGGAGCAAGGCGGTGTAAACGGCCTTTCCTCCCTGCCGAACACCAGAGAAGGCATGGCGGAACTTGCCGCCCACTGTCCGGACGTTCCCGAAGCCCGGAAAGGCGGCAATCCGCAAACCGTCAAGACATGGCGGGCCATCGCCCATTATGCGGGAACCATCTTTCTCTGGGTTTTTAAACCCACCGTCCGCAGAGCGCCAGCCGCGAGGTCTGGGGCTGGTTTCTGCGCGTGCTGAGCCGTTCCGTCCGGCGGAAGCTTTCCGCTCAGGCCCTTCGGGCCGCGTCCCGCGCCCATGCGTCGTACTTTCTCTTTCCCCTCCAGTTTGACGCCGATTCCCAGGTACGCCGCTATTCACCCTACAGCGGCATGAAGGAAGCCATTGCCTGTGTGCTGACTTCCTTTGCTCGAAGCGCCCCGGCGGATACCCATCTCATTATCCGCAATCACTCGCTGGATAACGGCCTGATCGACTATGCGGGCTTCATTGCTTCCTTTGCTGCGGCCTGCGGCATCAGTGACCGGGTGCACTTCATTGAGGGCGGCAAGGCACACCAGATGATGGACAAAAGCCTCGGCGTGGTGGTGCTGAATTCCACTATAGGGATTTCGGCTCTTCGTCAGGCCAAGCCGGTCTACTGCGTGGGAACGTCCATCTACGCCAAGCCCGGCCTCGCGGTGACCAGCGCGGAAATGCCGCTGGACGCCTTCTGGAGCCATCCGCGTGGACCGGAAACGGCTGCGATTGCGGATTTCGAGCGTGTGCTCAAGACTCATGCCCTGGTCAACGGGAATTTCTATACCCGGGAGGGCATCAGCACGGCCATTGACGGGATTCTGCAAAGGCTGGGAAGGCATTAGGGGAAACACCTGTCACGCCCGTGGGGAAGACTCATAGAGAAAAAGCACCCCGATTCCTGCTACGAACAGAAATCGGGACTGACGCGGCACGTTACGCGCCCCGCACGGTTGCCATGGTCTTTTTTTTCACAGCCCTGGCCCATTGCTACAAATGGGCCAGGGCATTCTGTTATCTGGTGTTCGATACCAGCAACATTAACCATACATCTTATTGATTTCTTTTTCTATTTTTTGCAAAACTTGAAAAGTATATAAATTGGCCACTGCCCGGCCTGATTTCTCCATGCTACACAAGATTCAATCCCTTTGAGTCTGTTTTAGCCATTAGCGAGGAGAAGTTATGTTGGAGCTCTTGACCAGGAAAGAACAAGATGTCGTCAATCTGCTGATGAAAGGTATAACTCCAAAAAAAAATTGCCCGTGAACTACGTACATCGCGTAGGCTCATACATCTGCATCTTTCCCGTATCCGCAAAAAATTTTCCGTACACACAACGATAGAGATTATGCGTTGTATCGGGGAGATGATGGATTGTTCCAAGCACAGCATAAAACTTACACCTCGCGGAGCGGAAGTCTTTCGACTGTCCCTCGACGGATTCAGCACCACAAGAATCGCCCGATGTCTGAAAATCACTCGAAGCGGCGTCCGACGCCACAGAGAAAAAATGCTCATGGTAAACGGATGTAATTCCATATTGGAATTGGTTGCAAAGTATTACGGGACATACGCAGAGTAATATTCTCAAGGAGTTTTCATGGAAACTGACGGACGTACCATCATCATTTCCACGCCGGAAGAACTGTTTCCCCTTATCACGGAAGCCGTGCGACTCGCCGGTTATGAGAATGCCCGAAATACTTCTGACTGCCCGAACCAGAAGTTGCTTGCTCCCAAAGATGTGGAAAGAGAGTTCGGCATCCGCCAGAAGACTCTCGCTTACTGGCGTCAGGAATGTATCGGCCCGGCATATACGAGTTTCGGCAGGCGCGTTTTCTATGAACGCTCCGTATTGGAAGAATACATCGCCTCCGGACGCATCCAAACCTTGGACACAATCAAATGATGGATTTATCAGGCAAGCATATCCCCGATAATCGAGAGCTTTTCGCTTTCCTGGCCGGGGAACAAATGGGCATACCGCATGGTCATGGTGATGTTCTTATGGCGCATGAGCTTTTGCAGTTCCATGAGTGTGACCTTGCCGGACTGTGCCAGCCAGGATGCGAACGTATGCCGCATGGTATGCAATGTGACCATATACAGACTGTCGCAGTTTTCTGGCTCCAGACCGAGTTTTCTGACGGCGGTTTTGAAGCACGCGGGAGTTTTAGTGAAGGCCGTCTTCTTGCGGGGCTGCTGGAAGATGGGTTCCGCAGGTTTGCGCTTATACGCCTGGAGCATCCGGATCATGTCCTCAGGTACTCGGACGAAAACACGCTTGCCGCCTTTCTGAATGATATAAAGACCGCAGGCGTTAGCATCCACGTCCTGTCCACGCAGCTTGAAAATTTCCGTGGGCCGGAGGCCGGTTCGCAGGGAGAGCAGAGCCATGTCATGCAACTGGGGATGACGCTTTTCAAGGTCGTCCAGAAGGGCCTTGGCTTCCTCTCTGGTCAGGAAACGCAACCTTTCATTGTTGGCCGTCACCATTTTCCATGTACCGCCCTTGGTGGACAGCGGGTTGACTCCGCTCCACATACTCGTGGCGATAGCATGGTTTATGGCAGATCGCATGAACGAAAAGATATTGTTCACGGTCTGCCCGGCCAGCGTTTTCCGTTTCCCTGTTCTGGCTTTGGACTTGCCTGTGCTCTTTTTGGCCTTCGTATTCCCGGTAGGTGTCTTCAGAAGCTGAGCTTTGAGGGTGGAAAGAAGATTGGGCGTCAGTTCGACCACAGGCAGGGAGTGAATTTTATCCTTGAGATGCGCCTGATATTGACTATAGTGCTGGCTGACGGACTTTCCTTCGCTTTTGCCCCATTCAAGGTAGGCGTCCACCAGGTCTCCGATGGCGACTTTTTCCCGTTCGACGGGGGTGACGCCAGTGACGGCAATCTCCGCAAGGAATTTTGCGCGCTCTTTTTGAACCAGGGCCGGACGGATGCCCTTGCTGTGTCTGCCGACAGTTTTCCAGTGGCCTTTGCCCTGGGTGTCCGTGAAACAGAAACAGTAGATACGATCCAGCAGACCAGTTCGTGGATCACGCTTGGCGGACTGGCGGTAGTAAACGCCCTCGAACTTTGTTTTTATGTATTTTCTGCTGGTTACGTCGCTCATGAAGAGATAATAACGACGAATTACTCAAATTGGAAGATGATTATCCGTTCCTTATCCAAAAGATATTTTTCTGAAATTTTTTTAAGTAATAACATATTTGATTTACTTATTATTTTAGTATCAATACTGGCAATATATATGAGAGAGAGAGAGAGAGAGAGAGAGAGAGAGAGA
>NZ_JNJP01000049.1 GCF_000701705.1 Bilophila wadsworthia ATCC 49260 | reverse complement strand
GGAGGGATGGGGGTGGGGGAAGGGAGGGGAAACCTTTCTCCAGAAAGGTTTCCCCTCCCTTCCCCAATCTTTTCTCTAACCTGACACTACGCGATAACCCCGCGTGCGCGCAGCTCCTCGACGACCTTCCCGGCCAGATCGGGCAAACGCGCCTGACAGACCGGGGTCAGCCCGATCTCCATCGTGTGGTAATCGGCTGGCTCCATGCCGATCACGACCGCATCCGGCCTGTGCCCCGCCAAATCGCAGTAAATCAGCGTGTCGACCAGATCCGTCTGATGCATGGAGTCGCGGAAACTCATACTCTCGCGCAGCCCCTCGCCCTCCAAACGGTACAGGGTCCCCGGCTCGCCGCCGCCAAGGACGGCATCCACCACAATCAGCAGATCACACCCCATGATGGCGTCCATCAGCCGGATGCCGAGCGTGCCGCCGTCCATGAGCTCCACATTTCCGGGCAGGGATGCGCACTGCTGCAGATGCTCAACCGTGCGCACCCCGATGGCCTCGTCGGAGAACAGAATATTGCCTACACCCAAAACCAGCACCTGTTCAGCCATCTTCCGTTCTCCCGTTTTCACTTACAATATCTGAAACTTGCTGACTTCATTGGTCCTGCCGTCGATCACGTGCACCGCGCAGGCGATGCAGGGGTCGAAGGAATGGACCGTGCGCAGGATTTCGACCGGGCGCTTGGGATCGGCGATGGGCGTATTCACGAGCGCCTCTTCCACCGCGCTCGGGATGCCCTTCGAGCAGCGAGGCCCGAGGTTCCACGTGGAAGGCACCACAAGCTGGAAGTTGGCCACCTTCTTGTTCTCGATGACCAGCCAGTGAGAGAGCCCGCCGCGGGGCGCGTTCACGAAGCCCGCGCCTTCGCCCTTGTCCGGCACTTCGCAGTTCTCGACGATCTTCTTGTCGCCGGAAGCCACGTTTTCCTTGTATTCCTGCAACATCTCGCCGGTCTTCTTGGCGATGACGGCGGTTTCGATGCCGCGCGCGGCGGTCCTGCCGAGCGTGGAGAACAGATCGCCGGGCGTCAGGCTGAGGGTCTGCAACACGCTGTCGACCACCGGGACGACCTCGGCGTTGCCCTTGAGATAGGCCACCAGAACCTGCGCGAGCGGGCCGGTTTCCACGGCGCGCCCGTCGTAGCGGGGAGCCTTCATCCACGAATAGCGATCCTTGTCGCCCATGAAGGTGAACTTGGGTTCGGTAACACCCTGGAACGGCTTATGAACCGCATCGCCCGCGTACCAGCTGTGCCGCACGTGCTCCTCGATCTTCGAGGGATCGAAAGGCAGGGCTTCGAGCTTGCGGTCGAACACCACGCCGGGCTTGAACCACCGGGATTCGAGATTGCGCTCGTCGCCGGGGAACTCGCCGAAGGTCATAAAGTTGGTCGTGCCGCCGATCTTGGTCCAGTCCTTGTACGCGCCGCCGACAAGCAGCAGATCCGGGATGTAGACCTGATTCACGAAGTCGTTGACTTCCTTGTACAAGCCTTCGAATTCGGCGATGCGCTCCGGCGTCAGGCTTTCGTAGCAGGTCACGCCGCCCGCCACGAGGAACTGGGTGTGCGGGTTCTTCGCGCCGAACACCGCCATGGCCCGCGCCGCCTTCACCTGTAGCCGCAGGGCTTCAAGGTAATGCGCCGTGGCGATGAGGTTCGCTTCGGGATCGAGGTAGTAGGCGGGATGCCCGCCGAGGAAGTAGGCGTTGGTGAACGGGCCGAGCTGCCCGCTTTCCACAAAGGCTTTCAGCTTCGCCTGCACCGCCTTGAAGCCGTCCGCCGACGCGGGGCGCGGGGAAACGGAGGAACAGATTTTGGCGGCCTTGACCGGATCGGCTTGAAGCGCGCTGGTCACGTCCACGAAGTCGAGGGCGTGCAGATGGTAGAAATGCACGATATGGTCGTGCAGATACTGCATCCCGAGCACGAGGTTCCGGATGTAGGTGGCGTTCTTGGGGATTTCCACCTTGATCGCGTCTTCGAGGGCGCGGGTGGAGGCCAGCGCGTGGGTATAGGTGCACACGCCGCAGGTGCGCTGCGTGAAGTGCTGTACGTCGCGGGGGTCGCGCCCGACCAAAATCGTTTCAAGGCCGCGGTACAGGGTGCCGACGCTGCGGGCTTCGCTGACGCGCCCGTCCTTCACTTCCACTTCAATGCGCAGGTGGCCTTCGATACGGGTCAGGGGATCGATGACGACAGGTCCGGTGAAATGGCTCTGGGGTGTTTTTCTGGCTTCGCTCATGGGTGCTCCCTCTAGTTTTCATAGAACGGGGACAGTTTGTCCCAGAAACCGGGCTCGCTGCAGCCGATGCACGGATGTCCCGCGCCCACGGGCCAGTTGGTCCCGTTGAATTTGACCTTCGGGCAGTTGTTCATAGTGTCCGGGCCCTTGCAGCCCAGCTCATACAAACACCAGCCGTTGCGGGCCTCTTCGGAATCGAAGGAGGGAGCGAATTCGCCGTTGTCGAAGTGTTCCCGGCGCTCGCACTGGTCGTGCACGCTGCTGCCGTAGAACATCATGGGGCGGTTGTTGGCGTCGAGCTCGATGTTGTCGCCGCGCAGGAAGGCGACCAGCGTGCCCACGAGATTCAGCGGGTTCGGGGGGCAGCCGCCGATGTTGATGGCCTTGATGCCCTTCGCGCCGAAGCATTCGTTGACGCCCTGCGCGCCGGTGGGGTTGGGCTTGGCCGCCTGCACGCCGCCGAACGCGGCGCAGGTGCCGTAGGCGACCACGGCCTTGGCCTTGGGGAGGATGCGGCCGCAGATGTCGAGCATGGTATGCCCGGCGATGTAGCCGTATTTGCCTTCATTCGCCGTGGGGATGGCCCCTTCCACGACGCAGATGAAGCCCTCGGGAGCGGAAATGGCCTGCTCCAGAGCCGCTTCGGCGGCTTCGCCCGCGGCGGCCATGATGGTTTCATGGTAATCGAGCGAAATCGTATCCAAAATCAGCTCATCGATGAACGGCTGCCCTGTCCGCAGCAGGGCCTCCGAACAGCCCGTGCACTCGGCGTTGTGCAGGTACACCACGGAAGGGCGGCGGGGCATGGTCAACGCCCGCGCGACCTGTTCGGCGAATCCGGTCCCCATGCCCATCGTCACGGCGACCATGCTACAGAATTTCAGGAAATCTCGGCGGGATACTCCCTGCCGTTCCAGCCGAGCCTCGACATTCTCTTTTCCCAGACCAACGGCAATACGCATACGCTTCTCCTTATTCAGCGGCCGGCAAGATGTCGGTCACATGCGTGGATCAAAATGGTCGGAACCCCTCCCGCATCCCCTCGGCGTTTCCTCCGTAAAGACGACGAAACCGGGCCGATGTCCCCATGCTTGCGGAAGAAACGCCGCACATTGCAGAGCGCGGCCTCAGGTCCGTGCCCCAAGGCAAGCATTTTCCCCCTCGGGGAGAACAATGCCGCCCTCCTCCACTTCGGAACAGCCCAGTATAAGGGTATTCGAACGCTACGGCAACGATAGGGCCGTGTCAATCGGGTTCTCGAAAAATCGTAACGTGAAAAAGAGCGCATAACGGGACGTAATGAGAGTGCTTGCGCGCGGTGTTAGAGTGCTTCCGGGGCGTTCTTATGGAAAGGGAAAAAGGGAGGCGGCAGGGCAATCAAAAGGAAAGGAGGTGCGGCGCGGCATGTTGCAACAGAAAGAACATGCCCGGACTGGATGCAAGAGAAGCAAACCGCCTCCGCGCCGGATTGGACGAAGGGCACAAAAAAAGCGCCCTCTGAGGCGCTCCGATGCGGCATTCCGGTGCCGCCGCCCGCACAGTCCGCCGGGGCTGTGGGCGATTCCGGCCCGCAGTATCCCGGTGGGCTGAAAGGGCCGTTACGACAGCTTCAAGAATTTTCTGGCCCGCTCCACCTGCTCCTGAATGAGGGCATCTCCGACCTTTTTGGATTTCAGGAAGTGCTCAATGGCCTTGGCTACGTCATCCATCGGGATGCGCTGCTCCGAGCACACCTTGCGCAATTCCTTGGCGCGTTTTTCCTCGGCGGGATGACCGGCGAAGATATGATCCGAACCACCAAAGCAACCGGGAACGTGCGATTCCCATGTCTTGACTTTCTGTGACATCTCAAATCTCCTTTCCTTTAAGGATGCGATCGTTCCACACGATGTCAAGATGCGATGCATTGATTCCCTAAAAAGGAAGTAAGGTTTACAGTGCATGAGAGGCGAAAGCGTCCATTGCAGTGAGGCATGATTTGTTTTCTCTCATGCGGTTGCCTTTTCCCTTGCCTTGGGTACACTCAGGACAATCAGTCACAGTCTAACCTTTGGGGGATTATCATGAAACACAATAACGCGCTGCTGCACGGCTGCCTCCTCGCCGCCGGTCTGACGCTCCTTCCGTTCGCCGCCCACGCCACCGGCCTGAGCAACCATTTTCTCGCGGAAAACTCGTTCACCCAGTCCGTCAAGGACGGCTACCAGGACATCAAGAAAGAGGTGAAGGAAACCGTCGACGAGCTTACCGGCGACGACAAGACCGATACCCAGAAGTTCCAGGAACGCCGGGACAAGGATCTGAAGAAGTATCAGAAGGAAGTCCGCGACGCCCAGAAGGACTACGCGAAGAAACGCGAAAAGGCCCAGCGCGAATACCTGAAGCACCACAAGCAGCTCCCCTTCCAGGAAGACCTGCAAAAGGATCTCGAAAGCGCCCCCGCGCCCACGACCGCGAAGTAACCCCGATGCCCCGGCCCTCCGGGGCTTTTTTGTGTCTGCCGCCCAAGGCCCGCCCAGACAAAACGGGCCGGAGCGTCTGCCCCGGCCCGTTTTCTATTCAGCGAACTCCAGCTTGATGATGCTGGCCTTCCAGACCACCCTGTCCCCTTCGGGATCGCGGGTCAGGCCGGGGGCCTTCCAGCAGGCCGACACCGTCCCCCGTGGATTGATGATGTGATCGTCGTCGAACCAGTTCCCCTTGGCGATGTTGGTACTCCGGCCTTCACGGTAGGCGCCCACATTGAACCGCACGCCCGTCACCGTCTTCCCGCTCCCGTTCGTGATGGAGACGAGCAGTTCGCCCTCCCCGCACGCGATGCCGGGCGACGTCCGCGAAGCCGCTTCCGCGGCGGGCTCCACGGTGATGGCGACAAGTTCCCGCTGGCGCTCATCGTAAACGCCGTATCCCCAGAAGGCGATGCCGGCAAGCACCCCGGCCGTCCCGACGACGGCCAAGCCTATCAGCGTGTTCCGGGGCCAAAACCAGACCAGGACACACAGCGCGGCGGCGAGGATCACCCACGGCATACTGGCACCTCCTTTCCGCCGGGGCCAAGCGCGGCGGGGGGATATGTTGACGGCACTACTCGCCCGTGCCGAAGCGGTCGTCGAGCTGACGGTTACGGTTGAAAATCCCTTCCATCATCATGGCCAGCGCCCCGTCCCCGGTCACGTTGCAGGCCGTGCCGAAACTGTCCTGCAAAGCGAAGATGGCCAGCAGCAGGGCCACGCCCGCCGGATCGAAATGGAGCACGCTCGTCACGAGGCCGAGCGAGGCCATGACCGTCCCGCCGGGCACGCCGGGGGCACCCACGGCGAAGATGCCGAACAGCACGATGAAGAAGGCCATCGTACCCACGGACGGCAGCGTGCCGTACAGCATCAGGCTGATGGTCATGACGAAAAAGGTTTCGGTCAGCACGGAGCCGCACAGGTGCACGGTCGCGCCCAAGGGGATCATGAATTCCGTGACGGTCTTGCTCAGGGCCGGGGAGCGCCGCGCGCAGGACAGGGCCACGGGCAGCGTGGCGGCGCTGGACATGGTCCCCACGGCGGTGAGGTACGCGGGCAGGTAATAGCGCAGCACCCGCCACGGGTTACGGCCCGACAGGATGCCGCCGATGCTATAGAGCACGGCGAGCCAGATAAAATGGCCCACGATGACGATGCCGATGACCTTGAGGAAAATGGGGAACTGCACGGTCAAGCGGCCTTCATAGGAAAGCTCGCAGAACGTCGCGCCCACGAAAAACGGCAGGATGGGGATGATGACCCGGGTCACGACGCTGGTCATGATGGCTTCAAGCTCGGCCAACGCCTTGTTGATGATCTCGGCCTTGGTCCAGCTCACGGCGAGCCCGAGCAGCAGCGCCGTGACCAGCGCGCTCATGACGGACATGAGCGGCGGGATGTCCAGCACAAAGGACGGCTTCGGAAGATCGACGAGCCCGCTCACCTCCGTGGGCACGGACAGGTGCGGGATGATGGCGTAGCCGGAAGCCGCCGAGAACGCCGCCGCGCCGACGGACGAAAGGTAGGCGATGGCCACGGCCGTCAGCAGCATCTTGCTGGCGTTCTGTCCCAAGCGGGCGATGGCCGGCGTGATGAAGCCCACGATGACGAGGGGCACCGCGTAGAAAATGATCTGCCCCAAGGCGTACTTGACCGACGCCACGGCATCCATGACCTCCACGTTGGCCATGCGCCCCAGAAAGGCGCCGATGGCCAGTGCCACCAACAATTTGATGATCAATCCGAAATCGCTTTTCTTGGCGGACATCGCCCACTCCTTCTCTCTTCATCAAACATGCCGGGAAGGGTCCCGGCCTCCTCGGGGCGGCCCGCCTTCTCCTCGGGGGGCCGCAGAACGCCATGCCAAAAACAGGCCGGAGGCCCTGCCGTTCCCCACGGCCCGCCTCCGTCACCCGTCTCCGCCCCATCATACGTGACACGGCCCGCAAGGACAAGGCCGCCCGGCAAGCGGCGGCGGATCGGAAGGGAACGCCCCGGCGTGTGGCGATCAAGGGTATCCACGGTCGCCCCCTTATAGACGGTTTCCTGGGAGTTCCACGCGCGAGGCGATCAGGGGGCAGCCTTCGCTGGCTGCGACGTCCATGCTGGGGAACGTCCCGGCGCACGGCGATCAGGATGCCCGGCGACGGCTCCTGTGGCATCCACCTTCCTCCCGATCAGCCGGGACTCTCCAAAGCATTCCCCCAGATACCGCCGGGCTTCCGGAGCGGCCTATGACGCGGCGAGGGCCTATCGCGGCGGCGGGAGCGCCCCCGGGCGCTTTGCTGTCGGCATTCACGGGGCGCCCTTATGAAGGGAATAGCTTGAGATTCAACAAACTATCATCATTGCTTCCCTTATACGTGAGGATTGTTCTTGACAGACGCCTTCCTCCTTGGGCATCGTACCCCCAATAAAAACCGTTTTGGGCACCACAGGAGGCCATGCTATGGAACTGAAAAAGCTTCTTTATGCCGTTGACTTGGAAGACGCCCCCCATCCGGCCATCGAACACGTGAAGATGGTGGCGTCCCTGACGGGCGCTTCCGTTTCGATCGTGTACGTGCTCCCTTCCGAAACGGTCTATGAATCCAACTACCTCTCCGGCGAGGGCCAGCCCAACAGAATCGCGCCCACCCAAGCCCTGCTGGAAAAGATGGAACACTTCCTGAACACGAACTTCCCGGAAGGCGTCGACGACTGTGCGTTCCTCATGGGGAAGATTTCGGAAGAAGTCGTCAAATACGCCCACAAGAGCGACATCGACTGCATCGTCGTCGGCGCGCATGGCCGGATCGGGTTCCGGCAGCTGTTCGCCGGGTCCGTGGCCACGGAAGTCGTGAAAAAGGCCCACTGCTCCGTATCCGTCATCCGCCCCAGATATTGACGGAACGCCGACCTGCCCTTTCCCGGCAGGCAAGGAAAAGCATTACGCGTTTTGGAACCTCCCGCCTGGCGGGAGGTTTTTTCATGCGGAAAAGCGTGCCCCGAATACGTCCCGCCGCACTTGCGAGGATGGGTTGACCCGGACTTCCCGGCGGTGTAACAGGAAACAGTCCATGAGAAATGCTCATGGGCGACATTTCTAAGGGTGGTGTACCAATGCTGTATACGCGCAACTGATTGAGGACAAACAGAACCCACGGTGTGAGGTTCTCATTGTCTGTTCGGACGCGGAAAGAGCAAGCCTTTCGCCGCCCTTCTGAGTGTGCAGCCGAGGGGAGGCCGTAGAGGCGTTCCTTCTCTTTCCCCGTTCAGGATGGAGCCATCGTACGCATGGTGTATCCGCCAAAACGTTTGGGAAGGAGTAGGAGATGAGGAAAAATCTTTTTGCGACAACGCCGGGCATCATCATTGTGGGCGCCGTCATCGGCCTGATCGCCGTATGGCTGCAAAAGCTCGGCAACCCGGCAAACATGGGGATCTGCGTAGCGTGCTTCGAACGCGATGTGGCCGGAGGGCTTGGCCTGCACCGCGCGGCCATCGTCCAGTACCTGCGCCCTGAAATCATGGGGCTGGTGCTCGGCTCGCTGGCCGCCGCCATCGCCACGCGGGAATTCAAACCGCGCGGGGGTTCCGCACCCATCGTCCGTTTTGTCCTCGGCATGATAGCCGCCATGGGCGCATTGGTGTTCCTCGGATGCCCGTGGCGCGCGATACTCCGCCTCGCCGGCGGCGACGGAAACGCCATCCTCGGCCTTGCCGGCCTGGCCACGGGGATCTGGTTCGGGACGCTCTTTTTCAAAAAAGGCTATTCCCTTGGCCGCAGCAACAGCCAGAGCGTCGTCTCCGGGGCACTCTTCCCCGTCATCGCCGTCTGCCTGCTCCTTCTTTACCTCATTTTCCCGCAAATCCCGGATCAGCCGCAAAGCGGCCCCCTGTTCTACTCCGTGAAGGGCCCCGGCTCACAGCACGCCCCCTTCATCGCTTCGCTGGGGCTGGCCTTCATAATCGGCATCTTCGCGCAGCGCAGCCGTTTCTGCACGATGGGCGCGTTCCGCGACCTCTTCCTCTTCCGCTACACCCACCTGTTCCTCGGGCTGGCGGCCATGTTCGCCGCCGCATTCATTGCGAACGCCCTGACGGGCGGCCTCAAGTTCGGCTTTGAAGGCCAGCCCGTGGCCCACAGCGACTTTCTGTGGAACTATCTTGGGATGGTTACCGCCGGCCTTGCCTTCGCACTCGCCGGAGGATGCCCCGGCCGCCAGCTGTTCATGGCGGGGGAAGGCGACAGCGACGCCGGCATTTTTGCCCTCGGCATGTTGGTCGGCGCGGCTATGGCCCACAATCTGGGCACGGCCAGTTCCGGTACGGGCATCGGCGTATACGGTATGCAGGCGACGATCCTCGGTTTCGCCGTCTGCCTGATCATCGGCTTCGTCCATTCCAAGAAGGCGTAAAGGAGTATTGCCATGCGTACCATTGATACCCGGGGACTTTCCTGCCCCCAGCCGTTGGTCCTTTTCCATCAGGCCATAGCGGAAAACGCCGATACCCCTCTGGATGTGCTGGTGGACAACGAGGCCAGCCTCGAAAACGTCACCCGCGCCGCTGAAAAAAAGGGCTGGAACGTCACCCCGAAAGATGAGGGCGAGGGCGTCTTCCGGCTGGAACTCCGCAAGTGAGGAACTTCTTTTCCCGTTTAGCCGAAGTGTTTCAAGGGAAGCCCCGGAAAGGGGCTTCCCCGCCTTCCCGCACATCCACGGAATACGGCTTTCTCGTTTTCCAGCATACGGGCGAGGTCATCCGGGCCGAACGGATACTGCGGGAAGCGGGGTTTGCCGTGGAGGTCAAAGGGCCTCCCCCCGAACTGCGTACGGGATGCGACATGATCATCGTCTTTGACCTGATGCAGGAGCCGCTTATCCGCAACGCGCTGGGAGCCGCCCGCCTTGAGCCGATCCAGTCCGTCCCCATGCGCGATACCCTGCTCGAACCCGTATCGCTGTTCCATGTCCAGGATTACGGCGACTGGTTCATGGTGCGGGCCGCGAACATGAAAATCACCGTGGAACGCGCCACGGGGAAAATCGTCAACGTGTCCGGAGGCGGATGCCCCGATGTGCCGTATCTGGCGGCGCTGCTGACGGGGCAATGCATCGGCGAGGCCGAGGAGCCGCGGGTCAAGGGGCAGACGCTGTGTTCTTATTCGCTGCAACGCGCGTTTGAGGAGGCGAGGCGGCTATGGCGTGGATGATCTGCGGTACGGTGCCGGATGCGTCTTTTCCCCTGACGGGGGGACGCTGGCGTCTGGATGGCGGCTTCCTCCATGCGGAGGGCGGGGGCATCGCCCCGCTTTCCGTACAGCGCGGGACACCCGCCCTGCTCGGAACCGCATTGCTGACGTGCGAAACGCTTGGGGTGGAGCCTCCCACGGCACTGCTCGCCGGGGACACCGGGAACGGCGACGGGAGCAGGAAGCTCTACAGCCGCCTTGCGGCCTCCCCCAGCCTGTCCGGGGTTCGGGGCATCACGTTTCATTACCTGTTCCCCGACCTTGATGGGCACAACCGCGTCCTGATGGCTCTGGAAGAAGCGGACCCGAAGCCCGTGCTCGTCGCCGATGCCGGTTTCATGTATGTCGCCAAGATGAGCGGCTACGCCGACGCCTACGATCTGTTCACCCCCGATGCCGGGGAACTGGCCTTCCTTGCCGATGAAAAGGCGCCGCACCCTTTTTACACCAGGGGGTTCCTGCTGGCCGCGGATGAGGATATCCCAAGCCTCGTCGAACGCGCCTATCAGCACGGAAACGCCGCGCGCTTCTTGCTCATCAAAGGGAAGGTCGATCACCTTGTGGAAGGCGGGCGGTTCCTCGGCGACGTATCCGAACCGCAGGTTGCCGCTCTGGAGCCCATCGGAGGCACGGGCGATCTCGTCACCGGCCTTGTGACGGGCCTGCTCGCCGGCGGCATGGAGATGCCCCAAGCCTGCCTGACCGCCGCGCGGGCCAGCCGGATTACCGGGCTGCTTGCGAACCCGACCCCCGCGACGCAGATCGCGGAACTGCTGCCCTTCCTCCCCGAAGCGTTGCGCTGCGCTTTGGAGGGGGCCTCCCCCCCTGTGCGCCCCTCCGGGGCGTGAAACGGTCCAGACGAGAGCCGCCCCATCCCTCAGGATTCTTACGGAAAAGCCCCCTTCCTCACGGTTGGGGGCTTTCTTTACAAGACAGCCAGAACCATTCCAAGCCATCCCTATGGCAACTACCTTTCCGGAAACTCCTTTCCGATGGATTTCATTTGCCCATCCGACCAATACGAAGCGTCCTGACCGTCTATCCATTTGATCTGCCCGTCAGCCCAGTACGAGACATCTCCCGCCAACACGTGAAAAGGGAATACGCAGAACAGCAAAACCAAAAAGAATTTTTTCATTGCAACTATCCTGCAACATGCTCTGCGATTTGATGTAACCATTTGTCTTAACATCAAAAAATGGTTACTTATTCAGATAGGCATCCACTTCCTTTTCAGCCTTGCGCCGTTCAAGCTCATCCATGACCGCAACGGGAACGCAGACCTTGCCCACCGGGTTGAAGAACGTGGACAGCGACTTTGCATAGGGAATCGCCATCGGCAACAGGACAATCGTGCAGCACATGACAACGACCTGGGCAATGCCCCACAAGAAAAAAAGCACGCCCAAGGGAAAGTACAGGATCCGGACAATGAGGCAAAGAATGGCGTACAGGATGTTTCCGCTCTTATTGGGATGCAATTCCCGCTTGTCTATCATGGAATAGCTGTACGGAGCGAGAGCGAACTTGGCATATTGAATCAAACCAAGCCCGATGGGGGCACCGACAACGGTAACGGTTAAAAGGATCCCCGCCAAAAAAGAAAACAAAGACGTCACAAAACCAAAGCACGGAAAATGCCAAAGGATATTACCTAATAGTCTCATAGCCACTCCTTGTTGCCTCCCAGACCATACCATGCCTGCAAAGTCAAGATGCCGGGCAAGGAAAGCCCTAGGCCTCCTGCGGGTGTGGGGCTTTTCCCTTTTTCCATCTTTTACGCCGATAGTTATAATTACTGAACACGCAGTGTGGGAAGCTAGCCGGGCCGGACATACGGAAAAGGCGTCTTCCTCGCGGGCAAGCTGGATGCCCCCGCCACTTCTCTGTGCCGTCTCCATCCCTTGCTCCGCAAGGGGGCTCCCGGCCTTGCCTGCGGGCAGGGCCTCCCGCTCGGTAAGTGTCTCGCCCCGGTAGGTAGCATCCGCCAGTGGCGATGGCCCCGGCGTCAGCGGTGCCTGGCTACGGCGGGAAGGGAAGAAGCGGCATACGTACAAGGAGACAAGAAAAAGAGGCAAGAAAGGGAATGCGTGCCATCTCGCCCACTTTAAAAAAACAACTATATCAATATATTATTGTAAATTGTACAAACACGGAAAGTAAACTATACCCAAGGGGGAATCAAAATGCCATTTATAAGGATAAAACATGCCAGAAAGACAGCTGACTATCCAACAAAAAAGATATTTAAAATTTGCCCATCTGTTTTTTGCCGCCCTCTGGGGTGGCGGGGCAACAACGATGGTACTCTTGTTTTGCCTCTTTCATCCCAGCACCGCACATGAACAGATCACATTCAGCAAGATTTTATTTTATATAGATTTTATCATAGTCGGCCCCGGAGCCGGCGGATGTCTAGCCACAGGGCTCATCTACTCTTTATATGGGAATTGGGGATTCTTTAAATTCAGATGGATAACGTTAAAGTATGTTATCAATATCCTGTTCATTACGTACGGTATGCTCGTTTTCCTACCGTTTACACACGGCCAATACAGCTACTACCTATCACAACCGACAGAGGCCATAATACCTGAAGAGAGCATATGGATGAACATATTCTGTACTTCGCAAAACTTTTGCACGATACTCATGTTTCTCTTTGTGGTTTATCTTTCAGTATTTAAATCTGTTAAAAAGAAAAACCGAGAGAGGCCCCGCCCCTTCGCCACAGACTGAACCTCGCCTGCGATGCATAGCCCCGCCCTATCCTCCCACCGGGCTTTGCGGCTACGGCCTTCCCCGGACGCCCGTACCGATGCCGCCGGGAACCGGCAACGCTCCTCCGTCCTCACCCGTGACATCCTGCCCTTCCTCTTCATGGGGCAGGCCACAAAACACGAACTCCGCCGGATGGACGAAACCGCCCGCCGCACCACATAAACGAAAAGCCCCGGCGGACTTTCTCCTGCCGGGGCTTCTGGCGTCATGCCTCAATTTTGAAGGTTTTCCCTTGCCTCTTTTATGGAAGCCCTCTTGATGTCGGCCTGAAACTCCATCACGCGGCCCAAGAGGAACACGACCCCGTAAGGACACAAGGGGACCAAGGGCCCGTCAGCTTGCGTTCTCGGCGGCCTGTTTCATGGCCCGCTTCATGGCGTAGAGCATGCCATCCGCCCGCTTGACGATTTCCGAAAGGCCGTGATCCGTTTCCGGATTGAAAAAGGCATGTCCCCAAGCGGCACTCAGATGTATTTCGTTTTCCTCGTTGTAGCGCGCGATACGTTGTTCCAACTTTTGCTGGCACTTTTTCACATCGGAAAGCGAAACCTCGTGCAAGGCGGCAATGAATTCGTCCCCGCCGTAGCGGTACAATTTGGCGGTGGGAGGCATGGTTTCCCGTAGGAGCGAGGCGAAATCCCTAAGGAGCCGATCCCCGGCGAGGTGCCCCCATGTGTCGTTGACCCGTTTCATGCCGTTGAGATCGAACAGGATGAGGCATAGGGAACGCACCGAGTCGAAATCATGGGCCATCCTCACGCAGCTCGTCTCGTAGGCGTTGCGGTTGCCGAGTTCGGTCAGGCTGTCCGTAAAGGCCATCTGGTGCGTCTGCTGGATATAGTCGAAGGCATCCTTTCCATACCGGAACGGGAACACTTCGTCCGAATCCACGACTTCGTAAGGGTGGGACAGATGCATGTGCACGACATGGAGTCGGTCGCCAATCAACCGATAAAAGAAGGATACCCGTTGCAGAGTCCGTATGAACAGGCCGGTTTCCTCATCGGAAGTAACCGTACAGCAACCGAAGATGAGACAGGAGTGCTCATCCTCATAGGCGACCTGATAGGTTTCCTGCTCCATCGTGAAGGTGACAAGCTGCTCGATCTGCAAGAGTTCCCTGAGCTTGTCCACGCCGGTGGTGTACTGGGCGCGTGAAGGCCCGATCCACGTGACGCCCTCTGCCATCTGCGCGTAAACGAAGTCCTCGTCACGCCGATAATGCCGATACATGATCTCGTGGGTCAATTCGATACCGCGCCGGCCCAACGGGCCCATTCCTTCTTCATTTTCGATACGATACACGCTGCTCATCGTTTCTCTCCTCTTCCGCAGGACAGAAGCCCCGTTCCCGCAAAAAGGCGGTCCTATTGGGGAGGGAAGCCCAAGCCCCCGGGCATGTCAACAGCCCCGCAGGAGCCCCAAAAGACTGTGAAGGCGGACGGGGCATGACATCCCGAAGCCGAAACGCAAGCCGGGCAGGCCGTTCTACCGCAAGTCAGGTGCCGTCCGGTGCAGTCTGAACAGAACGAAAAACGCGGCAACCTGGACGAGTTGAATACAGAGGTAGCAGGCAAACCAGCCGAACCCCGAATAGAGAGCTCCGGGGATGTAGGAGCCGAGAAGCCCGCCGAAATAATAACAGGAAAGAAAAAGCCCATTGACCATACCGCGGTCGCCATGACCGGAGAGCATGGCCTGATGGTTGATAAGGCCGGGGCTGATGGAATGGACGACAAACTCCCCAAAGGCTATGAGCCATAGCCCGCCGAACAAGGCCCAAAGGGAAGGGACCGCAAGCGTGAGACAGGAGGCGACATAGACGGCGGACGCGAAAAGAATAAGCCTTGTTGGCGTCTTAAACACGCGCATGAGCGGCGCAAGGGACAACGAAGCGACAAGGCCGACGGAATACCCGAAATACATGAGTCCGATGAGCCCCTCGGAGTGGCCCTGCCCGAGTTCCGCCATACGGAAAGGGATAAGGTTGCCGATGGCGGCGAAGACAAAGATACCGCAGGCTTCGGCGAAAAAGAGACTGGGGACCCCCCTGCCCTTGAAAACGGCGAGGTATTCACGTGGGCTGTGGAGGCGCGCACTGGCGTTGCGCATTTCCGGAATGCTTCGGATGAAGAGGAGGACAAGGAAAAAGAAAAAACAGATAACGGCGAGCGTGGCACGCCACCCGAACATCTGCGCAGCCCAGCCTCCGATAATTCGACCGCACAGCGAACCGACAAGATTGGAGGTCACATAGCCCGCAAGCGCACGGTTGAGATCCAGGTGGCGGAACATGACGGCAATGCCGGACATGACGGCTGTGAGCACCACCGGAACCAGCAACGCCTGTAAAGCGCGGATGCCGAGAAGGACAAGAAAGGACGGGGCAAACCAAATCCCCACGCCGCTTATACCGAGCAGGAGGGAAGCCCCCAGAATGGCACGCCGCACGCCGATACGGCTGAGCAGCATCCCCACGCAGAGAGGCGAGACGGCGAGCGACAGCATGAACACGCTGACGAGCAGCCCCGTGGAGCCTTTGTCCACACCGAAATCCCTGCTCACCGAGTTGAACATGGGTTGCGGAGCATACATCAGCGTATAGACGCAAATGGAAATCAACAGAAGCCCGGCATAGGTTCTCAAGATCGCATTCTGATGAGTGCGAGGATGACCCGACATAATCCCCTCCCAGTCTTTTTCAGCTGAAACGCTCGGAACATGCCTCTCTTCGCAGGCATCAAACAGGGCAACAGCCCCTATCAGGCAGAGAAAAAGGTGAACAGACCGGAGCCTCCGCCCATATAGTTCGGTCTAGTCTCCATGAAAAACCGGCTCTCTGAAAAGCGCTTTTCAAGCTCTAACACAAAACTGTTTCTGTCAATGGAATCACCGCCGCCATTTCGACGGGGCAGGCCGTAAAGGGGATTTCAGTCCCCCCCTCCCTCCTTTCTTCCCCCTCTTCACACATATGTCCCCACAACGGCGCAAGACATAAAAAAGCGCACTCCGAACATGTTTCGACATAATGAAGAGCCTCCATTGAATGCTAGAGGAATATGGTCTACGTACAAACAAGAAGGCCTCGTAAAAAGGAGAGATGTATGCCCCGGAACCGTTTTTTCCACTGCCTGACGCTGGCCGCCGCGTTTTTCCTGCTCTGGGAAACGCAGGCGTCGGCCTATGAAACGCGCGTCGTAACCGACCATGCAAACACCCCCCTGTTCCAACTGCGCTTTTTTGATCAGGGGGAAGAGTACGGCAACGCCCTTTCTGAGACGGAAGGAGAAGTCTCCACCTGGCAGTTGAGCGCCGCGCAGAAAGACGCCGTTACCCAGGCCGTGGAACTCTGGGCGGACATTCTCGGTCCCGGAGCGAACAACGCCGTACCCGCCGCCATCAACGTGGGCACCATGAACGAGGTAAACGCCGATGCGATAAGCGTTGCGAATCCGACGTGGCATGGGACTCCCTGGGAGGGATCCAGCGGGTTGGCGGGCGCACTCATCGGCGATCAAAGCATGAATCCTCCGGCCCAGATACGGATCGGCAAAATGAATTTCAGCATTCCGGACATCCCGTCGCCCCTGCCCACGGGCAACGGCATAGATCTGGTCGGAACCCTGTACCATGAAATGGGCCATGCCCTGGGCATTTCCTCCTTGGCCCTCGTGGGGGAAGACGATGACGGTAACCCCGTGTATGGATTCGATACGGAGATCTCTCCTTGGGATCGCCACTTGGTCGATCGATACGGCGTCACCCCCACAACCGACATGGAAGTCGTCCGGTCAGAACCAGAAACCGCGCCGGGGGCCGACCCCGTGTTCACGGTCGGCGAGATGACGGAAAGCGGCGTCCTCTTCAAAGGAACACATGTGAGCGAGGTGCTGGCGGGCGCGCTGAACGGCGGGCTGCCGATAGAAGGCTTTGAAGGGGATAGCCTGGATCTGTCGCACATCGAGCTGGACCGCAGCCTCATGAGCCATCAGGACTACCGCAACTATCAGGTTTTCATGGAAGCCGAACTCGCAGCGCTTCAGGATATCGGGTACACGATTGACCGCAAAAATTTTTACGGTTTTTCCGTTTACGGGGACAACCTGACGCTCAGCAACGGACAGGGGTATTTTGCCCGCAACGCCGACGGCACGGCGTATCTGCCCGGGCAGCCCAACACCGCGGCCTACGGCGTGGGTCTGCATATCTACGGCAGCGGCAACGACATCACCCAGACCGCGGATCTGCTGGCCTGCGGCACAGCCGGAACCGGAATCCGCGTGGACGGCGAGGCCAACACCCTACGCATCGCCCCTGGAGTGCACGTGTCCGCCGACGGAGCCTATGGCACGGGGCTGCTTCTAGCTTACGGCAAAGGCCAGAACGTCGTCAGCCGGGGAGAAATCCGGGCTACAGGGACCGGCGGCGCGGGTGCGCGCTTCGACTTCGGCGGCAGCCTGCTCGGCCTGGACTCCGGCCTGACCGCCGAATACCGCGGCTCATACATCCGAAGCCGGACGGAAGCCGCAGAGGATGAGTCCGGCAACATCGTCACCCAGCTTTATGAACGGTACGAGCTGCTCGACGAACTGAAAGGCCCGCTTACGGAGCGTTTCGACGTAAGCGGCCCCCTGTCCGGGAATGCGGCCGCCATATACATTTCCCGCAACGCCTGGGTAAAAAACATCAACATCGTAAACGGGGCGGCGCTGAGCGGGGACATCATTTCGGACTGGAACCCCGGCAACTCGGACGTGCAGCAAGATCAAGCGGCCGCCAACGGCGACGATCTGTTCACCAGCCTGAGTTTCGGCCGTCTGGCGGCGGGCGACGGATCGGCGACGGACGCGCCCGATCCGGACTTCCGCCTGCGCTACGACGGCAACATCCTCGGCAGGCACAGCATCAGGATGTCCGTAGGCGGCGGCGCGCTGTCCTTCAACGGGCGGGCCGAGGTGCTGGATGTGAACGTAAGGGAGGGCGCGACCCTGAGCGGCAATGCCGAGTACACCCTGAACGCCCTCGACAACGGCTACGTCTCCGTAGACGGCACCTTCACCAACGCGGGTATCGTCGCCCCCGGCAATAGCATCGGTACCATTACGATCAACGGCGACTATCACCAGACCGCGACCGGGCGCCTGTTCACAGAATTCGACGCTTCGGGCACGTCCGACAGACTCGCCGTCAACGGGAACGCCGTTGTAAACGGCACCCTGTATCTCGCTCCCCTGCCCGGCTATTACGCGGGAAGCCTCTCCCTCACGCCGATCACAGCTTCCGGAAACCTGACGGAAGCTTATGCCACAAACCTTCTTTTGGACTCGCCCACGCTGGAAATGGCCGCCACACCTCAAGGCGGCACGGCCACAATCCTCTCCTCCCGCGCCGCCGACGCCTACAGCCGATACGCCGCGAACGGCAACGCCGCCAACGTAGGCCGGGCGCTCTCCTCTGCTGAAGGGGTACGGGACGACATGCGGAACCTCTACGCGGCGCTGGACTTCTCCGCGGCTGACGGGAGCACCGTCCGCGACGCCCTTTCCCAGCTTTCGCCCGACGCCTACGGCAATGCGGCGCTGGCGAGTTTCGATATGCACCGTATGCTTTCCGATTTGATTCTTCCCGGCACATTCTCCCGCGCTCCGCAAAAGGACGGGGAATGGCATGTTTTCGCACAGCCCTACGCAGGGACGTTCGACCAGCCGGGACGCAGCGGCATGGGCGGCTACGACGCCACGAACGTCGGCCTGATCGGAGGTGCGGAACGGAGCACGCCCGGCGGGCTGACCGTCGGCGGGCACGTCGTGTTCAACCACCAATCCATGACCGGCGATGCCAATGGAAAGCTGCGCGGCGAAGGACTGTATCTCGGCGCGCAGGGCCTGTACGCCCCGGCGGGCTGGGATGGTTGGAACGTCTTCGGCATCGGACGTCTGGGCGTGGAGAACTGGCGCATGAAGCGGGCCGTTTCCTTCAACGGCTACAACCGCGAAAACAACAAGGACTGGACCGGGTTCTCGGGCTCGGTCCGTGCGGGCGGCGGCTATGAGGCCGACTGGGGTACAATCAAGGCCGGGCCCTTCGCCGCGCTGGACTACGCCTTCTCGTCACGCCCGTCCCTGACGGAAGACAACGGCATGGGCAGCCGACTCCATCTGGATTCCGAAACCTTCCACTCGCTGCGCTCCAGCCTCGGTGTCCGCATGAGCACGAATGAAAGGCAACTCGGCGAACACGCCACCTGGAAGGCTCACGCCTCCGCCGCGTGGAACCACGAACTGCTCGACAAGGCGGGCACGATGCACGCCTCATTCGTGGAAGCGGCCAACGCGGGCTTCTCCAACACTGTGAAGGTCCCGGGCCGCGACAGCCTTGGCCTCGGCGCGGGCGTACGTTTCAACACGGACAAGCACGTCTCTTTCTCCTTAAACGCCGGGAGCGAACTTTTCCGCCGTGATGCAACATCCGTTTACGGAAACCTCGCTGTGGAATGGAAGTTCTAGAATTTTCCGACCTCCCACACAACAAAGCCCCCTTCCTCACGGTTGGGGGCTTCCTCTTTTCTGTCCCCGACAGTTCACATTGGGCCGCTCATCATGATGAGTGCACCGAAACTGCCAGCCGCAGCGGCCTCACAAACAAGGACGGCCCCCCGGCGCGGCGGTTCCCGGCCGGATTCAAGGGAAGCAACGCTTCATTTAAAACCGCGGCTGCGTCATATCTCGTATATCCCACGGATGGGCTACCGACACACCTGCCCGGCAAGCTGACCAAGCCGGTAGGCCATCTCAACGGCTCCCCGTGTTCCGTATGGCGAACGGCACCCAGCATATAAGAATACTGTCAGAACTACCGACAAAATAACGGTATATCCATATACCAAGTGAGACTCTTGGAGAGTATGAAACTTGGATAAAAAGCCCCGCAAGGCTTTTGAGGCTTTGCGGGGCTTTTTGAGATTCTTTTTGGCGGAAACGTATAGGAGTCGAACCTACCAACGACCTTTCGACCGTCCACCAGTTTTGAAGACTGCTAATCAACATTATACGGCATAACTTCACATCACCTGAAATCCTTTTTTTACAATATATTATACGTTCAACCATTACCAGAGGTTACTACGGTTTCCTTTCGCTTTTCTCTCCGGCGCGGGATAAGAGCGGGATACAAGGAGGCCTCAACGATGGCTGTGCAGTGGTATAAAACCAAGTTCCTCGGAGTACGCTACAGAGAACACCCTACCCGGAAACACGGCATCCGTCCCGATCGCTGTTTTTCAATCCGCTACAAGCTGGACGGAAAAGATAAGGAAGAGGCCATAGGGTGGGCAAGTGAAGGGTGGACGGCGGAAAAAGCCTATGCTCAACTTTCCCGGATCCGCGAAAATATCAGGACAGGAAAAGGCGTTACGTCCTTAAAAGCACTCCGCGAAGCACAAGCACGGAAACCAACCGTCCCCTCCCCTTCTGGGGTTACTGTCCAAAATCTTTGGGAGGATTTCTTCAAATGCAAGGCGGGGAACCGAAGCATAGATGAAGACAGGTTCATCTACTCGAAACACATCAAGCCGGTATTCGCTGACAAAAAGCCTGACGACATGACGGTCGAAAGGATTGATACGTTCCGTGACGGCCTGCTTTCTTCCGGGTTGGCCCCTCAGACTGTCAAGAACATCCTGAGCCTGTTGCGGCGGCTCGTCCGTTGGGGAGAACGCCGCGGACGCTGTGAAGTCCCCCGCTCCATCCGAAACCTTGAAATGCCCAAGGTCGATAATATCGTCACGGAAAACCTGACTTCTGAGCAAATCGCAAAATTGCTGGAAGTATTGCGCGGCGAGCGTGATCAACAGGCCGCAAACGCCATGCGTCTGGCTCTTTGCACCGGGATGCGGAAAACGGCGATACTGTCCCTGCAGTGGGAAGACTTGGACTTCGAGCACGGTTTCATCACGCTACGCGGCGAAACAGCCAAAAAGGGGCGAACGGAAAAAATTCCCATGCCTGAAGCGGCACGGAACGTTTTTACCTCCATCATCCGACGCGGGCCGTATGTCTTCCCCTCCCCGGATGGATGGGACAAACCGCGCCGCGACTGCCGCCGGGCCTTTACCCGCATAAGGGCTACAGCGGGACTCCCAGAGCACTTCCGCCCGATGCATGGGTTACGTCATACCTTCGCTTCGTTGCTGGCGTCATCCGGCAAGGTAGACCTCCTGACGTTGCAAAAGCTGCTTACCCACGGCAGCCCGCAAATGACGCAACGCTATGCACATCTTCACGATGAGGCATTGAAAAAAGCTTCGTCCGTGATTGACGATCTGGTGAAGGAATAGAAAAAACACCGCATTGCATAAACGAGAAGCCCCGGCGGAAGAGATTCCGCCGTGACTTCTCATATCACGCCTCAATAAATGGGCAACTGTCCCATTATAGCCCGTTACTATTTATATTTATACATAATTTGGCATAGTAGGCGCGTTTAGTATGCCAGCCTCTTCTCTTTTGGACTGAGCCATATCGTGCAAGGCTGTTAAAAAATCTGGTGGGGTAATTTTTCTGGACCTAGCATTTCCGGCATGATGGACAAACGCAGTATTCCCATCGATCTGTCGAATGAGTGGCTGCTCCAACAACGCCCATTCTCCTTGAGCATCTTTTACCATTGCTACAGCTAGTTCTGGTGATTTTCCTCCTCGGTATTGTGAAATTGCATCCGCAACTGTCGCATAATGGCCACTCAATGCCTCTCTCGCCTCCATTTTGGTTAGGATCAGACACAGTTTATCATAGAGACCCATTACACCATATTCTTTCATTGGATCCGAAAAATATGCTTGAAAAATATCATCTACATCATTTTCCAGCGATGGGTTTGCAAGTCTTACGATATCTTCAAACTGCTGCATAAATTTACTTTGTACACTAATGAGTTCATCTCCTATTTTTCCTGACTCTTCTTCTTTCTCTCTAAACATATGCTCTGCTTGTGTTGCAATTCGAGAAATCTCTTGATCACAGGGTGCTTTTTTAAATAATTCAAATGCCTTAGCAGCATCAACTTGAGCAACATTACGAACATTCGATATATCAATATATTTTTGTTCAATACGTTCTAATTCATCTAATACCTCGCCGATTCCTTCTTTAAATGGAGTAACACTATGGGCTATCTCTTTAAGAATATTATATACTACCCCTTTAAATCTTTTGTAATCTGCATTTTCATTGATTACATTAGAGTGAAACGCAAATTTCTGCGCACCTACTGACAGCATAAAAAAGCTACATCCACTAAGTGCTGGGGTCAAAATCACAGAACAGTCAGGAGATATTTTACATCCTCCATCTTGTTGTGCATATTGGAATAGAAATCCCTGACTAGACTTTCGAAAATCTGCAACTACCCCGTCAAAACCTGCTGGAGAATTTACTTTTCCTTTATGATCAAACGCTAACAATACAACATTTCCCCTGCTGTTTGTGGCAGGAATACCAATATGTATATCATGGGATATTTGATATGCAGAAACAGTGTTATATGGCCAAGAAGAAATATCAGGAACATTGGTAAATTTCATATCAATTGGAAAAGAATGAAACAAGTCATGTAAAGCAGTATCTGAGGATCCTTGAAAAAACTTTTCTATAACAATAGCAACATCGCTCTCCTTATAAGAAGCTGATGGGTAATTAGGGTCAATATGAACAAAATTAGGAGGAGTGAGAGTGATTTGGCTCATATAAAACTCCTATTAGTTGATTGTGGACTATCCCAATAGCGTTACGAGATAACAAAAATAACGTATTCATAGCATAAGGAAATTTTTCCATCACCAAAGGGCTATCTATGCACTCTGATTGAACCTATCAGTTCACCTATAGCCCGTTATCACCCTGAAAAGCAACACCCTTGACTTTCCTCCCATTTTCTGGCGATCTGACCTCCCCAGACAGTAACAGGCGTATCCGTCGCCTTTGCCATGCCCCACATGGTGAAAAAGAGCGGATTTTTTGCATCTTGCCACCATTGCATCCTTTTTTCAGGGTGTTGGTTACATATTGGCGAGGTGACGTCCGGTATCCGTGAGGACCGGCGGCTGTTACTGGCCGGGGAGCGTCACCTTGCCTTTTTTGTTTCCAAATCCCAAACAGTAACGAGGTGCATTATGGCAAAGGCTACCCTTTCTCCCGTCCAGTTCCACGGCTCAACCATTTTCGTCGTCACCCACAAGGGCGAACCCTACGCCCCCATAAAGCCCATCGTGGAAGACATGGGGCTGACATGGGAAGCACAAGCCAGAAAGTTACGCGACAACAGGGACAGGTGGGGTATGATCAACATGATCATACCCTCCGCATCAGGGAACCAAGACACCCTCTGTATGCCCGTCCGCAAGCTCCCCGCCTTCTTCGCCAGCATCAACCCCAACAAGGTACGCCCCGAACTCCGCGACCGTATCCGCCTCTACCAAGACGAGTGCGACGACGCCCTCTGGAACTACTGGACAAAGGGGCAAGCCACCCGGAGGCCAAAGGCCGCCCTGCCCGCCGTACCCCAACCAACACGGCAGGAGCAGACAGCCGCCGCGCTGGAACGCTTCCGTACCTTCCAACGGGAGTTCTTCAAGGTCGGGTCTGAACTGGAACATTGCCTGCGCGATGCCTACTGGATTCCCGGCAATGCCATGCCGGACAACCTGAAGCCCTTCGCAAACGGCATGAACTACGGCATCCAGTCCCTTTTTTCCGCCACCTGCCACACGATGGAAGCAATGGAACGGTACGCTTCCGCCCATATCGCCGGGGAAGAACTCATGCGGCGGGGCGCACAATGAGCGGCCTCACCACCCTCGACGCCGCCAAGGGAATGCAGCGCAGGCACGCCAAGCTCCTGCGGGACATAGATCGCCTCCGCTCCATCCTCCCGCCGGACTTCGCGGCCTCGGCCTTCATCCCGGATGCCCGCATCGATGCCGCCGGGAACCGACAACGCTTCTTCCACCTCACCCGTAACGCCCTGCCCTTCCTCTTCATGGGGCAGGCCACAAAACACGAAATCCGCTGGATGGCCGAAACCGTTCTAACTATAAAAATAACGAAACCTTCAGGAATCTAACGACGTTAGATCGTAGCCGAAAATAATCGTAACAGTTTTTGCAGAAGCCTAGCCTTGTTATCCGCGAAAACCATGCCCCTGTATGCCTTTTGCATGACAACCTTGTTGACAACGAAGAAGCAAGACGGTATACAGAAATAAAATTAACGTTCCATATAAACATATACATAAGAAGGTATACAAATGGATGTTGAAAGCTTTGAAGAGGCTTTTTGGGAACTGGAACATATCCGAATCGTTGTGCGTGCAGATCGCGATGAAGAAATTGCGAATGATTACGATTTTAAACGAGCGTTAGAAAATGGAAAAACAGTCACTGATCTTAAAAGATTACGGATTGAACCATGTTTAGAAAATTTAGAATATGAACTCTATGACGGTTCGTTTGATCAGCCACATGGACGTACTAAGCTCGGAACCGTCCGGGACTCGTACGAGGATTAACATATAAAAAATGGAGTGAGCAATGAAAGATTCGTGGTGTGAAAAGCTTCCTTACAACGGCAAAGATATCTCTGGTGGAGCTGCACGCAATGTGCGAATTTCGCGAGCGGGCGGTATGGACAACATTATTGCAGGTGCTGTTCGATGGGCTCTCGAATGCGCTACTGCAGCCGTACCCTCAGATAATAAATCAAAAATTCTCAAATTTAGGAAAAGAGCTGCATAGTAGATAAATGAGACATAAACACGTCAAAAAGCCCCGGCGGAATCTCTCCCGCCGGGGCTTCTGGCGTCACGCCTCAATCAACCATCCCGCAAAATCCCCGAACCGGAACACCTCCACGGCGTCGGGCCCCAACTCCCCACGGTAAAGGGGCCGCGGCACGCCGGACAGCGAAAGTTCTTCCTCCATCCATTCGCCCTCCTTTTTACCCCCAAACGACGGTAGGCTTGATCTTCTTTGCCGCGCAATCAGCCAGATAGGAGTTGATCAGCGTCTGATAGGGCATATTCACCTGCTCGGACAGGCTCTTAAAATAATCTACCGTCGCCTTATCCAAACGGATAGTCACGGTCGCCTTGGCAGGCTTGACATACGGATTCTTGACGGCATCAGAGAAATCATATTCTTCACGCATGGTTATTTCCTCCTTTCGTATGCGGCGGACTCTTTTTTTGTAGCCTTTCTCGCAGAAATGATCCTTATCCTCTCGTCATCTTCTCTGTAACAGTGACAGACCACGAGAATGCGTAAAACTGTACTTAACCCCAAAAGAATAAAGCGATCTTCGTCTTCGGAGTGGTCAGGATCGAATATCCTCAGCGCATCGTAGTCGCCAAACACCGTTTGTGCTTCCTCAAAGGTAACACCGTGTTTTTTCTGATTGATAGAAGCTTTTTCAGCGTCCCATTCAAATCGCATGGCTGGACTCCTTTGTGTATTTAAAATTTATGTATGATATAAATTTTTGTCAATACATAATAGTTCTCCTAGACCTACGCCCCCACAAAACACGAAATCCGCTGGATGGCCGAAACCGTCCGTCGCACCGCATAAACGAGAAGCCCCGGCGGAATCTCTCCCGCCGGGGCTTCTGGCGTCACGCCTCAATCAACCATCCCGCAAAATCCCCGAATCGGAACACCTCCACGGCGTCGGGCCCCAACTCCCCACGGTAAAGGGGACGCTGTACGCCGGACAGCGAAAGCTCTTTCCGCATCACCGCCCCCGGCTCCGCGCCCTGCCTGAGCTTGCAATCCCACGTCAGCCGGGACAGCACCGTTGCCGGATAGCCGCCGGGGGATTCTTCCTTGTCCACGACGATGATCGCCCCGCCCGGCTTCACCTTCCCCCGAAGCGTCGCAAGCAACCGCCGCCGCTCCGGGACAGGCAGGAACATGAGCGTCAGAAAGGCAATCCCCACGTCGAAAGCCTTGTACGGATAGCGTGCCACGTCCGCCGTGATCGCCCTCCCCGGCCCCCGGTACGCCGCCACCATGTCCCGGCACTCGTCCAGCGCGACAAGCCGCGCCTCCCGCTCATGCAGCGTCGGCGCCAGCACGCGCCCGATGTTCCCGGTGGAACACCCCAGATCATACACCTTGCCCCCCTGCGGGATGTAGTGCCGGGCAATCATGGCCACCGCCGCCGTCGCCATGTCGTACCAAGGAAGCTGTTCGCGGACATGCCCGTCAAACTGGCCGGAGAAGCCGCGAAACGTCCAGTCCTTCAACTCCCGCGCCGCCCGAGTCATAAGCTCACCCCCAGACGGGTACTGAAGGCGGCAAGAGCCTCTTCCGCCATGCCGAGCCTGCGGCCGCCGGGATACGGCAGATCGAACTCGAACTGGAGCGCGGCGGCGAGGCGTTCAGGGTTCACAGGGCGGGGCTTGCGGCAGATTGCGGCGATTGACGTGGACTTGGGGCAGATTTCCACTTCATCAAAAAACTGAAGGAAAAGTTCCCTGAACTCAGCGCGATCATAGTATTTCTGTACTTTTGGAGCCACGCCGAGATCCCCAATCGTGACCCCCCTCTCCCAAGCGACGCGGAACGTGCCTTCACACATGCCATGCTCATTCAAGCTAGGGCCGCGAGTGTGGCACTGCCAGTTTGCCCCCTTGGTGGAGCGCGCCGAAGCGTACAGTGTGGAATCCCCATCACACAGTGCGGCGCAAATACAAACGATGTGTTCCCGGTCGGAAACAAAGGGCACTGAATTAAGGACGGACGACAGAAAGAGGGAGGTGAAGCGTTTCCCGGAACGTACAGCATGAATGACCCCCTCGGCTGACCGCCTGCCACGGTCAAAGGAAATCCGTTCGTGTCCATCGTTTTCGTAAGGCTCGAACGCCGTAACGTCGATCCCCGCTTCACGGAGCATACGCGCCTCGTCGCCATGCCCCGAACCGAAATCGAGCACGGAATCACCACAAACGTGTAGCCACTTCGCCCTGTGCTCAGGATCCGCAATGTCAAAGTCGGCGTTGCGGCGGCTGCGGAAAACGGGGATGACATAGGCTGTCCCCAACGTGCGGCGTCTCATCCTGCTGCGGCGGAAGGCCCCATACCGCAGCATGTCCGCGTTGTCCCCCTCAAAATGGAAATCCATGCTCAACAGGTTCAGCATTGCCCGTGCAAGCTCGGCCTTCACCGGGGATACGGTGATGGCCTCTATCGTTTCCCTGCCCTTCCGCGCCGCAGCCTCAAGCCGCCCGATGCCGTTGACCACCGCGTCGTCCTCAGTCAGCACAATGGGCAACTGGACGCCAAGCCGCGCCAGAGTCCGGCCTACGTTGGCGGATTGCGGCTGAAAGCTGGCCACATTCCGGCAGGCCAGTTGCCGGACGCTCCGCGTGGCCAAAGACAGGCACGGCCAAAACTCCGGCGCGTTCGGCTCAAGGTCGGGCAAACGTTCGGCAAGCTCATGAACATGGGCACGCTGAAGGTCGACCCGAAGCTGCACCTCATCGGCTGTCATGGGGATGTCGTTTGTGGCCCGGTTGAAAAGGATGTTCAGGCCGCGCCGCCGCTCCTGCGGGATGTCCACGAACATCACGGGAACCTGACGCGCCCCCATGGACATGGCCACGGCGTGGCGTTGATGGCCGGAAAGGATTTCCCCATCCGGCGTTGCGACGATAGGAAGCAGAAAACCGAGCCGGGACAGGGAAAGCCTCACCATCGCAAGGCGTTCCGCATCGGCGCGGCGGGGATTGTAGCCCGCGGGCTTCAGGCGTTCGACAGGCACAAGCTCTACTCCGCACATACGCCAAGCCTCCGCAGGATTTCCGCGTGGATCTCGGCTTTCGTAAAGCCCGCCGTGGTCATGAGGTCCCGCTCAAGCAAAAGGAACCGTTCGCGGGAAAGGGGAATGCGATAGGGGCCGACGATAATACGGGTGTCAGGCCCGCTGTCCTTCTTTGTCTGCATTGTTGCGATCTCGGCCGTCATGCGGCTCAAGGCCGGGGATCATGTCCCTCACGTATTTGATCTCCCCACAGCGGGGGCATTTGATTTCAAGGGCGATTGCCGTTCCTTTCGCCAGCAACCGCCCGCAGTTGCCGCACCGAATCTCTTTTTCAATCCCTCTCATTCGTTGAAAGTCCTATCTTGCGCCCCCGAGCATCGCCTGATAGCCTTTGCGCGCCCCTCGCTATGGGCACTCAACCGCAGGCGGAAACCTTGCACGATGCTACAATCATCGTGTGGGGCCGTGGTCCGGTGGTCGTACACCGGGCCGGTGGGGGAGGCTCCAATCTCCCCCGCCTCTGCCTGAAAAGATTATAACGGGTTACGCTTCCGGGGTCACGCGCCGCAACTCCGGCGGCGACTGCCTCCCCTCCCTCTCGCTCTCATAACTGCT
>NZ_JNJP01000048.1 GCF_000701705.1 Bilophila wadsworthia ATCC 49260 | reverse complement strand
TTTTCGAGATGGCAGCGGAGCCGAGCGAGATCGAGTTTTTTTATAGAGCTAATTTCTCTCTGTTCGAGGTGAGAGAGGTGAAGCTCCCACCTACGGAGTTCGGTTCTTACTCCCTTTTTTGAGTCATCACAAAGAGTTAAAGAATTATAAAGTTGCCAAGCGTCTTTCAGTATTGCCATTTCTTACCTCATGCGGTATATAGAGAAAAATTCGCATGTAGGTAAAAAAAAAGTCTTTGAGAATCAAAGACTAGTAGCTAGAAAGACATACGGCCTTTCACGCCGTCAACAGCGGTTCAAATCCGCTTGGGGACGCCAACAGACATCTGAAGGCGCATCACATACCTCCAAAATTGAGGTTTTGTGGTGCGCCTTTTGTATTATAAGCACCCCGCCCTTGTAAAGCCCTCCCTCCCGGCCCTCAAACCACTCCGCCCCCTTCAGGTACTCTGCGGCCTGTCTCCCTCGGGGCATTCTTCCTCCATATCCAGTCTCTTAAAATTTCTCTTCCCCGTGAAGAATCAAATGACCGTAAGGCTTTGCTTCAGCCCCTCATCATTGCGGCCCCCTGCGCCCGTGGGCTGCTCCCCCCTGCCGCCTTTTTCCATCCAAAAGGAAGGGCAATCATGAGGCCCTACCCAAACCTCCATCCCCTGATCGCCAGGCGGCTCGGCATCCGCATAATGTACTCGCCACCGCTGCGGCCTGCCCGCAGCATGGTCACGCCCATCCGTCCGCTGGTGGTCCGCTGCACTCATAATTTCGCTGGAGCCTTGCTGTACTGTTCGAACCTACGCATGAGACTGAGACGGCGCTGAACGCTGCACCGCTGATCTTCTGAACCGTCAGCTCAGAAAGCAATCCCCCGTTGAGGAATGCATTCCAGATGACGTCTGGCGGCGCATGAGCCGAGAAGACCGTGAGATACCCCGCGCTGCCGCACCAAATGGGTCTAGATCATTGATGACGCCTTGCCCTCCTACTGCCGGACCTACGCTGGCCATGAGTAAACATGGAAGGTCGGCATCAACTACGTTGGCGAACGGCTCAACGGTGGCCACTGGATTGATGAGTAGCCACAAGGGACGGCGATGACTGACGAACAAATCAAAGAACTTTTTGATACAGTACCCGCCGTTGCCGATAGCTGTATCGAATCGCTACGTCCGGCACCCTTCATCCGCTCAATAAGCCGTTGCTGGTCAGCTTCGGTAAACACCGGCCTGATCTGTGGGACAGCCAATCCCAACTATCCCGGCATGACATGGAGGGAACTCCTCGATAAGGGCGAAAAGATGCGGAAAAACATCAGGCTGTTTACGGTGAATCCTGAGTACTACCTGAACCTCGAACAATTCCGTGCCCCCTTCATGAGTTTCTGCTTTCATGACGGCAAAGGCTACGTCGCGGAAGACGGATGCCACCGCGCCTGCATCGCAAAGTTCTTCCTCTATTCGCAACCCTCTCCATTTCTGCACGGCGTTCATCTCACAGAGGTCCAAACGGACGCCCGCATGACGAACCTCTTTTACAGGCTCAAAAAACTTCTTCCCACATGGTGCGCGGCGTTCCCCAACTCACAGGAAGTCACCCGCAATGACGACGCCAAAGGATGGAGCATGTCTTTCTATGGGAACACCCTGCGCATTGAAAACCACCGCAGAAAGGGCTTCAACGCCGACTTTCAGGCCGAAGAACTGGAAGAAGGTCTGCTCCCGGCCCTGCTGAACCCCTTCAAACGCCGTTTCGGAATGTATCGCAACCTTTTGAATTGAGAGGAGTCCATGATCCAACGTCTCTTCATTGCCGAAAAACCGTCACTCGGCAAAGCCATTGCCGCTGAACTCGGCGTCACGCAGACTTGTCAGGGGTATATAGTCTGTGGGAACGACGCCGTGACCTGGTGCTTCGGGCATTTGCTGGAACAGTATGATCCCGATGATTATGATGAAGCATGGAAGCTGTGGCGAAGAAGCTCCCTACCCATGATTCCCCGTGAGTGGCGGCTCAAGCCCAAGGAAAGCACCCGCGCTCAACTTCAGGTAATCAGCAATCTGCTCGGTGAGGCCGCTACGGTCGTCAACACGGGCGACCCGGACAGGGAAGGCCAACTCCTCGTGGATGAAGTCCTCGAACACTTCCGCTACACCGGCCCGGTTCAGCGTATCTGGCTGGCATCCCTCGATTCCCGGTCTATCCAAAAAGCTCTGGCAACACTGAAGGACAACCGGGACTACGCCAATCTCCGGGATTCCGCCCGCGCCCGCTCACAGGCCGACTGGCTCATAGGCATGAACGCCACTCGCGCCATGACGCTCCGGGGCAGGGAATCGGGACGGGATGGCGTGCTGTCGATGGGACGCGTCCAGACGCCCACCCTTGCCCTTGTCGTCAACCGGGATCGGGAAATCGCAGCCTTCACCCCCATTGATTATCTCGTCCTTCAGGCAAGGCTCCAGCACGATGCGGGGACGTTCTCAGCCATCTTCAAGCCTTCGGAAACACAACCCGGACTGGACAGTGAAGGCCGTCTCGTCGATGGGGCCACCGCCCAAGGCATCATGGATGCCGTGCGCGGCAAAAACGGCATCATCACCTCCGTCACACGCGAGAAGAAGAAAAAGCCAGTCCCTCTGCCGCATTGCCTTTCCTCGCTTCAGAAGGCCGCATCCTCCAAGCTCGGCATGACCGCGCAACAGGTTCTGGATACCGCGCAGTCGCTCTATGAAAAGAAGCTGACGACGTATCCGCGTACCGACTGCCGCTATCTGCCCGAAGAGCAGTTCAGTGATGCCGCCCGGATCATTACCGCCCTTTCCGGCGTTTCCGGTCTTGAGGCCGTGACCGCCAAGGCCGATTCCGCCTTGAAAGGCCCCGTCTGGGATACGAAGAAGATTACGGCCCACCACGCGATTATCCCCACCGGCGAAGAGCCCCGGAGCCTCACGGCGCAGGAAAAGGAGCTGTACCTGATGATCGCCGTCCAGTACTTTCTCCAGTTCTATCCCTCCATGCTCTACGAGGCCCAGAAGATTTTGGCCACCATCGTGGAAACGGCATGGGAAGCCCGTGGCCGGATGATCATCGAGCCGGGCTGGACCGGTTTCGCGGCTGAAGAGGACGATGAGGACGCCAAAAAGAAAGAGGCCGAACAGTCGCTGCCGTCCGTCGGCAACAATGACGCCGTACTCTGCGCCGACGTGGACGCCCTCAAAAAGAAGACCACGCCGCCTTCCAGGTTTTCGGAAGGTTCACTGATCGAGGCGATGGCCAACGTCCACCGTTTCGTTTCCGACGCCAAGGCCAAGGCCGTTCTAAAGGAAAATGAGGGCATCGGGACGGAAGCGACACGGGCGAGTATCCTTGAAACTCTCAAGGGCCGTGGGTTCATCACAGCCAGCGGCAAATCCCTTGTGTCCACGCCGCTCGGCCAGTCCCTCATCGACATGCCCCCGGACACGCTCCGCGATCCGGTTACTACGGCCCAATGGGAACAACGCCTTGAAGCCATAACCCGTGGGGAAACCTCTCTGGAAGACTTCATGCGTGAACAGTATGCAGCTCTTCCTTTACTTTTGGCCCCCGTCCTCTCCACCTCTGCCGCACTTCAGCCCGGTGCCTTCCCCTGCCCGAAGTGTGGCAAGGCGTTGCGCCGGCGAATTTTTCTGGAGCTGCTCCGATGCCGATTGCAGGACGTTTTTGCCGGATGAGGACGGTAAACCCGGCAAACCGCGAGAAAGGGCCATACCCTCGGAGTATCCATGCCCCGTCTGCGGTCGCCCCCTTTACTCAGGGAAAAACGATAGGGGGACATATTGGGCTTGCTACAACAAACAAGGGCATCCGGACGGTAACAATGTCTTTCTGCCCGATGACAACGGCACCCCCGGCCAGCCCAAAGAAAAGTCTCCGCGAGTGGTGACGGAGTTTACCTGCCCCGATTGCGGTAAGGCGCTGCTCTACAGGCAAGGCACCAGCAAGGCGGGGAAACCCTATGAAGTCTTTTCCTGCTCCGGCTATCCAAACTGTAAAACGAGCTTTTGGGGGAAGGATGGAAAACCTGACTTTAATAGGAGGCCAAAATGATTTCTTTTTTCAAACTGCTTTTTAAAGAAGACAAGGAATCCATACTTAAAGCGGCCTACAATATACTTTCTATTTAGAGCTCAAAAAAGAAGAAAACAACAAATCCAGATAAATTCATAAACAGGAGAACGCTATGACTCTTATAAAATCTTCCATTCCCTTGACCGTCTACCGCGCCGAATCCCCACTCCTCGCCAACATCACTGGCGACGCGATCAGGCGATTCGCCTTCCGTTCCATCGACAACGTGCCGGAAGAAAAGGCATGTGGATTTGTCAATTGTGATGACATGTTCGATACGGAATGGATCAACTCCATACCGGAAAAAGGGCATTATATGGCTTTTGGCTTCAGGGTGGATGTAAGGCGCATCGCTCCCGCCATTCTGAAAAAACATGTGGCCGCAAAGGTCCGTGAGGAAATCGAGAACTTGCAAACCCAAGGGAAGAAAGCCCTCAGCAAGGGAAGGAAAGGAGAAATCCGGGAGCATTGCAAGAACATGCTGCTTTCCAAAACGGAGCCCCGGCCTTCCATGTATGGTGTGGCCGTGAATATGTCCACTGGTCTTGTCTATGTCGCCAGCACCTCTAAGTCGGTGCTTGAACTTTTTGAAAAATGCATGGAATCGGCCTTTGGCGGAGAACTGGAACGCCTGTACCCGATTGCGCTCTCCGGGACTACTGGCGGCTCGGATCATCCCTTGGAAGACCTCATGAAGGACATTTATGCGGAAAGCATGACGCTTTCCCTCGATGAAAAGACCTACTCCATAGCTGAACAGGAAAAGGTTACGCTTTCCCGGACGGATGGGCCTTCAGTCTCAGTAACAGATGCGCCGGACAGCGCGAGAGCCGGACTGGAATCCGGGCTCTTGCTTACCAGCCTCAAAATCAGGCTTTCCTCAATGCCGGAAGATGAACTGGTGTCCATTTTTACTTTGAACGCGGATTTTAGCTTCAGCGGCCTGAAGACACCGCGCATCCGTAGACAGAAAGGAGAAGACGCCGATCCCGACACGGACTTCCTCCTGAAGATGGGCTTCATCGAAGAGACTGTGACTGCCATGCACTCGCTCTTCCGGCAACATGCAGGCAACTAGGGAGAGCGTCATGAAAAGACTGCTCTTGCTCTTTCTTTTGTGTTTTGGGCTGGCCTTGCCATGGGTGGCTGCTGATGGAACCAGCTTTAATCCTACAACAATTTCTGTCAAAAGCGTGGGGGCTTCGATCCCCGTTGGAACGGTGATTACTTGGCCTTCCAACTCATGGCCTTCTGACAGAGATAACTGGCTGGAATGTAACGGGCAATCCATATCCAGCGCAGTGTATCCGGAACTGACCTCACTTGTGGGTTCGCGGGTGCCGGATTACCGGGGAATTTTCCTGCGAGGCCACGGTTCACAGGTGTCCACCCACTACGGTACCGTGACCCACACCAGCGCAGGTCTGGGGGAACTTCAGGGGGACGCCATACGCAACATATCCGGAACCTTTGGCGGCCATATCGTTGGCTGGAGGGAGGATGGGGGAACGGCCCATTTTACTCCTGGAAAGCAAACGACCGTGCCGCTTCCGGCGGTGAGTGGGGATCAGGCACGTCGTGGGGGCTTGATGCTTCACGAGTTGTCCCCGTCGCCGATGAAAATCGTCCGGTCAATCGAAGCGTGATCTACTTGGTTCGCGCAAAATAATACAGCTTATTCATTGAATTATACGTCTTAATATTGCACGTTACCCGCAGGAATGGAAAACGACCTGTGCTCATCAGGAGCGTAGGTCGTTTTTTCAATTTCAATCACTTTGCACGAATCAAAAAAATTACGGCCTTGTTGATGGGACGGATTTCCGAACTGGTTGGGGTTACGCGAGAAGCATTGAAATAGGCTGAAAAATCAAAATCATGTCCACCGCCATCTCTTATTTCGGTGTTTAACCGATTTCTCCGCACAAAATAATATGCTCCATTTTGAGTAGTAGCAGGAAAATGGCTCCATGAACTCATTGCCCATTCGTTGACTCCCCAGATTTCTCTGATGGAGTCCCCTTGGAGTTCTCCCAAATCCGCACTGGCGTGGGTCACTGTCCCGTAGTGCGTGCTCGTCTGGGAGCCATGGCCACGCAGGAACACGCCCTGGTAATTCGGGACGTTCCCTCCGACAACCCCGACCAGTTCCGGATACACTGACAGGAAGACAGAAAGGGCTTGCTGTACCTTGATTTCCAAGGAATATGTCCGTAGGGTGACGAAGTTCCGCAAGGGACAAAACGGGGCCTCCTCTCCGCAGACAGGCAGGGATGGAAAGGAGGCAAGCTGCCAAAACGACGGATGTACCATCTGCTCAGGCTGGTGACGAAAGCGGCCCTGTGGGGCGCGTTCTCCCGTCTGGCAAGCTGGCTCATGGGTAAAATCCTGAGCTAGAAGGCAAGCCCGATGGAATGAAGCGACCCCCAACAGTGTTTGCCGCACCGTTGGGGGTCTCCATCGGGTAAATTGGGACAACCCTTTTACCGGAAGGGAGGCCCTTGAAGAACCATCCCGTGCCGGGGGTCAGAGTGTAACCAGCACTCTGGCCCTTTCTGTTTTGAAGATAAGGAGTTCGAAGAGATTTGGCAAGTCACCTGGCCCGGATGAGGTAACAAACTGCCCGGTTCACCGGGCGGACTTCACCAACAACCGGAGTTGAGCGAGACGCATAAAAGTTCATTTCACCTGATGGCGCCTTACCCGCGTCATTCATCCATTGATTCCGCCCTTCGTTCCAAAAGGCCAGTGAACCGGACTGGCCCACTTCTCCATCGCGGCTTCGGGGCAGATAGGAAAGCTCTCCCCATATTTCTCGTATTCCATCCCCTTGCAGCTCGCCTACCCCCCGCGCTCCAATGTCCTACCGCGCCATAGTGATAGCTTGTCTGTCCTCCGTATCCCCGGAGGAACACTCCCTGATAATTCGGGACGTCCAACTTTTTTCCACATCAAAAACAATGCCGAACATACTCTTAATAAAAAATATTTCGTTCAGAGTAGAGAGTCGTAAAATAGTTACGCGATCATGCTCCATTTCGACTACCCATTTTATGGGCTTTGGTGTCGTCCACCTCATCCTGCCAGCCATTACGCGTGCCTTCTACGCAGTCTATACGGCGGGAATAGGGTTTGATGTCCAAGAGAGGAGTACCGTCCAGTACGTCGATAGCCTCAATATGGAGTACGTTATCTTCTCGTGACAGTAGCTGTACGATGCTCATGCCGATGGGATTGGGGCGCCCGGGAACGCGGGTGGAGAACAGGCCCCGTTTTGTCTTCTGGATGAAAGGCGCGATCATCATAGGGGAGGGCTCTGCTCTATGGCAGTGATAGAGCAGATAGATGTGCGAATAGCCTTCAAGATCGTTGAGGCCCTCAGTGTATTCCGGAAAAATTTCCACTGTGCCGAGACAGCCTTCAGCGTAGCAGGGCTGAATGGGGCTCTTTGCAGGATCGGTGTGCTCGCTGCGTATGATGCCGATGGGACGGTAATGAAATTCCTCAAGCATGGTTCCCTCCGATGTTTTGGGAGGCAAGGGAGGCTCTTTCGGGGAAAAGAGCCTCTCGGAAAATATGTTATTCAAGCCTGTTGACCATATACCCGGCACTTTGCAAAAGTTCTAGCGCCTCTTTTAGGCCAAAGCCGTTCCAAGCCGTGCCGTGCTCTGTGAGTTCACTGCGCGGTACAGAACCGATTTCGATGGTCACCACATTGGCTCCAGATTGTAGGGAACGTTTTGTCGGCGGCACTACGCAGATATCACGGGTGGAGCTGCCGCCGCAGATACGGCTCACGGCCACCAGCTGGCTCACGCGGGATTCGCTGACAGGCTCCTTGTCCCCAAAAGGCGTTCCTTTGATATTGACGCGGGCCATCACGCCGCTCAGGGCTGCCTTGCAGTCACGGGAGGCTATCAGGCGGTCGGCGATCTCTTCGTTGCCGTGCTCAGGCCCGAGCGGCTCAACCATATGGTAGAGTTCAAGTTCCGAGTCGCACACGGCCGACATGGTGGCCAGACGTGTGGCGGGCTCGAAACGGGTGGTTTCCCCTTCGCCCAAACGCAGGGTGTGATAGACGCCCGTAACGCCCGCGTCCTTCAGTTGCCGGGCCTTTTCCGCGTCGAGTTCGCCGGTATTGACCACTAGCGCGTAATCGCCGGGGACTTCGGCGCGCACCTTGCGTGCCAGCGCCATCAGGCGTTCAACGCTGTAAAATTCGGTCGTCCGGAGTGTGAACCATGACACCCCACCGCTCACGGACAAGCGGGCTGTCTTCACCACATCCTCATCCGGCCATTCGGACTCGTCTTTGATGAGGCCCCACTTCTCACCGAAGGAACAGAACTCACAGTTCATGGGGCAGGCTCGCCGATCGATGCCCACGGCACTCCAAACACGGCCCGTATTACCGGTGAGCTCAATGGCCATTTCCTGCGCTTTCTTCCGCATCAGTTCGCTTTGCGGAGAATCAGGTGGTGTTTCAAGGAGGTAGAGTATCTCTTCACGAGAGGGTTCTCCGCCGCGCATGGTGCGGGCGGAGAGCTCGTTGAGGAAGACAGAGAAGGCTTCCAGAGTATCGGCTGGGCGTGTGAACATGGTTTCTCCATACGGTTGCGCAGATGGCAAAGGGCATTGGGGGCGAAAAAGCTGAGAGCCATGCACGGAAAGGGATATACCCCGTACAGGATTCTCAGCTCTTCGGGCCGGAAGGGTTACTTCACGAAGTCGGTCGGGGCCATGCCCCGGATGTCCGGGACCTTCTTCAGGCGACCGATGCTGTTCAGGAAATTTGCGGTCTGTTCGAGGCTGGCCACGATACCGTCATCGAGGCGGACTTCCCACGCCAGCTTGCGAAGGGTACGCTGCTCCACCTTGGCGGGGGTCCCGGTGGAAGCGCTGAGCTCAGTACCGGCTGTGTCGGGATCGGCCTTGATGTAATCCACACCCTTACGGGTACCTTCAACAAGGGCCTTCAAGGCTTCTGGGTGGGCGTCCGCAAATGACTTGGTGGCGACCATCATCAGAGGGTAGTCGTTGCCAAGTCCGTGCAGGGTAGTCAGCAGGCGGGAGCCGGGGACCTTGTCCAACGCCAAAGAGGGAGCCGGTTCAGAGGCGGCAACCGCATCGATGGAGCCGCTGATGAGGGCTTCGACGAGGTTCTTCTGGGGAGTGTTCACCAGTTTGACCGAGGAGGATAAGCCATGCTTTTCAAGGAAGCGATGGATGCCGCCATGCGTGCTCGAGCCGAAGTGAACGCCGATGCGTTTGCCCGCCAGATCTTCGATGGCCTTGATGCCGGACTTTTCGGAAACGATGATGGAGTGCATGTCCTCACCGCCGCCGTAAGAGCAGACCAGCACGCAGGGACGGGCGGAAGCCAGTGCGATGATGGCGGGGACATCGCCCATGACGGCCACATCCGCGCTGCCGCTGACCACGGCTTCAGCGGCGGCAATGCCTGTGCTCATGCCCAAATCGATGGCTTTGAATTCCACGCCGGGAGCTGAAAGCCAGCCTTTCTTGAGGGCGAGGATCTGCGGGGCGTATTGTACCTTGGCAGTGTAGGCGAGACGGCAGGTGGTCTCGGCGGAAACGGGAGCACCGCACAGAACCACGGCAATGGCGCACATGAGAGCGGCGGCAAAGAAGGCATGGAGCTTACGCATCAGGATTCTCCTCTAATTGAAGGTTGCAGGCGTCTGCGCCGAGATCCTGCGCCAGACGTCCGGATATTTCTTTCAATTTCGCATTATTGCGAGATCTTGTCCGAGGAATGTCGACCGTAAGGACGCGTTTCAGCCCCTGCGGCGGCGGGTACAGCAGGGCGACGCGGTCCGCCATATACACGGCCTCGTCCAGATTATGCGTAACCAGAATGACGGTCCAACCGTGGCATTCCCACAGTTGCAGCAGCTCGTCCTGAAGCCTGATGCGCGTGATGGCATCCAGCGAGGCGAAGGGCTCATCCAGCAGAAGGATGTCAGGCCGCAGAACCAATGCTCGGGCCAGTGCCACTCGCTGGCACATGCCGCCGGACAGCGACGCGGGGTAAGCCTGAGAGAAATCGGAGAGCCCGACCATGTTCAGGGCATATTCCACCCGGGTTTGGCGATCTTTTGCAGGGAGCTTCCGCCTGTGCAGACCGTAGGCCACGTTTTCGAAAGCCGTGAACCACGGGAAAAGGGCGTGCTTTTGGAACACGACCACACGATCCGGGCCGGGGCCATGCAGGGGATTGCCGTCTTTCAGGATGGTGCCTTCGGTGGGTGGAAAGAATCCGGCGATGAGGTTGATAAGCGTGGATTTGCCGCCGCCGCTCGGGCCAGCCACGGCAAGGAATTCGCCTCGTCGCACGGTCAGCTCGGATACGTGCAGGGCTTCGAGCTGCCCGCGCCCTGACGGGCCGGGGAATGACTTGCGTACGCCGGCAAGATACAGGATGTCAGCGTTCATGGCTCATCTCCCAGCGTTTGATGGTACGGCGTTCAAGGGGCAGAAGTATGAGGCGTTCAAGGCCCAGTCCGATGAGGGCGATGATAATGATGCAGACGAAGGCGGACACATAGTCCATGGTCCAGCGGGACTGGATGATGGCAAAACCTAGGCCTTCGCCGGAGCCGACCACCATCTCGGCGGCGACAAGCACGCGCCATGACACCCCCAACGCGATACGCGTGCCGCTCAGGATATGCGGGAGGGCGCTGGGCAAATAGACGCTGCGCAGCAGACCCCAGAAGCCATAGCCGCACATGAGCCCGACGCGGACATGATCGGTATCCGCGCTGGAGAAGCCCATGGCCGCCGAAACCGCAATGACGGGAAAGGTCGTCAGCACGATGATGGCGAGCGTGGAAGCCGGGCTGAGTCCGAAGAGCAGGATGACCACCGGGACCCATGCCAGCCCGGGGATGAGCTGAAGCACCTCAACAGTAGGCATGCTCACCGCGCGGAACAGCGGGCACCAGAACGCGGCGAAGGCATAGGCGATACCGGCCCCGTAGGCCAGAACGAAACCGGAAACCCAGCGGGCGCAGCTCGCCAGCGTGTGTTCGTAGATGGTGAAGTCCAGAAAGGGCGAGCCGCCCATGAGCTGCACAAGGCCGATAGCGCAGTCAAAAGGTGTGGGAAAGGGAATACCGCGCATGGACTGCACGGTGAGAGCGACAATCTCCCAAAGCCCCAGCCCGAACAGCGCAGCCCCGGCCACCCGCATCAGGTTCGAGCGCAGCCTGTCGCGACGGGCGCAGGGCATGCCCGCCGGGGGATGCGCTATCAAACGTTCGCCCCCAGCCGGACAATTCCGCCTGCAGGGCACGGCTATACCTTCTCCTCAAGCATTTCTTTTAGTATAGTACAGGTATCCTCGATCATGGGTGCGCAAATGGTGGCAAAGAGGCCAGCCTCCGCAGCTTCTTTCATAGCTGTCGACGTGGCGGCAATGTCGGTCTTCAGGATAGCTTTGCAGGTAAGGCCGCCCCAGCGTTCCACAAAGCGTTTTTCGAATTCGCTGCTTTTTTCCTGAAGAACGGCAGCCATTTTCTCTGCGTCTTCCATGCTTTCTGGAGCATGGCGGAGCCCGAGCACCAACAGGGCGGCAGCGACACAGCCGCAGGTCTCGGCATGGCCCAGACCGCAGCCAAAGGGCGCGCTCATCCCTAGAGCCTGTTTTTCAGTGATGCCAAGATGTTCTGCAAAAATACGGCATATCTTCTGTGCGCATCGTCCATAGCTGACCATCATTGTCGTTCCCCTTGCATGGAGGTGAAAAGATCCTACCAGACTTAGTCTAGTAGAGAGCCAATTTGTATGGAAGCAACCCATTTTTTGAGGCTCGCCAGTGTCGACGAACCAATGAGAGAAGACCAGCGCAAAGATTGTTTATTGTAATTTCTTCCAGAGTACACGGCCATGGGCTGACTTGTTTTTACTTTTGCATGAAGGGGATGCTACTTCATTGCCAAGGTGGAATCGCATGAAAATGGTGCTATCCCATACGTGCTAAATTGCATATAAATATAATTGTTACAGAATGTTATAGAGTATGGAATGTTCATTCGGCATGTGCGTCGAGTAGCTTGGGAAGAGCGATGTTTGACTAGATCTAATATGTGATATATCTAATGCGAGTATGTGACCCTTGTCAAGGGGGCACTAGGTTTTAGGATTCATCCATTATCAAAATGTGCGCAAGGGGGCCTTATGGCTCCAAGAGGTGATCTATGGGTGCTCTCTTTTACCTTTCCTACAAGCAGTTTGAGGGATCAAACCATATTTTCTTCTGCCCCATGGGGTCCCGCGTGTTGACGCGCTGCTCGTAAATGGAGTTATTTTTGCCATAACACATGCCCTCCAATGGAAAGAAGTTCTGCGCGAATATCCTGTCGATGGTTCCTGATGAAGGTCAAGAAGCTATCTTTGATTCCGAGATCGAAGCAATCAGTGTAATAAAAGCTTTCCGTTTTCGATGAAATACCTTGTGATTATTAGTTTAGATATATACTATATTGAATTAGCAGTTTTTTTAAAAAGGCCTGCCCAGGATTTCCCGGGCAGGCCTTTTTATATTCAGGAGGAGCAGATGGAATTGTTTTGTTCAGAGTAGATACGCAAATTAGCGCAGGCACTCATCAAGGTTCAGAAACAGCTCCAACCAGTAACCAAGGATGCAAATGGTATCCCCTTGCAGCTTACCTGGTCACAGACAATCCATTATGCTTCTCTCATGGGCAAGTTGTGCTCATCATAACCGGGAATTGTTCCAAAATCACTCGCGTATCAAAACAAACTGTGCCGTTTAAGAAACACATTGGGCGGACATTAAAAGTAAAGAACTGCTTTTGTCATAATCAAGGCGTTGCCGAGGATAACTGGTCACATTTGCGGCAACATACCAATAAGTTTCATATAAAAAGCAAATATTCAATATGTTACACAGACTATTATTTTGATTTCATTTCAGTTTCAATAAAAATACTTGTGTGGTATAATTTATGCATATAAATAGTATAATTGTAACTCTCTACCTCAAAAAACTGGAACAAAAATAAATTCCGGAGTCGCTTATACTATTCAGCGAATGTCTATCAAGGACTTCTTGGCCTTCATACTACTGTTTTTTCTATTTATCATATTGGTCTAACTCTAGAAAAAGGAGATTGCCTTGGCACTTTGTCCCGCCTACATTCATTTGGTTAGATTGAAGATAATTTCAATAATACCATTTAAATGGACAGCTGGATTGGACATCCATATCTCACTATGGAATGAGGATGCTCTTTTACATGTTCAAATTTAGAACAGGTTCACTTGAAAATGTAACCTTTTTAACCATTTTTTTGATGGAGGGTATTATGTCTGAACAGTTTTCCATCTACCGTTGCAACGAATGCGGCTGCATGATCGAGATCATCAAGCCTGGCAAAGATACGCCCAGTTGCTGCGGCAAGGCCATGGAGACGCTGGAGTACAACACCGACGAGGCTGTCCAGAAAAAGCATACCCTTTCTGTGGTCGGCGACAGCGATAACCACAGCATCGTCCGAGTAGGTGGTATGGGTGGTCATCCCATGAAGAAAGACCATGCCATCGAATGGGTTGAAATCATCAGTTTTTGCGGGGCGCATCATCGCCGCTTCCTGGAGGCTGACGACGAGCCGGAATCATGGTTCCTCCCCCCAGTCGAGCATGTGATGAAAGCCCGCGCCTACTGTGGAAAGCACGGCCTGTGGAAATGGGAAAAGAAAGATTGATTTGAGAGTATATTACTCAGGATAATCTATCTACGTTATATTACAGAGAGCGAACCTGCCCCAAAAATCAGACTGAACAGACTGTTATGGGAGGAGGTTCGTTGAAATTGACAAAATGGAAATACATGAATCGGTCTCCCCCAAAGGGTGCGCACCCTTTGGGAAGACCGCATCTTTTCTGAAACCAGAGTAGCAAGGAGGAGATTATTCTCGTCAGGAAACAGATATACTAGGTGTACTTACACCTAGCTCTACGCTCCAGTGTCCTTACAACACCATTGTAATAACTGATCTGCCCTCCGTATCTCTGAGGAACCGTTCCGCGTAATTCAAGGTGTATACCCTATACTCCCTAACCAATTACGAGTTCTCTGGCATGGAAAGAATAACAGCTTAAAATATAAGCTAAACACGAAAAAATTCTCTCGATGCGGTTAGGCAACACATCAATACATAAATATGTATTGATGTGTTTTCGTATGAAAAGCAAAAAATAATCCTTTGATAGAACCAGTCTTGGAAGCCTTGCCATGGGCAACGTACCTGTGTGCTTTCCGGGCCGGGACTTTCCTACTCAGTCACCAGCGGGGGACTACAAGGAGTTCCATGCCACATGTACGGATTCATCCGTATGCGGGCAAAGGCCGCTGTTTGGGTTGCCCTTGTCCGGCTGTTTAATTGGCTGTGGGATACTTTCCTAGGCTAGCAACAGCCCGCTAGACAAAGCAAAGCCCCAACAGTGAGCAAGACTGTTGGGGCTTGTCTAGTGGGAAAACATCTGTTTTGTCACCAGGGGAGTCCCGAAAAAGACCCCGCGCAATGGGACGGTAGGTGTTGACGCACTTGCCGTCCCTCTTGCTTTTTAAGATCAGGACTTTCGAACAATTTGGCAAGTCACCGCGCCCGGATGAGGTAGCGAACTGCGCGGTTCACCGGACGGATTTCACCAACAACCGGAGTTGAGCGAGACGCATAAAAGTTCATTGCACCTGATGGTGCCTTACCCGCGTCATTCATCCATTGATTCCGCCCTTCGTTCCAAAAGGCCAGTGAACCGGACTGCCCCACTTCTCCATCGCGGCTTCGGGGCAGATAGGAAAGCTCTCCCCATATTTCTCGTATTCCATCCCCTTGCAGCTCGCCTAGCCTCGCGCTCCAATGTCCTCCGCGCCATAGTGATAGCTTGTCTGTCCTCCGTATCCCCGGAGGAACACGCCCTGATAATTCCGATGAGCGCGACCAGTTCCGGATACACTGACAGGGAGACAGAAAGAGCTTGCTGTACCTTGATTTCTGGGGGATATGTCCGTAGGGTGCCGAAGTCCCGCAAGGGGCAATACGGGGCCTCCTCTCCGCAGGCAGGGATGGAAAGGAGGCAAGTTGCCAAGCAAACGGCGGATGTACCATCTACTCAGGCTGGTGACGAAAGCGGCCCTGTGGGGCGCGTTCTCCCGTCTGGCAAGCTGGCTCATGGTAAAATCCTGAGCTAAAAGCAAACCCGATGGAATGAAGCGACCCCCGACAGTGCTGCGAACACCGTTGGGGGTCTCCATCGGGTAAATTGGGGTAACCCTTTTACCGGAGGGGAGGCCCTTAAAGAACCATCCCATGCCGGGGGTCAGAGTGTTGTCGCACTCTGGCCCTTTCTGTTTTGAAGAATAAGGAGTTCGAAGAGATTTGGCAAGTCACTTGGCCCGGATGAAGTAGCGAACTGCGCGGTTCACCGGGCGGACTTCACCAACAACCGGCGTAACACGAGAGGCATAAAAGTCTATTCCTCCCCAATAATGATTCCCAGACCCTCCGTATTTCCAGTCATAGTTTTGGCCTCCTATGACACCGAATCCCCCCGAAGCACTTCCTATTCCGTGTTGCCCCCCTGTATAGAAAGAGGCCGAAATCTCCCGAATACCATCACCCTGAAGCTGGCCAAGCGCCACGCTGGAATGTGTCACGGTTCCATAGTGCGTACTTGTTTGAGAACCCAGACCTCGCAAAAAGATGCCCCGATAATCGGGCACTCGTGAACCCACAAGTGCAGCCAGTTCCGGATACACTGGCATTGAAAGAATAACAGCTTAAAATATAAACAAAATTTTAGAGAATATTCTCGGTATGCTTAGGCAATATGTCAATACATAAGTACATATTCATATAAATATGTACTTATGTATTTTTTATATGAAAAACGAAAATAATCCTTCGGCACAGCCAGGCTTGGAAGCCTTGCCATAGGAGGCGTACCTGTGTACTTTCCGGGACGGGACTTCCCTACTCAGTCACCAGCGGGGGACTACAAGGAGGTTCCATGTCACCATGTACGGATTCCGTATGCTAGCAAAGGCCGCTGTTTGGACTGCCCTTGTTCGGCTGTTCGCGAGTTGAGGGACGAGTTCCTGAGCAAGAACCAGCCCATTGGATAAAGCAAGCCCCTAACAGTGGCAGACTGTTAGGGGCCGTGCAGTGGAAAATACCAAGTTTCTACTTAGGGGAATCCCCAAAAAGCTCCCTCGCACTGGAGCGGCAGGTATTAGCAACACTTGCCGTCCCTCTTATTTTTTAAAATAAGAAGGTTCGGGAGATTTGGCAAGTGGCCTCGCCCGGATGAGATAGCGAACTACGCGATTTACCGGACGGATTCCTTCCGCAATGAGAGTGACACGAGAGACATAGAAAACAGCACTTGTATTTCTCCAACCATCAATTTTATTAGTAGCGTGGCAGACCATGAAGCACTATACTGCTTTGCGCTCTAGATCAAAATATTGGCTTAACTTTGTATAGAGATATCTAATTTTAGGCCGGATTAGTTTTATTGACATCTTAAATAAAGGAAAGGGTAAGCAGAGCTCACACGCTATCGTACGACTCTGGTGACAGCCTCTCTCAGTTTGTCTCTGTATGATTCTGAATAATCATATGGAAGGTTTTCTATTTCCTCTACAGCTTTGCGTTGCATTCCACTATGTGCAAGAATAAGAATATCATTTCTGATAAGCACATCCTCATATTGTTCTAAATCTTTAATTTTATCTTTAATGATTTTTTGCACTTGATTCATTTCGACAATATTATTATCTCTTTCTGCAATGTTAAATTTAGTGAATAATGTATGTATATTTTTAGGATAATTATCAATACACTTGTTAAGTATATCGTAAGCATTGTTTGAGTTATTTTTTATATAGAACTCATATTCTGCTTTCATACATGCAAACATGCTTTGGTCTCTTTCGTCGTCACCAGCAACAGTTACATTAATAATATTAATCATAATCTCTTCAGTTTCCATGTTCCTATCATTTATATACTTTGAAAGTAAACATCTGAAATATGCTTGAGCAAAATAAATATTTGACGGGTCATCATCATATGATTCTTTTGCAAGACGAAATGCTTTATCGTGTTCATAAAGCCTAAGATAGGCTATAACAAGTTCCCTTTTTGCTCTCCTATGTTTCCTGTTACAAGATATTGCTTCATTGAGTTCTTTAATTGCCTCAAGCCAATGACGTACCTTTCTGTAGTAGAATCCACGAACAAAATGTTTATCTGCCGTATCTAAATGAATAGATTTTTGTATAACTTGTCTATCTCTCTTTCTGGCTAGAGCTAAACATAAGTAGTAATATGCTGATTTCAAAATATTGATATCGATATAGTTCTTTTTTGATATTAAATATTCAGCTATCCTAATGACCTCATTGTCATTATCTCGTTTATTGTATATGTCTTGCATACACTTCGAAAAGTGCGAAGGAAATATATATCTATTATCAATATATTTTTTCTCCAATATAGCTTCATTCATATAAAAATACAACTCAGAAGAATCAGGGATACCATGTTTATCTTCTATAAAATCTGATATAGTTTTCTCTTTAAGCTTACTAAAAGCATCATCGTTAATTTTAAACCTTTTTCTGTTTAGATAATCTCGTACTGTATCATTCATTCTGATATATTCGTTTGAGACACCATCCGACACACATACTGATAGTAAAAGTAAATCTGCTATTAAATCTTTATAAAAATTATCATTTCCAAATGAATATAGGATGTCACTAACTTTTACCAATTCAGGCTTTGCAAGGGTTGCAATAAAAGACATTTTTCTGTCATCGTCGGAGTATTTTGCTAATACTCCGTCTATCTTGCTCATATTAAACCAAACAATCTCATTTGATTTTTTTCTTACTGTATTAAAACCTTGTTCTGACAATCCCTGGGCTAAAACTAAGACCTGTTGAGGGTACCCTTGAAGCCAGTTTAGGCAAGTCTCGAACTCTGCATCTGTAAGAGAGACACCAAAAAGATTAATGTAGGCCTCCAAAAGCCACTGTCTCTCCAAAGGAGAGAGTTCAGGAATAGAAATATTCCAAATTTTTGGAGAAGGAAGATCGTAGCATTTGTATTTTGAAGAAATTGCGAGCTTGACTCCTACATTAGAGCCTTCTATATTTTCTAACATTTTTTTAAACCATTCAGCTATATTACCCTTGCTTGTTATGATACAACCGTTATCAACGATATGTGCTACTTCGTCATTTTCAATGAAGTTGTTTAACTGTCTAGACGCAATTTGAATTTTTTCGTCGACCGTTTTAGTCGATAAATTTTCTATCACCGCAGGCGTAGCTACACCCAGTTCATCGAGTTTAAATATAAAATCTTCTATGCTCTCTGTAGAACTAAGAGCAAAACCTTGAAAAGTATATTCTTTCCTGATCTTTCCTACTTTTTTTAGGCAATATGCCAAGAAAGATGTCCTGCCGATAGCCTCAAGGCCGGAAACACAATAGCATATTGCTCTGCCAAGAGTCCGATCATTGAATCGACGTTCAAATTTCTCAACATATTCATTTCTTCCTATAAATATAGAATCCTTTCGTTTAATAAATTCATATTTTTTCCACGTCATCAGTCTTATAACTTCATCAATGCATGCGACAGCTTTTTTAGGTCTAAAAACTCTTTTAAGGTTATAATCTCGCATCCATTTAGGAATTCTGCAATCATCATATTTAATCCCATCTTCTATTATTAAAGGAATAAATTTTTTATTATCGTTAAAAAACGATTTTTTATATTGACTTATTTCATACTTAACATTTTTATTCTCTAATGAACTAGAAGATATAAATAAAACAAAAATATCACATTCTTCAACAAGTCTAGTCATTTCATCAGAAGATGATCGTCCGGGAATAAATGAACGTGTATCAATTATCACTTCATCAGAACTGAGGTTGTTGGCAACATATTCTACATATCCTTTTCTATCATTATTACTATGGGATAAAAAAACACGCATCTCACCCTCCTATCACGGCGTAGCAATTTCATATGAAAATAATACTTTTTGTGATATATTTGCAACCTTTTTTTATATGTTGACCGGAACAGAATATATCTAGTGCTTCTTCACCTGTAGCGCAAAGGCATGTGTTATTTTCTTTGTCTAACCGAGCTGGCCGGGAAACGAATGTGTATGCGGGTTGTGTGTGGTTGTGGCTTTTGAGCGTGTTGGCCACTGTCTCGCCCACGGAGTGGCCGGGTTGGATGCCACGCAGGAACCGCCCCGGTAATCGGGCACTCGGCTGCCTACAGCTTCAACCAGTTCCGGATAGACTGGAAAGCCAAGGCGTTTTGGATGCTATTTCGCTCGGATGAGGTAGCGAACTGCACGGTTGATGGGACGAGTCTCTTCCGCCGTCCTGACGACTCGGGCAGAGTCAAATACGGTGTCTTTGTAAGACCATGCGTTATCTCCTGTCCTGTATACATTACATCCCCTACCGGTTGCTGAAACGTAATAGGCACCCCATGTATTATCTCCAACCTCATCTGTTTTTTGGGATGCTGTCCTAATTCCCCCCGTGATGCGCTGCATTGCGTCCTGTTGCTCGATGCCAAGAGCTACACTGTTTCCGCCAACCCCTCGGAGAAAATATCCTCTATAATTGGGTACGTTCCACCCTATGAGCGCGACCAGTTCCGAGTATACTGATATAAATACCCTCTCCAATATTATTTTATAAAGTTAAGATAGGCGATTGAACATTTGGCAAGACAACCTTTACCAAGAATTAAAGTTAAGTGATAATCCTGAAATTTGTTCTAATGGCTAATAAGAATATCAAGTAATGGATTCAACAAATTATGGTTATCTATCTGAGCTAAAAATATCTTACCATTATTTAAAATTTCATCTTGACAATTTATATAATTATTTAAAAGTCTTCTTGTTTCTATCGCTCTCGCAATAGGAAGTGCTAAGCATGCATACTCCGGTTGAAAACAATATAAAAACTCTCTGGAATGTGCATCTTCAATAAACAAATTTATGTATTCTTTTAATTTTTGAGTACTAATCCTATTAAAATTTATCCAATATTCCCAAGGAGATGGGTCTGTAAAATATTTCTTTTTGTAATTAGTATATTCTCTTTGTTCCCTTATCCATTTATAAGGATGTTTATCTTCTATTAAGTTTGTATTGAATATGTCATTACTGTTTATTATTTTATCATAAAAACAACATGTAAAAGCATGATCATTTCTTATTTTTGATAATAAATTGTTAGTTGGACTGTTGTTGATTAATAATTGTATATAGTAAAGATCTACCCATCTAACTATAATATAATTATAGCAAATAGTTGTAGCACGTAAAAAATAGAATATAGAATAGTATAGTTTGACAGTAGCCCATGAATAAAGACTTTTATCGATATTCAATATCGCTTCACATAATGTTTGTATGCCTTTTTGATAATAACAAATAGAATCTAATTTTGCTGACTCTTTTAACTCAATAATGTCTTCATGAGTAAATTTTAATGAAAGAAATAAGTTTTTTGTTTTTTATATTCATCTTGTGCAGGATAAGATAATTTTCTATGAAAAAAATCTAACACAGAGCATCTTTCATATATCATAGTCTTCTTCACCTGCAAAATCATGAGTCATAAGTCTTTCAAGATGATCTTTTATAGCTTTACGAGCTGATTTTCCGTCCATACGTTTGATATCTTCATCTAAAATTAGATTATCTTGGAGGGATATCATATTGCTAAAAGTTTCTTTCGTAAAAGACTTTTTTTCTGCACATTTAAAAAGAAGACGACCAACTAAAAAGTCTATAGCACCATTAAATCCAGAACTTTTTATAAATGGATTTTTTGTCTTATTATTCCATATACCCGATCTGTCATATGCATCTTTGATAGAATTAATATAATTAAATATAACATTTTTTTGATTATCTAAAGTATATAATTTTACCTTATTAAAAATACCAGAATGAGGCTCCAAATGAGGCTTTAAAGCTGTGACAACAGTAGAAAGAGGGATAAATCCAGCACCTCTAGCTGCACCAGGAAATTGAATCATTTGGTAGTAAGGAGATTCTTTATTTATGTTTAGCTCTTGAGCTATATCATTAGCTCTATTTATCGATAAATGTTCAGTATCATATACTTCTCTAAATAAATCATAGATTAAACTTTTAGGAACAGGTTTTTGTTCTGAATTAATATTCAAAAATATATTAGCAGCTTCACTAGTTGTAAGGTTAAGGCACAAAGAAACAAGAATACTGTCTTCTGCTATATTAGCCTTTTCTTTTATAGCTTCCTCAATACCACTTAAACGGTGCTGACCGTCTATAACTTGTGCAGATTCTTCTAAAATTGGAATTTCTACATATGACACGCCATTTTTAGTGATAATTTCAGGAGAATATTCTTTATTAGTCCAATTTAAAATAAATGTATTAAAAAATCTATTTCCAGACAACACGAAATCCTTGATAGACGTTATACGTCTCCTATTTAATACACGTTGAACAGCCCCTTCCTCTTTGGACCGACCTCGTACAGCTACATATTTTATTGCGAGAACATCCCTTATTTTCATAGGAAAAGTATAAACTTCTACTGTACTAAATTGGCTTCTAATACAAATTTCATTTACAATTGAAACTCTTGCCATCTTCATTCTCCTAATTATTTTTTCTATAAAAATATTTATACAAAAAAGCAATCAATAACAAAGATGATATTTTATATTAGATGATATCTAGTCGTTTTTAAAAAAATAAATAATTTTGATAAAATTGGCAAGTTTCATTTTACCTAAACAATGTATCGTACAATTAATGGGCTGTGGGATACTTTCCTAGGCTAGCAACAGCCCACTAGACAAGCAAAGCCCCAACAGTGAAATACTGTTGGGGCTTTGCTTGTCTAGTGGGAAAACATCTGTTTTGTCACCGGGGAGTGCCAAAAAGGACCCCGCTCATGGGGTGGTAGGTATGTCGTGCGCTTACCGCCCCTCTTGTGTTTTAAGATAAGGAGGTTCGAGGAATTTGGCAAGTTACCGCACCCGTATGAGGTAGCTAACTGCGCGATTCACCGGACGGATTTCACCAACAACAGGAGTAACGCGAGAAGCATAAAAATATATTCCCCCCCAATAGGTATTTCCTGTTCCCCCATATTTCCAGTCGTACCCCTGTCCCCCTGTGACTCCAAAGCTCCCTGATGCTCCTCCTATTCCGTGTTGGCCACCTGTCGAAAATGAGGCGGAAATTTCACGTATCCCATCGCCCTGAAGTTCCCCCAGACCTGCGCTGGAGTGGGTCACGGTACCGTGGTGGGTGGACACCTGTGAACCGTGGCCTCGCAGGAACACGCCCTGGTAATCCGGCACGCGCGAGCCTACAAGCGCGACCAGTTCCGGATACACTGGAAAGCCAGAGCGTTTTAGCTGTTATTTCGCTCTGATCAGGAATTTCACACTCCGATTTGCCGGGCGTATTTCTCCAGCAACAGGAGTGACACGAGAGGCATAGAAATCAGCACTCCTCTTTCTCCAACCATCAGTTTTATTGGTAGCGTGGCCACCATCAGACCATGAAGCACCATACGCCATTGCTCCATATGCTGAAGACTCCCCTGGACTGATTAACTCTGGATAGCTTCCCCATATTTCTCTTATCGCATCCCCTTGAAGCACCCCCAGTCCCGCGCTGGCATGGGTCACGGTTCCATAGTGGCTGGAGACTTGGGAACCGTAGCCACGCAGAAAAATTCCCCGGTAATCCGGCACGCACGAGCCTACAAGCGCGACCAGTTCCGGATATACTGGAATGCCAGGCATTTTACCTATTATTTAGCCCTGATGAAATAGATAACACTTCTATTAACCGGACGGTTTTCATTGGCGACAGGGACAACCCGTGAAGCATCAACCCCCCACGACGCACCTGTTCCATTCCCGGCAGAGCCCCGATCACCCGAATCCCATGAGTTGAATGGGCCGGTCCCAAAACCTCCTCTCCAGCCGATAGCATGGCCACCAAAGTTGCCGGCTATATTCCGAATGGCATCCCCTTGCAACTCCCCCAGACCCGCGCTGGCATGGGTCACGGTGCCGTAGTGGCTGGACACCTGCGAGCCGTGACCACGCAGGAATATGCCTCGGTAGTCTGGCACTCGCGAGCCTACAAGCGTGACCAGTTCCGGATAGACGGGAAAGCCAAGGCGTTTTGGATGCTATTTCGCTCGGATGAGGTAGCGAACAGCGCGGTTCATAGGACGGGTTTCATCCGCAGTCCTGACGACTCTGCCCGAATCAAAAACTGTATCCTTGTACGACCACGCATTATCTCCTGTCCGGTAAACATTACACCCTCTCCCCGTTGAGGCAACGTAATAAGCACCCCAAGTATTTTCACCAACCTCATCCGTTTTTTGCGACGCGGTTCTGATTCCGCCTGTAATGCGTTGCATGGCATCCCCCTGAGATTGACCAAGAGCTGCACTCTTTCCGCCTACCCCTCGAAGGAAATACCCCCTGTAATCCGGCACCCGCGAACCCACAAGTGAGGTCAGTTCCGGATACACTGAATCTGTAATGTTAATACCTCAAAATATAAGGACAACGACGAAAGAATTTCTAGCGGCATTGTCCTGCATTTTGTTATATATAATTACATAAATAGATATTTACTGAAATACATATACTTACAGAAAGCGTTCTCTGAACAGTTGCACGGTATTAGGGGTTCTAGCCGTGACAATCGCCTGCTCCATATATTGCTAATATTAACCCTGCACAAGAGCAGATTCGGAACTTTGTCAAAGAACTCCAGCTAGTTGAAAAAGAGACTCTACAGACAGGAGATCGCTAAACTATACGTATGAAGTAGTTGATAAATAATATATAATAAAACTGTAGTTAGTGGTTTTGCATGGCATTACGAAGGGTAGGCAAAAATCGCACTCCTGCTAAAAATAACAAGAGTCCGAGGCATGGAGCGGCTGCAAGAGAAAAAAAAGCTGCATCATAACTCGAATGGTGTGCAAAAAGTCCCCCGTAAGTGCTGCTGAGAGCGGCTCCTATTCCTTGGATAGTCAACACCATACCCAGTCCCATATTGATATGTCCTCCACCTTCTAAAAGACGGGCGACCATGCCTGGTGTAGCGACGCCAAGCAAACCAGCCCCTACGCCGTCAAGCAACTGCACAGGTATAATATTCCAAGGTGTATTCCATAACCCTGCAATGCATCCACGCAAGGGTAGTGCCAATAGTGCCATGTAGAAAAGCGGGCCATAACCTTTTCTCTGAGCAACATGCGCCCCCCAGAGCGCAGTCAAAATCATAGTTACTTGGGCCAGAACTACAGTACCAGCAGTATAAGACGCCGCATTCACATCGAATCTTGCTACAGCCGATTGTCCCAGCAGGGGAAGTAAAGCCGCGTTGCCGAGATGAAAGAAAAATAGCGTCATGCCAACGACCAAAAGGGATTTGTCTGTAAATAGGTAGCGGAAACTTTCAGATTTCGATTGGGTATATCCCGATTCCTCGGCAACAAGGCCACGGGCAACAGCATAATCTATATTGGCCGGGTTTATGCGCCATAAGCAGAAAAGGGTCATGGCCCCCATTAAGGCCATTACCACGAAGACGCCTGGAATACCAAAGTGATACCCTATGATGCCACCTAGCAAGGCTGTTGCGGCATTTCCCGCATGACTCCATGCCTCATTACGTCCAAGACGCGCAGGAAAATCTTTTTGTCCCGTCATTCCAAGAGTAATGCCTGTAAGCGATGGCATTATCGCTGCAGCGGCAGCACAAGACAATACTTTAGATCCGGTTGCGGCAAGAGCTCCGCTCCAGAAAAAAATAATCCCACACGCGATTACTATAAGTAATATACTGAAAGCCAGAAGTGAGCGCTTGTACCTAGTATAATCCGCAAGTGCTCCCAACGGCGTGGTGCATACAAGGCCAGCCAAACCGCCAGCAGTCATTATAAAGCCAATTTCATCTGGCCGCCATCCTTCTCCTTGCAGATAAACACCCAAAAAAGGCCCTAACCCATCACGCACATCCGCAAGAGAGAAGCATAGCAACGATAGAAAAACGAAAGATTTTCGTTTTGAAAGTAGATCTGACACTTCCCCCCCCACAGCTAAAAGCGGCTATTCTGAAGGAAAAGACCTATATCCGACTGAGAATTGATTGTATGCCAGTCCATCGCAAAGTCAACATGCATGGAGATCTCGCCCTTTCAACCAAAAGCGCTTTGCAATTTTGAGGATATAGCCCATTAGATCGCTAGACGTTTGTGGTCAAAAAAGGGTATTCGATGTACTTCGTATTTCTATGCGCTGAGTATGTTCCTTTCAAAACACGGCTGGCAAGCTTTAAGATTTTACTGACACTTTCGCCCAAAACTATGTGTTCAGTTTTTTTGGAATATCGCATTATCTACTTTTTGTTCGGTATTGTTCACATAAATCCATAATCATCCACAAATTTTAGGGGTTATTTTTAGGGGTAAAAAATGCACTTATTAAATATAATTTTATGATAATAATTGATATTTTTACAGTATTCTTTCTCACGAAGAATCATGGGAGCTAAAACCGGGATTCGTGATGGTGTATCCAAAAGTTCAACAACACGGGAAAATACCTGCAAAAGATCTTTGCCCGCCTCGTACACTACGACAGAAGGCACTTCTCCTTCTTGGACAGTAACTACGGAAGGGGCTTTCGTAATTAACTGAGTGATAATGCGTCTGTCCAGCTTTACGGAGAGCGAAAGGAACGGCGCTTGAGGCGAAGCATCCGTTGAGGACCGCAAGAAACCGTTTTCGCCACTCTTGCGTACCCTCTGCAAAATCCTGTGCTACTATTTCCTCAGACAACCCCAACTAGTTCCGGATACACTGGTAGGAAGACAAAAAGGGGTTGCTGTGCCTTACGTTCCGGGGGATGACAGGCCAGGCAAACCATATACGAATTTTGACGGATGGAGCGTAGTCACAGTATTTCCCCCTTGGAGGGAAGATTATGGCAACAATCCGTTATTCCATGCGCCAGAAAAAATGGATAGTGACGTGGAAAGTACGAGGTGCAACTTTTCATCACGAATGCGCATCTGAAGAGTCTGCTCTTTCGTTCTCCGAAATCCAGAGGACCATATCCCCAAAAGAGAAGGAACGGTTCACGCAAACCAAGCCCATCCGCAAAAGCATCACCATTCGGGAACTGTTCGATCACCACTTCAGCCTGTGCTCAAAACGTCCGATAACAATCAAGCAGGATCTCTATCACGCGAGACCTCTGCTCCAATCCCTAGGAACCAAGCAAGTAGCGTCCATAACTCAAAAAGAAATTCTGGCTTTTTGCAAATCCCAGAAAGCATCTGGTCTGGCCCAATCCACGATCCACAGGCGGATTTCTCTGCTGCGTTCAATCGCAAGTTGGGGAAAAAGAGAAGGGTATCTATCTTCAGCCATTGAGAATTGCTCCGTTTCAAAAGGGAAAGCCAGAAGAACTCCCCCGCCGACCGTCTCGGAACTCAATGCACTCCTGCGCGTCGCTGTCCCGCATGTCCAGCGCGTCATCCTACTCGGCATTTATACGGGTGCCCGCATCGGCCCGAGTGAACTCTTTTCCCTGAAATGGGATGATGTGGACCTCACACACGGCGTCATCAGTATGCCCAACGCAAACAAGGGTAGCAAACTGAAAAAACGAGACATTCCCATTCGTAAGGATCTGATCCCCACTCTCGCCCGCTGGCAACACCAAGACGCGGACTGTCCATATGTCATCAACTGGTCGGGAAAGCCGGTCCGGAAAATAGCCGCCGCATGGAAAACTGCACTCCAGAAGTCAGGCATCAGGGCTATCCGGCCATATGATCTGCGCCACGCCTACGCAACCTACTCCATCCGGTCTGGAGCCGACATCAAGACTAGCGCAGAGATCATGGGACATGAAAACGCCAGGATGATCCTCGAAGCCTATGAGCATGTCGATTGGGCACAAAAAGTCAGGGCCATCGAGGGAATGCCGGATTTTTTTCGCTCTAGCTCCGAAAGCCGTCCGCAACCCCATCCCATGAACGACGTCCGCGAAAGCGCGAGATAGACGAGCCAGGCGCAAAGTATTGTGTACGGAATACCGTGCCAGCACTCAACGACAGGAAACACCTTGTCCACTCTGAAATCGAAAATCAGTATGGCAATCCAGCGGATAAAGACGCTGATCATAAGCGCAATGCCAAAACACAGAATCCGTGCGGACCTGAATGCCGTAGCCAAAAAGAACGCGGGCACAAGTATGAACTTTCCCAACAGACAGAACAGAAAAAGCTGAAGGAGGAAATCCATAAGCCACCTCCATTCGTCGCCAAGCCAGAATACCGCGCCGAGAAACAACATGACCGTACTCAGCCCCGAAATGACAGCACGCATGACAACCTCCATGACGGGGCACCCCAATGGGATGCCCCTGGCTAACAGGTTAGGCGAGTAAGATCTCCTTCATCTTACCGTTCGGACAACGCTCCTTGATGATCCGCATCATTTCTTGAAAGGTACATCTGCGCGGTTCGGATTCTCCGGGCAGCGAAAACGTATAGGATTTGACGGAACCCTCGTCTTGCGCGTATCGTCTCTCATCGGATTTCTTGATGTTCATCTCATGAATTCCTTTCATGTCCTCTGCCGGTGGCTTCCGGCAGAGGACTTTTTATTAGTCTATGGCCGCGTAGATCGCCTGGGCTTCAGGATGTGACTCGATGTAGTCATAGAGCTGCCGATGCTTTTCTCCAAAAGCAGGGCTGATCTGTTCGGCAAAATCGTTAAGCGCATAGAGAGTAACGACTATTCCGGCGGCATCTGCCGACATTTCATCGTTAAAATAATTTCCAGGCCATGTGAGCCACATCTTCTTTTCATCTGCGGGAGCTATATAAAAGCCGCCGTTGCTCAAATCATAAAAATTCCAGTATCCTCCGTCATAATGCGGATAAAGTCTCCGCATCCAACAGTAGACATGCCGCTCAAAGGCAAGCATCTTCGCCATTCCTACATGCCGAAGCCAGAAGTTCAGCCGGTCTTCGTCGGCTACCTTCGTCGCTGTGATGATTTCCATTTCCAGATTTTCCATCGTGTCCTCCTTGGACGTTGCGAGTTTTTCCCTGGAGTTGAAACCTGCCTTTATGCAGTTCCCCCCGAGGGCTTTCACCAAGTGAAAGAAGCCCTCGGGGGGAACTGCTCAAAGGCGTGTCAACGCCAAAAAAGAAATCTGGAAATAAAGGGCCTGCTTCCGTGACGGAGAGAGCGCAGCGAGCGACGGCGCGGAAGATGCGCCTCCGGCGCACCCTCTTCCTCTTTTGATGGGGACGGTGAGCTGCTGAAGGATTCCGCACAGCGGAATCCTTCATAAGACGCTTCGCGTCTTATGCTCTATCCTTATTTACATAAATATGTATTTACAATATCACGTATACATGCAATAGTATAAATACATACTTACAAGGAGAACAAGCATGTATATCTGCGCAATAGCCAATCAAAAAGGCGGCGTAGGCAAGACAACGACGACGCATAATCTGGGTGTTCAGCTTGCCAGAAATGCAAAAAAACGAGTATTGTTACTCGATTTGGACGCTCAGGGGAATCTGAGCGATGCCTGCGGTCTTGAGCCGCAAACGCTGGAACGAACCGTTTTCGATGTCCTAGCAGGGAACGTCCCCATCGCTGGAGCGAAGAGCACGCTGGAAACGGGGTTGGATATTCTTCCGGCCAACATCCGGCTTGCAGAAGCGGAACTGGCGTTTGCCGGACGAATGGGGCGGGAAAATCTGTTGAAGAAAGCTCTCTCCTCTGTTTCGGGCGAATACGATTACGTGTTGATCGATTGCCCGCCTTCTCTCGGGCTTTTGACCGTCAACGCCCTCAATGCGGCGAACGGATTGCTCGTCCCGGTACAGGTCGAATATTACGCTCTGGCGGGACTCGCGCTCATCAGGCAGACGGCAGAGCTTGTCCGAGATCTCAATCCCGATTTGGAAATCCTCGGACTCGTCCTGACGTTTTTTGATGCCCGAAAGACACTCAATAAAGATGTGGCCGCTGCCCTCGCGGACGAATGGGGAGACGCGCTGTTCTCGACGCGCGTCCGCGACAACGTGAGCCTTGCGGAAGCCCCCAGTAATGGGCAGGATGTGTTCAGCTACAAGCGAGGCAGTTACGGCGCAAAAGATTATGCGGCCTTTGCCGCCGAATTTCTGGAAAGGACGGAGGGATGCTATGGGACTCGGGGATAGAGGGAAGAACCAAGTAAAAAAAGGGAGCCCCAGCGGGCTGTTCACCAGGACGGAACCCGATGTTACAGAAATACATACTTCTAGTAATACAAAAACACAGAACACTATAAATACAGAAATACAAGAATCTCTGCCCGAGAAAAATGACCAGAGAAAAATGTACAACATATCTCGGTCATTGTCGGAACGCCTCCGAAAGTATGCTTTCGATGAACGCCGAAAAGAAGTGGACATAGTGCGGGAAGCACTTGATGAATACCTGAAAAAACAGGGCTATTAGGGAGGAAAAATATGCGTCGTCTGGTTCTATTGCTGGCTGTTTTGGCCCTGTCCGTAGGGCTTTATGGTTGCCATCCTCATCATCGGGGACCGGTGACACCACCTCCGTCACATCATGGACAGCACATACCTCCTCCGCATCACTACTGAGTGGTTCTTACACTGTCGCCCCCCACATCAATCAATACAAAAAAAAAGGAACCCACCGGCCTAGCCGGTGGTTCTTCATCTGCGCCTGTAAGGCTCTGTTACCAGCAGCGCCCTAACAGGCGCATAGCGAATCTGGCATCGGCATTTCTGTTACTTGCGGCCCGTGAACGGGCTACCCGGGTAGGGAAGGCAAAGCTGCGTACCCAGTTTATCCTCTTCCAGCTGTTTCTTTATGTAATCCCTAATCTTCTCTTTGTTCTTGCCTACCGTATCCACGTAGTAGCCCCGGCACCAGAATTCACGATTGCGGTATTTGAACTTCAGATCGCCAAATCGTTCATACAGCATCAGGCCGCTTTTACCCTTCAGATACCCCATAAATCCC
>NZ_JNJP01000047.1 GCF_000701705.1 Bilophila wadsworthia ATCC 49260 | reverse complement strand
GAGAGGGAACCTTTCTGGAGAAAGGTTCCCTCTCCCCTCCCCAAACCCCACCCCTCTCTCTCCCAAGACTTTTGCGTTTATCGAATCCTTGTTCGCGGCCTTGCTTCGGCGCGGGTTGCCTTTGGGACAAGACGTATTGCACAGCGGCCTCCGTGCCGGAGAAGCTGGCCCCCCGCAGGAAAAACAGCCATGAGCACACCCTTTGCCAGAGGCCCCCTTCTGATCCTTCTGGGGGCCCTGTGTTTCAGCACCACGGGGACCGTCCAGGCCCTGTCCCCGGAAGGGGCGACGCCCTACGTCATCGGCGCGCTGCGTATGCTCGTCGGCGGCCTGGCCCTGCTCCTCTGGTGCGCGTTCCGGGGGGAGCTGCCCCGGTTCTGGCGCTGGCCCATGCGCTGCGTCGTGCCTTCCACCCTCGCTCTGCTCGGCTTCCAATTCTTCTTTTTCCGGGGTGTGCTCGAAGCCGGGGTCGCCGTGGGCACCGTGGTCGCCATTGGCTTCTCGCCCATCGTCGTGGCCCTGCTCGGGTTGATCTTCCTGCGCGAAAAGCCCGCCAAGGCATGGTATCCCGCCACCGGGCTCGCCCTGATCGGTCTGATCCTGCTCAACGCCGACGCCGTGGGCGGGGCCAGCTTCGCGGGCATGGCCTTCCCCCTGCTCGCGGGGTTCTCCTACGCCTGCTATTTCGTGTTCAGCAAGCCACTGGCCCAGAACGCCGCGCCCGGATCCGTCATGATGGTCCTGTGCCTCCTGAGCGGGCTGTGTATGCTGCCCGTCTTCTGGATCTACCCGGCGGCGTGGCTGGCGACGCCCGTGGGCGCGCTCGTGGCCCTGCATCTCGGGGTCGTGACCACGGCCATCGCCTTTTCCCTCACCCTCGCCGGGCTCAAGGTGACGCCCGCCGCCACCGCCTCGACCCTCAGCCTCGCGGAGCCCCTCTCCGCAGCCTGCCTCGGGATCTTCTTTCTCCATGAACCGTTGTCCCTGTCCGCCGCCGTGGGGATCGCCCTCATCTTCGGCAGCGTCCTCATCCTCGTGGCCTGCCCGTCCGGACAGCCTCCCCGTGAGAGCGCCGCGCGGCTCCGTCCGCAAGGCCGATGAGCCCCCTTTTGCCGTGGCGCGGGCGGGTCCCCACGGCGGGGTCGCCCTGATCCCGATTTGCCGGGGCATGGGATGCCCCATGCCGCCGGGCCCGCCCGGGACAGGCACACGCGGCGTACCCCGGTGCCCTCAAACGTTCCTCCCCCACACCGACCGGGAAGGCCCCCCGCCCGGTTGCGCGGGCACCCCGTAGAGCAAGCCTCACAGCCCGCAGCGTTTTTTCCATCGTTTCCCATGTCGAGAGGCCGTCCTTAACCGTATGCCGGGACGGGACGCGCCACGGCTCCACGTACCCTCCGGCTCGCGGCGCACAGGGCCGCGCAAGAACACCCTGAAAGGCCCCGGCTTACATGCCCTAAGCCGTGACTCCGAACTGGCCTGAGCGTTCCGCGCCAGCCCGCCACGAAGACGCCCCTCCATCGTCCGCGCAGGCGGACCCGCCGCGGCACGGCGCCCCGCGCGCCAAAAACCGATTGACGGTGCGCGGGGCGTGGTATAAAACTGACCGGTCAGTTCAATTTCTCCCATAACATGTGAAAATAGTGGCAGTTCAGGGAACCATGCACCACGCGGGAGCCTCTCATGACGACAGACGAAAATCTTTCCATGACCCCGGACAACGACAAGGCTCCGCAGCGGCGCAAACGCCCCCGCAAGGGCCCGATCGTCGGCTTCCTGCTTTTGCTGTTCCTGCTCGCGGGGATAGGCGCGGGCGCGTGGTGGTATCTGTTTCTGCGTTTTGAGGAAAGCACGGACGACGCCTATGTCGCCGGCAATGTGCTGCGCATCATGCCGCAGGTGAGCGGCAAGGTCGTCGCCGTGGATGTGGACGACAACGACATGGTCGCCGCCGGGCAAACGCTCGTGCGCCTTGATCCCGTGGACGCCCGCCTTGCCTATGAGCGCTCCCTCGTGGCGCTGGCTTCCGCCGTGCGCGACAACTGCCGCCTTCAGGCGCAGCTCCGGGAAACCGAGGCCGCCATCCGGATGCGCCGGGTGGATCTGCGCCAGAAAGCCGACAACCTGACCCGGCGCGAGGCGCTGGGCAAGGCCAAAGCCATTGGCGCGGAAGAATTGAAGCACGCCCGCGACGACCGCGAGAATGCCGCCGTGGCGCTCGCCGCCGCCGAAGAGGAACGCAACGCGCTTGCCGCCGTGCTGCTGGATACCGGGCTCGCCGAGCAGCCCGCCGTGCGCCAGGCCGCCGCCAACGTGCGCGACTGCTGGCTCGCGCTCCAGCGCACCACCGTCCTGAGCCCCGCCGCCGGGCAGATCGCCAAACGCGGCGTGCAGGCTGGCGAAGTCGTATCGCCCGGCACCCCGCTCATGACCGTGATCCCCCTGCACCGCCTGTGGATCGACGCCAATTTCAAGGAAGTCCAGCTCCACAAGATGCGCATCGGCCAGCCCGCCGTGATCCGCGTGGACATGTACGGCGGCGACGTCACCTATCATGGCCGCGTGACCGGCTTCTCCGCCGGGACGGGCAGCGCCTTCTCCCTCCTGCCGCCCCAGAACGCCACCGGCAACTGGATCAAGATCGTCCAGCGCGTGCCCGTGCGCATTGAAATCGACCCCGCCGACCTCAGGGAACACCCCCTGCTGGTGGGCCTGTCCGCCGTAGTGAAGGTCGACACGTCCGATACATCGGGGCGGCTCCTCGCCGCCTCGGCCCGCACCGAACCCGTGCCCGGCGATCTCGTCTCGCAGGCCCCCGCCGTCGATTTCGCCCCCGTCGAGGCGACCATCTCCGGCATCATCCGGGACAACGCCCTGCCCGGCGTCTGCCCCGTCCAGGGCAAGCCATGAGCGGACGCGCCCAGCCCCTGCCGCCGCTTCAGGGCGGGATGCTCGTCATCGCCACCATCGGGATTTCGGTAGTCACGGCCATGACCGTGCTCGACTCCACCATCGCCAACGTCGCCCTGCCCACCATCGCGGGCAACCTCGGCGTGGCGTCTTCGCAGGGGACGTGGGTCATCACCTTCTTCGGGGTCGCCAACGCCATCGCCATCCCGCTCACCGGCTGGCTCGCCCGGCGCATGGGCGAGGTGCGGCTGTATTTCTGGTCCACGTTCCTGTTCGTCGTGGCCTCGTTCCTGTGCGGCATATCCAGCAGCCTCGGGATGCTCATCATCTGCCGCATTTTGCAGGGGGCCGCCGCCGGGCCGCTCATCCCGCTTTCCCAAAGCCTCCTGCTGGCCTGCTATCCCCGCGAGAAACGCGGCATCGCCCTTTCCCTGTGGTCCATGACCATCGTGCTCGCGCCCATCCTCGGGCCGATCCTCGGCGGGTATATCTGCGACAACTATACGTGGAACTGGATCTTTTTCGTCAACGTACCCGTGGGGGCCGTGTGCCTCGTCGCGCTGCGCATCCCCATGGCCGGGCGCGAGACGGCCACCGCCAAGAACCCCATCGACACCGTGGGGCTGATCCTCCTCATCATCGGCGTGGGCTGCCTCCAGCTCATGCTCGACGAGGGCAAGGACAAGGACTGGTTCGCCTCCGGCTACATCGTGATCCTCGGCGTCCTCACGGTCGTGGGGCTGGTGCTCCTTGTGGCGTGGGAGCTCACCGAAGAGCATCCCGTGGTCGACCTCTCGTTGTTCCGGCACCGTAACTTCACCGTGGGCACAATCTGCATCAGCCTCGGGTTCCTGTTTTATTTCGCCGGGGTGGTCATGATGCCCATGATGCTCCAGACGCGGCTCGGCTATACCTCCATGTGGGCCGGGCTCTCCCTCGCGCCCATCGGGATTTTCCCGGTCTTCCTCTCGCCGCTCATCGGGCGGTTCGCGCAGCGCATCGACATGCGGGTCATCGTCACCATGAGCTTTCTGGTTTTCTCGGCGGCCTTCTACCTGCGCACCCTGTTCTCGCCGGACGTCGATTTCGCCTTCGTCCTCTGGCCGCAGGTCGTACAGGGGATCGGCGTGGCCATGTTCTTCATGCCGCTTACGAGCATCATCATTTCGGGGCTCGACGCCAAGGACATCGCCAACGCCTCCAGCCTCTCCAACTGCACCCGCGTGCTGGCGGGCTCCATCGGGTCGTCCCTCGCCACCACCATGTGGGAACGGCAGGAAGCCCTGCACCACGTCCGGCTCACCGAGTCCATCAACCCGTTCAACCCGGCGGCGCAGCACGGGCTCAACCAGCTCACGCAGATGGGCCTCTCGCCGGAACAGGCCAAGGTCTGGGTCGCCAACGAAATCACGCGGCAAGGGTTCCTGCTCGGGTTCAACGAGCTGTTCTGGCTGGCGTCCATAGCCTTCATCGGGCTGGCCGGGCTGGTCTGGCTGTCCACACCCATCAACAAGAAAACCCGGTAGGCGGACGCATGGCACAACAAACGAAATGCCGGAAAAAGACGGAAGCGCGCCGGGAGGCCATCCTTGACGCCGCACTGGAAGAATTCGCCGCAAAGGGGTACGCCGGAGCGCGCATGGAAGACATCGCCCGGCGGGCCGGGGTCGCCAAGGGCACGTTGTATCTGCATTTCGGGGATAAGGAGGGGCTGTTCAACGGCCTCGCGGAGTCTGCGTTCGCGCCCATGCACGCGCTGGCCAAGGAGATCCTCGACGACAAGACGCCGACCCTGCGCGAAAGGCTGCTCCGTTTCTGCGGGCCGATGCTGGATGAACAAGGCTGCTCAAGGACGGCGCGGATCATCAGGCTGGTGTGGGCAGAAGGGCTGCACAACCCCAAGCTCGTCGCGCCGTTCTACCATGGGCTCGTCGCCCCGATCCTCGAGCTGCACCGGGAGAACCTGCGCCTCGCCGCGCATGAGCACCCGCACCCGGCGCTCCAGCGGTTCCCGCAGCTTCTCGTCTCGCCGATCATGCAGGGGCTGCTCTGGCAAGGGATGTTCAAGGACAAGGCCCCGCTCGACGTGAAGGAACTGTATATCGCCTATCTCGACATTATCCTGCCGGAAAAATAAGGGATTTATGTATAAGGCAGACAGCCGCGCCTCCCGAAGCCCCGGGAGGGTGCCGCAAGCGGGTTCCTGCGGAAACTTGGGGTTTTCACGCCGGAAACGCGGTAAGGCTTCCCTGAAAACGTCCTTTTTTTCGCCTCTGACAGATTTGAAAGCCAACAAATTGTAGATCTCTAACAGACTATCATGTATTTATAAACAGGTATTTCTCATTACGAGGGGTGGCTACGCTTTTCCCCGATTGCGCCGGAAGTCTTTCGCGGAATAGACAGCGGCCCCTCCCTTCTCCCCTTTTGTGAGTGTAACGCGCCAGACAATTTTGTGTACAACGCCGTTTAGTTTTGGTATGAAAAATTTGGAGTAGAGGATACTATGGCATACCGTATGCAGAGGGTCCCGTACCGGGGCATTTCCGCTCAAGATAGAGCACTCGCCTTTGGCGAGCAGACGGTTACAGTGTGAACAGCGAATTTCTCGGGTTTTCTCCGTTGTTATTATCCATCTTATACCCCCCCTCACCTTTACCTGTTTTTGTTGCACCCCGTCACGGCACAACATAGGCGGAAATTCTACATGGTGCGTTATCACCATGTGGGGTCGTGGTTCGGCATGTCCATACCGGATGTCAGCACCAGTTCCCCACTGGTGTCAAGGGAGATATACTACCCCCAAAGGTCAGTCATGGTAATTTCATGAAAAGAGTGTAGACCTAAAAATAAAAAAACGCCCGGAAAAGGCGTGTTCTATGCGAGGAAAATATGGATGATTTTGACAGTAAGCGGGCGAGTGAAGTCTTCTTGGAATGTTCTGATTTACTCTCCGGAAAGTCAGATAGGGAAATTGCTATTATCGGCGTTGCTTATATTGAAGACATCTTGACGAACATGCTTGAAGCAAGGATTGTACCCGGCAGTATAGACCTGAAACGAGAAGATTCTTTTTCCTTCAAAGTCAACCTTGCCCGTGCTGTTGGACTTCTGAGAAAAACAGCTTACGATTCATTAAAAAATATTTCACACATTAGAAATAAATTTGCCCATGATTATTCAAAGAAAAATTTGGATGATGAAAAAATATCATCCAGAATTGATGTTATATTTCAATTAAATAAAGAAATTTTTGAAGCTGTGAAAAATGTCGCTGAAGAATCAATCAGCGAAGAATATAAAGAAGAACTTGATGCTCTCCTAAAAAATAAGACATATAGAATGCGGATTGTTATAGCCTGCGCGGCAGCGGGCCTTTCAGGGGCTTTGCCGAGCGTCGAACAGCTTGAGGAACCACAGGAAGTTCTTGATTCATATCATTAGCCGCAACCTGAACAGCCGTTAATCTTGCCGTTTATGTTGCTGGTCACGTTTAAAGCCTGCCTATCATTATGGCCCCGTGAACTAATACGCGCGTGATTTGCGGCACGCTTTTTTGCCTTTTCCTTATGCTTCGGGTTTTGGGTATGGCTACACTTCAATCGCAGGCGCTTGCGCCATGACTGTTGATGCGCGCGATAACCCCGCCTCTAGCGGCATGATAACTTCGACAAAAACCGAATTGCAGATTCCGCAATAAAATTACAAAGGCGGGGAAGTTCCCCGCCTTCTTTTATGCCTTCAGCTTTCGCGTTGTGAATGCCGGTTCCCACGTCGCTATACGTTCGTCCTGCGGTCTGGCTCGGGGTCGCCCTCCTGTTGCTAGCCGTGCCACCGTTCCAGTGAGTAGCCGAACTCCGATAGGCGCGAGGGAACGCCGCCATACTTCCGGGGCGGTTTCACCGGGCAGGACATGGCACCATTCCTGAGCTTCGATCGGCCCTGTGTCCGCGCCGTCGTCCATCCAGTACACGGTCCCGCCCGTTATCGGGTCACGCATAGCCACTGCCCATTTGACGGCATCCCGCCCTCTATGACGGGGAAGTAGCGAGGGGTGATACGCTAGAACACCAAGCCCGCACCGGCTACGAACGGCGGCGGGGATATACCGCTGGCAATGTGCCGCAACCGCCATGTCACACCGAGGGAGCGCGTCCATATCATTATATAAGGGGATGTCCAGCTTAAAGGCCGTCCGGCGTAGCGCATCGGGCGTTTCGGTGTCCGGGCATACAGTAACAACATCAACGCCGGGGAGAGCCGTAATGGCTTTAAGTACTTCGGCGGCGAGCCATTTCTGCCCAAAAAGTACAATCTTCATGCCACATCCTCACCGAGATACCGGAAACCCTGCACGGCCCGAAAGTGTCCGCCATATCCAACCGCCGCCCATGTTCCGCCAAGACGTTGCCTCGAGTTGATCATGGAATTATGACACCTGAGCTTGTCTTCGCCGTAAAATCTGGCGGAAACCTGCGTCCATAGCGGGCTCCGGCGTAGGGCCGCCGCAAGTCCCGGATGCGACGTGTGGAAAAGCGTCCGCATCGGTTTGCCGTATCGATTTTGCCCACGCCTCCAAAGAGCGCAAACGGCATTAAGGAAGCGAAGGCCGACGCCCGCGCCTTGCCACTCCGGCAAAATAACCAGTCGGCACGCCCGCGCTTCCCGAAGTCCCGCCAGCGTCGAGACGGCCACATGAGCCACAGGCTGATCGTCCACAAATCCGACGTAGTTTGTGGCGGCCACCATGTGCGGCACCCTCAGATAGTGATGCGGCTCAAAAAGCGGCCAAAATCGCCAGTTGGTTTGGAATATGTCGAGATCGATTCGGGGACGTTGAAGACACCCCCGTGTCCAGCGGAAATCGCCGGTTGCGGTATCGAAAACCCAATCGGGGGCGAGCCAGTCAATAATATCATAATGACATGAAAGAAGAACGGCCTGCCCACCAGTGCGCCGCCATGCCTTTGCAAAGGCTGACGCGCCTATCCGGGCAATTTGACGGTCGACCACGCTGGTAAATTCGTCAATCACGACGTGCTCCGGGGCTTCGCAGACGATACGGGCAAGAGACGCCCGGAACTTTTCTCCGGTCGAAAGGACGTGGTACGGACGGAGCCATGACGGAACGTCGCCAAGGCCGACGGCGGAAAGTGCCGCCGTCACCTGTTGCCAGTCACCACCCTTGAAATCTGGAGCAATGGCGTCAACAATAGGGGCGTCCGTTGGCCATACTTCAGAGCCGCGCACCGCTTCCGGCCCCCAGATGCGAGAGCCAAGGGAAGACTTGCCGGAACCCGACGGGCCGACGATAAGTCCGATTTGCCACGGTTCCGCGTCAAGCGGCAATTCCGCCTCAAGCCGAAAGTCGCTGGCTTCGGCATTGAAGAGAGATCGCACGCAGGCGGCGCGGTATGACTGATAGTCCGGACTTTCGTGGTGGATGGTGATCTTCATACGCGTACCACCCGGCATTTGTAGCCTTCTCCGCGCAGGCGCTCATACACCCGTCTATGCTCTTCCTCGTCTTTACAGATGACGATGACGCCAAAGCGGGGCCTGTACTTGAAACCGTTGACGCCGGGCGCATTATCAGCCAGCGGCAGGAGAGCTTTGTTCTGTGGCATGGTTTGACTCCGATTTTTCGGAGATGGGGCTCTTGACCCTCATAGTGACGACTTGAATGTGATTATACGTTCCACACCGGCACTTGACCATAAATCTAAGTGCCGTCCCTGTTCCCAACAATCGGCCGCATTTGCCGCACCTGATTTCCCTGTCCGCGCACTCCATCTTTTGATTGTCCTTACCTTGCGCCCCCGCCCCCGTCCTGATATGCGTTTACATGCTCGCGGTCTGACCGTGAGCCATAAACACAGGCGGACACTCCGCATGATATGCCTGTATCATGTGGGGCCGTGGTCCGGCGTATCGCCGCCGGGCCGGTGGGGGAGGGTCCAATCTCCCCCGCCTCTGCCTGAACATACTCTAACGGTTTATGTTTCCGGGGTCACGCGCCGCAACTCCGGCGGCGACTGCCTGCCCTCTCTCTCGCTCTCATAACTGCTCTTGCAGTGTTCCCTCTGCCAGAAGAACAGCCCGTCCACGAGCTTGCGGGGCCATACGCGGATGCCTGCCTGTTCCCACCGCCAGCATCGGCTGCTCAGTGTCTCGTCGGGCCAGCCCATGAACAGCGTATTGATGAGCTGGTCGACGGCGATCAACGTTTGCTTTCCGTAGGTCATGCGGCTTCAACCTCTTCCGGCGTGGTCGCGGCCTCCACAGCCGCCTTGCGTTCCCCGCCGCGCTGCATCGTCCCGTTCTTGTGCCGCATGGCCCCGCCCGCGTAGAGCGCGAGGAAGCCCGATGCGTCGAACGTCAAACGCTCAAGCTCACCGCCCGGCGTGTAGGCGTTCCACGTTACGGAGTCCGGCAGGCCCGGCATTCCCGATTGCTTCATCAGGCAGACGTTCGCCGTATCCGCAAAATTCTGCTGGTCAAAGGTGTCATAGCTGAAATGATAGGTGACTCCGCCCACGGCATAGTCGAACCCGGAAGTAATGGCGGCGGACGTTTCCGCGTCGATCTGTGCCTTCTTCGCTGTTTTCAGTTCATCAAGCGTCGGTACGGGCGGAACGCACGGCCCCTCTTCGGTTACCATCTCAGGATGCGCCTCTGCATAGGCATGTACATCCGCCCACTGCGGGGCAAAAGCGTCGCGGATCTCTTCGGGGACGCTGTTGTCATCGGGATGCGGCACGCAGAGCTTATCGACAACGTATGCGCCCGTTTCTTTGCGATATATAATCTTTCCGTAGTCTTTTCCCATCTACTTCTCCTCATGCACTTCTAAACGCTATCCCGTCCATGAAAGCACCAGGGTACGAGGGATAATTAGGCACCAAAGTTGTACCTCCCGCATTTTCCCCAATGACCATATCTACAAACTCGCTATCTGTTGCAACAAGATACATGTATTTCCACGTACCGTACCCCGGTAACGTGTACGTTGTCCGCGCGATGATCATGTCCATGCCTTTGAGCCCATACGCATTCTGAGCCTCGCTTGCAAAAGCGACGGAGAGGGCCGATTCCGCCTTGCCGCCAAGCGCATTCGCACTTCCTGCCGTATCTGCGTATCCGGCAGTATCGGCTTTCCCATGCATCTCTCTACCGTCGAGATACAACTGCCCATTGTCGGGGGAGAATCTCAGTGAATACCCCTCGTTGCCACGCGCACCAGAGATTTTGATCAGCCTCACGCCGTTATCAAAGATTCTCTCTATCTGCACATCACTGATCCGCATCGGGCAATCAGTCGAAATCTCTCTCGTACCGTCCTCATGCGTTACGGCCGCGATTGAGGCGATCACACCGGAAGCATTCTTTGCAAACATCTGCGTCCGCTTCGCGTTGTCGGAAGCGTGTTGTATGATATCGAACCCGCCCATGATCACGCTGTTTTTGTCGCCAAGAAACAGGCCGCGCTCGGTATTGGTAGAGGGTGCCGATCCGATCACATTTGCGGGATCATTGATCTGGATGCTGCCCGTCATGACGCCGCCGCCCAGAGGCAACTTGGCCTGCGCAGCATCGTAGGCGGTCTTGACCGCAGTTGCCGATGCAGCCGTCGTCGAGTCGGTAAGATTGACCCGATCCGTCAGCTTTATTTTTTGCGCAAGTATGAGCGCGGATATGGCGGCGGCAAGCTGCGCGTTGTCTGTGTCGCTGGGTACAATGCCTGCAGCAGCAAGTACGCTTAGTATTTCCCGCTGCGGCCGTTCAATGGCCGCAGCAGGAACAATGCTGCCGAGAATACCGGCTTCGGGGTTGCCGTCATGATATGAGGCGTTCGGGTCGGTCGCTCCGAGGGGAGGAACATATTTCATGGGGGCACCTTCCTAAAAAAGATGCCCCCATGATATGGAACGGAATAAAATCAGTCTTTGAAAGGGCTTTAGGAAAACGGGTTATTCGTATCCGACGATCAGGACGGTATGCGCCGGTTTCGCCGCGCGGAGGAGGCACTCGACTTCACGGGCCGGATCGAATGCCGAAAGCCGCTCACCGCAGGATGAAGAACCGCACCGAAAGGACGTAACGCGCTGACCGCGAACCGTCACCGTCCAGCAAAACCGCACGTCTTCCGGTCCGGACAGGGGGTCCCCGCACCGTGAAAGCCCGGCGACGAACGGCCTGTATTCCGTAATTTCGATTTCAACGCCCGCGATCGCGGCAAGGCGTTTGAAAAACGCCGGGGTCTGGCCGCCGACGCGGGTAAGCACGTTGACGACGGCGGCCCGTCTGCCCTGTAACGACGTAACGGAATCGTCGGCCGCGCATTCCCCCGGGAGCCCGCAGACGCGCTCCCAATCCGTAATGAGCTCAATGCTCGATCGGGGATCGGACTCCCGCACAAGATCATTGGAACGCGCGTCGACGCGCTCGAAACCATCGGCAAGGGCGGCGAGAAGCCGCACCCAGATGCTTTCGGGCTCGCGGGGAAGAGCTGCGCCCGGCGGCTGCAAGGCGAGAAGCTGGGAAAGGTAATCGGCGCTCATTCAGTCACCCACTCAATGCTTCCGGGAACGACGATGTGCCCGGTTTCGGGCGTGACGTTCGCCGTGGGGGAAAGGATGACATGATCCTCTTCCTTTTCCGTGAGGGAAAGCGCCTCATGCAGGTGTGAGAGGAAGACAGTACCGCCCGGAACGGCGTCGCGCCGAACCGCCGCCCAGAGGTTCGCCTCGGCGGCGAGACGGATCGCGGCCGTGTCCGGCGTAATCCGCAGCCGCAGATTGAGCGGATCGGCTACGGGAAGGACGACATACACGTCGGCCGTCACGGGGCGTACGGTTTCGATATGCGCGGCTACGGCTTGCCTGTCCCCGTCTTTGGGGACGCCGTCGGGATAGGTGCCGTCCATCATGAAGCGTACGGTCACGGTGCCGCGCCCCATTTCCTGCGTCACGAACGCCCGCGTCACGCCGGGAACCTCAAGCGCCCACTGTTCGTAGTCGGCTTGCGTCCCGCCCATCGGCGTCCTCTGAATGGTTGCGAGGAGTCGGCTTTTCAGGCTTTCGTCCGTCTCTTCGTCCGTGCCGCCGGTAAGCCCGTCCGCAGCCTGAACCCGCGAATCGAGCCCGGAAACGGGGGAAGCGAGGGCGAGAACGGTTCCGATCGGGGCGTTGCCCGCCGTTCCCGCGTCGACTGCGGAAAGGAAAGCGGTTCCCGTCCCGTCGTCTCCGACGGTGGCGTCGGAGACGACGGCATACCGGACGGCGTCCGAACGCAGGCAGATCGTCCCCTCGGGCAGGACGGTTCCGGGCGTGCCCGTGATCGAGACGTCTCCCGAAGCGTGCCCGGCGGCCTTGCGTGAAACGCCCCAGATGGACGCCCAGCGTTCGAGGTGTTCCTCTTCCGCCGTGTCGGGCATGAGCTGGCGCGCGAGCCAGTCGAGATACCCGTAAAGGCCGTGCTCGGTTCCGGCACTCATACGCGCGACGATGCCCGAGAGACTGCGCCGGAGCACGGCGTCCGTTCCCGGGAGGCGCGACTGCATGGAAGCGGCGGATCGGGCTATGAGCAGATCAAGAGGGGGGCGGTTGAAAGGCATGTGTCACTCCAACGGGTAGGAAAAGGCGTATGTCGAGGATTCGCCGGTGACGCGCGTGATGTTCACGGCAAGGGAAAGGAGGCCGAGGCGCGGCATGGTCGCCGAGACGTCGACGCGGCTTGCGACGCCGTCGTCGACAAGCCACCGGAGCGCTTCAGCGGCGTAGTCGTGCGCGCGGCGCAGGACTTCCGGAAGCGTCTTTTCCCGCGAAAGGAGCCAGAGCCTTGACCCCGTCCGGTCCCGTTCGGCTGCGGGGGCCACGGTGTCGGCCCAAAAGCCCCGGAGATCGGTGCCGCCGTCGGGAAGCGCGTCGTCGGCACGGGCGCGGGCGTCGAGAAAGAGGCTGAGGATGACCGCCGTGGCCAGCCCGTCCTCAAGGACGAGATCGTGGCCTTCGACGGTCGCGTCCGCGCCCCATTCGTTCCATGTCAGCTTGAGATCGCTCATACGCTATCCCTGCGGCTGCCCGGTCGTGTCGTTTCCGGACTGTACGCCGGTATGGACATGCGCCTGTAAGGAAACCATTCCGGCGACGATGTCGCCCGTCGTCTTGAGCGATCCCGTGAACGTGGACGCACAGGCCCCGCTCCCGGTTCCGCCGAGAGAGAACGAGGGGGTCTTGATGGACGTTCCGGCGCTGGCCGTCAACCGGATGGTTTCCGTAACGCCTTCAAAGGTCTTGGCGTCGACAAGAAAGGTTTCCGTCGTGAGGTGAACCTTTCTACCTCTCTCGAAAACGAGCTTGTCGCCCTCGTCGGTGTAGAGCGCGACTTCCCCGGTCTTCAAGCCGCGCAGGCGGTACTGCCGGTTGCCGAGGTTGAGCGCGACGCATGAGGCACGCTGTCCGGCGACGTTCAGCACGACACCCTCGGCCCCCGGGTGCGGATTGCTGGTGAACCCGTAGGGCTCGGCGTGCTCGACGCCGCCCATGCTTTCGTCGGCCATGATCACGACGTCGAGCGTCTGAAAACCTTCCCCGGATTGGACTGCGGAGAGGATGCAGCGCCCGATGAGCGTCGCCATGCGTCGGCGAAGCGGGGCGAGAAGCCTTTCGTAATTCATCATGACTCCTTTGTATCGGCTCCGGGCCAGCGGAACGTTTCCTTGTCCTTTTTGCCCTTTTTCGGGCTGACGGGTTCGACGTCGAACGCCTCGGGCGGATTCAGGGTAAGCTCCGAGCGGTATCCCCGCTCGTCAAGCGTCCACCCGACGGAGCCAACGAGCCACGTCGCCTCAAGCCCCATGAAGGGATCGACGATGCGGGCGAGCACGTTCGGCATCCACAGCGCATCGCCGTCCTTCCAGCCGTACACGGTATAGGTCGCCTGATTCCCTTTGCCGTACCGGACGTTGACTTCCCACTGCGCCCGCTTGTTCGCGCCCTGATGTTCCTGATCGGCGACGAGCACGAGAGGCCGATGGCGCGGGACGGCGGCGTCCGTCACCACGGTTTTCTGCTGCGAGGCGCTCTTGCCGTTCCACGTCTCCGTCGCCGCCGTCTGGCCGATGACGGTGACGCTCGAGAAGCGGTCGCGCATGGAAAACTTGCCCTTGCCTTCAAAGACGTTTTTGCCGAGCTCGAGGACGGTGGCGGCTTTCTTTTTGCTTGCCCGGCAGATGACGAGCCGCCCGCGTCCGTCGGTCGTGAGCAGGACGCCCTTTGCCCGGGCAAGCTGCTCCAGCGTCTCGAAAACGGTATCGCCGGGGTTCGTCTTGAAGCCGGGGACCACGCCGACGCCCGTTTCGTCGACCACCTCGATGCCGAACGGGGCCGCAAGGGACCGGGCCACGGCCGCGAGCGTCGCGCCTTTGAGCTGCGTCGAGGGCGGGCAGCAATCAACCAGATCGCAGGTCTTGTCGCGCCCGGTGACGGATACCGTGTGCGAGGCCGCGTTATACGACGGAGCCACGTCGTCGACGTATCCCGTGATGACGGGAGCGCCGTCCACGGTAACGACGCATGAGGCCCCGAGCTCGATTTTCGCGGGGATCGGCTGCCCCGGCCAGCGCTCGGTGATCGAAAGCTCGAACGTACCGGCGACCTGCCCGATCCCCCGGCGAATGCTGATCTTGGTCCAGCCGCCATACTTCACGCCGTTGATTTCAAGGCGCACGTCGGGCTTTTTCATTTTGTCAGCCACGGATCACCTCCAGAGGGACGCTGCCCGGAACCCGTCCGGGATGCCGGATGCGGTTTCTGGCAACGATAGCGTCGGCCTGCCCGACATCTCCGTAGAGCCGGTAGGACGCCGCGAGCGCGGGCATGGACATGGAAAGGGTCGCGCTTCCGAGCTTCGGAAGCTCGGCTCCCCGCGTGGTCAAATCCTCGTTGACGGCGGCGGCGAGCTCGGAAAGCGCCGTAAACACGGCGTCGGAACAGTTCGCGCGCTGGACTTCATCAATGGCCTCGAGAACGGTGTCCCGGGACGCCAGCGCGTCGTCCGCCGTGCCGTAGTCGGCATTGGCGCTTTCAATGGCCGCCTCGATGACGGCCCCGGCGGCGATAAGGTCGATAAGCGGCGTCTCGGCCCGGTTCGCCACGGTCGACGCGACGACGCCCGGCGTCTCCGGAGATGGCGTCCAGCCACCGGTCCCCCCCGAAGCTCCTCCGGACGACGTCCCGCCGCCGATGGAGCCGCCCCCGGCCTGCGGCCATGACGTTTCGCCAACGATTCCGGCGATGACGCCGTTTGACGTGACGAGCCACGGGCTTGCCGTTCCCGCGCTCTTTTTGCCGAGAAGCGCCGTAAGGGCGTTCATCTTCAAACCGGACGTCGCAATGCCGCCAAGCTGGCGGATGGTTCCCAGATACCCGAGGATCCGGCTGGCGAGGCGATCCGGAAGCGCAAGGACGCTTGACGCGGCGGACTGCGCCCGGGAAAGGATGGAAAGCGGGGTGCCGAGAAAGGCCGTCGCCTCGGAAAGCAGGGCCGGGACTTTCCCCGCGAGCCCTTCGAGGTCTTCGAGCAGCGGCATGTACTCGTCGAGAAAGCCCGCCGTGGCCGCTTCCTTCGCGGCTTCCGCCTTGTCGAGGACATTCGCCGCCGTGTCTTTCTCGACGTCGGGTTCGACCGGCTGTCCGGCTTCGACGAATGAAATGGAAAACGTACAGTATCCGCCCTCGCGCGTCGTTTCCTTGAGCGAATACCCGTCGACGGAGACGGACAGCTCGCCAAGATACGGATGGATGAGCGTTCCCGGGCCGGAAGCGTTCAGCGCTTCCCGGAGCTTGTCGCGCCGTTCGGCGTAGCCGCTGTTTTTCCGGCTGATCAGAAACGCCTCGATCTGCCATTTCCCCGCCTTCTTTCCCAGATCCTCGGCGTACGGCGTATCCCGCAAGGGGTACTCGTGCAGCTCGATGCGGCGGCCTCCGCTCTCCGAATGGCTCTCGACCTCGAAGGCCACGCCGCGAAACGACGCGGGGCGCAGGTTTTCCCATGTCTTTGTCATAGATCAGTCCATCGTCATGATGCCCTGCATGTTCAGGGCATCATAGTAAACGTCAATGTCCCCGGGGCCGGACGTACTTTCAATGCTGGCCTGTCCGCCTTCAACCTTGATTTTGATTGTGGACTCGGCCGCCAGATTTTCGGCAAGCTCGGCACTCTTTGCCGATATTTCCGCGCCGATCGCCTTTGCCTGATCCCTGTCCGTGAGCTTGTCTCCGATCATCTTTCCGAGCCCTTCCCCGGCTTCCGTCCCGAGCCACCCGCCGATGAGCCCGCCGAGCGCTCCGCCTATGGCCGTGCCGAGGCCGGGAATGATCGAACCGATGGCGGCTCCGATCGCGGCCCCCCCGGCGGCTCCGCCCCAGCCGCCCACGGCGGCACCGGCCGCCTCGGAAACGCCGCGAACCTTGTCATCCGTCGTGGCGTTCGGGTCCATAATGACGCTGCCCGCTTCGATGACGCCGCCGATGACGGCGACGGGAGCTCCGGCCTTGGCCGCAAATTTTCCGGCGGACGCGCCGTTTCGCGCCGCCTGCTTGCCGAAGTCGGCGATACGGGCCATCCGTCCGCCTTTTCCGGGAAGCCTCGGCGTCCTGACGGGAGCGCCGGGTTTTCCGGAGGCCGCGCCTCCCTTGCCCCCCGCCTGCCCGGAGCCGCCGTTTACGAGATCCGAAAGCGCGCCGTCCGTCAGGGACATGCGGTCATTGACGATGTACACGGGCAGAGGCAGGGGAAGCCGCCCGAGTCCCATTCCTTTGACGGCGTTGCCGAGAACCCCGCCACCGAGCTTGCCGAGCGTTTTCCCGCCGAGCTTCAGGGCTCCGAAACCGCCGAGCGCGGCAAGGCTTCCGCCCACGAGCAGCTCCTTTCCCCCTATCTGCTGGGTATCGAGGATATACTTGATGCCGTCGTTGATTGCGTCGTTGATCGGTCTGGCGAAGTTGTCGGCGGCGTCCCAGAGGGCCGCCTTCAAGCGGGCCGTCTGGTCGACGGCGTTGTCAATGGCGGCGGGCAAGTCTTTTGCAATGGTGCCTTCCGCATTTTTAATTTCGGTTGCCATGTCGCGAGCTTCATTGACGACGCCCTGTTGCAGCAACATGGCGAGTCCGCGCTGCGTATCCAGATCCGTCTTTCCGAATGCCGCGAACATCCCTTTCGCGCGCATTTGATCCGTAGAAAATTTTCCATACCGGGCGGACATGTCGGCAAGGACATCAAATGGATTACGACGATTGCCCGTCTTGTCGAAGAATTTGACCCCGGTGATCTTTTCGGCTTCTTTGGAGTAATTCTGATTGTTGAACAGGCGCAATGTTGAATCGGCAAGCGTGGCCAGACGCTCCGGATTTCTCTCGACAAGCGACAGTCGTTCTATAAAGGCCAGCGTGTCCTCAAAAGAGAGGCCCGCCTGTGCCGCATTCTGTCCGATTCGTGCAAAGATACTTGATAAGTCTTCAAGTTCAGCATTTCCAAGCCGTCCGGCTACAGTCATTTGATCGAGGATGCGCTTGCCGGTTTCAAGGTTCGACAAATCGAACTTGAATGATTGGGCGGCGACGGACATGGCTGAGCCCAACACTTCACCTTGTGCTCCAGTGACGGCCATTGCCGGATTGATCGCCTTGATGGTTGCCAACGCCTCGTCGAAGCTCTGGCCGGACTGGATCAGTCCATAAAACCCTTGCAGCAAGCTGTCATAGGATTGACCAGTCTCGTTCGCCATGCCGTGCAGCTCTTTTCTGAGGCTTTCGGTCTCGCCGCGGGTTTTCCCGGCCGTCTGCGCGACACGGATCAGCATTTTATCAAGTTGCGCCGAATCCATCACGGCTTTCGTCGCCTTGTAGGTAATGCCAGCCCCGGCAATCATGGCCGTGTACCGGTTCCCCATGCCGTCAAGGCCGCGTCCCACGGAAGCCGCCGCGTTTCGCAGGCCCGAAAAGGCGCGGCTTCCGCTGTTCGACAGGCCGGTGAGGGCCTGAGCGTACTGGCGGGCGCGGGATTGCAGGTTGCCCGCAAGGTCTACTATGAGCGATACTTTCATGCTTCTTTCCGGGCGCAGTTGATGGTGTGCAGGAGGCGGACGAGACGGCGGAGAGGCAAGCGCTCGGCCTCGGCAAGGGACAGGCCCGACAGGCGGGCCAGTCCCAAAAGCGCAAGGTCGAGGTTACGCATCCCCGCCAGCGTCTCGCCCCCGGGATTCAAGGCTTTCTCCCTCATGAAGCGAGGAAAGCAGATCGAGCCCGTCGGCAGCCAGACGCAGCCGCTCGAAGTCCGCTATGGAAAGCCTGCCGAGCTCTTCAACGGAAAGCGGGCCGTTGTGGGTGCTGTCCCCGCCGCGAAGTCTTTTCACCTGTCGGCGCAACAGCTCGATCCCCATGCGGGCGGGGGAGGAAACGAGCGTGACGGCGTCCCGCGAGCGGACGACTTTTTCGGACGCTTCCTGCGCGTCGATAAGGTCCCGGGCGGTGAGTTCGCGCAATTCCGCTTCGGTATAGAGGACCGTGCCGATGGTCACGCCGTCCGCAAAAGCGACGATATGGGAATCAGCGAGGAGGGCCGTGACCGCGTCCTCGGCTTCGGAGAGCTTCGCGGCGGCATCAATGGATTGTGGCATGGCTACATCCTTTCGCAGGACACGGCGGAGAACTTGAGGCCCGCCGTGCCGTCGGTGGTTTTGAGGCTGGCGGGCTCCATGACGAACGCCTCGCGTAGCACGTACTTGTCCCCGCTGTCCGTCTCGAAGATGACGGTGGCGTCGGTGATCGCCGAAAGCGCCGTAAGGTCGGTGTCGGACGTGTGCGCCACCGAACACTCGAGCTCGGGAGCGACCGTCTCTTCCTTATACCCGTAAACCTTGCCGCCCCCGGTGACGGCCTCGCGGTTCGCGCCGCCGGGGTTCAGGGTCGCGTCGTCCGTGCTCCGGATTTCGGAACCGTTGACGCGGATGATGCATTTGCCGGTGAACTGCATGGCTGCCTCCTACAAGACGAAGCCGATCTTCATGGCGAAGATGCGGAACTGGTTGACGAGATCGGGCGGGGAAAGGACGTCGACGCGGTTGCGGTCGTCCTTGTTGCGCTCCACGATGAGATCGGCCTTGTACTGGTCGAAGTTTTCCACGATCCCGGCTTCTTCAAGTTCACGGTACAGGGCGAGAAGCTCGCCCCGGATGACGGACGGCGTGACGATCGCCTGCCCCGGCCCGAAGCGCGTCCCGTCCGACGCCAGCTTGTGACGGGGGAACTTCTGGAGGATGCGGGCGCGGGTGGCGTAGCGGATGTAGCCGAGCGTCGCCGGGGTGTTGACGTCGAGATACGACGGATCGGGCATGTTCCAGACGTTGGTCTGGTACATGGTGACCTGTCTCTCGATGGCGACGACGTCCCCGGACTGCACCATGAACGTCGCGATCCCGTCATGGAGAAGGACGTTGCGCTCCTCCATCGTCCAACGGTCGGGAAGCGCCGGGGGAATGACGCCGGGAAGCGCCAGCGTCTGCAAGGGCCGCGCGGGATCGGTTTCCAGAGACGCGATCGCGGTCACGGCGTTGACGGCCGCCCAGATATACGGCGGCGTCGGGGATTTTCCCGTCCCCATGCAGGTCACAAGGTGGGAATTCCGGGCGTTTCCGTGCGTCGACGTTTCGCCGAGCGTCCCGCGAAAGGCCGTGAAGGCGATGGATTCCGCCTGCTTCATCGGCCCCCAGCGGAGATCGAGCTCGGACTCAAGCGCCGTCATGTTCGCGGCGTCCGTCCACGGCATGACGATGCCGTGCCACTGTTCATCGCCGAAAGCCGCGATGGCGTCCGTGACGTCCGGATTCGCCGTGCCGCCCGTAAACGCCGTGCATGTCGCGACAAGCCCGGCGGGCATGTCTTCGCCGTACACGCCCATGCGCAGATCAAGATCGTTTCCGGTAAGCCCGGCCCAGCGGCACGTCAGCGTCACCACCTTTTCGGCGGCCTGCGCCGTGACCGGAAGCGTCGCGTCGGCGTTGACGGCCGAAGCGAGGCGCGTCGCCACGGCTGAAAGTTCTTCGCCCGCAACAACCTTGCACGATACGGACACGCCGCCGATATAGAGCCAGAGCGTGCCGCTTTTCGTGGTGGTGCCGGAAAGCGTCACCGTTGCCGCCGCCTTCTGGCCCGATTCGTTGTCTTCGGCGGCGAGCGCCCACGCCTCGACATAGCCGTTCGCCTTTTTGACGGCCGCAAGCATGGCGTGCAGCATGGAGCCGACGCCGAAAAGCTTTGCTGCCTGATCGGCTGAGGTGACGAGGACGGGCGAAAGTTTCGGGTGCGTCCCGGCGCTTGTCTTCTGCCCGAGCACGAGGAGCCTGTACGGATTCGCCGCCGTGCCCGATACCGCGTTTTCGTTGTTGAACTCGACGTACGCGAGCGGCACGCGGATCGTCGTGGGAATGTTGTCTAAGCTAATCGCCATGTTTCACCGCCTTGCCCGTGTCGGGCGTCGCAAGGGTGACGTCGCCGTCCTTCAGGCGACGGAGCCAGTACGGCGAGCGGGGGACGGCAAGCCCTCCCGCCGGGAGGGGTTCCCCCGTCTCGGGGTGGCGCACGAGACGCCCGGAAACCGGTTTGACGTTGAGCCTATTCATGGTTTTCTCCTCTCACGGCGATGATGTCGTCGGAGTAGATATGCGGTGCGCCGGTTTCGTCCGGCACGGTTTTGAGCTTGAGCCCGAGCCGCAGGAACTCCGCGAGCGGATCGTTCCACGGCGCGGGAACCTTTCCGGCGTCGGGATCGGTCGGATACCGATCCGGAGCCGTAAAATCGATGAGCGGCGGCATGATGACGCGCTGCCGCCATGCGACGCCCCAGAGCGAGACGAGGCGGCCGCCGGAAAGCCCGGGGAGCGAACCGTCGAACAGGTTGTCGGCGCTGATGTTTTCGGGCCGGTTTTCCACGCATTGCAGGTTCCAGTTCTCGCCGTTGACCACGGCGAGCACGCGGGGAAGGATCGACAGCGCCACCTCGTCCGCGCCGACGCCGCCCTTTCCCGCCCCGGCCACGATATACACGCCGATCTGGAGCTCTGCGGCGTCGTTGCCGCGCGCCCGGTCGACGCCGAGCACCTTCAGGACGGAAACCCTGAGCGCGGGGGCCGCCATGCACAGCCGACCGAGCTCGGCGGTATCAATGACGCCGGGGTGCCCCGCGACATCGACTTCTTTCGGCATCGCCTCTTTCAGCCGGGTGACGATCGCCTCGCGCAGTTCGTTGAAAACCATTATTTAATCTCCCTGACGAAACCGGCGATCCAGTCTTCCGTCGTCTCCATGATGTGATCCTCGTCCTCGCCGTTTAGCCCGAGTGCGGGACGCGCGGGCATGGTGACGGCCTTTTTCATGACGAACGATTCCCCGATCCTGAACCGCAGCGCCCCGGCGTTCTTCGCCCGGATGACGCCGCCGAAGTGATGGATGGCCGCGTATTTTGCGTTGCTGCCTACCTCGACGGAGTCATGCCCGACCTCGCGTGTGTAGGAATCCCGGAGCCGCCCCGTCTTGATGAGCGTCTTGCGGTTTTCTTCCCGTGCCCCCAGCGATACCGGCCACTTTCCGCCGTTTGGGTCTTTTCCCGCCTCGAAACGGCGGTTCGTCGTGGCGACGATCTCGGAACCGATGGTTGCGAGGAGTTCTTGCGTGTCCGCCTTGCCGAGCGCGCGGCGAACCTTTTTTGTCATTTCCCGCAAGGGGGAGGCGTCCCCCGTAAGCGTAAGTGAAGGGCCGCCCATCACATCTTCTCCAGCTCGGTTTGAAAGTCGGACGGCGGCGCGTAATACGCCATACCGCCGGAAGCGCTTCCGGCAAGTTCGGGAATGCCGAGCGACACGTCGCCCTTGGCTATGGCCTTCAAAAGTTCCCGCGCGGCCTTCGCCCGCCGCTCGAAGAGGTCCGCCGTTTCCGGCGCGTTCCTCGGTATTGCGTCGACGGCGAGATCCACGGCGATGCGCCGCAGGACCGGCGGCACGGATTCCACGGGAAGCCGGTAACGCCCCCTGAGCGCGGCGTCGATCTCGCTGGAGGCTTCCTCAAGAGCCGTCATGAGCGGGGAGGTGTCGGGAAGCCCTTCCTCGGTCCGTCCGGCGAGAAAAAGCCCCGTATCCCCGTACCTGTCCAATATGTCCTGCGGCGTCGCGTACATGTTTTTCCCTTATGGCCGAACGGCCTTAAGCTATGCAGTTCTTGAGGAGCATTCCCGCCCCCTTGGAGACGACAAGCTCTTTCAAGGATTCGCCAGCCCGAACACGGACGCCCCCGCGAAGCCCGACGCCCTGTTCGTCGATCGTCCCGGCAACGGCCGTGCCGTAGGGAACGGTCATCCCCCATGTGACGCCCTTCGAGGTTTCCGCCGTGGGATCAAGGTACAAAAGCGTGCAGTGATTGCCCCAGACCCGGGTGAGCGAGGCGTCCTGTCCCTTTTTGGCGCTGTTGACGTAGCTCGCGCCGATATGGATGTTTTTCAGTTCGAGGAGATCCGCAAGCTGCTGTCTGGTGACGGCCCCTTCGGCGGAAATCGGATAAATCGCCTTCACGATCTGCGGGTGGATTCTCAGCTTCGACCAGACCGGGGCGGAAAGGATCATGGTGTTCGGGCGCATCATCGGCGTGTCGAGGTATCCGAGAAGCGCCGTGAGCGGCTTCGAGTCGGCGTGCGACCACTGGTTCGAGCCGGACAGTGTGGCGGTGTTCGTGAAGTTCGCCGCATTCTGCGCGGCGGCCGCCACGCGGCACTCGCGGTCGAGCTTGACGAGCCCCATGATGTACTCGACGCTTTCGGCCTGAATGTCCCGCCCGATGGCGCGGCCCTGCTCGATATCGCTCATCGGAATGAGATCATCGAGGCCAAAGTCTTCAATGGCCGCCGTCTGCGTGGTGGAGGACATGGTGACCTCGTTCGGGCGGCCCTTGCGGCCGACGAACGTATTCGGGCGGTTGAACGCCGAAAGATCGTACACGGTGTAGGAAAATTCCAGTTTTCCCACAGGACGTGTCCGGGGCATGACCAGATCGGCGATGTAGTCGGTAACGGGGTTGCGGTACGCGATGGCGATCGCGGTCAGCTCCGGGGAAACGTGAAACGGTGCGGTAGCCATGAGTGCTCCTTAGCCTGCGGCCGCTACGGCGAGCGTGCCGAGGCTGTACTGATAGGGGATGATGTCGCCGGAAGCACCGGATACGAGGGCGAACCCGAGAATGCGATTGCCTGCGGCCGTGGCCTTCACGGCCTTGCCGGAAGCGTCGCTCGTCAGAGGATCGCCTGCGGCCACGGTTCCGCCGAGCGCCACTTCGGGAATGCCGCCGGTGCAGACGTCGACGCGCCCGTTCGAGAGCTTGCCGAGCTCGTCCGTGGTGCCGACAAGCGCCACGGTCGCGCCGGTGGCGGCCTTCACGGCATAGTCGGCGGTGCCGTGGGTTACGATGACGTAGGGGCCGATCTCGCCTTCGGCCTCAAAATTTTTGTAGATGCCGGGAGTTGCCATATTACTGCGCTCCATTATCCTTGCCCGCCTTCACGGCGGAAAGGGCTTCGGTGGTGGTGATGACGACGCCGTCCCTCTTCATCCGTTCCTGATAGGCGACGGCGCGGTTCGCGGCGTCGAGCGGCGAAAGCCCGTCTATGGTTTCGTCGGCCCCGGCGGACTTTTCGGCAAACTCCACCTGCACGGGCAGGCGGGACAGAAAGGTTTTCATGAAGGCCACAGGGGAAAGCTCCTTTCCTCCTTCAGAAAAGGCGACGGCGTCGGACTCGGAAAGGTTCGCCATGAACGCGGCGAGCCCTTCGGACTGCGCCGGGGTAAGACGGCCCTCCCGGACGGCGGCGGTAACGACGGTTTCGGCTTCGGCCCTGCGCTGGCGTTCGGCAAAGGCGGCTTCGCGGGCTTCAAGCTCGGAGACGCGCCGGGCCAGCTCATCGGGGCTTGCGGCGGGCTGCACGGGGGAGACGGTTTTCTTGTCATCGGACATGACGTGTTCCTCGCTGTAGGCGGGTTCGGGGTCGGGAGGGAGGACCAAGGCCACGGTGGCTTGCTCCTTCATGCTTTCGAGAACGCCGTTCGGAATGACGGCGTCGGCCTTTTCCGTTCCGTCGCGCTCGACGATGTAGTCACGCACGCCGCGAAACAGGGACAGTACGCGGGAAAGCAGGCTCACGGATTCATGGTCGGCGAACTCCACGAGAAGCAGGTCGTCCTCGGGGCTTTCGGCGAACTCCACCGGGGCAAGCCCCTTGACGGCGGGCGGCTGCGCGCCGAGAAAGCCGACGTGCCGCAGGTAGTACGCGCCGGGTTTGGGGTTCGCGGGGGCTGCGGGACGGTAAAAGCAGGCCGAAACCTTTTTGTAGCGGCCCGATTCGACGAGCTCCGCAAAGGCGGCGTCCACCTGATCGGGCTCGGCGTAGAGCCTGTCCCCGCGTGCGGAAAGCGACTTGACCCAGCCGTAGGCCGGGGCGTCCGTGCGGGGGTGGCCGATGACGATCGGCGCTTCCGAAAGCGCGGGATCATAGGCCGCCGCGATATCGGCGATCTCGGATTCGCCGAACGCGAGCGTCGTCCCGCGCATGTCGGTATGTGTCCCGCCCCGGAAGATTTCGATGAGGTTGGGCATAAGAAAGACTCCTTTCATCCCGTTGTAGCGGACGGGCGGAAAGGAGTCTTTGAAAGGGCTTTAGGAAAACGTGTTCCCGGTGGGAAGCGAACGTCCCGCACAAACCGTTTTTAAGGGCGGTTTCGCCCCGACATGAGCCGTTGCCTGGTTTTAAAAAGAAAAGACCGCGTACCCCGTTTACAGGCGTTTATAAACACATGTCATTCTGGGTAACGGAATCTCAGCCCCTTAAAAAGCTTCTTCGGCGGAACTGGAATCTTTTTTCATGTCGGCCAAGGCGTCCAACGGAGCCAAAAATTTTAGCATGAGCATACCGTTATTCACAACCACATCAACACTTCGAGTTCCGATCTCTGCATGTTCCAGAAAATCCTTGAGAGTGTCAGGTTGGTATGCCGATACAGAGGACTTGATATGTTCCCCGTCAAAAAAACTGTAAAGGATCGTTTGGGCCTTGCCGGGATACGCCTTGGCTAAGGCCATTTTCAACGCTTCCTTTCCCTGTTTTTTGGCAACCGCTATAATGTCCACTTCATAGGAATCTGCCCGTGCATACAATGGAGTAAATCCATTCTTAACAAGCGTTGTTTTCATCACGTTGTTATAGGTAATCTCATCAAAGGGTTTAACGAGAACAACAGAGACAAGGCGATCCTTATCCAGCATAAAGGCCATTTCCCATTCTTTCCCCGCAAACGGCACAGGCTGGGCAATGCACAGATTGCCGTGCACCCTTAAATCTTGACAGGGGACAGCTTTTGACTTGTTGCGAACTTCCTCCTTTGACATCCCGTACTCATAATCTTTGAAGAGCTTCGTCCCCGCAAAGGAACATACGGGAAACAACAGCACCAGCAAAACAGCAATTACCAGTTTTCGCATAGTTTTCCTCCTAGTATTTCCCTAGCCCGGAAAAACTGGGGCGTCAACCTCTCTTGTTTTTGAACAAAATAGAATATAGGAAATGAGTAGCAGCCTCTTCAGGCGGATTTTTTTGTATCCCATCCAGTTACTTTTAATGAGGAGTATATCTCATGGATAGCTATGCGTATTTTTTAAGACCTACTTGGGTGGTGTCAGCAGATAACTTATTGGAATCAAACGAAGATATTTGTGATGTTCCGTTTGCAGGAAAGACTATTTCCATAGTACATGATCAAGAGGACCCATGCCAGTTGAATGTTTTTATTGATGGAGTAAGAATAAGGGGCGTAAGATCAGGTAAAGCGCTCATAGATACTCTTTTTCAACAAGTGGAAATACATCATCTTAATGAAAAACAATCCGCTGATGATATTGAAGATATGTTAAGCTCTTTCTCATGAAAACGGCATAAATTCTTCTTGAGTTTTGAAAATAAAAAATGGTATATTATCTCAGCGACGGCATGGGTCGGGATATGGCCCCGCTAACCCATACCCGGCGGGGAGGCTTGGCCATATCTTGGATTCCTCCCGCCCCATATTTCTGCGGTTCGGCATGACGCCGTGCCGCTTTTTTATTCTCGGCTCCAAATGAGCTTTCCCCGTCTTTGGTTGTTCAAGACGCTTTTTGATGATGCAGGAACGAACGTCCATCCCGTAAGCCGTCCATTGACAACTTGCACCACAATATAGAGCCCCTGCTCCCTTTTTCCCGTCCAGATCAGCTTTACATACCGCTTTTTCAGCTCCACCCGTCCCGTCGCCTCGTGCTCCTCGAAATCCATCCACACCTCGAACGGATCACTCAGAAGTTCGGGAATGAGCGGCACGAACGGGCTCCGGCCCGGCTGTATATGCATGAGCGTGTCGACGGAGAGCCACACGACGGCCCCGTCCGCCGTCTGGAAAAAGGCCGAGTCCGCGCCGATCGTCTTTTCAAGTATGGGCCTGAGCGCTTCCGGGGTGGAAACCTTTTCTGCGAGCTTCGCCGTGGGCTTGTCCAAGGGGAGCTTTTCCGGACGCCCCAGCGACTCCCAGTTTTCCCGCGACCTTTCGCCCCACGGAATGGGCCGCCAGCCCTTCCACGTGCCGTCGGACTGCGCCTCCTGAATCTTTACCGGGGAAAGGCACATCCCGGATGCCGCCTTGCCGGGGTTATAGGCAAAGGACGGATCGACGCCGTCCACGGTTTCGACCTCGATGATGCCGTCCGGCGTCTTCACCGGAACCATCTTTGTTGTATCCGGCGGCGGGTTCCAGACCTCCCAGCCTTCGCGCTGCAACTCCCGCTCCGAGACGGTTTCCACGCCGCATTTGCATCCCCAGCCGTTCGGCGGCCAGCGGTACGTCCACCACGGATCGTCGAGAGGCACTATTTTGTTGTGCCATGACTCGTGATCAAGGCGCGGATGCCGGACGGTCGTATGGATGTAGCGCCCGTAGGGGCGCATCCGTTTGGTTTCCTGCGCCTGCTGCCATTTGCCGGCCATGTACGAGGTGCGGATGTTCGTCTCAAAGATGGTACGGGTCCGCCAGCCCCGGGAACCTTTGTAGCTCCACCCGTGGGCGGCAACGATTCTGTCAAAATCCTTGCGGAAATCCTCAAGCGTCAGGCCGTCCCGGATGCAGCGTCCAATGGTTTCCTGAAAATCCGCGAGAAGCTCGTCTTTCGTCGCCCCGGCGACCATAAAGCCCTTGCTGTGCGCGGCCCCCATGAGATCGGTATAGGCGCGGGTGGGGACGCGGACTTTGCCCTGAAAGAAATCAATCGCCTCCTTGAAGGGCGTCCCCTTGAATTCGACCTCGGGGCGTTTTTTCGGATCAGCCATTGGAAGCCCTGCCGGAAAGATTGGCCGCCAATACGGCCCCCTCGAGGGCTTCGGCCAGTTCCGCCGTATCCATGACGGGGTACAGTCCGGCAATCCGATCCGAGAACGCCGCGAAGTCCTCCCCGGCCCTGATCGCCGCGTCCAGTTCGGCGCGTATCATGTCGATCATACCCGTGTCAGCTGCGTTCGTCACGGACTCAAGCTGTTCGGCGATTTCGCCGGGCTCGTCCCGTCCCGGTTCGGCGAAGGCGGGAGAATCCGATGGGACGGAGACAGGCGCAGCCGCACGGCGTTTCCAATCCTCGCCGTAACGGCGGTTGATCGCGTCGTCCGTAAGTTCGAGGCCGATCTCGTACGCCCCCTTGTCGGCGGCACGCTGCGCTTCTTCCCGCCGGGTGTTCGGCACCTTCCGCCAGACCTGCGGCGTCTTCGCGCCCGGGAAGTTCCATTCGGTAAGCCATGTGGCGACGGTGTCGTTGAAGCTCTCGCACAAAAGGTCGGCATCGGCCTTCACGAGTTCGGACTTGACGTCGTTCAACACTTCCGCAGTGCCGGAGTATTGCCCCTGTTGCGTCGTCCCGGTCTGGGAAAGGATGATCTTCGCAATGGCTCCATCCCAGTATTTTAAAAACTCTTCATAACTCCCGCCGGAATTCTTCGCGGCCTCGATAAGCTCGACGTCGAACCCTTCCGGCACGGCAACGGCGGATTCATTCCGAAAGGCTTTGGCCGCCTCAAGCGCCGTCGCCTTTTCCTTCTCGGTGGCTCCCGCCGGGTATTTCGACTTGACGGACGGCGAGCCGAACTTGTCGAGGTACGCCGCCCAGAACTTCGCGCCGTTGCGTTTCAGGTACACCGGCCACCAGAGCGCATGGCCGAGCCCCTGCCCATAAGGGGAATCGTCGTCATCCGCCCCCCACACCGCGATCCAGAACTTCCTCTCGGGCATGAGCAAAGTCTGCGCGTTGACGCGAAGTTTCAGCTCGCCGTCCTTGCCGAACCCGAACCGCCACGGTTTTCTCACCTTCACGGCGTCGAGGGTGATCCTGTTCCCGTCCATGCCGAAGATGCATTCGGCGACGGAGTAGCCGTAAAGAACACCCTTGTGCATCCGGCGTGTGATCGCATCCCAATTCAGCGCCATGAGCTGCCCACGCAAAAAGTCGGCGGCTTCCCGGTCTCGGCTGTCCTCACCGCCCGGCACAACCTCCCACTCGGCGGCGATGAGCGCGTCCTGACGCTGTTCAAGCAAGCTGTGGACCTGATCGTCGCGCAGGAGTTTCGCGTAATTCTTGAGCTCCCCGCCGAGAGACACGAGCACCGTGTCCGGGTTTGAAACGATTTCCCCGGCAAAATTCGCCAGATCAAGCGCTCCGGAACTGACGACGCGGTACTCGGGCTGGATTTTCGGCGTTTTCTTCTCTTTCACCATTCCTCAGCTCCTCCGGGGCGGGCGGCGAAAAGGCCGCCGGACGTACTCCGCCAGCCTGACTCCCCGCTTTCCGTCAAAAATTCGATTTCGGCCTTTTTCTCCTGCGACGCCGCATAACAAAGAAGATGCGCGATCGCCGAGTCGCCGTGACGCCGTTTCTTCCGCCCTTTGCTGTCTTCACCTTTGCCCGCCCGCTGTTCTTCCCGGACGATCTGGGGAACACCCTTCACCAGACGGATGGAACGGTGATCATTATATACATCGACGTCTCGGGGCATGACGACTTCGTCCCGCTCGAACGCCGCCTTGAATTTCGGGGTAATCCCGGCGTAAAAGGTGGGATTGAGCATTTGCGCAACGATTCCCCGGAAGCGCTTCGCGGCGGCCTCGGCGAGGTAGCCGCCGTTCCCGGTGGCGTCGAACATGCCGCCCCTGAGCCTCGCCAGCCGGGAGAGGACGTAAAACACGATGAGCTTTTGAATTTCATAAGGAACATTGCGAAGCTCAAGGAGCAGCACGCACGGGAAGCTCATGTCCTGCCGCCGTTGCGCTATCCAAAGGGATGTGAGGTCGCCCTTGCGCGCGAAGTCCTCCCCGGCGTAGGTGTCGAACCCCGCCGGAATCCCGGTGAGCACGGGGGAAAGTTCCGCCTCGCACCAGTCGCGGGCCTCGGCTTCCTGAAGGTGATCCGCAAGCTCCGCCCATGCATCCGGCCGCTCGAAGCGCAAGACCGGCACGTCGACGCGCTGGGCGCGTTCGATGAGCGCCGCCGGGATGTACGCCCCGGAGCCGTGCCGGGGAATGACGAAAAGCTCTTCGTCCGCATCTTCCCCATAGAAAGCTATAATGCCTTCGCGCCATTCGTTCTCCGCTTCCGGGCTCCATCCCTTCCCCTGCACAAGGCAGATTCGGCGGTACAGCCCGTCCGCAAGCGCATCGTCGAAGGTGATTTTGACAAGCTCGTAGGGCTTGTTTCCCTTGCGGACTTCTTCGCAGAGCAGGTTGAACGGGTTGGTATCCCCGTCATGCGTCGAGACGACCACGACTTTGCCGCCCCACATGAGCAGGGCGAGCGCCGCCTTCATGACCTCGCCAAGCTGATCATGGAAAGCCGCTTCGTCGAGGATGACCATGCCCTGACGCCCGCGAAGAGAACGGGGGCGGGACGTGAGCGCCATGATTTCATACCCGGAAGCGAAAACGATGCGGTAGGCGAGGATGTCGTCCGAGGAACCGTCGGGCTTCGTATCTTTGAAAAGGCATTCCTCAACCTCGCAGGCGGCCGGGGCGAACGCCTTCGCCCACATCGCCGCAGTATCGATGAACTCGCGGGCCATGTCGAGGCTGTACCCGAGATAGAGCGTATCCATCCCTCCGGCGGAACGCGACGAGGCGGAAAGGAGCACGGCCGCAGCCGCGATGCCCCACGTCAGGCCGATACGGCGGCTCTTTTCGATGACCACCACCGGAAGCTCCATGATCGAGGCCACGGCCCGCTGCTGGTACGGCAAGAGGACGTCCGGAAGCGTTTTTCCCTTGAGCGTGTCGGGAAGAGCCTGTCGGGACGCTTCCCGGTGGCGTTCCCATTCTTCGGCGGTCACAGGCGGCTTAGGCATCTTTTATCCCCAGAATGCGGCCCTTGATCGCTTCCACCGTCTCGGCGGAAAGCCCGGCCTCGCGGGCGCTGTCTTCCACGGCCTTCACCGTCTCTTTCTGGACGCGCTCCCGGACCTTCGCCTCAAAGTCCTGTTCGAGCCGGGCGGCCTGCGACATTTCCTTCAAGGACTTTGCGAGGAAAAAGACACCCTGATTATCGAGCCCTTCCCCGTCTTCCTCTTCCAAAAGATGCGCTTCAAGGTGATCATAAACGAGCTTGCGGAGCATTTGGACGAGAAGCCGCCCCTGTTTCCCCTCGGCGGCGCTCGGCCCAGCCTTTTCGACAAGAGCGTCCACTATCTCCCGGCTCTGCCTGAGTTTCGCAGCCACCTTGTCGATCTTCTGCTTCTGGCGTCCGAGCGCGGAGAGTGAAACCGTTTCAACGCCCATGCCCCGCAAATGCTCAAGAATCTCGGCAAGCGTAGCCCGGCCTTCCGAAAG
>NZ_JNJP01000046.1 GCF_000701705.1 Bilophila wadsworthia ATCC 49260 | reverse complement strand
AGGGATGGGGTTTGGGGAAGGGAGGGAAAGCTTTTCTTCAGAAAAGTTTTCCCTCCCTTCCCCAATGCTTCTATCCCCTAGCTATTTTACAACTTCACTTCGCTCATGGGGATGCCGAGGGCGTCGGCAACACCCTTGCCGTAAGCGGGATCAGCCTTGGAGCAATTGTAAATGTGGCGGATCTGGATCTCACGGGGCACACCGGCCATGGCGCGGGCGGTGTTGCCGAAAAGGGCTTCCTGCTGCTCGGGCGTCATAACCCGGAAAAGCTTGCCGGGCTGTTCGTAATAATCGGCGTCGTCGCAAGGGTACTTCCAGTGATCGGCGTCGCCGGAAAGCTTCAGCGGCGGCTCGGAGAAATCGGGCTGGTCCTTCCACGCGCCGTTGTTGTTGGGCTCGTAGTTGGTGTAGCTGCCGTAGTTGCCGTCAACGCGCATCTGGCCGTCGCGGTGGTAGCTGTGGAACGGACAGCGGGATTTGTTCACCGGGATGAGGTGATGGTTCACGCCAAGGCGGTAGCGCTGCGCGTCGCCGTAGGAGAAGAGACGCCCCTGCAGCATCTTGTCCGGCGAAAAACTGATGCCGGGAACCACGTTCGCGGGATTGAACGCGGCCTGTTCCACTTCCGCGAAATAGTTTTCGGGATTGCGGTTCAGTTCGAGTTCGCCCACTTCGATGAGCGGATAGTCCTTGTGATACCAGACCTTGGTCAGATCAAAGGGATGGTAGGGCAGTTTCTCGGCGTCGGCTTCGGGCATGATCTGAATGAACAGGGTCCAGCGGGGGAAATCGCCCTTTTCGATGTGCTCATAGAGATCGCGCTGATGGCTTTCACGATCCTTGGCGATAATGGCTTCGGCTTCGGCGTCGGTCAGGTTTTTGATGCCCTGCTGCGTCCGGAAATGGAATTTCACCCAGAAGCGTTCGTTGTTCGCGTTGATGAAGCTGAATGTGTGGCTGCCGAATCCGTGCATGTGGCGGTAGCTCGCCGGAATGCCGCGATCGCTCATGACGACCGTTACCTGATGCAGCGCTTCGGGCAGGAGGGTCCAGAAGTCCCAGTTGTTTTTGGCGCTGTGCATGTTGGTGCGGGGATCGCGTTTGACCACGTGGTTCAGGTCGGGGAATTTCAGCGGGTCGCGGAGGAAGAAGACTGGCGTGTTGTTGCCCACGAGATCCCAGTTGCCCTGATCCGTATAGAATTTGATGGCGAAGCCGCGGATGTCGCGTTCGGCGTCAGCGGCGCCGCGTTCGCCCGCAACCGTGGAGAAACGCATGAACAGATCGGTTTTTTTGCCGATCTGGGAGAACAGGGAGGCTTTGGTATAGCGGGTGATGTCGTGGGTAACCGTAAACGTGCCGTATGCGCCGGAGCCTTTGGCGTGCATACGGCGTTCGGGAATGACTTCACGGTCGAAATGGGCCAGCTTTTCGAGGAACCACGTATCCTGAAGCAGCATGGGGCCGCGAGGCCCGGCGGTGAGGGCGTTTTCGTTATCGACTACCGGAGCACCGGCGTTGTTTGTGAGCAGATCGTTGGACATGGTTGCCTCCTTTGGTTTTTTCCGGCTGGCCGGGTGGGGTTGAGACGTTGCAAGGAAACAGAGATGCCCTGTGTGAAGAAACCATGCGCGCTTCCCACAGATAAGTCAATAACAATAATCAATATTGATAATAAGGATTCCTTATTATCCTTTATTATCAATTTGTTACTTTAGAAAAAAAGAAAGAAAAGGCTATGATTTTCCTAGCGCATCAGGCATCTCCGCAAATGGCGGAAAAGAAAAGCTGTGTCACAGGTAAGGTATGGAAGGAAAGCGAGCGGAAAAGGAGCGGGGTGTGGAGAGCACCAGAGAGGGAAAGGGATGGATGAGCTCAAGGTCGTCCGAGGGATACAAAAAAGCCGGAAACGGAGAGTGAAATCGATATGTCCGCAGGAGAATAGAGGAGGAGGGAGAGTTTTTCCCCCTCCTCTTATGAATCATTTCCCCTTGGGAATCAATGACAGGATGTCCTTTCTGAGCGCATCCGACGAGAGCAGAGCCAGCTTGCCGCCGCGCAGTGCGGCGACGTGCTTCCTGTAGATCTGGAGTGAGGCGTTTTGCTTGACGAGGTGGGGGGCCTTGCCGGACATTTCCTGCCCGATGCCCTTCAACTCTTCGTCAAAGAGGGATTGCGGCACCTTCCGGGTATTTTCCACCGTCTGTTTGTAGAACAGGAGCATGGAACGGAATTCGGCTTCCTGATTGCCGATGCCGGTTTTGGAAAGGGCTATGCCCTTGTCGAGGCTGGCAAGGACCTGCTTGTACTGGTTGGCTTCGGCGGCTTTCATTTTGGGCAGGGCCGCCGTGATCTGCTTTTTCTTGTCCTCGAAGTTCTGCAGCTCCTTGCCGATGATTTCCCGCTTGATCAGGCAGTCCTTGAGCATGGTCACAAGGTAGACGGCCGAACGGATTTCATTGGACACCGTGGAGCGCTTCTGGCGTTCGAGCGAAATATTGTTTTCGCGGATCAGGTTTTGAAGCCCCTTGAGGCTGGCCTTTTCCGCATCGCTTCCGGCCCGCGCTTCAAGCTGGGCCACCAGTTCCAGCGGATCGCCGGAGGGGTTCAGTTCGGCGGACAGCTCGATCCCGGCCTTCTTCCATTCCGAGGCCAGTTCCGCGGGCCTTGCGCCGCCGGGGGTGTTGATGCCGGAAAGGGCGATGCGGAATCCGAGATCCCGTGCCTTGTTGGGCCCGTCCTTGAGGAAGGGGGCCACTTCTTCCCGCCGTCCGGGCATGACCTCATCCTGCGTGGACAGGAATCCGCCGCCCTTGCGGATAAAGCCGCCCGTGGAGCCGTGGAGCCGTCCGCCGAGGGAGAACTGGAATCCGTCCTGCACCATTTCGGCGGCGTTGCCCGCCATGTCGTAGAATCCCGCCGGATTGGGCTTGCGCGAGCCGATGCGCTGGAGCGTTTCTTCCGAAGTCCCCTCACTGTCGCGGAACACGGCGTAGTTCTTGATGGCGTCGCCCATCGGCATTTCAAAGAAATCCTCTTGGCTCAGGGACAACGGCGAAACCTTCTGGGCGCCGCGCGCCGCGTACTCCCATTCCGCTTCCGTGGGCAGGCGGACAAAGGCGGTGTTCCTGTCGTCCCCCTGAAAGCCGGGCAGGGACTGCGGAGCGTTGGCAAGCAGCCACTCCGTATACTTCCTGGTAAATTCCTGCGCCTCATGCCACGAAACCTCGACGACGGGGCGCGCGTCCTCGGGGCTGAGGGGGGGGAGGGCGTCCCCATCCATACACTGCCCGCCCATGACGGCATCCCACTGGCGTTTGCTCACCTCGTATTTGCCTTCAAAATAGAATTGCATGGCGTCGGCGTCCGGGTTGGCGGCCTTGATTCTCTGCCGCCAGTCGGGAGGGAGATCCTTGAGCACGAACGGGCCCGAGATGGCGGACGCATACGGGCTGTCATAATAGCCGCGATCGTCGGAGCCGCCGTCCCGGCGTCCGAAACGGGTTTCGAGATCCCAGAGCAGGCCCTTGCCGCGTACGCCTACAGCCTTGAGCACCATGCTTTGCCCGCAGGGCATGGGCAGGATCAGATCATCGGGGGCGGGGTTGGGGTTGAAGGCGTCTTCGGCCTTCACATCGTCCCGTGCCTTGAGCGCGGCGTGCCCCGTATCGGGAGCGAGCAGGCAGGCGGCAATCAACAGGAAACACCATTTATTCATTGCGGATAACCTCGGAAGGTGAAAGGCGGCTGCACGAAAGGCTCGGCGGCAGGGCGGCCAGCAGGGACAACGCGAGCACGACGCCGGCAGCCCCCCCGACATGCGCCCACGACAGGCGGCAGACGGCGCCGAGTTCCGCACCGAGGGGGAAGAGGGCGTTGATGACGCCCGCGACGGCGGCGTAGAGCGCGAAGGCCAGCCCCATGCCGAGCGCGGACGTGAACAGCGTCTGCATCAGCGGGAAGCACACGATGTCCGCCCCGGAAAAGCCCATGAGCCGGATAATGCCGAGCACGCGGCGCTTGCGCCGGATGGCGGCGACGAGGTTGCTCGCCGTGGATGCGAGGAAGCCCACGCCCGCCGCAAGGCAGATCAGGCCGAACACCAGCGTTGTGGAGCGGTCCAGCATTTTGACGTTTTCGATTTCTTCGGCGCGGGTATAGACGTCGATGTTCCGGGTGCCCAGAAAGTCCTGCAGCGAGATCACACCGTCAAGGTTTCCGGCATAGAGCCGGAACGAAGGGTAGAGCCGTTCGCCGTCTCCGCGCGCCGTTCCCGTCCAGCCGCGTTCGGGTACGCCCATACCGTCGCGGTAGGTTTCGGCGTCCTCGGCCAATGACGGCGGCACAAAGGCGGCCTCCTTCTGGAGCGCGGACAGCGGGAGTACGGCTTTGACGCGCAGGGGCGTTTCCGCCTGCTCCCGCGCCATGCCCCGCGCCCGCGTGACCCGCCCGGTCAGTATGGTCCCGGCGCGCGCTCCGAGCTTGTCGGCGGCGGGCGCGGTCAGGATGATTTCGTCGTCCTTCAGGGCCGCGCTTCCGGCAAAACGCCGGGTCAAAGGATCACCCGCGCCGGAAGGGATGAGGCTGACGTTGACCGGGTTGGGGGACAGCCCGCCTTTTTTTTCGGAGGCGGGGAGCAGGCCGATGGTCGCGGCTATGGCCCGCGTCTGGGGGACCACATAGCCCACGTCCGGGCGTTTCCGCAGCTCTTCGAAGAAGGCCTTGCCGTATTTGCCGCTGCCCACAGGAACGATTTCAAGGTTGCGGGGGTCTTGGAGCAGCCGTTCCTGAAGATTGCTGATGACGCCGTTGCGTACGCCGAACAGGATGAGCAGGGGAGCCAGCACGGTCGCCAGCGCAAGCACCGCGCACAGGGACAGGGCGCGCTCGTGCCAGTAGTCCCTCAGGGCCATGCCGCAGATGATGGAAAAACGCATGTTCACCCCCGCAGCGTGGTGTTGATGGAGCCGTCCCCGCCGTCCACATCCAGGCGCAGGCAGCGGAAGCCGTTTTCCTCGACCAGCCTGTGGTCGTGCGACACGACGACCAGCGCGCATTCTCCGGCCAGTTCCGTAAACAGGCGCATGACGTTCTTCGCGGTCACGGGGTCCAGCGCGGCGGTGGGCTCGTCGGCGAGCACGAGCTCAGGTTTCGGCAGCAGCGCCCGCGCTATGGCGACCCGCTGCCGTTCCCCGATGGACAGTTTGTCCGGCAGGGCGCTGAGCAGGTGTCCGATGCCGAGGCGTCCGGCCAGTTCCTTCAATCCGGCGTCCACGGCCTTCGCGTCCATGCCCTTGGCTCTGCCCGGCGTTGTCATGTTGTCCCGCGCGCTCAGGAAGGGCAGGAGTCCACCGGTTTGCAGCACATAGCCGATATGCCGCAGCCGCAGCCGGGCCATACGTTCCCGCCCCCCGCGCCGCCAGAGTTCCGCCACATCTTCCGGCGTATCGCCCGGCGCGTTGAACAGGAACGTTTCCGCCCCGCTTGGGGGCAGTATCATGGCGAGCAGGTCCAGCGCGGTGCTTTTCCCGCAGCCCGAAGGGCCGATCAGCGCGATTTTTTCACCGGCCCGGATGGCCAGGGATTCAATGCGGAGCCGATACGTGTAGTCCCGCGCTTTCCGTTCGAGTGCGACGTTTCGCAATTCGCAGAGATTCATAGGGGAAAATTCCATTTGTGTATCTATTGATCACGCAAGGATGTGTGAGTCTGGAAAAAAAGGTTCTTTTTTTGAATCAAAAAATCGCTTCAAGGAAAGCTGTGAACAGGGATTCGATAAACATAAAAGTCTTGGGAGATGGAGGGAGTGGGGTTTGGGGAGGGGGAGGAAGAAGCCCTTCTTCAGAAGGGTTCTTCCTCCCCCTCCCCAATCTTATTTTTCTACGTTACGGCAGCATTGCCAGCGGGACACGGTAAACCCAGTCGCCGGGATCCTTGGAGCCGAAGCTCTCCCAGTTGCTGACGTCGCGGTCGTACTCTTCGTAACGGGCGACGCGGGACTTGAGGCGATTGATGAAAGCGGTCTGCTCGCCGACGCTCATGCGGTACCAGTCGTCCTCGGAAAGCAGCATGATGTCACTCTTGTAGGGCAGATCGTCGAGGAATTCGCCGAGCACGCCCATATCGCGGAGGTTTGCGCCGGGCTTCTGGGAGAAGGCTGCGGGATCGCGGGCAAGCTGCGCCGAGGCGGACAGGATGCCCTGGAAGAAGTCCCGCGAGTCGGTCTTGCGGGTCCGCTCCGCGTTGTCGATGATGATCTTGAGCTGGCGCTGCAAATCGCTGAGCTGATTCTTGGTCAGCAGGACGGCGACCGAAACGGCGCTGACGGGCTTTCCGGCGCTGAGGGCGTCAAGATCCGCGTCGGCAATCCATGACGTCACGACTTCCGGCGCGCGGGTCCCCTGCTTTTTGCCGAGATACTCAAGCTGCATGGCGTAGCCGAGTTCCTCGCCGATCTGCTTGGCGCGCTCTTCCGGCGATTGGGCGGGCGCTTCCTGCGGCTTTACCGGGGCCTTCCCGGCAAGGGCCTGCTTCACGCTCGAAACCAGCGCGGAGGACAGGCCCGTGGCGGCCTTGGCGAAAGAGGCGCTGCCCTTGGCGGCATCCGTGGCCTGAATCGGGATGTACGCGCTTTTCCCGCCGGGCACGGAGGACAGCGTGGCGTAGGCTTTGGCGGCGTAGTCGATGTTGCCCTTTCCGGCGGGCGTGCGGACGTGCGCCACCACCAGCCGGATGTTGCGGGAGGCCGCAAGGTCGGCCAGTTCCTGCACGTCGAGGCTTGTGGAGGCGTTGGCGTCGCTCAGAGGCAGCGGCCCGGCGTCCGTGAGCAGGAGCAGCACCCGGTTGGCGTAAGGCTGCCAGTTCAGCTGATCGAGCGCGGCCTTGACCCCGGCGAGGGAATCCTCGTTGAAGGAGTGGCTGGATGCCTTGGCTTCCTCAAGCCCGCTGAGGGCCTTTTCCAGTTCGTCGCGTTTGGTGGCGTCGCGGAAATCGCTGACGACCTTGGTAACGTATTCGAGCTTTGGCGACGCCTTCGTGCTGTTGCGGAAGGCCACGATGCCGAAGGAAACCTTGTCGTCCAGCTTGTCCTTGGCGACGGAGTCGAAAATGGCCCGCACCACGTTGAGGCTCTGGTCGATGTAGGGTTTCATGGAAATGGTCGTGTCGATGACCATTGCGATGCCCGTGCGCGGGACGCCGTCGTCCTTGGCGTCTTTTGGGGCGTTGGCGTCTGGCTTGTCCCCGGCGCTGCCGGGATCGATGGAGGCGACTTCAAGGAGCTTGGTCCCCTCGAACGGCGTGTCCACTTTCAGGATGGGCATCAGGTAGAAGCGGTTGCGCGAGACGGCACCCTGCGCGTCGTCGGGCTCCACGGCGAGGATGGGCAGATCCGCCGGGGCGTCGCCCTGTTGCGCGGCCTTGGCTTCGGCGCGGAGCTTCGAAAGGCTGCCCGGCAGGTCTTCCGCCTGGCAGACATCCATGATGGCCTTGTGGTCCTTGAAGAACAGGACGGGCTGGCGCTGTGAGCGGTCGGTGAAAAGCAGGGTAAGGGCCTGGTTCCATGCGGTGGTGTCCGTGGCCTTTATCCAGCCGTCGGGCTTTGTGGTGGACGCGCCGACCTCAAGCCAGTTCCCGTCGCGGGTGTACACATAAAACACGCTGAACGGGCGCACGGCCTTTTGGATGACGGTGGAGCCTTCCCCTTGCCCGGCGTATAGGCTCGCGCCGGGATGGGTGATCACCCGCTGGTACAGGGTTTTCTTGCCTTCCATCAGCAACGGCGTGCGATCCGCCGCGTGCGCCGCCGGCGTCCACCCCGCGAGGAGCGTAAGCGCCGTCAGTATGGCGATGAGGATTCGTTTCATGGGATTCTCCTGTCGGGATAATGCGTTCGGAGGCTGAGGCATGACGCCCCCGGCTAACGAGAAGACTTTTTGCAGTAAAAGGCGTCTGGCATTGAAGGAAAGGAGGCGTCTTCGGAAAACTGCCGCCAAGGTGAAGGCTGCCGCGCTCACGTGATCGCCATGTGCCCCGTTGAGAAACGCCTTTGGAGAGGATGGGGTGGACTGCGCGCTGGCAGGTTTGGGGAGGAGAAGGAAAAACTTTTTTTAAAAAGGGTTTCCTTCCCCTCCCCAATATTCTCTCTACTTCAACGCATCCAGCCGCTGCTGGGCTTCGGCGGCTCCGGCTGCGAGGGCTTTCTTGTAACAGTCGTTGGCCATATCGGTGTCCTTTTGGATGGTCCCGCGCTGGGGCTGCTTCGGAGAATAGAAGTCGCCGAGCATGAGCAGGGCCTGCGCATTGCCTTTCTTGGCGAGCTCGTCGGCGATCAGGAATGCGCCGTCCTGCGCCTTGACGTCGTCCGCAGCGGCGAAGAGCTGCTGCGCGAGGGCCATAGCCGTGTCCGGCTCCACCTTGCGCTTGAGCGCGTCGCGGGCGACCTGCAACCCCTTGGGGCCCTTGATGTCATCGGGGGCGTATTTCACGGGCGCTTCCTGACCCGGGGGCAGATCCGCCGCCTCATGCTTCAGGACTTCGGCGGGCTTTTCCTCCAGCGTCGTGTCCGTTTTGGGCAGGACCCGCGTATAGATGAAGTATCCGGCCCCGGCAAGCAGAATTACCGTAAGGATAGCAAAGATGATGTTCAGGATAAGGCTTTTGTAGCTTTTTGGGCGTTCCTTCAGATTTAGCAGTTCGCTGGCCGGGACCGCCGAGCCGGGTTTCCCATCGAAGGAGAGCGACGTTGGCGCTGGGCCGGTTTCCATTTCCGGCATGGGCAGGGGCTCGCGCCCTGCGGAAGGCGCGGCTTTTGGGGCAAGCTCCAGATCGGGCAGGAGGCTCGGATCGCGCGAATAGACGATCCGGTTGATGCTGAGGCCTCCCTGCCATACATGCTCGGCGTCCGTGAACAGCACCACCTGATAAATGGCCTGCAATTCGAGGCTGTCCACAACGGCGGGGCCTACCGACAGGCTCAGGATTTCGCCCGAGGGGGCGACGGCGTCGGGCACGAGATGGGCGTCGCCGGGCTGCCAGCCGTTGGGGCCGAGGCTCATGCCGTTGGACGGATCCTTGATCATGTAGAGAAGCGTGTTGGGAGCCGCGGAAAAACCGGGGCAGGAGGCCAGAATGAGGCCGTAGCCCGGCCCCTTGGCCTTGTCAGGTTCGAAACGGAGTGCACAGCGAAACGTCATGTCAGTTGTCCTGCGTGAAAACGGAAGGGTTCAGGTTGTTGATGAGTCGTCCGAGGCGGGCGTTCTGCTCCGGATCGAAAGTCTGCCCGCCTTCGTAGTCTGCGTTGCCTTCGATGAGGTGCATAAGCGCCGCCAGCCAATCGGTATAGTATTGCCTGTCAAATGCAAGGGGTTCGGCGGCAAGGGCGGGATACCCTTCCGGATCGGGCTGTTGCCCGAAGAGGGTACGGGTGCGCCCGGCAAGCTGGATGGTGCGCTTGGCCTCGGGGACGGACGCGGGGTTGAAGCCGAGCCAGTCCACGAAGGCGCTGATGCAATAGGCGGCCATGCTGGCCTGCCGCCAGATGAGCTTGTCGCGCCGGATATTGCGGTAGCCGGACACGTCGCGCACGGCCTGCGCCATGTCTTTTTCGAGGCCGAGGCGGGACATGCCCTGGATGATCTCATGGACAAGCTGCCCGAAATCTTCGGCTTCAAGGCCGAAGTACCGTTGGCGGACGGGATCGGCGGCGAGGGCGTTGAGCTGTTCGATCCACGCGCCGACGACGAGTTCCGCGAACGCGCCCGCCTCGTCCAGCGGCTGCGGGGCGGCTTCGGGCGTCTCGGCGGAGGCGGGCACCGGCGGGGCCATGTCGCCGAACAGGTCGTCCATGATGTCCTGCGCGCTGGCGGCGCTGCCCACGCTCGGCTGCGGCACGGGAGCCTGTTCGTTCTCGCGCATGAGTCGGTTTTCGACCTGATAATAGAGGGCGTACAGTTCGTGATCCCGCATGAGCATGGCCCGGAGCAGCTCCCCAAACCGCTGGTTCTGGGCCGTAAGGGCGAGGCTGCGGGCCAGACGCATACCGAGCTGGCGCTGCTGCTCGCGCAGGGCGGCCTTGTCGTCGATGCGGTGGAAGCGGCGCAGGTGCTCGACGAAGGGGCGCAGGTTGTCGGCCACGCGGTCCGCGACCTGACGCCGCTTGATCGCCGGATCGCATACCGGGCGCAGCTGGCGGCGCAGGAAGGCCACGCCGCCGTCGTTGAGAGTGAACGCGGCGTTCCATGCGGCTTCGGGATCGGCAAAATGGCGGCGCACTTCGGGCGTATTCAGGAACTTGGCCTTCATGTCCGACACATAGGCTTCCTGTTCGGGACGGATGCCGGTTTCGCGGTCGCCGTCGAACGCAATGACCGCTTCCCAGCGGAATTTGGGATTGCGGAGCCAGTAGGTATTGTTGAACGGCTGGTCGGGCGTCCACTGTTCGGGCCAGTCATGCTGTTTGCCAAAAAAGTCGAGGAGCGAGGCGTGCAGGCGGTTGGACCAGCGGGTTTCGTCGTCCACCGCGCCTTTTTTCTTCTCGAATTCCATGTCGAACTTGGTGAGCACGAGGAACAGCGTGGTGTGTCGGCCCTGCCTGAGTTCGGGCGTCTTTCCTGCGGCGTCGGACACCCAGTCGTTGATGACGGCGGGCAGATCCTGCACTTCCTGATTGCTCGGGCCGATGCACAGGAGCATACTGGTCAGTTCGAGATCGGTCTTGTAGCGCTCGAAGAGGTAGGCCACCTTGCCGCGCAGGAAGAACTGGCGGATTTGATCGGGCTTGGCGAGTTCGCGGGCCACGTCGTCGGTCTTGAGGCGCGAGCGGTAGCCGGGGAAGTCGAGCAGGTCGGTGTGTTCGAAAAAATCGTCCGGCTTGTGGCGCATGGTGATGGCCAGTTCCGCCGTGAGCGCGGCGATTTCAGATCGGCCCGCCGCGACCCGGCGTCCGTCCTTCGTGACCAATTCGAGGCTGTCCGCGCCCTCTGTCTCTCCAAGGCCGCGCAGCGTTTCCACGTCGATGATGCTGGTTTCGCGGGGGAGCAGGGCTTCCTTGCCGCAAAACGCCTCATCGGGATAGCCGAGCGCGTCGAGCACCCCGCTCAGGCGCAGGTAGAGCGCCGTAAACGGTTTGGCCTCGTCCCACAGGATTTCGAACAGCGCGGCGCGATCTTCGGGTGCGAGGCGTCCGGCGGCGTGGATGGCCTTGGGCCAGTACAGGTGCTCAAGCCTCTGGACCACGGCGGTGGCCCGGAAATTCCGGGTGACGTATTCCTTCAGGTCTATCATATCGTCTTCGCTGAAGGAGGCCCGCCACGGTTCGCCTTTGGCCTTTTTCGCCAGTGCGTCCACGCGGGCGGCGAGGGCGTCCTCGTCGGGCGGGGTGAGGTGGCGGCAGTCGGCGTAGTAGGTATTCGTCAGGATTTTGACGATATCCAATTCGGACAGCAGGCGCAGTTTCACGGGAAACATGGCCGGGGCGCCGCTCGGCGTCAGGGTGAAGCGCGTGACGAGGCCCGTGGACTCCTTGCCGCCCGCCGGGTTGATGTCCTGAATGAAATCGGCGGATTCGTCGCCGAGTGCCGTAAGCAGCGAGCCGTCGGCATCCTGCGCCAGCGCCGAGATGAGGTAGGACTTTCCGGACTGGCTCGGGCCGAACACGCCCACGCACATTTTCCGCGCGGCGGTGGCGGCTTCCTTGCGCAGGGCACGGGCGAGCCGGTTGCTCTCGCGCAGGAGCGCCTCGCCGGAGGAGCCTGCGGCCTGCGGGTTTGCCCTGACCCATTCGTCAACGCCGACGAGCGTTTTGATGCCCGCTTCGCACTGTTCGACAAGTTTTTGATCGTCTATGGTCATAAGAGGAATGCCTCCCGGCGGGCTGGGGAAAATCGCCCTGCGTGCGATGCCCGTAAGGCTCGCAAGCTCGCCCAACGGTCTCGGCGTCGCCGCCCTTTGGGTCGAATTCCCCCCAGACCCCCTCAGAGTGGCGGCGCAGTGCTTCATGCCGAAACCCTTCGCTTTTTCAGCGCAAAACACTGTGCCGCCGTTCCGAGCGAGTCAGTCGTGCCCCTTTTTCATGTCGTGGAACGGCAAGAGGCCGCCCCTTGTTTTTCTTCACGCGGAACCGGAGGCTTCCGTCAGGGAACAATCCTCTGCGGCTCCGGTTGTTTTTCATGCGAAACCGGGAAACTTTGCCAAGAGACAGTCCGCCGCGGCTCCACAACCGTTTCCCGCCCCCTCCAGTCTTCCGCCTTTCTACAAAATGTTAAAGACGCCCGTATCAAGCCAGTAGCCCTCGTCGGCGGGGAGGGTCTGAAGACGGATTTCGAGGTCGCGGGGATTGACCGGGGTGCCGTCCACGGCTTCAATTTCATTGACGGCGAGTTCCCCCTCGTCCCGTGACGCCGCGTTGGGCGCGTCCGCAAGATCCGCCACCGTGAAGGCGAGCTTCACCGTATAGGGCAGACGGTTCCGGGCGTTGTTCCGCGCGGCGGGCGAGGCGAAATCCATCATGTAGAAGCGGGTGGTCGTCCAGCGCTCGGCCTCAATCTGCCGGAAGCCGATGGGGATTGGGCCGGAGAATTGGATGGCCTTGTGCAGCTCGCCGCCGGAGGGATTGTCCGTATCCGCTTCGAACCAGACCTGCGCCTGCCGGATCTGGCCGCCCGCGTCCATCGCGCCGATGAACCGGGCCGTGGACTTGAGGAACAGCGATCCCGTATCAAAGGAAAAGCCTTCGAGATGGCCTTCGGACAGGGCGCAGAGGATGGCCCCGACCACCACGGTCGTCTTGGGATCGGTGATCTCGCCCCGGTTGTCGGCAAAGGGGTACCAGCTTCCCACCCGGAAATCGCGCATGGGGATGATGCGGTCCGCCGGGACGGGGAGCTTGGCGAAGAAACTGGAAATGATCGCGTGCCATTTGGAAGGCCGCCCGGTGAGCAGGAGCAGGTCGCAGTTGTAGGCGTGGATGACCTCGCACAGGTTGGCGAGGATCTGGCCGAGCGTGTTGCGGATGGTCCGATCGATGGCCCGTGGATCGATGCGCAGGCCCACATCCATGAGGCTGAACGGCTTTCCGGTCTGGCGCTCCACGGTCTCGTTGATGTACTGGATGAGCGCGGCGGAAGGCTGTTCCGGCAGGCCTTCCGTTTCGGGAGACGCGTGATCGGATTCCTGCGGGGCGTGCTCGGGCCGGAAGAACGCGGACAGCTTGCGTTCCTGCACGCCGCCCACGAGCAGATCCGCCTGTTCGTAGCCTTCAAGCATCCTGGTGACGACCGGGCCGGCGATCTGGCGGGCGAACTGGGTGCGCAGGGCCCTGTTGCGCTGCGAGCCGCCCACGGTATCCCGCCCGAAAAGCTGGCCGAGGAGGTTGCGGGGATCGGAAAGGCCCGTGGCCTGACCGATGCAGGGCAGGACGTGCTGTTCGACGATCTCGCGGATCACGTCGTCGCCCGCGATGTTGAAGCCGTCGCGGAATGCCATGTGCGGCTTGATGCGGGCGGCGGTGGCCTCATCCCCGGTGACGGCGAAGGTGGTGATGCTCAGATCGATGGTTCCGCCGCCGATGTCCACGTTGGCGATGCGCAGGGAGGGCGCGTCCGCGCCGCGTTTGCGGCCCATGAGCGCGAAGAAGTGGCGGGCGTCGCCCTGAAACTTTTCGGTGATCTCGTTGTAGAGGTAGACGAGCTGGGTGCAGGTGGCCTCATCCCAGCTGCAACGGACCTCAGGGCTGACCCGGTAGTCCGGGCGGGTGTCCCGCATCCCCTGTTTGGTCGTATACCACTGCCCCCATCCGAGGGTTTCCCAAATCATGCGCACTGCCCACGTCACCCAGCGGCGGTAGATCCGCTGTTCGGCGATGGGCATGGCGCTCGGCACGGTGAAGATGATCCGCTTGAGGCGGCGGGGCACGTCGGGCTGTTCGCGTTCGCCGCGCTGGGCCGGGGAGTTGATGGTGGCGAGCGCGTGCATGATGATCTCGCTGAGGAGGAACATCATGGTCGAGCTGCGGGTGAAATGGGCCTCGAACGCCACTTCGGGCTGCTGGGTGCGCAGGATTTTGGGGCGCGGGGAGAGGCCCGGATCGTCGAAGCAGCACAACGGCGTGCCTTCGCGGTTGATCTGCTGGATGAACACGCCCCGGGTGACGGGCGGCTCCAACTCGGAGCCTGTGCCCCACGCGTTGAAGCGCCATTGCTGGGCGCGGGGGGACTCGTCCCACAGGTAGCGTTTGGGGCTGGACATGCCGGTATTGCCTTCCGCGCCCACGGAATGCTGGGCGAGCCGGGCGGCTTCGGGGCCGACGCGTACCACCGAGGGCCAGACAAAGGCCGGGGTGCTGCGGCCGGAGCGGGCGCTCAGGCGCGGATTGCCGAAGGTGGCTTCCGCGAACTCGATGCGCGTGGCGAAGGGGCCGGTATAGGTGCGATCCGGCTGGCTCAGATCCCGGATCTGGAGCAGGTAGCTGTCGTTCAGGTTGGTCTGGCGCTGGGGGAGGGTTTCCACGAGCATCCCGGTGGAGCGGGAGTTGCCGAGATCGAGCACGAGATCCACGTCCACGGGCGTCAGGTGGGCGGGGTCCACCACGCGCACGGTGGGGACGGTTCCGCTTGCGGCGAGCGCCTCAAGGAGCGTCAGGTACGTGGCGAGGTGCTCCATGATGAACGGCGTATTCTCGCGCCATGTGGTCCGCCCGTTGTGGCGCGCGGTCTGGTGGGCATCGTAGATTTCGGCGATCCATTCGTCGACCCACAGCGTATTGAGGAACCACGCGTTGTCGCGGCTTTTGGGCGAAAGGGCGAAACGGGCGTTCTCCGCCACGTCGTCGTCGCACAGGGCGAAATACTGGCCCGTGGGCTGTTCGCGTTCCTCAATGGTCGTATCGAACAGGAAGGTCAGGCGGTAAGCGCCATCGGAATCCTCGCGGCTGACGTGCAGGCGGGCCCAGTTGCTCGGCCCCTTTTCGCATTTGAACGCGCCGTCCTTCCATTGCTCGTTGGAGAGCCGCAGGAAGGGCACGGGAACCCAGCGCCCCGTGAACGCTTCAAGAGCCCGGTTCGCGTCGATCTTGTAGTCGTAGTCGCCGGGCTGCCCGGTGTCGTCCAGCGGCACGGGGACGAGCTCCACTTGCCTGCGGGCCGAGGCGATGGCCGATTCCCCGGTTTGCGGGATTTCACGGAAATACGCCCAGAACCTGCCGAGGCTCTTCGCGTCGAGGCGGCAATCCAGAAACTGCGGGCAGCCGCCCGGTATGATGCTCACTGCTGACGTGTAGTTCATAGGGAGTCCTTACAAATGGGGGCGAGAAGGGGAATCTTTCCGGGGAAAGCGGAACATCCCCCACCTTTCCCCTTACCGCCCTCTCGAAACTTCACCGCGTTCCCCAAAAAGGCTTTCGGAAGCCGACGGCGGGCAGGGCGGTATGAAAAAATGTCCGCGTGGCGTCCGTATCCCGGAGCCGCGCCGTAAAAGTTTCTCCTATGCGTCCCGGAATGGCAACCTGTTGCGCTGAGAAATGGGCGGCCCTTCATTCTTTGTACCCAGCCTTTCAATGAAACTTTTCTCAGGGAACGCTGGGAATATGGATTCAATAAACACAAAAGTCTTTGGAAAAGGAGGGATGGGGTTTGGGGAAGGGAGGGAAAAGCTTTTCTTCAGAAAAGCTTTTCCCTCCCTTCCCCAATGCCTTTGTGCCGTCTAATCCCTGAAAAACTTCGCGCTCCACGGGGAGTTGTCGCCCTTGTTGCGGCCGTAGCACATGGCGTCGTTGCCCGCGCCGGGGCTGCAATCGATGCGGAGGCCGTTGAAACTGCCCCGTGAATTGCGGCTGGTGGCGTCTCCGGTGTCGATGTGCAGCCTGCCGTTCTGCATCTGCGCGTCGGCCCGGCCCGTGTAGGTCTTGCCCTGGCGGTCGATGATGGTGATCTGCCCCTTGCCGTTCTTGCCGAAGCAGAAGCGGACCTTGATCGGGTTGCCCCGCGTGTCCGAAAGCCCGGTGCGGCAGTTCCAGCAGCCGTCGAGGAAGTCCATCGACTTGTCGTCCTTGTCCGGCAACTTCATGGGATCGCCCTTCTTCGGGGTTTCCTTGGGCGGTTCCGGCTTGGGCTCTTCCTTCTTCGGCGCGGGCTGTTCTTTCTTGGGTTCCGGTTTGGGCTCCTCCTTGGGAATGGTGGTCAGATCGCCGAGCAGATCGCCCAGATCCTTGGGCGGCTCGGCGGGCGTTTCCACTTTGGGTTCCTCGACGGCTGGCGGCGCGGGGGGCTGGCAGGCTTCGGCGCGCTTCTGGGCCGCTTGGCGCAAAACTTCGAGTTCGGCGCGCAAAGCCGTCAAATCCGCTTCGGACAGGCCGGCGGGGTCCGCTGGCTGCACGGCAGGCTGAGGGGTTTCAACGGCGGGCGTCCTCGCGCACCCTGCGGGCAGGGGGAGGGGAGGAACCCACGGGAAGAGGAAGTGCAGGCCCCAGAACAGCAACAGTGCGAGGAGCAGGCCGAGCAGGAGCATGAGGAGCTTTTTCCACCACGGCTCGCCTTCCACCACAACCGTGGGCGGGAGCGGGGCGACGATGGGGCGTTCCGTCACTTCGCCTTCGCGGACGATGCGATCCGGATCGCCGGATGCGCCGCTGGCGAGAGGCGTTTGCGGCTCGGGGGAGAACGGCGTGGCTCCCATTGCATAGATGCCTTCCTGCGCCGTGGAGGAAGAAAGGGTCATGCCCCAGCAGACCAGCACGGGTTGCGGCGGGCTTGCGGGCTCGCCCGAGGGGAGAGAGGCGTACAGGCATTCCGGCGTGGGAAAACGGGTAGCCAGATGCAGCATGGTGCCGCACAGGCTTTTATAGGGATCGCTGTCCGTCTGAAGGCTGGCGGCCAGCTCTTCAATATCCGAAAGGAGGCCCTGCAACCGCGTTTTAACGGCTTCCTGCGTTTCTGCGGGAAGCTCGGCGAGGGGCTGCACGGGGCCCGACGTGTACCAGTCCACCGCCGTTCCCTGCGGGTCCATGAGCGGCTCGGCCAGCAGACGGGCGTGGGCTTCCCCGAGATGGGTCCGCAGCAGCCCGCTCAGCTGGGCGTGGCAGGCATAGACCTGCGAGCCCTGGAACGCCAGTGCGCGGTAATCCCCCTTCCGGGTGGAGAGAATGAAATATCCGGCCATATCTGACTATCCTTGTTCAGGAACGGTTCATTGGTGTTCGGTGAAGGGGATGCCCTTCTCGCGCAGGAAGCCCATGATGGCGTCGCTGCCGAGCGCGGTCTGAGTCTGGCGGTTGGAGTCCGCGTCCAGCCTGATGAAGGTGTTGATGCCGATGACGTCGCCCTTCTCGTTGACCAGCGGGCCGCCGCTGTTGCCCTGTGAAACCACGGCGGAATGCACGATGTTGCGGGGCGAGGTCTGGAGGATGGCGTTGACCACGCCGTCGGTGAACACGACCTCGGGGACGGCGTTGAAGTCGCCCCTGAGGAGCCGCAGGTAGGCGGGGTCCTGTTCGGAAACGAGGGCGGGGAAGCCCCATGCGCTTACCTTGTCGGTCCGGTTGACGGTCGGGGACAACGGAAGGGCGGGAACCTGATCCCCTTCCACGAGCATCACCTTGATGACCGCGAAATCGTATCCCGGCGTATCGCTGCGCGCGACGACCATGCCCCGGCGTGCTCCGCGCAGGTTGGCGTTGGTCACCATCACCATATCGTCGATGGCGTTTGCCACGACGTGGCGGTTGGTCAGCACATGATCGGGATTGATGAAAAAGCCGGTCCCCTGCTGCGCGCCGCCGGGGACCGGCGCGAGAATGAGTACCGTACCTTGTTCGAGGCGCTGCGGGATGGTGAGCGTAGACAGATCTACGGCCTTTGCCGGAACCGTGGCGTTGGCGGAAGGCAGGGGCGGGAGGGAGATGCCGGGGACCGTTTCCCCGGGCTGGTTTTCCGGAACGTCCTTGCCGGGGGTGGTTTCTCCGGCGTCCGGTTTCGCATCCGTCTTGCCGGCATTGCCGTCAAAGAAGGCTTTCAGCTCGCACGGCGTCAGTTCCAGCAAACCCTGCCAGAACGCTTTTTCGCGGAGCAGGTTGGCCCATTCCGCCTTGCGTGCCGCCTCTTCGGGGGACTCCGCCGCAACCGGGGGCGTTTCCGGGGCAACGAGCTGTTCCTGGGCCGTTTTTACGCAGGAACGCAGCAGGAAAAGCAGGAGTACGCCCAGCAGGATGCCGAGGAGCAGGGCTCCGAAGAGGCCCGCCTTGCTACGCCGGATGATGACGTTTCCCGCCGTTGCCCCGGCAATACCTGCGGCGGTTCCGACCGCCGTTCCGGTAGCGCCCGCTGTTCTTGTTCCGGCGGAAGGGCCAGCCGCACGGCCCGCACCGGGAACGGCATTGCGTGCCGCCGTCCCGGCAACCGCTGCGGCGGAAGCTCCCGTTGCAGCCGTTGCCGCTCCAGTCACACCGGAGGGCGTTTCCCCGTTTTCCGGCTCGCCCCAGAGTATCGGGGCCGTGGCTTCGTCCGTGCCTTGCGGGAGCAGGCCCCAGTTGACGAGCACGGGATGGCCGTTGACGACGAAGACATTGTCCGCCGAAGGGATGAACAGCGCCTTGCGGAGCAGGACGCCGCCGGGCGTGTCGTCGAGATGGGGGGTGACGGCTTCCCGCGCCCGGCGCAGGGCAGCCCGCGCCTGTTCTGCTTCTCCCGCGTCGAGGCGGGAGAGGGGGGTGCCGACGCCTTCCAGCGGCGTATACCAGGAAATGGAGGCGTAGCCCGCTGGTGTGGCCTGCCCGGTAACGGGTTCGGCCCACAGGGTGCCGAACCGCCCAAGGCCGATTTTTTTCAGATAGGCCTGCAACGCTTCGTACTGCGAAGGGAGCGCGCCCTGTTCCGTATGCAGGGCGGCGAAAGCCGACGTATCCGAAGCCTGTATGAAATGAAGAGGATTACCCATAGTTGTACCTTCGGTGAAATGGCACGGAGGCGTTGGGGAAGGGAAGGAAAACTTTTATGTTATCGAATCCCTGCCCCTAACATTCCATAAAGCAAGGGATGTTGGGAATGATGGATGTTTTAAAACTCAATGTTCCGGAAACTCCCGCCGAGCAGCCTTCCCCCTTCCCCCGATCCGTTCCCCACTAACCCTGAGCGAGCATCACCTTGTCCATCTGCAGCTGGATCTCGTCGAGATCCGACTTCACCGCGGTGAGCTGCGCCGTGGATTCCTTGTATGAGCCCACGCCGTTGGAAAGGTTCTGCAACTGGTCGCCCGTCTGCTTGCGCGTGACGGTTTTCGTGGCCTTGTTGGTCTTCTTGGATGTCGTGGCAACGGTCTGTACCGGGGGGATCGGGCGGCTGGCCTTCTTCGCCTCGATGGTCAGCACCTGCCGGTATTCGGCTTCGCGCTTGTCGGCCTCGCTGAGCGTGCTGCCCAGAATGGCGGACGCCTCGGCAAGCCCGCTCTTGATTTCGGCATAACGCTGATCGAGTTCGGCGCGGGTGATGCGCTTGGCCTTGTAGTCCTCAAGGGCGGCCCTGAACTTCGCGCTGTAGCAGTTGTAGGCCACCTGCCCGGCGGCGGTTACGCGGTTCAGGGAATTGACGTCGGCATTCAGGTCGCGGGCATAGCTGGCGAGGCGGACGCGGTCGTCCCTCTCGTTGTTGTACTTGGCGACGAGATAGCTCGCCCCGGCCCCGGCTCCCGCGCCGATGGCGGCCCCGGCCAGAGCACCTTCCGCCTTCCCGGTCTGGCTCGCGCCGATGACCGCGCCGAGCAGGGCACCCATCGTCGTGCCCATGACCATTGTGGTGTTGAAGCTCTTTTCGGCGCTGCGCAGATCGGCGATGGGCTGGTAGCAGTCGGGATAGTAATGCACATCCGTCGTCTGCGCGCCGTATTTGCTGGCGCAGCCCGTAGCCAGCAGGCTGCAAAGGCACGTCATGACGATGCAGTAAAGCGCTCCTTTCCGGGTGGTGAAGCTTCCCTTCATGCCTGTCTCCATGCGTTGCGGGTTATGTACAAAGAAAAATCTTTATTCATCAATGGTTCGGTGCCCGAAGTACTCGTCCCCTTCCGGCGTCAGTGCGATGTCGTTGGAGACGTGGTCGGTGACGCGGCAATAGCCGAAGTTCAGCCATTCGTCCACGACGTCGTTGAGCGTGGAATGAGAGAACCCCGCCTGTTCCGCTTCGTCCAGCAATTTGGGGAAGACTCCGGACGGAAGCGGCTTCGGGGCGTTTCTGAGCGCCTTTCTGAGCCATGATTCGGCGGATTGGAAATCGTGCACGGGGAATCCTTTCCGGGCCGGGCCCGGCATCTGTCGTATTTTTTGGGGAATGGTATGCCGTTTCACCAAAATCAGCAATGTGATGCCGTAAGGGGGGACGCCGGGGCGGTCGGGAACGTGCCGCGTATGCATGGTCGCTTCCCGTATTTTCGTTTACGGCGTGACGGGAGGGACCCGGAGCGGGAAGTCGCCGGGCCGCCGTTCTTTTGCGAAAGGGACAACGCGGCATGAAAACGTAAAGAGCCCGGGCAGGGCCCAGGCTCTTCGCGTGGAGGAGGCAACCGAGAGGAGATAGTGGAGAAGCGCAGAACGTGAAGGAGGCCGTTGGCCGGGAGGGGAACAGGAGGCCCCTGTTCCCCTCCCATGCTTCTTTATTGATCTTCAGGATCGTCCACGGAGGCGACGCAGAGGGCATTGTCCCCTTCGTAGGGTGCGCAGCCTTCGATGGCGATTTCGGAATCGCGGTCGCCGAGCGCGGCGGCACCGGGCATCCGGAAGGCATTCACATCAATGCGATCAATGGGCGTTTCTTCCTGCTTGCCGAGCTGCGGGACCCACTCGTAGGGCACGCGGTAGGCGCGGTAGACCATGTTCATGGGCAGCTTCTGGCCCCAGTAGGGCGAGATGAATTCCCAAACCAGCTCGTGATCCTTGGTGACTTCAAAGACGCGCCCGTCGGAGCCCTCGGTGATCAGGGTGTTGCCGTTGGGCAGGCGCTGCATACCGCTGATGAAGGGGCTGTAGAAACGGTTGCAGTCCATCGGGGCGAGGAAGCCCGCTTCGGTGGGGGTGTACTGCCATACGATTTTCATGGCCACGGGATCGATTTCCAGCACGCGGGAGTGGTCGCGCAGGGCGGCCTTCACGCCGGTGGGGGAACCGGGGTTGGGCACGTCGTAGCCGCCCCAGCCGCCGTTGTCGAAAATCAGGATATTGCCCTCTCCGGGCAGTCCGCGCGGGATCATGTGGCAGTGGTGCTGGCCGATGATCCAGCCGATGGCCTTGGCTTCGGGGCTGTTGTCGTAGTCGGGGCCGAGTTTCCAGACGATTTTCCCGGTAGCCTTGGAGATGATGAAAATGATGTTGGCTTCGCGGCCGTCCACGATGATGTTGTCGGGATGGAAGCGCTCGTCGCCCGCGTCATACCATTTGTTCGGGCCGAGCACGGACATGGAGTTGATGTGCATCCAGTCGCCCATGCCTTCGGGCTGCGTCTGGCGGTAGTTGGGGTCGCGGGCGAGGGTGTTCTTGGGGCCTTCGCGGAAGCCCATTTCGTCGAAATGCTCGTTGCAGTGCCATTCCCATACGATGTCGCCGTCCCAGTCCACTTCGAGGATCACGTCGTCGAGGAGCTGCTTGTCGGAAATCTTGGGATTGCGGGCGTTGCGGTGCGCGAGGACGAGGGTGTTGCCGGAGTCGGTCTTGGGCTCCATGCCGGGCGCGTAGTAGCCGGTAGTGCTGCCTTCGCGCTGGTAGTCGTGGTGGCTGCGGGCCATCCAGCGGCCGGGGATGCCGGGATCTTCGATGTATTCGTTGCGGTCGAACTTCCAGACCACGTTTCCGTCCCAGTCAATCTGCACGAGATCGAGGCCGTCCTGCACGCCGTAGCGCCCGTCACGGGAGCCGCGCGAGGTCATGAGGTAGCCGCCGGGGAAAATCTTGTTCGGGAAGCCGTGCACGCCTTTCCAAACCTTGTTTTCGCGGCCGTTCATGTTCATGAGCACGGCGCCCACTTCCAGAGCCTGAAAGATCGTGAAGCCGTTCCAGCACTTTTCGGGATTATATACGGTGACGCCGGTAGGATAGATAGTCGGGTGACCCATGATGTCCTCCTGATTGGTTTCTCTCTTTCCATACATGAAAGAAGGTTTGGCGGATGTTGCCCCTGAATCGTTTCTCACGCCGATCCGTTCCCGTGGGGGGACTCCCCATCGTACGCCATTGGAGGAGAGAGGAGGGGCTTCGGGGGAATGGGAATGCTCCTTCTGAGAAATGCCCACCCCCCTGTATCCAGCTAGGCGATTTCTTCAAGCGACTTGCCGCCGGTGCGCTGGCCCCAGATGGCGATGACCACGGCGGGGACAAAGCAGAGGAAGCTGAAGATCCAGAACACGCCGTCGAAGCTGTACGCAGCGTAGGCCATCGGGATGAGCGGCTGGGCCGCGGCCACGGCGAGGCGGCCGGTGGAGCTGTGGAAGCCGGTGGCGGTGTTGCGCATACGGGTGGGGTAGGATTCGGCGGTGTACGAGAAGACCGTGAAGCCCATAGCCATGACGACCGCGGTGAGGACGACGCCGGTGAGGACGACGGGCCAGTAACCGGTCATATTGCCGAAGATGGGGCCAAGTACGGCGAGGATGATCAACATACACATGATCGGGATCTTGCGCCCGCCAAGGTCGGTGACGAAGGATGAGAAGAACAGCCCGGCGGGTACGCCGACGGAAATGATCGTCGTGGCCATGAGGCTGTCTTCAAGCGAGAACCCGTGCGCCTTGAGCAGGGTCGCGGTCCAGTTGGTCACGGTGAAGGTGGCGGGGTTGGTGAAGACCACGATGGCGAGCAGGACGAGGGTACGCTTGATGTACTGGCGGCGGAACATGCCGGTCAGCACTTCCATGACGGGGACCTTGGTTTGCACGTTCTTGGCGGCCTCGGAAAGGTCCACATGCTTGCCGGTGATTTCAAAGACGACCTGTTCCGCTTCTTCCAGCCTGCCGCGGGCCACGAGCCAGCGGGGGGATTCCTTGAGGTAGCGCAGGCCGACGAAGAAGGCGATGAGGCCGACGCCGCCGAAGTAGAAGATGAAGCGCCACGCTTCCTCGGCGAGGGGGATGATTGCGCGGCACATGACGCCGATGACCGGCACGGCGGAGAAACCCACGGCGGCCACGAGGTTCTGCCACTTGCCGCGTGATTCAGCGGGGGCCATTTCGGCGATGTAGGCCTGTGAGCAGACCATGAGGCAGAAAACGCCGAAGCCGGTCATGGAGCGGGCGATGACGAAGACGTGGAAGTTGTCCGTAAAGCCGTTCAGCACCGAGAAAAACGAGAATGTGGCGATGGAGATGAGGAAGGTCTTCCGGCGCCCGATGAAGTCGGAGATGACGCCTCCGAAGAAGCCGCCCGCGGTCATGCCGATGAAGTACCAGAGCGTGACCACGCCGATGTCGGACATCTGCAGGCCCCATGTGTGCATGAGCGCGGGGGCGATGAAGCCGAAGTTCCAGTTGTCCATCTGCTCGCAGAAGTAGGCCATCATGATGATGAAGAAGACGATTTTGTGGAAGCCGGTTACGGGCATTCCATCAAAATAGTTGTTGGGGATCTTCTTGACTGTAGATTGGCTCATAGTCGCTTCTCCAAAAGTCGATTATGTGCGAGAGTCTTCGATGCCGTTTTCCGTTTTCTTTATCCCGATTACATTGCAGGAAAGAATACGGTATTCGGCAATCATCGCTGTTTTAGCCTCAAAAGATACGAGGTTGAACAACTGCCTGTTACGATGCAGAGAGAAAAGGAAGAATGTCTTATACAGTAAAAACAATGGAACGTTTCTGGCCATTATCCTTTTTTTACATGTTCGGTACAGGCCTTTTCCGGATTGGCTGTGTATGCAGAATACGAGAAACGCGAAACCGGAAATGTTACGAGCGCAGCATTTCACGAAAAAAGTGAAAAAAATTTCAACCTCGATACTCAAGTCGTCTTTTATTATTTAATATACTATTATAATTTATTTTTTATGTCACGATACGAACGTATGGACTGCATAAAGAGATCTATGATGCCTGTCCGGTACAAAAAAATCGGGTCAGGAGAAACATATTTGCTTCTTGAAGCCCTTTTTTTCACATCGCCTGAACCCGTTGATAAAAAACGAAAAAAACAGGCAGAGGAGGCATGAGGCATGGGAGGGGCATCAACAGGCCCCCGCAAGTGGATGCCCCTCTCGTTCGCTTGTAACAGCGGAAACGGTGAAGGTATGGACATGGAGCGGTGGGGCGGGCGGCTTTTCGAATGAAGAAAGGCGGGCTGGAGGCTGGCCGGGGTTCAGGAAAGGAGTCGTTCCGGCCGGGAACGGAAAACAAGAAACCCCTTACGGAGATGAATCCGTAAGGGGTTGAATTTGCTGGTGGGCGGTACAGGACTTGAACCTGTGGCATCCGCCTTGTAAGGGCGGCGCTCTACCAACTGAGCTAACCGCCCGTTCGTATGCAGCGCCTCTTATAGGGGAAAACAGGCCCGAAGTAAAGGGGCGCGGAGTATTCTCAAAGCTCTCAGCGGATTGACGGACATCTGAGGCACGGTACTATGGCGGCATCCTTAACCTCCACCCTCCTTTGCCATGACCGCCGAACTGTCCTCCCGCATCCATACCGCCGCCGTAACCGCGCTGGCCTTCGTCTGTACGTATGTGCTGGCATTCTATTGGAATCTGGACAGGCCATTTTGGGCGGGGTTCACCGTGTTCGTGATCAGCCTGCCGAGCATCGGCCAGACCCTGCAAAAGGGCGTGCTGCGGATGTTCGGCACGATCGCCGGGGCTGTCGCCGCCCTTGTCCTGCTCGGGCTTTTCGCGCAAGAGCGTATGCTCCTTCTGTCCGTGCTGTCCCTCTATCTGTGCCTGATGCTCTATCTTATGCTGACAAGCGTTTACTATGGCTACGCGTTCTTCATTTCCTGCATCGTCACGCTGATCATCTGCCTCATGGCGGTTCACGAACCCCAGGATGCCTTTCATCTCTCCGTATACCGGGTTGAGGAAACACTGCTCGGTATCGGCGTGTATACCGTTGTAACACTTGTTTTTTCTCCAAGGACATCCATCAAGTCCCTGTATCGCGGCGTGCAGGATCTCATGGCGGGGCACAAGGCCCTTTTCGTCATGAACGAGGGGGCCGGAGCGGAAGGGCAGATGAGCCGCATGTATACGCAGTATGTCGGCATGAGGGAAATCCTCGATAAAGTTGGGCAGCTTGTCCCGGCCGTGCAACTGGAGACGTATCAGGTTTACCGTTACCGGGAACACTGGGAGCGCGCCGTCCGGTGCAGCGCCGAACTGCTGGAGCTCCAGCGGCGCTGGATGGGGACCCTCGTGGCCATGAAAGATTTGGATATGGCATCCCTTTTTCCTCATTTTGAGTCGCGGGTCGCCGAACTGGGGAAACTTTTCGATCGCCTGGATGCTCTGGGGAAGGAAAGCTCTCCCGGTGGTTCCTCGAAGCCCGAAGACGTACAGCCGCTCGCGTTCGATGAAAGCGTATTCGAGAAACTCGGCTCGACACGGAAGGGATTGGCCTTTTCTGCGGTGAAACTGTTCGAGGAACAGACGGCGCACTGCCGCGAGCTGCTGATGCTGGCCGGTTTTCTGCTGCATGGCGGGCCCATGCCCGAACTGAAGCCGTCGGCATCAAAAAAGGCCCTTTCCGTCATCAAGCCCGAGCAATACGCCTACATGTCCCAGATGTTCGTCATTTTCTGGGTGGCGACGCTGTGCTGGATACTCCTCAACCCTCCGGGGCTGGAATCCATCGCTTTTCTGGAATTGACCATCGTGCTCGGCCTGATCGGCATCATGACCGGCGAAGACAAACCGCTGCGCCAGGTGCTGATCTTTGCGCTCGGCATCGGCTGTACGGGGCTGGCCTATACCTTCATCTATCCTCTGGTTTCCAACCTTGGCGAGTTCATCGTCATGATGGGGGTATCGGGATTTTTCATCACATTCGCGTTTCCGCGCAAGGAACAGAATTTCACCAAACAGGCCTTCATGCTGCCGTGGCTGTCCATAGGCAATTTTACGAACCTCCCGACATACGATTTCGGGCAGCTGCTGGTTGGCTCCTTTACGCTGCTGTTCGGCATTTCCATCGTTTCCCTGGTCCATTACGCGCTGTTCATGCCCAATACGGAAGCCCTGTTTCTCCAGAGGCAAAAGGCCTTTTTCCGCTCGTCGGAAGCGTTGCTGCTCCATTTGCGGGCTTGCCGCGAGCAGCGGCGCGGCTCCCTGTTCCGGCTGAGGATGTTTTTCCGTCTGCACCGGACGCGCTTTTTGGCTGAAGATATCGGCATCCTGGCAAAAAAACTCCCCGTGACTTTTGTGAAACCCGAACTGGTCCGGGTTTTTTCCACGGAGGTTCAGGACATGGTGTCCTCAATGCAGGGGCTCTATGTCCGGCTCCGCTCCGTGGATAGCGATCTGCTGTGCCCTTCCCAGCCGGGTACGGCGCGTGTGCCGCTTGTGGAAGCACCTTTGAAGGACCGGCTTGAATCCATGGAAGCGGTGGTCCGTTCCATGATTGACGGCTTGCGGGAAAGCGCCCGCGCCGAGAAAGGGCCGGATGCGCCCGCGGGTGGCCAGGTTGTGCAGGACTTGCTCGTTTCCTGTGCGGGCATCATGAAATCGTTGTCCAATACGCTCGATTTGATGCGTTCCCTTCCGGTGGAGGTCGATTCCCGGAACAAGTTTTGAGAGGGAACGTGGGATTGGGGAAGGGAACCCCTCCCCTGTCCATCCCTCCCAAGGCTTCCGAGTGGTGGGGAGGCGGCGCCACAGCCCGTACCTTTTAACGTGCTCGGGGAGAGGATGCGCCATGTGCATGATTTGTCTTTTTGGGATTTCATAAAAATACAATGAATTTATTCTATTGCAAATATTTCTCTGTATGTTGAAGGAAGGTGGGTATGCCGCATGAACTTGCCCTGGTGGGCATCTATTTTTCGCCGCTTCTCCCCATAGTGCTGTTTGGCATTCTGGGCGCGCTGGCGACGGCGTTTGTGTTGAACCGTACCGGGCTTTCCGGCTGGTTCGCCAATCCGCCGTGGGTGTTTATGGCGTTGATCGTCATCTATGTGTGTCTCCTCCTACCGTTCGGGATGGTTCTATGAGCATCAACAGTTTGCTTCGCTGGTTCCTGACGCTGCTGATCATCGTGATTGCCTGCGTTTTCTGCTACATCCGTTACAACGCCTATTTCAGGAATCCGTGGACGCGTGACGGGATGGTGCAGGCGGAAGTCGTTCAGGTCGCCGCCCGCGTGTCCGGGGAGGTCAAGACCGTGCATGTCCGCGACAATCAATTTGTGAAAGTGGGCGATCCGCTTTTTGATTTGGACGACAGGCCATCCCGCGTGGCGCTTTCGCAGGCCGAAGCCAACGTGCGCCAGAAGCAGGCTGTTGCGAAGGCCGCCCGTGACAGGGCGGGGCGCGATGCACGGCTTCAGCAGAACGCGCCGGGTGCGATTTCTCCCGAAGCCTTTCAGCAGGCCGAGGATCAGCTCCTGTCTGCCGAAGCTGACGTGGCGGTTGCGCAAGCCCAATTGGATCAGGCTCGCTTGAATCTGGACTTCACGCACGTTACGGCTCCAGTGAACGGGTACATCACCAATCTGACGGTGCAGCCGGGGACCATGTCGACGGCCTATCGCCCTTTGGTTGCTCTGATCAATGCGGACAGTTTCCGTGTGGACGCCTTTTTCCGAGAGACGCAGATCCGGGATTTCCGTCCCGGCGACAGGGCGCTGATCACGCTCATGACCTATTCCGATACGCCGCTTGAGGCTACTGTGGAGAGCATCGGCTGGGGCATTGCCCGCGAGAACGGGAGCACCGGCGAGCAGCTTTTGCCTTCGGTCAGCCCCACGTTCGAGTGGATACGGCTGGCGCAGCGCATCCCCGTCAGGCTTCATTTCGACGCGCTTCCGAAGGGAATCGAGCTCCGTGCGGGCACGACGGCCTCCGTGCTTGTCCGTGTTCATCCCGAAGACACCGCCGCGTCCATCCCTCCTCTGCCGACGATTGGGCAATAGAGATAGGGGCGTGAAAAAATTGGAGGGGGAAGAGGAAAGGGGAGCCCCACGTTTCCCCTTCCCCCTCCAAACTGCTAGAGCGGCTCGCTCCCCCCCCATCCTCTTCAAAGGCTTTTGACTGGTGGGGAGGCTACGCGACAGGAGTTCGTTCCGTTCGAAGTTTGATAAAATAGAACGGGGGTCGTCTTGTTGTCTGTTTAGCGTCTTTCTCAATAAGAAGCCCGAATGATTTCATTCGGGCTTTTCTGTTGCCCATAGGGGAAAGCGGGGAAAAGGGATTCGATAAAGTCGAAAGTCTTTGAAGGAGGGGATGGGGTTTGGGGAAGGGGAGGGAACTTTCTCCAGAAAGTTCCCTCCCCTTCCCCAATCTCAAATTCAGCCCTCACTCTCAATCATTCAGCCTCAAATCGGTAATGCGCTTGGCCTTGGAGAAGGTACGCGGCAGCGCGCCGGGATCGACGATCTCGACGCTGATGCGGGCCATGATGCGCTTGTGCATCTCGTCGCCGATGGCGCGGGCAATCCCCGCGTCGTTGCCGGAACCGACGCCCGACTGACGCTCCACGCGCAGGCGCATGTAGTCGAGCCCTTCCGAGCGGGTAAGCTCAATGTGGTACTCGCCGCCCACATCGGGATAGAGGTTCAGCACGTCGGCAATCTGGCCGGGATAAATGTTCACGCCACGGAAAATGATCATGTCGTCCGAACGCCCGCGGATGTGCCCGTGGCGCGGGATGGCGCGCCCGCAGGGGCAGGGTTCGGGAATAAGTCGGCTGAGGTCGTGCGTACGGTAACGGATGAGCGGTACGGCTTCTTTGGACAGAGAAGTCACGACCATTTCGCCGACTTCGCCTTCGGGAACGGGCTGGAGCGTGTGGGGATCGATGATCTCGATATAGAAAAGGTCCGCCCAATAATGGATGCCTTCCCCGACCTCGCAGTTCAGGCCCGTTCCGGGGCCGTACATCTCGGTCATGCCCGCGATGTCGTAGCTGGCCTCAAGGCCGAGTTTTTCGGTGAAACTCTGGCGCATTTTGAGGCTGTGCGGCTCGGAACCGAAAATGATCTTCTTAAGTGCGATCTTGTCGCGCAGATTGTGGCGCTCCACTTCCTCGGCAAGGAGGAGGGCCATTGACGAGGTGCAGCCGATACAGGTGGTCTGCAGATCTACAAGAAGCTGGAGCTGCATGTCGATGTTGCCGGGGCCCACGGGGATGGTGAGCGCCCCGAAGCGCTCGCTGCCGAGCTGGAAGCCCGCCCCGGCGGTCCACAGGCCATACCCCACGGCAATCTGCATACGGTCTTCCGTGGTCAGCCCGGCAAGCTCGTAGCAGCGGGCCATCTGGAGCGCGAACGTGTCCACGTCCTTCTGGGTGTAGGCGAGGATTTTGCGTTTGCCGGTCGTACCGGACGAGGCGTGCACGCGCACGACTTCGGAGGGCTCCACGCAAAGCAGGGGCAGGGGATAGCCGTCGCGCAGGTCGGCCACGTCCGAAAAGGGCAGACGGCGGACATCATCAAGCGTCTTGATGTCCTCGCCGCAGGCAATGCCCGCGGCGGCGAGCTTGGCGCGGTACTGGGGGCTCTTCATGGCCTGCTGCACCGACCATCGGATGCCCGCGAGCTGGTGTTCGGCAAGGAAATCGGCGGGAAGATGGGGAAGGAAGCGGGGCTTGGCAGGTGACATGGCGTCTCTCCGGCAGGGGGGCGGCAACAGGGTTGCCGGTTGTCTTTTCGACGGTAAACGGCTAGTGTCGGTCGATTCAAACAAACGAAAGTTTGCTATTTAGCAGAAAATATTTTGGAGGGAAAGTACATGCGCGTGCTCATCATCGGGTCCGGCGGACGCGAACACGCTTTGTCGTGGAAGGTCGCCCGAAGCGGAAAAGCCGAGAAAATCTACTGTGCTCCCGGCAACGGCGGGACCGCGCAGGAAGGCGAAAACATCCCCCTGAAGGATAGCGACGTCGCCGGTCTGGTGTCTTTTGCCAAGGGAAACGTCATTGATTTCGTGATTCCCGGGCCGGAGCTTCCCCTCACCCTCGGCGTCGTGGACGCCATGACTCAGGCGGGCATCCGCTGCTTCGGCCCGAGCCAGTGGTGCGCGCAGCTTGAGGGGAGCAAAGCTTTCGCCAAGGACATCATGCAGAAAGCGGGTGTCCCTACCGCCGCCTGCGGCGTGTTCACCGAACTGGAAGCCGCCAAGTCCTTTGTGGAAGAAAAGGGCGCGCCCATCGTCATCAAGGCGGACGGCCTTGCGGCGGGCAAGGGCGTCGTCGTGGCCCAGACCAAGGAAGAGGCGCTCGAAGCGCTCGACCAGATCATGGGCGGCGTGTTCGGCGCGGCCGGAAGCCGTGTGGTCATCGAAGAATTTCTGGTGGGCGAGGAAGTGTCGCTGCTGGCGTTCTGCGACGGGAAAACGGCCCTCCCGCTGCCTTCCGCGCAGGACCACAAGGCCGTTTTCGACGGCGACACCGGCCCCAATACCGGGGGTATGGGCGCCTACAGCCCGGCCCCGATTGTGCCCGATGCGGAGCTCGAAAAGATGGCCGACATCGCCATCCGCCCGATCCTCGCCGAAATGGCCCGGCAGGGACATCCTTTCACCGGTATCCTTTATGCCGGCCTGATGATGACCAAAGACGGCCCGAAAGTTTTGGAATACAACGTCCGTTTCGGAGACCCGGAATGTGAGCCCCTGCTGATGCGCCTTGAAAGCGATCTGCTGGAGATCATGGATGCCTGCATCGACGGGCGGCTTGATGAGGTCAAGCTGTCCATCCGGCCCGAATCCGCGCTCGGCGTGGTCATCGCTGCCGAAGGCTATCCCGGCAGTTATCCGAAAGGAATGGAAATCAAGGGCATCGACGCCGTGGACGCCCTGCCGGACACCAAGGTGTTTCAGGCGGGCACGAAGCGCGAAGGTTCCCGCACCCTGTCCAGCGGAGGCCGCGTGCTGTGCGTGACCGCGCTCGGGAAGGGGCTTGCCGAAGCCCAGAAGCGCGCTTATGAAGCTGTCGCCAAGATCGACATGGAAAAGAGCCAGCACCGTTCCGACATCGGTGCGAAGGGCTTGAGGAGACTGTAGTATGGAAAAAGCCAAGGTAGCTGTCTTTATCGGCTCCGCATCCGACGAAGCCACCGTCGCCCCCTGCGCCGACATCCTGAAAAAGCTGGGCATTCCGTTCCGCTTCACGGTGACTTCCGCCCACCGTACCCCCGAACGTACCGCCGAACTCGTGGATTCGCTGGAAGCCGCGGGCTGTGAGGTGTTCATCTGCGCCGCGGGCATGGCCGCCCATCTCGCCGGCGCGGTTGCCGCCCGCACCATGAAACCCGTTATCGGCATTCCCGTCGCCGCGTCTCCGCTCGGCGGCATGGATGCGCTGCTGGCCACCGTGCAGATGCCTCCCGGATTCCCCGTCGCCACCGTCGCCCTCGACAAGGCCGGGGCCCGGAACGCCGCTTGGCTGGCCGCCCAGATCCTCGCGCTTCACGATCCCGAGCTTGCCCATAAGATCCGTATTTCCCGCGAGCGGTTCAAGTCCGACGTCGCCGTCGCCGGGGCTGAGATCGAAGCCAAGTACTGTTAAGTTCCGTAAAAAATCCTACGGGGAAGGGGGCTCATTGTAAGGAGCGCCCCTCCTCGTACTCCTCTCCTCAAACGCTCGTGCCGCAAGCCCGGGAAAAGGCATCCGCCGTTCCCAAAGGGATTGAAGGGCACTTTCCCTAATGGACCCCCTTCTTTATGAATGAACAACTTTCTCTCATCCAGAGGTTTCGCAAGACCGTGATAGGGGAATACGCCGAGGCGCTCATCTGGGCGGTAGCTCTGGCTCTGGTCCTGACCACGTTCGTCGTGCAGGCGTTCAAGATTCCGTCCGGCTCCATGCTGGAAACGCTCCAGATCGGCGATCACCTGCTGGTCAACAAATTCCTCTACGGCCTTCGGAATCCTTTCAATGACGACTACCTGATCCGCGGCGTCGAGCCCAAGGTCGGGGACATCATCGTGTTCCGTTACCCCAAGGATCGGAGCCTCGACTACATCAAGCGCATTGTGGGCGTTCCCGGCGACACGCTGGAGATGCGGAACAAGGTATTGTACCGCAACGGCGTTGAAGTGCAGGAGCCGTACACGCAGCATTCGCAGCCGCTCATCATGATTCCGGGCCGCGACAACTGGGGGCCGATCACCGTGCCCGCCGACAAGTTTTTCGCGCTCGGCGACAACCGCGACGATTCCGCCGATTCCCGCTTCTGGGGTTTCCTTGACCGCAACGATATCCGCGGCAAGGCGTGGCGCATCTACTGGTCCGCCGACGGCCTCAGCAACATCCGTTTGAACAGGATCGGGAGAGCCGTCGAGTAGGCGGGAAGAGGGTTGGAGAAAAGAAGATTGGGGAGGGGAGAGGGAACCTTTCTTCAGAAAGGTTCCCTCTCCCCTCCCCAAACCCCTCC
>NZ_JNJP01000045.1 GCF_000701705.1 Bilophila wadsworthia ATCC 49260 | reverse complement strand
TACGGCCCCTTGGTGCTCCACAACGGGACAAACTCCACCTTAGCTTGGAATCCTCCCTCCACCGCCCGTTCGTTGACTGCGGAAACCAGCACCGTTACAGCCTGTTCCCATTCAAGGTGAGCTACCTCGGCAAGTACGGCGCTGCGGATTTGTCGGTAGGATCGGGATTGTTCGTTCATGCCGCTGCCTCCTTTCTGGGATCATGGAGAAGGTTTTCAGGCACCCCGATTTTGCGGAGCGCGTCCAGCACGGCGGGGCTATGCCGGTAGCCATACAAAACGGCTGTAACCAACGAGGGATGACGTCCGGCCATTCGGGCGACATCCACCAAATCCAGCCCGCGGGCATCCAATTCTTTTCGGATAGTCCAGCGATTGTTGGCGCGGGCATCTCCAAACTTCTTGTTGCTCATTCCTGAAACCTCACAAACGTGTAGGGTTGACCCATAGAAAACAGGTCTGTAGGGTAAATTTATTGGTCAATATGTTTACCGCTCACAAATTCTTTTTGCCAAGTTTTATTGGTGTAGTCAACAACTTTCTACTTCCGGTATAATTTTTCTTTGGCAAAAAAACTGTGAGTAAACTTTATTAATTAAATAAGGGTATTATATGACACAAATGCTCACAGAAACCACTTCCGCATTAACTTCCGAGTCTGACGAAGAAATCCGGAAGGGAAAAGAGTTTGGTAATAGAGTGAAGAAATGCCGTGAAGACTTGGGGATGAACCAACAAACTTTGGCAACTAAAATAGGTGTAAGTTTAACAACAATTCAAAATTATGAAGGAGGGCAACTCCCAAAAGGATCTCATGCTATTCGGTTGGCACAAGCCTTATCCATATCATTGGACTTTCTCTTTCTAGGGAAAAGTAGCAGCACGTTGCCCAATCAACCTAGTGAATTTCAGCTTCTTTTTGATGAAGAAATTGTAATGATTCCTATGGTCGAGGCGGTATTATCCGCCGGAGGTGGAAGCTTCGAAACGAATGGTAACTATGAGAAAGGATATGCCTTTCGCCGTGATTTTATCCGACGCAAGGGAAACCCTAACAGCATGGTGTTAATGCGGGTTTCAGGCGACAGCATGGAGCCAGAAATCAGAGACGGTGATGTCGTTTTATTAGATCAAAGCAAAACGCGCATTGTGCCAGGGAAAATGTTTGCTGTTGGCTTTGAAGAGAGTATCTATATAAAAAGAATTGATAATTTGCCCGGAAAAGTAATTCTCAAAAGTGAAAATCCAGCATACCCTCCTGTCGAACTGGATGTTCGTGGAGATCTTGCCGAACAATTTCGCGTCATAGGCCGCGTTTTGTGGTGTGGACGGGAATACAAGTAGAAAACGAAAAATCGCGGCCTGTTTTGACCGCGAAAAAGACATGCGTTTTGGTGTACGTTTTGACACCAAACAACAAACGGGCGGCTCCAATGAGGAACCGCCCGTTTTTGATCATCCTGTGATCAATCTGTGCAGAATCGCGCGCCATTTTCGTACAGCAGACGATCAAAAACGATCAATCTGTGCTAAATCGCCCGCCGCACTCGCTCAACCATAAATCACCCTAACCACGCGCCGCGCAAAAGGATTCCCGGTGGATGCGGAAATACCCCGTGTGCAGAATCGATCGCTACCCCGGTATTGTGAGCTGTCACCCAAGATGAGAATCTGTTGCAGCCAAGTTAACAATGTGAACTTGTGAAAAATCTGATTGGCACGATGTTTGGAAATAACAAAAAAGGCTCCACCAAAATGGAGCCTTTTTTGTTCGTCAGAAGTTCCGGATCTCCGGTACGGGCATATAATCGACAAGACCCCCCTCCCCCAATTGCGAGGGCCACGCCTACAGCCTGATTCCCTCTCCCGGCGAAAAGGGATAAAAACGGTTCGGAAGCGACGATTCCCTTTCCGACCGCACAACCAGCTGGAGACTCGCATGAATCTGACTGTTGAATATCAGCCCATTACCGAGCTGTTCCGCAACGCCCACACTGAGGGGCGGCATTTTCTCTATGAATTCGAAGTGTACAATCTGCTGAGCCTTTCCGGTTCGGAAACGCCGCCCAAATGCTCCTTCATCCCACGGAACGCCAAACCGATGGAAGAGGAGATCATGTCCCTGCCCGGCGAAAAGGCCGTGCTGAAAATCATCTCCCCCACCATCGTCCACAAGACCGAAGTGGGCGGCGTGCGCATCGTCCCCAAAACGCCCGACAAAGTGCGTTCCGCCGTGCGGCGTATGCTCTCCGAGGTGCCGGAACGCTATGCCGAATGGATCGAACGCTGCCCCGCCTCCGCGCCTGAAAGCTACAAGGGACTGGCGGGAACCGCGCTCCAGAACGCCATCGCCGCAGACCTCAAGGGCGTCCTGCAAGTACAGTTCATGCCGCCTGACTCCGCATCGTTCGGCAACGAGCTGATCGTCGGGCTGCGCCGCACACGCGAGTTCGGCATGGTCATCAGCGCGGGCCTCGGCGGTACGGACACCGAGCTCTACGCCGAGCGTTTCCGCAAAGGGCAGGCCATCGTCGCCGCACTGACGGAACTGACCGACGGCGATGCCTTCTTCGAGCTTTTCCGCAAGACCGTCTCCTACCGGAAACTGGCCGGGCTGACCCGCGGGCAACGCCGCATTGTGACCGACGACCAGCTTATCGAATGCTTCGAGTCGTTCATCCGCATGGGGAACTATTTCTCCCCCTGCAACCCCGATGCACCGTTCATCATTGAAGAACTGGAGATCAACCCGTTCACGTTCACGGACTACCTCATGGTCCCGCTGGACGGCATGTGCCGCTTTTCGACTCCCGGCGAACGCCCCGCTCCCCGTCCCATCCAAAAAATCGCCAACCTGTTGCACCCGAAATCCATCGGCATCATCGGCGTTTCCTCCAAGCGCCGGAATTTCGGGCGGATCATCCTTGAAAACATCATCGACTCCGGTTTTGACCGCGACAAACTCGTCATCATCCGTGACGGCGAAAACGACGCCAGCGGGGTGCGCTGCGTGCCGAACCTCCGTGCGCTTCCTGATCCGCTGGATCTGTTCATCGTCGCCATCGGAGCGGAACAGGTTCCGCCTCTGGTGGATGAAATCATTGAAAACAACGCCGCGCACAGCGTCATGCTCATCCCCGGCGGCCTCGGTGAAACGGAAGAAAGCCGGGAAATGACCGAGCGCATGATCGCCCGCATCACCGAAGCCCACAAGAACCTCGCCGCCGGAGGGGACGGCGGCCCGGCCTTCCTTGGGGCGAATTGCATGGGCGTGATTTCCCGTCCGGGCAAATTCGACACATGGTTCATCCCAGCCGCCAAAATGCCGGATTACAAGCAATACCCTCGCCGCCGCACAGCCATCGTCAGCCAGAGCGGGGCTTTCCTTCTGAACCGGTTCAGCCAGACGCCGGAAATGAGCCCGTCCTATCTCATTTCAATGGGCAACCAGACGGATCTCACGCTCGGGGACATGATGCGCCATTTCATGGACTCCCAAGAAGTGGATGTCATCGCCGTCTACGCGGAAGGCTTCAAGGATCTCGACGGGATCCAGTTTGCGGAGGCCGTGCGCGAGGCCATACGGCGTGACAAGCAAGTGATTTTCTACAAGGCCGGGCGGACGCCCGAAGGCAAAACGGCCACCAGCGGCCACACGGCATCCCTCGCCGGGGACTACATGGTCTGTGAAACCTGCATCCGGCAGGCGGGCGCGATCATGGCCCGCAACTTCACGGAATTCCAGGATCTGATTCTTCTGGCGGAAACCTTCACCAACGCGACCATCCGGGGCAAGCGGCTCGGTGCGGTCAGCGGTGCCGGGTTCGAGGCCGTGGGCATGGCGGATTCGCTCCAATCCGACGAGTACAGCATGTCCCTCGGGACTTATTCCGAAACCACCCGGCTGGCCATGAAACGGCTCATCGCTTCAAAAGGGTTGGAGAAGCTGGTTCCGATCAAGAACCCCCTTGACATAAACCCCGGCGCGGACGACGAGGTTCATGCGTACATGGCCGAGCTGTTGCTCAACGACGAGAACATCGACGCCGTCGTCATCGGCCTTGATCCCCTCTCCCCGGTCACGCACTCGCTTGCCGAAACGGATATCGACGCCTTCCGCATGGACGCCCCGGACGGCATTTTGACGCTGCTTTCCGATGTCCGTTCCCGCACTTCCAAGCCCATGGTCGCAGTTATGGACGGCGGCGAAAAATTCGAACCGCTCCGCAAGGCCCTCCGTGAGCGGGGCATCCCCGTATTCCCCGTGTGCGACCGGGCAGTCGCCGCACTCTCCCTTTATCTGGAGTCCCGTTTGGCCGCCGAAGGCCTCAAGCACGCTTCGTATTGTTTGTTAAGGTAGATAAAAGAATCGGGGGAGGGGGAGGAGGAACTTTCTAAAGAAAGTTCCTCCTCCCCCTCCCCAATGTTCCCATCGGCACAACCCTCTTTTCTATCATGGCTTTCCCCTGAGCCGTTCGCGTATGATGACGGGAAAAGGAGAACCCCATGTCCGTCACGTCCGCACTCGGCAATCAGGCCAAACTGCTCTGGCAATTCCTTGGTTTTTTCCAGAAACCCTACCTGCGGTTCCTGCACGCAATCATCGCCGTCTTGGTCATCCTGCAAATCCTGAGCAGCTTCGCCATGCATATGCTTTCGTCCGGGCAGATCAATCCCGCCCTCAGCAGCTGGCTTGCCTCGTGGTATCATATCCTGTCAGGCTTGCTCGTTGTTATCCTCAGCCTGCTGCTTGCGGCGGACAGCCTCACAAAGCGCGGTTTTCACTATTTTTTCCCGTACCTCTGGGGTGATACGGAACAGCTCAAAAAGGACATTCAGGCCAGCTTGCGCTTCAAGATGGTTCCGCCGCGCCCGAAAGGGTTGGCAACCGCCGTGCAGGGGCTCGGGCTCGGCGCGCTGCTGCTCGTCGTACTGAGCGGCCTGATCTGGTTCATCCTCTGGCGGAACGGCTCATCGTTCGCAGGGTTGGCGCTGGAAACCCATAAAAACGTGACGCTCCTCATCGAACTGTATTTGATCGGACACGGCTGTATGGCACTGCTCCACTTCTTCGTCTGGCAACGCAACAAGGCGCGCCAGGAGTGATCAGTCCTGCTCCTGCCCGTACCGTTTAAGCTTGGTGTGCAGGGTCTTGCGGGAAATGCCCAGCCGCTTTGCCGCTTCGCTCTTGTTGTCGCCCACACTGTCCAGCATACGAAGGATGGCTTCGCGCTCCACATCCTCCAGCGTTGCCCCCTCCAAAGGAACGGACAGCGCTGACGGCTCCGTATCGTCCTCTTGTTCGTACGCCTGCGTTACGGCAAGCGGCAATTCGCGTTCCGAAACGTAACTGCCGAACAGCAGCACCACGGCCCGCTCCACCGCGTTCTCCAGCTCGCGGACATTCCCCGGCCACGGGTATTTGATCAGCATGTCCATCGCCTTGGGGGTAAATCCCTTCACATCCTTTCGGTTCCGCTCGCCGAAAACCTTGAGGAAGTGCTCCGCCAGAAGGGGGATGTCCTCGCTCCGCTCCTGAAGGGACGGGACCTGTATGCTGACGACGTTGAGCCGATAATACAAATCCTCGCGGAAGCGCCCGGCCGCGACCTCATCCAGCAGGTTGCGGTTCGTCGCCGCCACGATGCGCACATCCACCTTGAGGGTGGCGTCGCCTCCCACGCGCTGGATCTCCCGCTGCTGGATGGCCCGCAGGAGCTTGACCTGCATGAGCAGGGAAATTTCGCCGATTTCGTCCAGAAACAGCGTGCCGCCGTCCGCTTGCAGAAAACGCCCGTCCCGGCGCTTGTCCGCGCCCGTGAAAGCGCCTTTCTCGTGCCCGAACAATTCGGATTCCAGAAGGCTTTCGGTCAGGGCCGCACAGTTCACCGCCACCCACGGGCCGTCCTTGCGCTGGCTCTGGTTATGGATGGCCCGCGCCACCAGCTCCTTGCCCGTCCCGGACTTGCCGTTGATCAACACCGTCGCCTCCGAAGGGGCCACAGTGTGGATCATCTCCAACATCCTCCGGACGGCGAGGCTGTTTCCCACGATGCCCTCCACTGGAACGGGAAAACGCTCGCCGGACCGGACGGCCTCGCTGTGTTCCAGCGTTTTGAACAAGGTGGACTTGAGCTGATCAAAGTCGAGGGGCTTGATGAGATAATCCACGGCCCCGGACTTCATGGCCTCCACAGCGGACTCCACGGCGGAATACGCCGTCATGAGCACGACCGGCACGGCGGGATTGTACTTGCGGATTTCCTTCAGAGCCGTGATGCCGTCCATGTCGGGCATTCGGATATCCATCAGCACCACGTCAAAAGGCCGTTCGCATACCCGCGCCACAGCCTCTTTGCCATCCCCCGCCGACGTAACGGCCAGCCCCCAGCGCCCAAGGAGCGCCTCAAGCATCCCGCGATGCCCCGGATCGTCATCCACCACAAGAACCGTATGCGAACCTTTCTCAGCCATGCCATTCCTCAATTGATTCTCGATCAATCCAATACACACACAATCCCAACAAACCTTTCTCTTCCGCCTTCCGTCACATTATGGACCTCATAAAAAATCAGGAAAAACGGGGATAAGGGATTCAATAAAGTCAAAAGTTTTGGGAAAGGAGGGTTGGGGGACCGGGGAAGGTTTCCCTCCCTTTCCCCGGACCCCGCCTACGCCACAAACGGGAAACGAAGCTTGAACACCGTGCCCTCGCCGGGCGTGCTGGCGACTTCGATCGTGCCGTCGTGCGCTTCCACGATCTTGTGCACGATGGAAAGCCCCAGCCCCGTGCCGCTGGCCTTGGTGGTGAAATACGGGCTGAAAATATCCGCCAGACGTTCGGGGGCGATGCCGCACCCCGTATCCGCAACATCCAGCGCCAGCTCTGTACCTTCCATCCGGGCCCGTACCATCAGCCTACCGCCATCGGGCATGGCCTGTACAGCGTTGAGAAACAAGTTGAGCAACACTTGCGTCATACGGTCCCGGTCCAGCCGTACGGACAACGGCGGCTCCGGCAGCTCGGCCTCAAACCGGATCTTGCGGGCGTCCATATCCGACCGCACCATGTCGCGGGCCCGCTCCACAAGCTCGTTCAGCCCGACATCGGTCAGGTTCAGCACATCGGGGCGCGCAAAATCGAGGAGATCGCCCACCACCTTGTCCAGACGGAGCACCTCCCTCGTCATGATGTCAGCCATGCGGCTTTCGTCGCTGCCTTCGGGGCTCGCTTCCATGAAGAAACGGGCCAACCCCTTAATGGCGCTGAGGGGGTTGCGGACCTCATGGGCGATGCCCGCCGCCATATTGCCGAGCGCCACCAGACGGTCCCGCCGCCGCAGTTCGCTCTGGAGGCGCCGGATTTCCCCGAGATCGCGCATGATCAAAGCCGTGCCGATGGCTTCGCCCTCCTCGGTCACAATGTGCGAGGCGCTGATCGCCAACGGAACCCGACGCTCACCGACCGTGCACCAGGCCTCCTGCTCTCTCGCGGCATCCTGCGCCGTCCGCCCTTCGAGCACGGCCCATACGCCGGGCAGCAGGTCATGAAGGCCCCGCCCCGTCGCCGCCGTCCGGGTCAGCCCGGTGATGTCCTGCGCGGCGGGGTTGATGGATGTAATGCGATCGTCCATGTCCGTGGAAATGATGCCCACCGGAAGCGTCCGCAGGATTTCCGAAGAAAAGGCCGTGGTTTCCTGTACGAGCTTGCGCGAGCGCCTGTAACTCTGGATCAGGAACAGGGTAATGCAGCCCACCAAGCCTACAAAAACAAGAATGCCGAACATGACCGCCATATGCTTTTCGTCGGCGGCCTGTGCCTCCTCAAGGGGGGTGAGATCATACTCGACGAAAATAACCAGCGATGTGCCCTCGGCAATGCTCGCTTCCAACATGCCGCATGAGTCGCCGTCCAGCCCGCGCCTCATCATCCTGTGCCCGCCGCCATGCCTGCGGCGTTCCCCCTGCGGGACGGAAAACTGCTTATACACTTGGAATACGGGCATCCCATCGGGCAATTCCGTCGCATTCCATTTGACCTGCCTGGTCGGATCGAGCTCCGCCAGAACTTCCGGCGACAAGAAACTCGTGCCGATGAGTTTGGTATCGGCCGCCATCAGCACGGTCCCGTTACGGTTGGTGATCACCAGCGAAACGATGTCCGGCTGTTCCCCGACCTTGTTGAGCAGATCGCTCAGCACTTCATCGGACCAGTGATATCCCATACCGGTCCGCAACGCACCTTCCAGCGCGCTGATGAGCGCCGCCCCCTTTTCAAGGGTCAGCTGCGACGTGAAATCCGATTCGCGTTTGGCGTTGTGCAGCCCGAACACCACGATCCCCGCTGAAAACAGCAAGGCGCAGACCATGACGAACCACGGGAACAGCGTGAGCCACCGGGGCATTTTTTTTAACGACGACATGTACACGTGAATATCCTTTTGCGGAACGGCATCCGGTTGCCGGATCTCGGATCCGAATTTTTTTCTAAGGTACAGCAAAAACCATTCCCGGATTGGAACCGCTTTCGAGCCCCATTATCCGCAGGGTTCCCGGCGTCTCCACCCCGCCCCTGCCCAAGGGGTGTGGCGTTTTTACACACTCGGAAACACGGTGTGGTTCCATTCTACCCACTCACGGGGCCGCTCGTGAAGCGCTGAATGACGCGTTTTTATTTTAATGAATAAAATTCGTGTATTACAAAACAAAACATACTTTGGCACGCCTGTTGCTATATGCTCAGCAAGCCGTTTGGCTTCAACCTTTCAATAAAAATACCATTACTGGAGTACACACTATGAAGACTCGCGCTCTTATCGCCGCTTTCGCCCTTTCCGCCATCGTTCTCGGTTCCGGCGTGTCCGCTTTCGCCTACAACGGGTACCACAACTATGGCAACCACGCCGGGATGTACGCGGTTTCTCCTGAAAAGCAGGGTGCCTATGATGCCATGATGAAGGATTACTACAGCCGCGTATCCCCGATTCAGGACAAGCTGAACGCCAAGGGCATCGAGCTCGACGCCCTGTCCCGCAACCCCAACGCCAAGCCCGAGACCATTTCCAAGCTCGCCAATGAGGTGGCGGAACTCCGCTCCCAGCTCCGCGCCGAACGCATGACCCTCGGCGACAAGATGGAAAAGGAACTCGGTGTCCAGCCCGGCCGCGGCATGATGGGCAACGGCATGGGCTACCACAACGGCGGCCGTCACGGTGGTGGTCATGGTGGCCATGGCGGACACGGCGGCGGTTACGGTTCCAACTGCAACTACTAGCCTCGGGGGGCCGGGGGCGGTTTCTTTCCCGGGGGGGCCCCCCTTGTTCGTTTACAGGCACGAAGGCCGCATGGAGCCGTTCTCCGCCTCCCGCAGCAACCCGGAACGTGCGCGGCCAGCCGCTTCACCATACATTCAGCATTATTCCAATAAGCTTACGTTTAACCTCTCAAACACCGTCACAGGAGTACATACCATGAAGACTCGCGCCCTCATCGCCGCTTTCGCCCTTTCCGCCATCGTTCTCGGTTCCGGCGTGTCCGCTTTCGCCTACAACGGGTACCACAACTATGGCAACCACGCCGGGATGTACGCAGTTTCTCCCGAAAAGCAGGGTGCCTATGATGCCATGATGAAGGATTACTACAGCCGCGTATCCCCGATTCAGGACAAGCTGAACGCCAAGGGCATCGAGCTCGACGCCCTGTCCCGCAACCCCAACGCCAAGCCCGAGACCATTTCCAAGCTCGCCAATGAGGTGGCGGAACTCCGCTCCCAGCTCCGCGCCGAACGCATGACCCTCGGCGACAAGATGGAAAAGGAACTCGGTATCCAGCCCTGCCGCGGCATGATGGGCAACGGTATGATGGGCAACGGCATGGGCTACCACAACGGCGGTCGTCATGGCGGCGGTCATGGTGGCCATGGCGGACACGGCGGCGGTTACGGTTCCAACTGCAACTACTAGCCCCGGGCGCCCGGGGACGCTTCCTTCCCCGGGGCGACACACCTGATACGTTACAAGGCGCGAAGGCCGCATGGAGCCGTTCTCCGCCTCCCGCAGCAACCCGGAACGTACGCGGCCAGCCACTTCACCATAACTCCGAACGTTTCTTCAACAACCTCACTTCCGCACCGAGACCGGGGGGGACTGCCTCCCTCGGTCTCGGTGTTTTGTGCAAGGTTCTTTGCGGGAAGGAAAAGGATCAAGGCATGAAGCCGGGCGCTGAAACGGCACGGCAACGGCTTTTTGGAACCCCTCGGAGGGAAAGCCTCACCTTTTCGGGAAGGCTCACTGTTTCGCCAACAACAGCCAGACCTGCCCCTGATTGTAAATGGTCATGGCCTGACGGTGGGCGTCTTCGCCTTCCCCGGTGTAGATGTCGATGCGCCGCAAACGGATCGCGCCGCCGGTATCGTGTGCGAAGCCGAGCCCTCTCCGGATGCCCTGCCGCTGTCCCGGAAGCGCGTAGGAAACGATGCCGCCAAGCGGCAGGACGCGCGGATCGACCGCCATGCTGACCCACGGCGTCAGTTCGCAACCCGCCGTCCCTTTCGGATGCTCGGCACCGAACCGGAAAAAAACGTAGCCGCTGGAAGCGTTCAAAAAGGCCCTGCGCTTCTGGGGGTGGTTGTCCCACCATTGGCGGATACCCTTCATCGAGGCCTTGTTGCGCGGAAGTTCCCCCGAACGGATCAGGTAGCCCGCCATGCTCTGGCCCGAGTGCCCGTTCAGGCCCGCGAACAGGGCCGCCTGCTGCGTCCCGTCGTCAAAGGCCAGAATGCCGGAGCCTTCCAGCATCAGATCATACGTCTCCACCGGATGCTCCAGCCACGCCATTTCCAGATTCCGGCTCTTGAGCGCTCCGTCCAGATCGATGTCCGCCCGGCTGTAATACGGGTCTTCCGGCTTGATCACCTGCAAAAAAGCGTCCTCGGGGCAGCTGTGCGTAGGCAGGCACCACGCCAGATCCGGGGCAAGCTCCTCCGGAAGACGGTAGATCGGGTATTCGTATCCCGGCTTGCGCGTCCGGCTGGCCTGCATCACCGGCGAATAGTACCCCGTAAACTTGACTTCAGGGGCGACGCTCAGCCACTGGAACCCCTCTTCCAGCAGTTCTGGCTGGGCGTCGAGCCGCGGCAGTATCGCTTTCAGCTTTTCCAGCGACGCAACCACTTCTCCCCATGTGATCCGGATTCCGCTGTGTTCGGCTGCCCGCTCGTCCGGATTCCAGCTCCGGGCATACGCAAGGCTCCGCTCCAGCGCGGGGGCCAATTCCATCCACGAACGCAGCCCCATGGATGCCTTGTCCATACGGGCGATCTGCGCACGCGCCTGTTCCGCCGGGGCCCGCCGGAACAACGGGGACGGGGTATCCAGCGCTTCGACGGCGGGATGGGGCAACCGCCGGATCTCGGAAGAAGCGGTTGAGGCAGGGGCGGGGAAAGGCTCGGGGGAAGGTTTGGCCCCACATGCGGCCAACAGGACGGCAAGGCACAGCACAAACGTTTTCAACATCGATTCCTCTTTGCGTGAAAGGACGCATCCTCTGCCCGGTTCCCCTCAAAAGGAACGGCGGCGCACAGGTGCGCATATACCCGGAACGGTATCCGCCGGGTATGATAATAATGAAATTTTCCCCTGCAATACGATACACGACAGAGGGCGTTCCCTTTGAAGAGGGGACGTCCCGCACCGCCGCTGAACGGTGCGCGGCCACCATAGAGCCAAGCTCTCGAATACGCAACGCAGGAAGACAACGATGGAAACGCTGATACAGGCTTTGAAGGCGATCAACGACGTGATCTGGGGACCGGGTATGCTGATCCTGCTGATCGGAACGGGCCTCTACCTTACCGTAGGGTTGCGTTTCTATACGTTCCGCAACATCTTTTCAGCGTTTTCCATGCTCTGGAAGGGCCGGACCTCCTCGGCTGGCGACAAGGGCGAGCTGACGCCGTTCAATGCCCTGATGACGGCCCTCGCTGGGACTATCGGCACGGGGAGCATCGTCGGCGTGGCCACGGCCATCCTTTCGGGCGGCCCGGGCGCGCTGTTCTGGATGTGGTGTACCGCTATGGTAGGCATGGCGACCAAATTTTCCGAAATCCTGCTTGCCGTCCGCTACCGTGAAGTGACCCCGGCGGGGAATTTCGTGGGCGGGGCCATGTACTTCATCAAGAACGGTCTCGGCGAAAAGTGGAAATGGCTCGGCGGCCTGTTCGCCATTTTTGCGGCAATCACCTGTTTCGGGACCGGCAATGCGGTACAGACCAACGCCATTTCCGGCGTGCTCTGGGGGACCTTCGGCGTCCCGACATGGATCACGGCGCTGATCCTGTTCCTGCTGATCGCTTCCGTCCTGTTGGGCGGCCTGCGGCGCATCGGCAGCGTGGCCGGGAAAATAGTGCCCTTTATGGCGATCCTGTACACGCTCGCCTCGCTGCTCATCATCATTTTGAACATCAAGGAAGTGCCCGCGATGTTCCTGCACGTCATTGAGGAAGCCTTCACGCCCACGGCGGCGCAGGGGGGATTCGCCGGGGCCACGGCCATGATGGCCGTCCGGTTCGGTATGGCGCGGGGCATCTTCGCCAACGAAGCCGGGCTCGGCAGCGGGCCCATCGCCCACGCCACCGCGACCTCCACCCCGATCAGGCAGGCCACCATCGGAATGCTCGACGTGTTCATCACCACCATGATCGTGTGCAGCATGACCGGTTTCGCCATCCTCGTCACCGGCGAATGGACCGCCGTCGGCGCTCAGGGCGCTTCGCTGACCGCGCGGGCCTTTGAAACCGCCCTGCCGGGCGTGGGTTCGGCCATCGTGGCGATTTCGCTGGTCATGTTCGCCTTCACCACCATCCTCGGCTGGTGCGTGTACGGGGAACGTTCCGCAATATTCCTGTTCGGGGATCGGGTTCTGAAGCCTTTCCGTATCCTCTACACCATCGTCGTGCCCATCGGCGCTCTGGCCCAGCTCGATCTGGTCTGGATTCTTGCCGACACCTTCAACGCGCTGATGGCTTTCCCCAACCTCATCGGCGTGCTCCTGCTGAGCCCTGTGGTGTTCAAAACCGTACAAGAGAGCACACGGCCCTAAAACGCGCCCGAGCCCGGACATTCACCGTCCTGATATCAATCCGTTTATATCTTGGGATCGTTACTATTTTTCGTTCTTCTCCTTTTTCCGTGATCCCCATTGACGGGAAGGCTCTTTACAGATATCTAACGGCAAATTTTCGTCATAGGTGCTGAATGACGCTTTTGAGCCGGTATTGGATACGACATTTCACGAAGAGCTTATGGTGGGCGCTGCTGCCTCTGATAAGCGTCTGCCTGTTGTACCCGAACGCCATTGCGCAAAGGCACCCCGTGCAGCCGTGCCTCATGCACTGTCAGGATGGCGCGTCCCTGATCCCGGCACAGCCGGATCAGCCGTCCGCCTATCTGGAAACCAAGTCGGCGCACCCTTTGGACAGGACTTCCGGAAAGGACGGCCCTCTCCTTTCGCTTAACGCCTCATCCTACGGGTTCTCCCTCGCGCTCCTTCAATGCGCCGCCTTCATTCCCCTTCCCGATCTCCTGCCCGGGCTTTCCGAAATCCGGGGTATGCTTCCCTTGGCCCTCGCGCCGCCTTCCGTCTCCATCTCTCTGTAGCCTTACGCATTCAGCGGTTCTCGCGTTGCGCCCCATCGGGCGGACGAAGCCGTGCGTTATCCGTACCATATGCGCACCCGGGCCGCTTTTCCCGCCCTCAAACTGAAAAGAGATGGATATATGGATCACTCGACGGAATCTCAAACGGATCGCAAGGAACTCAAAAAAACCATGAGCCCGGCCGAAGTCTGGGCACTGGCCGTAGGGGCCATCATCGGCTGGGGCTGCTTCGTCCTTCCCGGAACCCGTTTTCTGCCGGATGCCGGGCCGCTGGGGACATGCCTCGCGTTTCTCATCGGCGGAGGGCTGCTGTGCACGGTGGCGCTCTGCTACAGCATCCTGATTAAAGTCTATCCCGTTGCGGGCGGTTCCTTCACCTACGCCTACGTCGGCTTCGGGACACGGGCCGGTTTCATCTGCGGCTGGGCGCTGGTTCTCGGCTACCTCTGCGTCATCGCCGCCAACGGCACGGCCCTCGCGCTGCTCAGCCGCTTCGTCCTGCCCGGCGTTTTTGATGTGGGCTATCTGTATACGGTCGCCGGATGGGACGTCTACGCGGGCGAACTGGCCATGATGTCGGCTTTCTTCATCTTCTTCGGCTATATGAATTTCAGGGGCATGGACATGGCGAGCAGCCTCCAGCTCATTCTGGCCTTCGCCCTCGCGGGCGGCGTGCTGGTGCTGATCCTTGGAAGCGTCGCCACGGAAACCTCCCACGTCGATAACCTGTTCCCCCTCTTTGCCGAAGGGCGTTCCCCGGTAGCCTGCGTGCTGTCCATCCTCGCCATTACCCCGTGGCTGTTCGTGGGTTTCGACACGATCCCCCAGACCGCTGAAGAATTCGACTTCCCGCCCGAAAAATCCCGCCGCCTGATGATCAATTCCATCGTCTGCGGCGCGCTTCTCTACGCGCTGGTTCTGATCGCTGTCGCGATCATCATTCCCTATACCGATTTGCTCGGCCAGAATCACAGCTGGACCACGGGCGCCGTGGCCAACATGGCTTTCGGCAGGTTCGGCGGCGTCATCCTCGCCATTCCGGTCATGGCCGGGATTTTCACGGGCATGAACGGCTTTTTCATGGCGACGACGCGCCTCCTGTTCAGCATGGGCCGCGGCAAATTCCTGCACCCTTGGTTCGTCAAGGTGCACCCCAAACACGGGACGCCGACCAACGCCGTCCTGTTCACGCTTGGCCTGACCCTCATCGCCCCGTGGTTCGGCCGCTCGGCCCTGAACTGGATCGTCGACATGTCCGCCATGGGCACCGCGCTCGCCTATCTGTTCACCTGCATGACCGCGTACAAGTATGTCGCCAATTTCCCCGACATCCCCGAAGCCCGCTGGGGCAAGCCTGTGGCGATCATCGGTGGCCTGACCTCCATCTCCTGCTTCGCCATGCTCGCTCTGCCCGGTTCTCCCGCCGCCATCGGCATCGAGTCGTGGTTCATGCTTCTTGTCTGGGTCGCCCTCGGCGCGGCCTTCTACTTCAACCGCGCGTCCGAGCTGAACGCCATCCCGCATGAGCAGATGCAGTACCTGCTGCTCGGCACCAAGGATCGGCCTCTCCTCTTTGAGGCCGCCCAGAGCACTTCCGCGGGAATGAACAAGTAATATTGAGGATCATTCGGGGAGGGGAGGGGAGGGAGAAACTTTCTGAGAAAGTTTCTCCCCCCTCCCCTCCCCAAACCCCACCTCTCCCTCTTCAAAGATTTTCGTGTTTATCGAATCCCTGTTCACAGGGTTCCCTGTGCGGCCTGAGCTGTACAGGGATTTTTTCATTTTTTACAATTTATAAGAACGAGTTGTTCTTTCATACACTGAAAAGCCGATTGACTTCCCTGAACGCGGCTCTCCCAGAAGGCAACGATAAAAACAGTACGCGAACGGGCTTCTTTCACGTATACTGAACCAAGGCCGACAGCCCCACAAAAAGCGCGAAAGGGATTCTCCGTCTTCATAGGCACCGTCACCTCTTCCAGAGTATTTTTTCACCCAACGGAACCCCTGACGCGCAGCCTCCCCACCAGTCGAAACGTTTAAGGGGATGAGGGGTGGGGGTTTGGGAGAAGGGCCCTTCTCCCAAACCCCAATTTCTTTCCCCAAAAATTTTTCCGCCCGCTGTAACAATTCCGTACGGGGCGGCACACTCTTCTTGTACAGGGCATCTTTCCCGTACTCCCTCCGCCCGCAAGGCGGCTGGGCTGAACGACAGAAAAGGAACAGACCATGATCCCGGAGGCGGGAGAAGAAACCCTTCAGGCCGTGCTGAACGGCGACGCGGAAGCGTTCCGCTCCATCCTGCGGTCCTATGGGCCGCGCGTGGAGCGCCTCGTTTCCGCGCACGTCCTGCCGCATGAGGTGCCCGAAGTGGCTCAGGAAACCTTCGTCAGGGCGTACAGGAGCCTGCGTTCCTACCAAGGGCAAGGTTCCTTTGAGCGCTGGCTGTCGACCATTGCCCTGCGCTGCTGTTACGAGCGGCTGCGCGAACGCTACAGGCCCGAAGCGCCGTTCAGCTCTCTGGCCCGAGGCGAAGAGGGCGAACCGGAAGGCCTGACCGATCAGGCATCGTTCCGCCTCTATGAAGAAGAAAACGAACGCCGCGACTTGCGGGAAGAGCTCGAATCGGCCCTGCAAAGTCTGGAACCCCGCGATCGTATGTTGCTGACGCTCACCTTTCTGGAGGGCTATTCCATTGCGGAGACGGCGGCCATGATGGACATGACGCCGATCAACGTCCGGGTCAGGGTCCACCGCAGCAAGGCAAAGCTGCGCGAGGCGCTCGATCCCCCTTTGGAAAGCCTCGGGAGGCAATCATGAACAACCTTTTGCAGTCTTTGCGCGGCGTACTTTCCGCCCTTATCGGTTTCCAGTCCCCCGAGGACGGGTTGCTGGAAAAGGCGCGGCGCCGCTGGAACGAGGGGCGTACGAACCGGCCTTCCCTGCTCGACGAAGCATGGGAAGAGCGCGTGATGTTCGCCGTCCGGCTCAGCCCGATGGACGATCCCGATGTCCCGGACTGGCTGGCGCAGCGCTTCCGGCCCCTTGCGTTGGCGAATGCCGTCATTATCCTCTGTGCGTTGATGCTCTTCTGGCACGCGGGCGATCCCGGCACCGCCCTCGCCGAATACGCGCAGTCGGCCCTTGCCGGGTATGAGGTGTTTTTCTGATGCGGACCCGCTTCAAGAGCCTGTTGGCGCTCGGCCTGACCTTTGCCGCCGGGTGCTTCGTCGGTATCGTCATCGGCAGCAGCAACCCGCGCTGGTTCAAATCGTTCAGGCAGCCTCCGGGCCCCGACCGGGCGGTCGAACACCTGACGGAAGTGCTGGAGCTTACTCCGGAGCAGCAGGAACAGGTCCGGGAAGTCTTTATCCGCCTCCACCCTGAATTCCTCAAGGAATCCGAACGGGCAAAAGCTTTCCGAAGGGCATTTATCATCAAGCATTTCAATGAAATGGCCCCGCTGCTCGACGAACGCCAGAAGGCCGTGGCCCAAGAGTTTCTGGAAAAGCAGCTGTCGAGGAAAATGCCGCCTCCGCCCAAAGAGGGCAAGGCGAACTAGTGCGCTCCCCCTGCGCTTCAAAAAAACGCTCATCGCATCGGTTCCGCCGGGCGACAAAACAGGCTTTCCCTTTCGGAAATGCCGTACAGTGGATTGATTGATGAAAAAAAAATTGTTCCTCATCGCGGCGCTTGCCGTCGCCGCAGCGGTCGCCGCGTGGTATGTGCTCCGCATGGATCAGGGCGACGGGATGGCCTATCTGACGGAACCCGTGACGATCGGAAACATTACCAGAACCGTCAACGCCACCGGCGAAGTCGGCGCGGTCCAGCTCGTCAGCGTGGGCGCACAGGTCGGCGGGCAGATCAAAAAGCTGCATGTCGTCCTCGGGCAGGACGTGAAGAAAGGCGATCTGATCGCCGAAATCGATTCCGTGCCGCAGCTCAACCAGCTTGAGACGGACAAGGCCCGGCTCCAGTCCTATGAATCGCAGCTTGCCGCCAAAAAGGTGGCCCTGAAGATCGCCAAAACCAAGTATGACCGTGAGATGCAGCTCAAGAAGCGCGACGCGGCCTCCAAGGAAAGCCTCGAGGACGCCGAGAACGCCTATGCCCTCGCCAAGGCCGAAGTGACCGAACTCGAATCGCAGATCCGGCAAGCCCGGATTGCCGTGAACACGGACGAGGTCAACCTCGGCTACACCCGCATCACCGCGCCGCTCGACGGGACCATCGTTTCCGTGCCCGTGGACGAAGGCCAGACCGTCAACGCCAATCAGACCACGCCCACCATCGTCCAGATCGCGGATCTGGACAAGATGGAAATCAAGATCGAAATCTCCGAGGGCGACATTACGGCGGTCAAGCCGGGTATGCCCATCACCTATACCATCCTTTCCAATCCCGAGACGGAATACAAGGCCACCCTGACGTCCATCGACCCCGGCCTGACCACGCTCACGGACGGCAGCTACAAGACCACCTCGTCGACGGGCAGCTCCGCTTCCTCGTCGTCCTCTTCGTCATCGAACAATGCCGTGTACTATTACGGCAAAGCGCTTATCGACAACAAGGAAGGCCCGTTGCGCATCGGCATGACCACCCAGAACGTGATCACCGTGGCGGACGTCAAGGACGCCCTGCTCGTCCCCGTGATCGCCGTCCAGTCCCGCAACGGCAAGAAGTTCGTGCGCGTGCTCGGCCCCGGCGACAAGCCTGAGCGCCGGGAAGTAACCACCGGCATCGCCGACGGCATCCACATCCAGATCCTTTCCGGGCTCAAGGAAGGCGACGCCGTGATCACCGCTCAGGTCACCCAACAGGAACGCGACGCCCAAGTCCAGCAGCGCCACCGGGGACCGCGGCTATGAAAATCATCGAAGCCGAAGGCATCAACAAGTTCTTCGGGACCGGGCAAAACCGCGTCCATGTGCTGAAGGACATGTCCTTTGCCATCGAGGAAGGCGATTTCGTCGCCATCATCGGACAGTCCGGATCGGGCAAGTCGACGCTCATGAACATCCTGGGCTGCCTCGACACCCAGTCTTCCGGGGTCTGCCGCATCGGCGGCGTGGACATCGGCACGCTGGACAGCGACGAGCTCGCGGAACTGCGCGGGAAGCGCATCGGGTTCATCTTCCAGCGCTACAACCTGCTCTCCACGCTGTCCGCCACGGAAAACGTGGCCCTTCCCGCCGTATACTCCGGGGTGGACAAAAAGGCGCGCCTTGACCGGGCCAAGTCCCTGCTCGCGGATCTGGGCCTGCCGGACAAGCTGGAGAACAAGCCCAACGAGCTTTCCGGCGGCCAGCAGCAGCGCGTTTCCATCGCCCGGGCGCTCATGAACGGCGGCAGCATCATCCTTGCCGACGAACCCACCGGCGCGCTCGACTCCAAAAGCGGCGAGAACGTCATGGACATCCTCACCGAGCTGAACAGGCGGGGGCACACCATCATCGTCGTGACCCACGACCACCACATCGCGGGCTTTGCCAGCCGGGTCATCGAAATCAAGGACGGTTCGATCATTTCCGACACCCGGAGCCGGGAATTCGTCCCCGCGCCGGAACGCGAACTCCCCCGCTCGCCCCGCGCCTCCTTCCTGTTCCGCAAGGATCAGTTCGTCGAGGCGTTCAAAATGTCGGTGCAGGCCATCCTCGCCCACAAGATGCGGTCCGTGCTGACCATGCTCGGCATCATCATCGGCATCGCCTCGGTGGTGTCCGTGGTCGCGCTGGGGCGCGGGTCGCAGGAAAAGATCATCGCCAACATCAGCTCGATGGGCACGAACACCATCAACGTCTATCCCGGGCAAGGCTTCGGCGACCGTAAATCGGACAAGGTCAAGACGCTCACCGTCGCGGACTCCGACGTCCTCGGCAAGCAGAGCTACATCGACAGCGCCACGCCCAACACCACGGCGGCGGGAACGCTCGTCTACCGCAACATCACGGTGAACGCCCAGCTCAGCGGCGTGGGCGAGCAGTATTTCGACGTCAAGGGGCTCAAGCCCGCCGAAGGCCGGTTCTTCAACAGGGACGACGTACGGGCGAACCATTCCTACGTGGTCATCGACGACAACACCCGGAAGAAGCTGTTCCCGAACGGCGGCGACCCGGTGGGGCAGGTGCTCCTGTTCAACCGACAGCCGCTGGAAATCATCGCCGTGGCCGAAAAGCAGGATTCCGTGTTCGGCCCCACCGACACGCTCAACCTGTGGGCCCCCTACACCACGGTCATGAACAAGATCACCGGACAGCGGCACATTTCCTCTGTCATCGTCAAGGTGAAGGACAACGTCATGCCGCTCATGGCGGAAAAGAACCTGACCGCCCTGCTCACGGCCCGCCACGGCAAGACGGACTTCTTCACCGTGAACACGGACAGCATCAAGAAGACCATCGAGAGCACCACCGGGACCATGGCCCTGCTCATTTCGGGCATCGCGCTCATCTCGCTGGTCGTGGGCGGCATCGGGGTCATGAACATCATGCTGGTGTCGGTCACGGAACGCACGCGGGAAATCGGGCTCCGCATGGCCATCGGCGCAAAACAGGGCAACATCATGGAGCAGTTCCTCATCGAAGCGGTGCTCATCTGCGTCATCGGCGGGGTGCTCGGCATCGTGGTGTCCTACCTCATCGGCGTGGTCTTCGATCTGCTCGTCTCCAACTTCGCCATGTCCTATTCCGCCGGCTCCATGCTGCTGGCGCTGGTCTGCTCGTCGGCCATCGGCATCGTCTTCGGATTCATGCCCGCGCGGAACGCCTCCCGCCTCAACCCTATCGACGCGCTTTCGAGGGAATGATGAACGCCATACGATTGTTCGCCGCCCTGCTCGTCCTCGGGCTCGGCGGCTGTGCCAACTACCCGATGGGCAGCCTGAAAACGGATCTGCTTCCGGCGGAGGACGTCGCCGCCAGCTACAGCCTGAACACCGCATGGTGGAAAGGCTACCACGACGCGGATCTGGACCGGATCGTGGCTTTGGCGCTGGAGCGGAACGTAGACCTCGCCCTGAGCGCCATCAAGGTGAACCGGGCGCTGTATCAGGCACGCCTGCTCTCTGCGGATCTTGTACCCTCGTTTTCGGCGAACGCTTCCGCCGCCGCGTCCCACAACATCGACAACGGCAACGCCGCGCGCTCGTACCAGACCGAATTCGGGGTGAGCTACGAGGTCGACCTGTGGCAGAAGCTCCGCAACGCCGCCAACGCGCAGGAATGGGAATACAAGGCCACGATGGAAGACCGGGAAGCCGCACGGCTGGCCCTCGTCAACAGCGTGGCGGACACCTATTTCGAGCTGAAATACCTTGACGAATCCATCAAGGTCATGGACGCCAGCGTCAAGCGCTACCAGGAGCTGCTCCGCCTCATTGAAGCCAAGTACGAATTCGGCAAGGTGGCTTCCGTGGAGCCCCTGCAGGCGCAGCAATCCCTGCTTTCAGCCCGCAACAGCCTGCTTGATCTGCAAGATCGGCAGAATGTGGCCCGCCAGACGCTCCGGGATTTGCTCAATATCCGCCCCGGTGAGAACCCGGCCATCGGCAATGCCGACCTGATGTCCTACCCCACGGTCGGGGTGGATCTCGACGTGCCCGTGGCGGCCCTCTCCGCGCGTCCGGACATCCGGGCCTCGGAAGCCCGCCTGCAAAGCGCCTTCAAGACGCTGGAGTCGGACCGCGCAAGCTGGTACCCGACGATCTCCATCGGCTCGACGCTCGGCACCTCATCCTCAACCTCAAGCAAGGTCTTTGACCTGCCCCTGCTCGCAGGTACGGTGCGCGTCAGCTTCCCGTTCCTGCAATGGAACACCATCCGCTGGAACATCAAGATTTCCGAAGCGGATTTCGAATCGGCGAAACTGGATTTCACGCAGGCCGTAACGTCGGCGCTGAACGAGGTGGACACAGCCTATTTCAGTTACGCCAACGCGCAGCGCTCGCTGGAAAACACCCTGTCGAAACACCAGAAGGACGTGCGCATCGGAGAGTACTACCAGACCCGCTACGATCTCGGTGCCGCCGAGCTCAAGGATTATCTGGACGCCCTGAATACGGCGGACAACTCCATGCTTTCGGCGCTGGAAGCGAAATACCGGGTCATCCGGTACGAGAACCAGATCTACAAAGCGATGGGCGGGCGTTACGAACGCATCTTGCCGCCGTCTGGCGGAAAGGCTACACAGGGGCACACGTCCACCAATGGAGAAACACATGTTCCAAGTCAAAGAAATCAATAAGGCGCCGTTTGAGGACGCCGAACGGGTCTTCGAAACCAACCACCCCGAGCTGCGCTATGCCGTGGCTTCGCAACGCGCCGTGGGCTTTTATGAGTCGCTGAAGGACTATAACGAAAACGCCTCCCTCTGGGTCGCCTGGTTCGAGGGCGAGAAACCCGCCGATCTCGCGGCATTCATCCAACAGGAGATCGAAAAGGCCGAGGCGTCGGTGGAAGAGTAACCCCCATCCTCTTTGAACAGGTATAAAAAATTGGGGGTAGGGAAATTTTTCTGAAAGAAATTTCCCTTCCCCCAATTTATAGAGTCGGCTTGCGCCCGTCTCTCCCTCTCCAAAAACGTCCGCGCCTGTCGAAACCTCGTTGACGGTTTTCCCCATTACCAACATGCGCAAACTCAAAACACACCCGCACATGGGAGCGTTTATGCCTACCCGAGACGAATTGTTCGCGTACGTAAAGGCCACATTCGGCACGGAACCGGACTACCCGTGGCCTCAAGAGCCGGAATATGCCGTATTGAGACATGCGGATAACGGGAAATGGTACGGCATTGTGATGAGCGTGCCCCTATCCAAGCTGGGGCTGCCTGGGAAAGGAAACGTCGAAATCATCAATGTGAAGAGTGCCCAAGTGCTGGACATGCTGCTATACGGCGATCCGGGGATCCTGCCCGCGTACCATATGAACAAGAAGCACTGGATCACGATCCTTCTGGAAAGCGGCTTCGCCGAAAAGGAACTCCGCGATCTGCTCATGGAAAGCTATCGTTTAACTCAAAGACGTAAAAAACGGGTTCCCAGCGAACAGCTTTCCAGCCGTTCAGAACCGTTGGAAAAATGAAGGGGAAACGGAAAGGAAGAGCCCAAAAACGGGCGGAAACGTCTCTAACCGCCGAGCGCTGTTGCGGATATTCCTAGCCTGCGACGGCAGCGCGGTTCCCTTCCTAAAGGCTTCTTCCTCCTCAGCCTCTCTCCCGCAAACACTCGCAAGGCACGGGAACGGGCTTCCATTTGCCGTCCATGCCCTCCGGCGGAAAGGCTATCTCACTGCCGCTGTAGTAAATCTCCAAGCCCCCATCTTCGCCGATCGCCTCGACGATGACATACTGGCCTTCGTCGCTGTCCGCAAAATAGTAATATCCCGGCGTCCCCGGAAATTGCCCGGACCAGCCGTTCGCCTCCGTGAATACGGATTCGTGCGCGCGGGCCACACGGGCGGTACGGGCCGCCATCTTGCGGGCAAGCGCCTCCTCATCCACCGGACCTGCCTGCGCCCGTTCAAGATTGTACAGAAATCCGTTGTCGTTCATGGCGTCGGGCTTTGCTGATCAGCCGGAAAAGGCCAATGATTTGATGGTGACGGGTACGACGCCGCCCTGATACAGCGGCTTGCCCATGTCCAGATAATCGCCGTCGGCCAGCTTCAATTCATCAAGCACCACCAGAGGACGCCCGCTGAGACGCGGGCGCAGCTCCATGCCGAGCACCTTGCCCATGTCCTCCGCGAGTGCCACTAACACGGGCTGCCCTTCCGGGCGGCGGCTCCAAAAACCGGCGAGCGCTTCGACCAGCAGACACACGGTGGCGTAGGCAACAGGCATCCCAGCGGGAAGCCCCACGACAAAACGATCCGCATCGCCAAGGTCCATACGCCGCATGGCATCCCCAATCGCCGTTTCCACTGCGGCGGGCGTCAGCCCGGCGTGCCAGTCCAGCCACGGGAATACCACGGGAAGATTACGCATCGGCAACAGGGCGTCATCAGCCCAGACCGTCGCGCCGGAAAGCGAAAGCATCCATGAGCCTGCACCGATCACCGTAGCCCGCACCGTCTGGGAGGGGGGCAGGAGGGGCAAAGCCGCAAAACCGGGGTGGCGCACTATGGCGCGGGCCAGCGACGGCCCCAGATCCCGGAACCGGAACGGATCGGCCTCCGGTTCGGCACAGCACGCCCCGACCCCGCCCGACAGCGTCACCGCATCATAACGCCACATTTTCAGCGGCGGCGTCTGGAGCAGCCGATCCGCCAGCGGGGAACGCTCGTCAGCCAGTACCTGCCAGATCAACCCGGCCATGCGGTCCGCTATAGCGGGAATATCGTCAGGGCCAAGGGTTTCAGGCGCACGGGAACCGTACAACTCTTCGAGAACGGGAAGAAGCGGCTTGCGGACGCGGGTGATCCAGCCGTGCCCGTCGGTTTCGGCCAGACGCCCGCCCATGTTGAGGCAAGCCGTATCAATGACCCGACCGGCGCGGAATACCGCATAGTTGGATGTCCCGCCGCCGATGTCGATGTTCAGGACCGTACCGCGCCGCGCCTCGGAAAGCGCCGCCGCACCCGCGCCCCGTCCCGCAATGACGGATTCCAGATGCGGACCCGCCGAGGCCACGACAAAATCCCCGAGGCTGTCCGCCAGACGCATGACCGTGCGCCGGGCGTTCACGGTTTTGAGGCTCTCGCCCGTCACAATGACCGCGCCCGTTTCCACATCTTCCGGTCGCACGCCCGCTTCCGCATACCAGCCCCGGATAAGGGCATCGAGCGCCGCCTCGTCCAGCGTGTCCACGTCCGTGAGCGGCGTGAAGGCCACCGGGCTCTGCCAAACGATCCGGCGATCCGTGATTTCAAAACGCGGAATCTGACAGGCTGCCGCCCTGTTGCGCAATTCCAGGCGGGAGAAAACAAGCTGCGACGTACTCGTTCCGATATCAATGCCGACGCTGAGGATTTGCTTGCTGTCCATTGCCTATCCCCGCGCGGCTTGTATGGCTCCCAAGCCCCTGTCGCCCGCCTTCACCAACAGCATGAACGCGTAAACCGCGTTGCTCAGCCCGTCTAAAAGCTCCAAAATATCCGGGCGCTCCAATGTGCCGTCCTGCTTGCGGAAAGCGAATGCAGCCGCCACTTCCGTTTCACGGATGATCGCCCGCAACCAATTGAGTAAGGTAAAAATGGAACCTTCCGCCGCATCGGGACACAGCGGTTCCAATCCAAGCTCCTCAGGATGGCAAGCCAACCGCCGCACAGCTTCCCGCGAAAACGGCCCCATGCTCAATACGGGCACGGCTTCATCCAGCACTTCGCAACGCATGGCCCACCCGAGCCACGAACGCAGATCCGCCAGTAAGCCCTGCAACTCCGGCGCCAGCACGGGCTGCAACTGCGTCTGGACAAGGATAGCGGCGGCAATGGCGGAATCCACCTTGCCCCGGAACCAAATCCGAGGATGCTCCTTGGTCACCATTTCCGTGCCGTTCAGATGGGTCTGCGCTTCGGTCTTTTCGACCTTGGCGAAGGGACGCTCCTCGGTCGCCAACGGATGCACGGCCTTGCCGTCCTCACGGGCGACGCGGCCGTCGCCGGATACGATGAGAATCCGTATCTTCCTGTTGTTCACCAGCTCCTGCGCGGAAGGCGTCAGACGTTCCTCCGGGGAAAGATGCAGTTCCACGCCCTGTCCCAGGCCGCAACGGGCCATCAAGTCCTGTTCCGTCAAATACTGCATTTCGTTTCCATGTGTTACAGAGAATCCCGCTCTTTCCCCCAAAGCGGGGTACGCTCATTGCCTTTTCCCAATCCCCCAGAAACGGCCTGCGCGACAATCCAGTTGCCGCATCCTTCGGATACCCTGCCCGCACGTTAAAGCCGCCTGCGAGTTCATCCAGCTCGACCATTTTTCTCAATTATACCTACATGCTACGAAATTTCTTCACCCACGAACGCCCGTCACGACGAATACAGCTCAAGTAAACAACGGAACTCCCGCCGCGCAACCTCCCCACCAGTCGAAAGTTTTAGGAGGGAAGGGGTGGGGTTTGGGGAGGGGCAGGGAACCCTTTTTCAAAAGGGTTCCCTGCCCCTCCCCAATCTCAAAAATCAAATTCTTTCCAATGGACCGGCGGCAACGCCGAGCACGGCTTCGGTGAACGCCTGACACGCCGCCTGGCACGCCGCCTGATCCCCGGCAAGCCAGCCGCCGGAAAAGTTGGTCTCGGACGGCGGGGGGAAATGCTTCACCAACCGAACGTCCGCAGCCTTCAGCGCCGCATCCAGACCGAACGTAGCCTCCAGCGGCGGCGCAATGAGCCATGCCAACGCCGTGCCTACCGGAATCCCGGCCTGCTCCGCAACGTACGTGCCGCAAGAGGAAACCAGATGCGACAAAAAGATCAGCTTCCCTTCGGGATCGGCCGTCAGGAACGAAACGCGGTTCTGGGCGTAATCCACGGCGATGCGCAGCCCCTCTTCGACATCCCCGGGTGTCTCCGCAGCAAGGATTCCTATAAATTCGCCGGAATAGGGCCCGGAGGCATGGGCCGCCCCGCCATAAAAGGAGCTGGCGTAGACGACATCCACGGCGGCCTTTTTGGTCGCTTCGTCGATGGCTATGTAGCTCACATCATCGCTGTCGGAGGTAAACAGGGCGAGCGCACGGTGGCGCGGCTCAAGCTTGAAGGCCGCAGCCAGCCCCGGATCGACCGAAGGGATGATCCGGCTGGCAAGTACTCGGACTGGAACGGGTTGCAACACTTTCATCGGCGCTCTCTCATTGCGTCTTATGTATCAAAAACAACAGGGTATCAATAATCGCAGCACGGTTAAAAACGTCGGAGAAAGGGCTGTTCCCGCCGCTCCCCTGCGGATTTCCGGCATGTCGTCAGCCGGAAAAACCGGGATTGAGCGCCTTGTTCAGCGCTATGCCGCTGGCCTTGTGCTGCATCATCTGGCGTACAAGATCAACGATAACCGCGGCGGCCTCCACAGGCGGCGTGCCTTCGCGGTGGATGTTGGAAATGACCGAACGATCCGACTCCAGCGTCGCCGCCGTGGGGCGGTACACCCCGTAACAGCTCATGCTTTCCGACTGCCCCAGACCGGGACGCTCGCCCACAAGCATCAGCACCACGTCACAGCCTATGGCCTCACCCAGACGGTCCTCGGCCTTGACCCGCCCGTAACGCAGGAACAGCGGATCGCCCACCGTGAACCCGGCCTGCCTCAGGCCATTGGTCAGCGGAGGCACGATCTCGTCCGCATTGGCGAGCACGGCATCCGTGCTCAAGCCGTCGGACAGCACGATCAGCACCTGCGGGACGGGCTTGTAGCGCTCCCGCACCGTTTGCAGGGACGCCTCCGAGAGTACGCGCCCCAAATCCGGACGCGTCAGATAAGTATCCTTGTCTTCCACCAACGTCTGAACCGCCAGCATCCCGCGCCGGCGCAGCCATTCCTCAGGAACTTCACGGAAAACCGTTCCCTTGGATCGGGCATGATCCGCAAGGAAACGCAGGTAGGCAGTGGTCGAAGGACGCGTTCCACACGCGCCGCCCCCAATCCGGGCCCCGGTACTCCGCATGAACTCCTGCAACACGTCGGGATTGTGCGGCTCTTTCACCCCGCAAGGCTTACGGAAAGCGGGGCCGCCCAGATCTTCCAGCGACGCGCCTGTATCGGCATCAACGGTTGCCGCCAAAAGTTCCGGCTCTGCCCCCGAACCAGTCAAGGGCCTTTGCTCCGATTGCATTGCGGAAAACCTTCCACCTTGCCCAACGGATGGAGCGGGAAACGCTTGTTGCGTTTTCAGGGCATCCAACACGGACGCCACCAGATCGTGAATTTCTTGTTCCTGCATGGCGTTCCTCTAAAAGAAAATGGAGGCATCCCCGGCGCGGGAGGTGAGACAGCCGTTTTCCATGATTCCGTGCCGCTCCAGCCACTGTTCGAACTCCGGCGCGGGCCGCAGATCGAGCAACTGGCGCACGGTGGCGATGTCATGGAAGGAATTGGTCTGGTAATTCAACATGATATCGTCGCCCATCGGCAGGGAGATGATGAAGTTCACGCCCGCGGTCGCCAGCAGGATCATGAGGTTCTCGTTGGAATTCTGATCGGTGTCGGCATGGTTCGTATAGCAGCAGTCACAGCCCATCGGCAGGCCGTGCAGCTTGCCCATAAAATGGTCTTCAAGCCCGGCCCGGATGATCTGCTGATGGTTGTATAAGTATTCCGGCCCGATAAAACCAACCACCGTATTGACCATGAACGGCTGGTAGCGGCGGGCCAGCCCGTAACAGCGGGCCTCCATCGTCACCTGATCACAGCCGTAGTGCGCGTCCGCCGACAGCGCTGAGCCCTGCCCCGTCTCGAAATACATGACGTTGGGGCCGGTGGCCTGACAGTAATGCCGCGCGAGATCATACGCCTCATCAAGCAGGCCGGTGGTCACGCCGAATTCGCGCAGCCCCTTTTCGCTGCCCGCGATGCTCTGGAAGATCATGCCCGCGTTGGCGCCCTGCCGGATGGCTTCCATCTGCGTGGTGACGTGGGCCAGCACGCAGTTCTGGGTGGGGATCTGGTGGCGTTCGATGATCTCCCACAGGGCGTTGAGCATGGCCTTGGTGTTCTCCACCGTATCCGTCACCGGATTGATGCCGATGACCGCATCCCCCGCGCCGTAGGACAGCCCCTCGTACACCTGCGCCACGATGGACGGGATCTCGTCCCGCGTGTCGTTGGGCTGAAGCCGCGAGGAGAAATGCCCCGGCAGGCCTACGGTATTGTTGGAACGCACGACCACGGGCATTTTCTTCGCCGCGAAAATAAGATCGGCGTTGGACATGATCTTGGATACGGCGGCGGCCATTTCCGAAGTGAGGCCTTTGCGGACGCGCTCAATGGCGGCGGAAGAGGTACGCCCGTCCAGCAGAAATTCCCGGAATTCCCCGACCGACCAGTTCCTGATGCTCTCGTAGACCGGAGTATGCACGGCATCCTGAATGATGCGCGTCACGGCGTCGTCTTCATAAGGGACTACGGGATGTTCGCGCAGGTCGCCAAGCGTCAGCTCGCTGAGCACCTGCTTGGCGGCGACGCGTTCCTGCATGGACGAGGCGGCAACGCCCGCCAGCACATCGCCGGAGCGCAGTTCCCCCGCCTTGTTCAGCACGTCCCGCACCGAATCGAAGCGGTAGGTTTCGCCGAAAAGAGTCGTTTTCAGTTTCACAGCGTCCCTCAATAGACTATAGCTTGCATCATACGAAAGGAAGAAGCCTAGCCGCAGGAGGAATCGGCGTCAAGGCTACGGCATGTCAAACATTCCGTCTGCTCGGGTCCCATACCGTTTTTTCTTTTTCCGGACACGAAACCGTCACAAATTCGGAGTAGAGGACTCTTCATGTGCTTAAACCTGCGCGTTTCGTGCGGCGGCAAAAGGACACCCTAGCCATGTTTGCACGATGATACCGCATCCCTTCTCCCGGATTGGAAAGGCTCTTTCCGGAAAAAAGTATGCCCATGAGGGATTGACAACTCGCCGGGTTCGCAGTAATTTTTGCGCACGTATTCTTTTTCACATTAGGCAACACCTTTTAAGGACCACAACATGTTCAATGCCTCTTCCCTTTCCTTTACCGCTTATCGCTGGTGGTGGCGCGTCATCGACGTGAGGGGGGGAGTGCGGCCTGTGTAAGGTCCGATCCGGCATTACTGTATCCGTTCATACAGGCGCCATCCTCCCGAGGATGGCGCCTTTTTTTGTACCTTAACCCCAAAAGGATCACCGACATGACAGCTTCCAAAACGCCCGCCGCCCCCGACGTCACCCTGCGCCAGAGCGCGCGGTGGCTCCCGGCGGATATGGACACCCCCATCAGTCTCTTCCTCGGTATGTGCCACGAGCATCACGGCATTCTGCTGGAAAGCGCGGAGGTCGACGGGCGGTGGGGACGCTACAGCATTCTGGCCTGCGACTTCCTGCTTCAGGCCACCTGCCGGGACGGGCTGCTGGCCCTCGACACCAACGACGACCGCCTGCGCCCCTTTGCCGTGCTCAACAGGATGCCCTTCACGGAAGGCTTGCGCACGCTCATGCGCGGCCTGCACCTCGAAAAACCCGAGGGCATCACGCTGCCGCCCATCACCCGCGCCCTGTACGGCTATTTCGGCTACGGCATGGCGAGCTTCTTCAACAAGAAGCTGGAAAACTGCCTGCCCCAAAAGGACGCCGACGCAAGCCTTGTTCTACCGGGAACCGTGCTCGTGTTCGACCACCTGTACAACCGGCTGTGCCAGATCAGCCTCGGCGAACACAGGGACGTGAACGGCGCACGGACGCGGGAATGCGGCGCGGCCCTGTCCTTCATCGGCGAAGATGCCGTGACCGCCACGCCGGGACGGGAAGGCTACATGGATGCCGTGAACAAAATCAAACAGATGCTCCGTCAGGGCGAGGCCATTCAGGTCGTTCCCTCCTGCCGGTTCAGCACGCCGTTCGCGGGAGACGCCTTCACCCTGTACCGCCGGATGCGCCGCTGCAACGCCTCGCCTTATATGTTCTTCATGGATCTGCCGGGCATCACCCTGTTCGGCTCTTCTCCCGAAGTCATGGTCCGGTGCGACGAAGGCAAGCTCCAGCTCTCCCCCATTGCCGGGACCCGCAAACGCGGAGCCGACGATCTCGAAGACGCCCGCCTCGCCGCAGAGCTGCAGGAAGATCCCAAGGAACGCGCCGAGCACGTCATGCTGGTGGATCTGGGCCGCAACGACCTCGGGCGCATAGCCCGCCCCGGCACGGTCAACGTGGAGCGGCTCATGGAAGTGGAACGCTTCTCCCACGTCATGCACCTGACCTCGCGGATCACGGCCCGGCTCCAGCCGGATCTCGACGCGCTGGACGTGCTGGCGGCGACCTTCCCGGCGGGCACGGTCAGCGGCGCGCCCAAAGTCCGGGCTATGGAAATCATCGCGGAAACGGAACAGCTTCCGCGCGGCCCCTACGCGGGCTGCATCGGCTGGCTCGGGCTCGACGACGACAACGTCAGCCTCGATACCGGCATCACCATCCGCAGCATGTGGGTAAAGGATGGGAAACTCCATTGGCAGGCGGGCGGCGGCATCGTCTTCGACTCCGACCCCGTCGCCGAATGGAATGAAGTCTACAATAAATCAGCCATCATGCGTACCGTGCTCAACACCACCGGAGAAGACCATGTTCCTGCTCATCGATAACTACGACTCGTTCACCTACAACCTCGTGCAGGCTTTCTATGCACTCGGGCAAGATCCCGTGGTCGTCAAAAACGACGATCCCCGGCTGCTCGAACTGGCGCAGGACCCGTCCCTGAACATGGTGTGCCTCTCCCCCGGCCCCGGCCATCCCAAGGACGCCGGATACTGCATGGAAGTCCTCCGCATCCTCGATCCCAAAGTCCCGGTGCTCGGCGTCTGCCTCGGCCATCAGGCCCTCGGCCTTGCCGCCGGAGCCGAAGTCGTGGTCGGGCCCTGCATCATGCACGGCAAGGCATCCGAAATCGTGCACGACGGCTCGGGGCTTTTCTCAGGCGTCCCGAACCCCATGCGCGTGGGGCGCTACCATTCGCTGGTCGTCCGTTCCGACGTGGACGAGGCGCACGCCAAATTCACGGTCACGGCGCACGGTCCCGAAGGCGAAATCATGGCCCTCCGCTATAAGGATCGCCCGTGGGTGGGCGTCCAGTTCCATCCGGAATCGATCCTGACCCCGGACGGGCTGCGCTTGCTCGGCAATTTCCCCAAGGCGATCCTGCCCGCAGGCAATGACGCCAACGCCATCAACGTCATTCTGGATACCCTCGCCAGCGGACAGGATCTGACCGCTGACATGGCTTCCGCCGGATTCTCGGCGCTCATGGACGGCACCATGACCCCCTCTCAGGCGGGCAGCTTCCTCATGGGCCTGCGCATGAAGGGCGAAAGCCCGCTCGAAATGGCCCACGCCACCCGCGCCGCGCTGGCCCGGGCCGTGCGCGTGGACGGCATCGAAGGCCCCTATATTGAAGTCGTGGGCACCGGAGGCGACGGGCGCTCGTCCTTCAACTGCTCCACCGGCACGGCGCTCACGCTGGCGGGCATGGGCTATCAGGTGGTCAAGCACGGCAACCGCGCCGTGTCCTCCAAATGCGGCAGCGCCGACGCGCTGGAAGGGCTCGGCGTCAATCTGGACGTCAACCCAGCCGAAGTGGGCAAAATCCTGCACGACCAGAACTTCGTGTTCCTGTTCGCGCAGCGGTTCCACCCCTGTTTCCGCAACATCGCGCCCATCCGTAACGAACTCGGCATCCGTACCCTGTTCAACCTGCTCGGCCCCCTGATCAACCCGTCCCGCCCCACGCACATCCTGCTGGGCGTGGCCCGGCCCAATCTCGTGAAGCTCATGGCCGAAACGCTGGCCCAGTCTTCCGTACACCGGGCCGCCGTGGTTTGCGGGGCGGGCGGCTATGACGAAATAACCCCCATCGGCCCGAACGAAATGATCATCCTCGACGACGGCAAGCTCGAACCGCTCACCCTCGATCCGGCGGACTACGGCATCCCCGCGTGCACGCCCGAAGACCTTGCCGTGTCCAGCCGTGACGAAGCCGTCGCCGTCCTCCGCGAACTCCTCGCCGGACGCGGCCCCGAAGCCATGCGCAACATGCTCGCCCTCAACGTCGGCATGAGCATCTATCTGCTGGAAGGCAAGCTGCCGCTGGCGACCTGCATAGCGAAAGCCCGCGAAGCCCTCGCTTCCGGCGTGGGCGGGAGGGTGCTCCATGCTGCTTGAGAAATTCAAAACGGCGAAACAGCCCGAGATACAAGCGCTCCGCCAGCTCGAATACATCAATATGCTGCCGTTGCCGCTTCGGATCGAGCGTCCGTCCTTTCTAAACGCCCTGTGCGCTCCGAACGGAAACCGGCCCCACGTCATCGCGGAGTTCAAGCGGGCGTCCCCTTCGCGGGGGGACATCCTGATGGATTTCCCGCCGGAAGAAGCGGCCAAGCAGTACGCCGAAGCCGGTGCTTCCTGCCTCTCCGTGCTGACCGAGGAAACCTATTTCAAGGGCACGCTCGGGTATCTCAAGCGCATGTCCGCGCCCGGACTGCCTTTGTTGCGGAAGGACTTCATCTTTGATCGGTTACAGGTGGCGGCTACGGCGGCAACCCCGGCCTCGGCCCTGCTGCTCATCGTCCGCCTGACGCCCGACGCGGCCCTGCTTCGCTCCCTGCGCGAGCAGGCGGAAGCGCACGGCATCGACGCCGTGGTTGAGATCTTCGATGAAGCCGATCTCGCCCTTGCCCGCGAGTCCGGGGCACGGATCATTCAGGTGAACGCCCGGGATCTGGATACGCTGCAAGTGGATCGCTCCGCCTGCCTCCGTCTTGCAGAGCGGTTCCATCAGGCCGGAGACAACGAAGCATGGATTGCGGCGAGCGGCATCTCCGCTTCGGATCATCTCCGTCAGGCCGCCGGAGCCGGCTACCAGGCCGTGCTTGTCGGGACCAGCCTCATGGACGGCGGCGCGCCCGGCGCGGCGTTGAAGGGGCTGTTGGAGAGGTAAGACCGGGGGAAGGGAGGAGAAACTTTTCTGGAGAAAAGCTTTCTCCTCCCTTCCCCCAGCCCCCCATCCCTCCT
>NZ_JNJP01000044.1 GCF_000701705.1 Bilophila wadsworthia ATCC 49260 | reverse complement strand
GGGGGAGGGGAGAGGGAACCTTTTTCCAGAAAGGTTCCCTCTCCCCTCCCCAATATTTCCATTACATCCCCAAATACGCTTTCTGCACGGCGGGATCCGTGAGGAGCTTGTCGGCGGAGTCTTCCATGACGATGCGGCCGTTTTCCATGACGTAGGCGCGGTTGGCGATGCGGAGCGCCTGGTTGGCGTTCTGCTCGACGAGGAAAACGGTGGTGCCGTCGGCATTGATTTTTTCGATGATGGAAAAAATCTGCTGGATGATGATCGGCGCGAGGCCGAGGGAAGGCTCATCAAGCAGGAGCAACGTCGGACGGGCCATAATCGCGCGGGAGATCGCCAGCATCTGCTGTTCGCCGCCGGACAGCGTGCCGCCCGTCTGGGCGCGGCGCTGGGCGAGGATGGGGAACAGGTCGAAAATGTAGTCGAGGTCCTTTTTGATGTTGTCCTTGTCGTTGCGGAGGAAGGCCCCGAGATCCAGATTTTCCTGCACGGTGAGATCGGGGAAGATCAGACGGCCTTCCGGCACCTGGCTGATGCCGAGCGCCACGATTTTGTTCGGCCTGAGCGTGTGGATGGGATGCCCCCGGAAGAGGACTTCGCCGCTGCGAGGAGGCGTGCCGCCGCAGATGGTCATCAGCGTGGTGCTCTTGCCCGCGCCGTTGGCCCCGATGAGCGTGACGATTTCCCCTTCGTTGATGCGTATGTTCACGTCCCGGAGGGCCTGGATGTTGCCGTAGAAGGTGTTGACGTTGCGAAGCTCAAGCATGGTCGGACTCTCCAAGATACGCCTTGATGACGCGGGGGTTCTCGCGCACTTCCTGCGGCGTGCCCATGGCGATTCGGGAGCCGTATTCCATGACGTAGATGCGATCCGAAAGGGACATGACCATGCCCATGTCGTGCTCGATGAGCAGGATGGACAGGTCGAACTCCTTCCGCAGGTGCAGGATGAGCGACTTGAGTTCGAGGGTCTCCTGAGGGTTCATACCCGCGGCGGGTTCGTCGAGCAGCAGCACGGCGGGATCGGTCGCCAGAGCGCGGGCGATCTCCAGACGGCGCTGTGCTCCGTAGGGCAGGTTCCGGGCCTCGTCCTGATAATGCATGTTCAGGCCCACCTCGCGCAGCAGTTCATAGCTGCGGTCGATGGTAGCCTGTTCTTCGGCCTTGGTGCGCGAGTCCTGAAAGACCGCTCCGGCGATGCCCGCCGACGTGCGGCAATGGCGTCCGATCATGACGTTTTCGAGCACGGTCATGGTCGGGAACAGGCGGATGTTCTGGAACGTGCGGGCCATGCCGAGCGACGTGATCTCGTTGGGCTTCATGCCGTTGAGGGGCGTGGAGCTGGCGGGCTTGCCGTTGCGCTCGGGCAGGTGAAGCTGGACGGTCCCTTCGGTGGGCAGATAGATGCCGGTGATGCAGTTGAAGAACGTGGTCTTCCCCGCGCCGTTGGGGCCGATAAGCGCGACGATTTCTTGCCGGTTGATCGTGAGATCCACCTCGTTGAGCGCGCGCAGGCCGCCGAAATTTTTGGACAGGTTGGTTACTTCGAGCACAGGGGTGTTCATGCCTGGCCTCCCGTGGCAGGAACGTCGAAAGCCGACTTGGAGCTGTCGATCTTGTCCTTGTTCGTGATCTTGTACGTGCGTTTCTCGCCGGAAATGAGGCCCTGAGGACGGTAAATCATCATGATGACCATGACCGCGCCGAACAGGAGCATACGGTATTCGGAGAACGCGCGCAGGTATTCGGGCGCGAGCACCAGAATGGCCGCCGCGATGGTGACGCCGAGCACGGAACCCATGCCGCCGAGCACCACCATGGACAGGACCATGGCCGATTCCATGAAAGTGAAGCTGGCGGGGTTGATGAACGTGGTCTTGGCCGCAAAGATGACCCCGGCGAACCCGGCCCAGCAGGAGCCGAGCGCGAAGGCCGAGAGCTTCACCTTGGTCAGGTCGATGCCCATGGCCTCACAGGCGATTTCGTCCTCACGCAGAGCCTGAAGGGCAAGGCCGATGCGGGAGTTTTTGAGGCGCCCCACGACGATGATGGTGACGACCACGGCGGCGAGGACGATGTAATAAATGTAGTTTGTCGCTTCGGTTACGCCCATTTCCATGCCGAACAGGGAGGGGCGGCTGAGGTTGGACAGGCCGAAGGAACCTTTGGTCACGCTGGTCCAGTTTTCCAGCACGAGGCGGATGATTTCACCGAAGCCGAGGGTCACGATGGCCAGATAGTCGCCCTTGAGCCGCAGGACGGGGAAGCCGAGCATGAGGCCGAACAGGGCCGCCATGATGCCGCCCACGGGCAATACGGCCCAGAAGCCGAGGCCGAAATAGGTGTTCAGCAGGCCGTAGGTGTAGGCGCCCACGGCGTAGAACGCCGCATAGCCGAGCACGAGCTGCCCGGCGAGGCCGACCACGATGTTCAGGCCGAGGCCGAGCATGATGTAGATCAGCGCCGAGATCATGATGTTGATCTGGTACATGGAGCTGATGTACGGCATGACGAGCATCAGGACTGCGATGAGGCTGAGGCAGGTATAGCGGGGCTTGGGCTGCCGGACGCCCTCAAGCGCGCGGGCGAACAGCGAAGGGCCGGTGGAAACCGCCCCGCGGGCCTTGCGTTCCATGCTCCAGCGCCAGAAAATGGAAAGCACGAACGCGCCCACGCCGATGGAAGCCATGTTTTCCCAGCGGAACAGGATCGTGTCGTTGAGAGCGTCCACCTTGAGGACGACAAGCGGGAAGGTAAGCGCCATGAACCATACGCTGACCATGAGCGCTCTTAAAATCATGTTCATGTCGGCCCCCTTAGACCTTTTGAACCTTGGGCTTTCCGAGGATGCCCGCCGGACGGAAGATGAGGATGAGCACCAGCAGGGCGAAGGCGAGGGCGTCTTCGTAGGCGCTGGAGATATAGCCGGTGGCGAAGCTTTCGCACAGGCCGAGCACAAGGCCGCCGACCATGGCGCCGGGGATGGACCCGATGCCGCCGAGCACAGCGGCGGTGAATGCCTTGATGCCCGCGATGAAGCCGATGAAGAAGTTCACCTGTCCCACGTGGTTGGCGATGAGCACGCCGCCGATGGCGGCCAGCGACGAGCCGATGATGAACGTCAGCGAGATGATGCGGTCGGCGTCGATGCCGAGCAGCATAGCCATCTTGCGGTTCTGCGCGGTGGCGCGCATGGCCTTGCCCATCTTCGTGTACTGGATGAACAGCGTGAGCGCGACCATCGTGACGAGGCTGGTGACGATGATCAGGAAATCGCTGGTGCCGATGATGTGGGAAATGGGATCCAGAAACTCAAAGTCGGTGATGAGCTGCGGAAAGGCCACGAAGTCGGACGTCTGAGCCAGGCTCACATAGTTCTGGAGGAAGATCGACACGCCGATGGCGGAGATGAGGGGCGAAAGCCGGGGAGCGCCGCGCAGGGGGCGATAGGCGATCTTCTCGATGGTGTAGCCGTAGGCCGCGCACCAAATCACCGCAGCTAGGGCGGCGATGACGATGATGCCCGCCGCCGGGAATCCCATGATGCCGAGCGCACTCGCCACGATGAGCGCGGTGAACGCGCCGATCATATAGATTTCGCCGTGAGCGAAGTTGATGAGCTCGATGATCCCGTACACCATCGTGTAGCCCAACGCGATGAGCGCGTAGATGCTGCCTCTGGTGAGTCCGCCACAAAAGAGTTCGACGAAATATTGTAAATCCATTGGCCCTGCTCGCTGGTTTCTCCGGTGAACCGCCGGCTCAGGGGAATGCCCCGTCCCGCCCGCCTCAGCGTCCGCGGGAAGCCCGGAAAAATCGTTTAGTAAGAAAGACAGCCGCCCGTCAGGATGCCGCCCCGCAACGTGCGGTTCACCCTGCACCTTCCGACGTGTCCCGGAAGATGCAGGGTGAACATTGGCGTCATACCCGAAAAAGGGAATGACGTATCGTTACTTTAGTTCGACGAACTTGCCGTCCTTCACTTCGTAGATGGAGAAGCCGATGCCTTCGGCGTCGCCCTTGGCGTCAAACTTGATCTTGCCGAGGGGGGTGTCCACCATGTGCGTGCGGAGGGCTTCCATGATCTTCTGGGAGTCGGTGCTGCCGGCGGCCTTGATGGCTTCAAGCAGGGCGACCGTCGCGGAGTAGGCGTTGTCATAGAAGGCGCCCGGCTCGGTGCCGTACTTCTTCTTATGGTTTTCGTGCGCCTGGATGTTCATGGGCAGCTTGGACACGTCGGTGGGGCCGGTGGCGTAGACGCCTTCGGCGTTCTTGCCGGCGACCTTGATGAACTGTTCGTCCTTCACGCCGTCGGGGCCGATGAAGGGAATGTCGATCTTCTTTTTGGCAAGCTGCTGGACGAGCTTGGAAGCTTCGGGATGGTAGCCGCCGAAGATGATGCCGTCAGCGCCGGCCTTGCGGATCTTCTGGATCACCGCGCCGTAGTCCACGGCGCCGGGGGTGATGCCTTCTTCAAGGACGATCTGGACGCCGCCCTTTTCGAGCATTTCGCGGGCATAGTTCACGAAGCCGCGGCCGTAGTCGCCCTTGTCGTGCAGGAGGGCGACCTTCTTCAGGCCGAGCTTGTCCTTGGCGAAGGAGCCGGCGAGGTGGCCGGACACGTCGTCGGAGGCGATGGTGCGGAAGAAGTAGGGGTGGTCGCCCTTCTGGGTCAGCTCAGGCGTGGTGGCCGACGGAGAAATGGACACGATCTTGGCGTCGTTGTAGATCGGCAGGGCGGCCTTGGTCGCGCCGGAACAGATGGAGCCCATAACGGCCACGGCGCCTTCGGAAAGGACCTTGGTGGCGGCGTTGGTGCCGAGTTCGGGCTTGCACTGGTCGTCTTCGGCGATGATTTCGATCTGTTTGCCGAGAATGCCGCCCTTGGCGTTGTATTCGTCGGCGACGATGCGAGCCGCGTTAAGGCTCGGCATACCGTAGGAAACGAGGTCGCCGGAGTGTGCACCGGGAACGCCGATTTTGATCGTATCGGCAGCATGCACCGGGGCGGTCATGGCCATGATGGCCATACCCGCAAGAGCTGCTTTCATCCATGCGCGTGCCATAAAGAAACCTCCCCCTCATTCATAGGGATAGTTGGAGTTATCGGACAGGCTCGCCTGTCCGAAGCCGTCCATGCCGAAAAGGGAGCGTGGGGCGAAGCGATGCCGAGCCTCCGTTTTTTCGGATGAACCCCTGTTAGACATCGGTTTTAGTGCCATGACTGGACAGGGCTTGTCAAACGTTCGTAGGCGAAAGATGATAAAAGAAAATCGGAAGATATAAATTGATCAGACAAACAGCGCGACACGCGCCGGGAGGGCGTCGGGGTGGATGACGGAACGATGGAAACGGCGGCACTGCGGATCGGATGCAAGGTGAACCTGACCCTGCGGATTACGGGGGTGCGCCCCAACGGATGGCATGAGCTGGATACGGTATTCCTGCCGCTGGACGAGCCGTCCGACACGCTCAGGCTTGCCCTGAGGCCGGGAGGCGGGCTGGCGCTCCACTGCGCGGAACCGGGCATTGATCCGGAAAACAACACGCTGACCAAGGCTTACCGCCTGTTCGCCGAGGCTTCGGGCTTCCGTCCGGGCGTGGAGGCCGTGCTGGAAAAAGGCATCCCGCACGGGGCCGGGCTCGGAGGGGGGAGCGCGGACGCGGCGGCGCTGCTTGGATGGCTGAACGCCCGCGCGCCCGAACCTCTGCCCTTGCCGGAGCTCGTCGGGCTGGCCGCCCGCATCGGCGCGGACGTGCCGTTTTTTCTGTATAATGTCCCCTGCCGGGCCTCGGGCATCGGCGAACGGCTCGTCCCGTGCCCCGAGTGGCTGGACGCGGCGGGCGTCGCCGGGGCGGGGCTCGTCCTGCTGTGCCCCAGGGAGCGTGTGTCCACGCCGTGGGCCTATGCGGCATGGGATGAATGGAACAGGCCATTGACAGAAGCGCGTAATGGCGCTATAAACCGTGCCTCTCAGAAACCTCTCGACGGGGCTTCCTCCATCCATTGGCTTGAAAACAGTTTTGAGCCGCCGGTTTTCGAGGCCTTCCCCCGTCTTCGCCGACTCAGGGAGCAGCTCCTGCGGCAGGGAGCCTTCGCCGCCGTCATGAGCGGCAGCGGCTCTTCCCTCTTCGGGCTCTTCCGGGATGCGGGCACCGCCTTCCGGGTGGCGGAGGGGTTCCGGGAAAAAGACGTGGCTGCTTATAGCCACGCATTGTAAGATTTCCACCTTCAAGGAAATCTTTGTCACGCTGGGGTGTAGCCAAGCAGGTAAGGCAACGGGTTTTGGTCCCGTCATTCGAGGGTTCAAGTCCTTCCGCCCCAGCCATTTTTTTGCGCTTTAGAGGTTTCTTAACCGGAAGGCCTCCCCCTATGTACGGTGATCTCAAGATTCTGACCGGCACCTCGAACGCTCCTTTGGCTCAGGCCATTTGCGAGCATCTCGGCTGCCAGTTGACCCCCGCCCTGTGTGAGAAGTTCAGCGACGGCGAAAGCCGCATCGAAATCAGCAGCAGCGTCCGCGGCGACGACGTGTTCGTCATCCAGCCGACCTGCGCGCCCGTGAACTTCAATCTGATGCAGCTCTGCCTCATGCTCGACGCGCTCAAGCGCGCCAGCGCGGGCCGCATCACCGCCGTCATCCCCTACTACGGCTATGCCCGTCAGGACCGCAAGGTCAGCCCGCGCGCGCCCATCAGCGCCAAGCTCGTGGCCGATTTCCTGTCGACCGCCGGTGCGAACCGCGTGGTGACCGTGGACCTCCATGCCGGACAGATCCAGGGGTTCTTCAACTGCCCTGTGGACAACCTGTTCGCGTCTCAGGTGCTGCTCGAACCCTTCATGTCCATGAAGGGCGAGATCGTGGTGGTTTCCCCCGACGCCGGCGGCGTGGAACGCGCCCGCTCCTTCGCCAAGCGCATTGAAGCGCCCCTCGCCATCATCGACAAGCGCCGCGACCGCCCCAACCAGGCGACCGCCACGCACGTCATCGGCGATGTGGACGGCAAGATCGCGGTACTCGTGGATGACATCATCGATACGGCAGGGACGATCTGCGCCGGAGCCGAAGTCCTGCTCCGCGAAGGCGCCCGCGAAGTGTACGCCTGTGCCACGCACGGCGTGCTTTCCGGCCCCGCCCTCGAGCGGCTCAACAACTCGGTGTTCACCAAGGTCGTCGTCACCGACACGATCCCGTCCGGTGAACGTTTGGACGTGTGCTCGAAGCTGCAGGTCGTTTCCGTGGCCAGCCTTCTCGCCAAGAGCATCCACAACATCCACACCGGGTCGTCCGTAAGCGTGCTGTTCTAAAGCGGATTGCCTTTGAAATGCTGAACATTTCAAAGGTGCCGTTCTGCCGGAAAACATCGTTTTCGGTAGAATCAGCGCCGTGTTGCGGCGCGCCGAACCAGCGTTCGGATTGGAGCGTTTCGCTTTTGAAACGTTCCGGGCGAACGGAAAGAAACCTCTCCGGCGTCCTCCGGGGCACCGGCTCATCTCAGCGAATCTACCACCACGGCTTTTTTCCCGTGGAAGGGTAAGGAGAACATCCATGTCCGATCTCAAAGTGCTCAGCGTGCAGAAGCGCGCCGGTCTCGGCAAGGGCGCCAACCGCCGCGCCCGTCAGGAAGAACTCATCCCCGGCGTGTTCTACACCGCCAAGGGTGAAAACCTGCCCGTGCAGATGTCCGTTCGCTCTTTCGCGAAGCTTTTCTCTCAGGTTGGCCGCACCACCGTGTTCAACCTCGAGATCGAAGGCGACGGCACGCATCCCGTGCTGATCTGGGCCACGCAGCGCGACCCGATCACCAGCCGCTTCACGCACATCGACTTCTACGGCGTCGATCTCGACAAGCCCGTGAAGATCACCGTTCCGGTCGAATTCACCGGCGTTGCCCGCGGTACCAAGGTGGGCGGCAAGCTCGAAACCTACCGCGAACAGATCCAGCTCATGGCGAAGCCTCTCGATATGCCCGCCAAGGTCACCATCGACATCTCCGGCATGGATGTGGGGACCACCATCCAGATCGCCGACGTGAAGCTTCCCGAAGGCGTCAAGGCCGCTTATGACAACAACTACGCCATCGTGTCCGTGCTGATGCCCGGCGGCGATGACGCTGCCGCTGAATAAGCGCATTGTTTGGGAGTGGAAGGGAGCGTCCTCACTTAAGGCATTCCTCTCCACTCCCTTGCCTCCTTTCCCTGTCGACATGTTCGGCATCCCGTTGATGCCGTAGGAAAGGGGCTGCCCCGCATGGGTTGAGGGAACGAATTGGCGAGGAATCCGGTGGATTCCTTTTTTTGTGGCCTGCGTCCGTCAGGCCGGAAGTTTTCCGAGAGGTTTGATATGGCTGTCGCCGGACTTATCGTGGGCTTGGGCAATCCGGGCAAGCAATACGAATCGACCCGTCACAACATGGGGTTTTTGTTTGTGGATGAACTCTTGCGCGAGGCGAAAAATGTTTCCTCCATGTCAGGGGACAAGTTCCGCTGCGAGCTGTGGAAGGCGGCCCTTCCGGGCAGCCCGGACCAGTGGCTTATCGCCAAACCGCAGACCTTCATGAACCTTTCCGGCGAATGCGTACAGCCTCTCGCGGCGTGGCACCGTCTTCTGCCCGAGAATATCCTTGTCGTGCACGACGAGCTGGATATCGCGCCGGGCCGGATGAAATTCAAGAAGGGCGGGGGCAATGCCGGGCACAACGGTTTGAAGTCGATCACGCAGCGTCTCGGCACGCCGGATTTCTACCGCCTTCGCCTCGGCATAGGCCGTTCCCCGCATGGTGGCGAGGACACCGTGAACTGGGTCCTCGGGCGGCTCAGTCCCGAGGCGCAGGACGCCTTCCGCAAGCAGCTTCCCGCCGCGCTGGAGGTTGTCCGTCTTTTTGCTGAAGGGAACATTCCCGCCGCCACGCACGCGGCGAACGCGTTCGTGATTGAGTGAAATTGGAGGGGGGAAGGAGAAACTTTCTTCAGAAAGTTTCTCCTTCCCCCCTCCAAACCTCCCCCCTTCCTCTTCAAAGACTTTTGTAAGTGGGGCAGATCTCGGCTGCGGTTTCTTGACAGCCTATGCGTTGGCGTGAGTTTCCCGGCGATCTCCTCTTGGAAACGCAGTGGTTTTTATAATATATTGTTTTTTATAATTAATATTCTAAAATAGGAAACATCTGGCGTCGACAGGGCGCCCGTAGAAGAAACGGTTCCGGAGCCAGCGCAAGCTGGATGCGGAACCGTTTCTTCTACGGGCGTTGTGCCGGGGCCCGGGGGCGGCTCGCCCCCCGGACAGGGTCAAGGGGCGGTAGCCCCTTGCCGCCGGAGGCCTCAGCCTCTCTATTCCCCCGTAACCGTTTCCAGTATTTTCCGTGCCTGCTCGGCGTCCTTTTTGATCTGGGCGACGAGGGAGTCGGGGCCGGTAAAGGTGACTTCGCCGCGCAGGCGTTCGACGAAGGCGACTTCAAGATGCTTGCCGTAAAGATCCGCGTCGAAATCAAGCAGGTGCGTCTCGACCGTGAGCGCGCCCGGCCCGAAGGTCGGGTTGTACCCGATGTTCGTCACCGCCGGATAGGTGTTTGAGGTGGGATGCGCCGGATCGAAGACAAAGGGGAGCCCGCTCCCGGCGGATTCCGACGGCGTGGCAAGCGTCACATACACGCCGGGCTTGGGGAGCATGGTCGGCGTGGGGGCGAGGTTCGCCGTGGGGAATCCGAGCAGGCGCCCGCCCCGGTTTTTGCCGTGGATGACTTCGCCCTGCACGCTGTACAGGCGGCCGAGCAGGCTGCTGGCTTCCCAGACCTGCCCCTGATGCAGCAGCTCCCGTATGCGCGTGGAGCTGACCACTTCGTCGTGCACGGAGAGCGCATCCATCCGATCGACGTTGAAGCCTTCGGCTTTGCCGAGCTGGGCGAGGACTTCGGGCGTCCCGGCGCGGCCCTTGCCGAGGGTGAAGTCGTAGCCGAGGAGCAGCTCGCGCATGTTCAGCGTGCCGAGAAGAATCCGGCGCACGAAGGTTTCCGGCGACATGGCCGCGAATTCGGACGTAAAGACCACAAGCATCACAAGCGCCATGCCGGAGGCTTCCAGCAGTGCAAGCCGTGCCTGCGAGGTCGTGAGGCGCGGAGGCGCGTATGGCGTCAGTACTTCAAGGGGATGCGGGTTGAACGTCATGGCGACGGGAAGCGTTCCCGTCGCGGCCGCGCGTTCACAGGTCATGGCAAGAAGCGCCTGATGCCCCAAATGGACGCCGTCGAAATTGCCTACCGTCACAGAGGTCCCCTGAGAGAGGTCCAGCGGCAGCGGCAGATCAAGCGCATCGGGATTGCGGGTGATGATCATGCGTTACTTCTGCCCGGACGGAGCGGCCTGCAAGGCCATGTTGATGGCTTCCTTGAACAGATCGGAAGACAGCGCGCCACGGGCCACAAGGTTGTTGATGAGGAAATACGGGGTCCCCTGCACGCCTATGCGCTGGCCTTCGGCAATGTCGGCGTCCACTTCGGCGCGCACGTCCTTGCGCTTCACGTCGGCGGCGAGCTTCTTCATGTTCAGCCCGGCGTCCTTGGCGGCGTTCACGATGGCGGGTTCGCCGTCCTTGAGCACGTCGGCGCGGCGGGCGAAGAGCAGGTCATAAAACTTCCACGCCAGTTCCGGATCCTGACGGGCGGCGGCGACGTGGTATTCGGCGGCGAGGCGGGCGGCGCCGGTGGTTTCCAGCGGGAAGTGCTTGAAGACGTATTTGATCTTGCCCTGATTTTCCTTGAGGACCTTTTCCATCGTCCCGGCGGCCTGCTGGCAGTAGGGGCAGGTGAAATCCGAATAGGCCACGATGGTCACGGGCGCATCGGCGGCCCCGCGGAACGGGCGGTCCTTGATGTCCACTTCTTTGGGCTGGTTCAGCTCAGCCTTCCACTGGGCGATCAGGCTTTTGTGGCGGCGCTGGTTGGAGCCTTCCTGAGCGATGTCGAGTACGGCCTCGCTGTTTTCGCGCAGGACGCTGAGCAGCAGGTCAGGGTTTTTCTGGAGGGTTTCGCGCAGCAGTTCCGCAAAATTGTCCGTGGTGACGGCGCTTGAGGCCGCGTAGGACGGGGTGGCGGCGGACGCCCATTTGTTGGACAGGAACAGCAGGTAGGCGGTCAGAATGAGCCAGATGATGAGAAAAGCCCAGAGTATTTTGCGTTTCATGGAGGTTTCCTTGATAGCTGGATTCGAAGAGAGAGCGTGCATACGAACTTCCTTGTTTTGCCGGGCAGTTTACCGGGACAGAGGAGCTGTGGCAAGGGCACGATAAAGGCAAAAAAAGACGGGGAAAAGCGAAAATGGAACGCTTTTCCCCGTCCTGCGTCGTTCGAAGGGGAGGCCCCTCAAACCGTCTTTACATGTTGTCGCCGCGCTTGATGAGCGCCTGCATGCCGCCGAGGGCGTTCACCACGTCGGTCACGCCGTGGTTGTGCAGGTACAGCATCACTTCGTAGGAGCGCAGGCCGGTGTTGCACACGAGGGCCACCGGGCGATCCTTGGGGATGGAGTCGAACTTCGCTTCAATGTCTTCCAGCGCGATGGCGTGCCATTCGCCGGGATACTTGGCGGCGGTGGCGTTGCCGGCCACGGCGGGGCGGGCGTCGGCGAAGAAGACGTTATTGTTGGCGCGATCCTTCCAGAGTTCGCCGAATTCCTTGGAAGAAATGGGCTTAAGCTGGCCGGAGAGGATGTTGTCGGCCACGTTGGCCACGGCGTTTACGGCGTCCATTGCGGAGGCGAAGGGCGGGGCATAGGCGATTTCGGCATTGGCGAGATCGTCGATGGTGGGCTTGCCGAACTGGAGCATGGTCGCCACGGCGTCGATGCGGGCCTTGAGGGCGTCGCCGTCTTCGCACACGCCCTGAATGCCGAGCACGCGTCGGGTTCCGCGTTCGACCACGAGTTCAAGAGTCATCATGTGCTTTTCAGGGTAGAAATGGGCGCGGTCGAGCTGTTCGAGGCTGGCGGAAATGGCGTCGAACCCGAAAGCTTTGGCACGTTCGATGGTCAGGCCCGTGCCGCACGCGGACATCTTGAAGATTTTCACGCACCACGTTCCCACGGCGCCTTGGAAGGCGGCCGCCTTGCCGTCGTCGCTGGCGGCGTTGGTGCCGATGACGCGGCCCTGCCGGTTGGCGAGGGAGCCGAGCGCCAGCACGAAGGGCTTGCCGGTGATGAGGTTCGGAATGGCCACGCAGTCGCCGCCCGCATAGATGTCGGGATCGGAGGTCTGCATGTATTCGTTGACGAGGATCGCGCCGGTGCGTTCCTCAAGATCGAGCCCGGCGGCGCGGGCCAGCGCTGTGTTGGGCGCGAAGCCGGTGGCGAAGATGACCAGATCGGCGTCGAGGGTGCGCTTGTCGGTCACGACGCGGGCCACAACCCCGTTTTCACCTTCAAGGCGCTGCACTTTTTCGCCGGTATAGACGTCGACGTTGTGTTCTTCGAGGTCATGCCTGACCATATCGGACAGGCTGGCGGACATGACGCCGGGCATGGCCTGCGGCATGAATTCCACCACGCTGGTCTTGATGTCCCACATGTCGGCGAGGGCCACGGCGATTTCCATGCCGATGAACCCGGCGCCGATGACCACGGCGTTCTGCACGCTGCCGGAAGCGCAGGCCTTGCGGAGCGCGTCGGCGTCCTCAAGGTTGTTCGCGCCGCCCACGTTTTTGAGGTCGCGGCCTTCGACCGGGGGCACTTTGGGAGTGCTGCCGGTGGCGATGATCAGGCGGTCGTAGGGGAGCGCCTTCTCTTCGCCCGTGACCAGGTTCTTGGCCGTCACGGTCTTGGAGGCGCGGTCGATGGCGGTCACGCGGGTCTGGTTCAGGGTATGCACGCCCTTATGCTCGAAATACTCGGGGGTGCGCACGGTCCCGTAGGTCGTGGAGCGCAGGGCGTCCAGCGAATTGATTTCGCCGGAAACATAGTAGGGGATGCCGCAGCCGCCGAACGAAATATTGATGTTTTCGTCGATCATGGTCACGTTGGCCGTGGGATCAAGCCGTTTCAGGCGGCTGGCCGCCTTGGGGCCGAGGGCCACGCCACCGATGACGATAACGTTTCTGGACATATTTCCTCCCTTCCTGAAAACAGGGGTAAAGGTACAAGAAAGTCGGTTTTTGGCATACACGCTTCCCTGCGAATGCGCAAGGCGGGGATAGAATTACATCGGTTCCGTACGGATTGCGGCAAGAAACCTCTGCTCCCGATACGTTCCGAAGCCGTTTTCCCCCGGCGGAACCAGCCGGGGATGAAGCTTTCCGCACTCAAGGGGCAGCCCAATGAAACGGTTTCAAGGCCAAAGCAGCATCCGGAGGCCATGCCCGTGCGGAGCGCATTCCTTGAGGCGTCCGCCCCGGAGAGACGGATGCCGTACTTCCTTTCAATAAGGCGTTTGCGGCGAAAGACAACGGGACGGCATCCATCAGAAAAAGCGGAGAGAAGAGTGAACGCGGATCCGAGGCGTATGCCCGCTTTTTCGGCGGGTTCCGACTTGATCGGCCCCGCCGTGGGGCTTCAAGCCGAGAAATGAGACATTGCAAAGGGATGGCATGTTTGGCATAATCTTCCCACAGTATTTCACTGAGGGGGAAATATGTCGGATAGGGAAACTCAGCCGGGGAGCATTATTCCCGGCGTTGATTGGGAATCCGGCGTCAAGCGCCTGATGGGAAACGAACAGCTCTACCGGAAATTGCTGGCGAAATTCGCCGCGTCGTATGGGGATGCGGCAGGGCGGATTCGTGATGCCCTGAGTGCCGGTGATCGCCAGACGGCTCATAATGAACTGCATACGCTTAAGGGCGTGACCGCCAATCTTTCCCTCGCTCCTCTGGCCGATCTGGTCCTTGCGGCGGAACAGGCCGTCAAGCACGACGATACGGAACACGAAAACGAATGTATCGACGCCATGAGCCGTGAGCTGGATGCCGTCATCAAGGCCCTGAGCAAGCTGTAACAATTTGACCTTTATGATAAATACAAGCCCTCGCCCGAACTTTCCGGAGAGGGCTTTCTCTCTCTCTCTCTCTCTCTCTCTCTTCCTGCCTTTCCATTGCCTTTACCAAATAAAAAAAGAGCCGAAGCTCCTTTTCCTGAAAAACAGGGAAATCCGTGAACAGAGATTCGATAAGCGCGAAAGTCTTGGGAGAGGATGGGGTGGGGTGTGGGGAGGGGAACCTTTCTGGAGAAAGGTTCCCCTCCCCACATGCTTTTTCTAGCAACTCGCTTCGTTCTCAAGCTCGGGCATACGCTTGCCGCGAGAAAGGAACAGCACCAGCGAAGCGGCGGCCGAGGCGATGCCGATGAGCGTGGACATCTCGACGGACATGCCGAACCCGATCTTCGCGTAGCAGAGATAGGAGACGCACACCACGGTCATGAAGGCCGCCGGAAGGGTCGCTATCCAGTGGAAGCGCTCGCGGCGGGCAAGGTAGACGGCGATGGCCCACAGGGTCACGCAGGACATGGTCTGGTTGGCCCAGCCGAAGTAGCGCCAGATGACCGCGAAGTCCACGAAGGTCAGGGCGATGCCAGCAGTGAACAGCGGAACGGCGATCATCAGGCGCTTGCCGATGGGGCCCTGATCGATGCGCAGGGTATCGGCCACCAGCAGGCGGGCGCTGCGGAACGCCGTGTCGCCCGTGGAAATGGGCAGCACCACCACGCCGAGGATGGCGAGCATGCCGCCGATGGGGCCGAGCAGGGCCATGGAGATTTCCTGAACCACCAGCGTGGGCGTCCCGGCCTTGATGACCGCGCCGAGGGCTTCGGGCGATTCGTAGAAGGACAGGCCAAGCGTCACCCAGATGAGCCCAAGGACGCCTTCGGCGATCATGGGGCCGTAAAAGAGCATCCGGCCGTGCTTTTCGCTTTCCATGCACCGGGTCATGAGGGGCGACTGGGTGGCGTGGAAGCCGCTGATCGCGCCGCAGGCGATGGTGATGAACAGGAGCGGCCAGATGGGAAGGCCGGTCGGGTCGGTATTCACGAAAAAGTCGGTGTTGGGCAGAACGGGGCGGCTGCTGAGCATGAGCGAACCGGCAAGCCCGAAGGCCATTACCAGCAGCAGGACCGAGAAGAAGGGGTAGATACGCCCGATGATGGTATCGATGGGCATGATCGTGGCGAGGAAGTAGTAGGCGAAGATGAGCGTGGCCCAGAAGGGCAGGCCGAAACTCGTCAGGTTGGCGAGCAGGGCGGCGGGGCCGAGCACGAACACCGCGCCGACCATGATCATGAACGCGATGGCGAACACTTCCATGAAGCGGCGGACGCCGGTGCCGAGGTTGCGCCCGATGATCTCGGGATAGGAAGCTCCGCCGTAGCGCAGGGACATCATGGCCGAACAGTAGTCATGCACCGCGCCGCCGAAAATGCAGCCGAACACGACCCAGAGCAGGGCGGAAGGCCCGTACAGCGCCCCAAGGATGGGGCCGAGCACCGGGCCGAGCCCGGCGATGTTCAGAAGCTGGATGAGAAAAATCTTGTAGCGGGGCAGTTCAATGTAGTCTACGCCGTCGCGCCGGCTTTTGACCGGCGTGAGACGCCCGAAATCAGCTCCGAACACTTTTTCCACGAACGCGCCGTACACGAAGTACCCGCCGAGCAGCAACGCGAGGCTGCCCCAGAAATACCATAAACCAGACATGATCTCCTCCCATATCTGTTGAACCCGCGGGGCCGTTTCCGCCCCGGAGACCGGAAGGACGGTATGCCGTTCCTGTGCGTTTCGCTCCTCGCTTGTCCGCATCCAGCGCTTTTCCGGGACGCCCCGTCCCGGACCCCGTCCTGACCCGCCGGTCATGAACGAGAACGATTACTCTCCTTTTTTCGCCTTGTACATAGCCGAAAAGACCTAAAAAGAGTTTTCTGCTCCTGTTATTTCGGCCTGACCAGCATGATGGCCATATCCATGACATTGGTGCGCGTGGGGCCGGTGCGCAGGAGGGTTCCGGCCTTGAGCAGCAAGGGGTAGCTGTCGTTGGCGTCGAGGCTTTCTTTCGGGTGCAGCCCGATGGCGCGCAGCCGTGCCAGATCGCCGCTGAAGGCGTAGCCGCCCGCCGCGTCCGTGGGGCCGTCCGTGCCGTCGGTCCCCACGCAAATGAGGTCGATGCCGCGGTCGTCCGCCAGTTCCAGCGTGGCGGCGAGCGCCATTTCCTGATTGCGCCCCCCCTTGCCGCTGCCCCGGATGGTCACCGTGGTTTCGCCCCCGGCGAGCAGGCAGAGCGGCGCGTCGCCGGGACGCAGGCCCGCTTGTGCGCGGCGGGCTTCGGCAACGAGTTGCGCCGCCGTCCGCCGGGCTTCGCCGCTCATGGCCGTCGTGAGGATGCGGGGCACGAAGCCGCACCGCGCGGCCTCGTCCGCCGCCGCTTCCAAGGCCTGTTTCACCGAGGCCACGAGCACGTTGCGGACGCGCCCGAAAGCCGGTTCGTCCGCCTTCGGCGTTTCCGGGGTGCGGCCTTGGAGCCCTCCTTCGATATGTGCCCAGATCGATTGCGGCATTTTCCAGCGCAGGCCGTAATGCTCCACTACCCGCAGGCAATCGGCGAAGGTGCTCGGATCGGGCACGGTGGGGCCGGAGGCGATGACGTCAAGGTCGTCGCCCACCACATCGGATACGATGAGCCCGAGCACGGTGGCCGGGAAGGCCGCGCGCACGAGGCTGCCTCCGCTGAAGCGGGAAAGGTGTTTGCGCAGCGTATTGATCTCATGGATTGTCGCTCCGCATTCCAGCAGCATACAGGTAAGCCGCTGCATGTCGGCCAGCGGGATTTCCGGATGCAGGGCGGGGGTAAGCGCGCTGGCCCCGCCTGTAAACGTGCACAGGACGAGATCGTCCTCGCGGCTGTCCCGGGCCATGTCCACGATTTCGCCCGCAGCCGCCGCGCCCGCCTCATCGGGGACCGGGTGTCCGCCTTCCTTGATCCTGATGTGTCTGGTCCGTTGCCCTTCCGGCAGATCGTGCCCGTATTTGACGATCACGAGCCCGTCGCTGATACGGTCGCCGAGCAGGTTTTCCAGCGCAGCCGCCATCGGGGCCGCGCCCTTGCCCGCGCCGAGCACGCGGATACGGCGGTAGGCGTCGAGGCGGCCCGACCACGCGGGGGCTCCGTATTCGTCGATCAGGGTCAGTTTGCCTCCATCAAGGTGAAGGTGGCGCAGTACGGCCCCGTCGGGTGCTACGGCGCTCAGGGCCGCGTCCGTGAGGCGGCGCAGTTCGGAGGCTGCTTGGCAGGGGGGCAGATCGGTCATGGTGCGGCTCCTGTTGTGTTGGTGGAGAGGAGAGACGGGGGAGAAGGCATTGGGGAGGGCAGCAGTCAAGATTTGGAAAGTCAGTAAAGGTGGCCTGTTGGGAAAGAGCGTTTTTGAGGGCCGGGCAAGGGGATGTCCGGAACGCGCTCGGAAGCGTGAGCTTTTCTTTTGGCTCAGGCCGGGGCTCTTGTCAAAGGGTGAACGTATCCGGTATCCTCTTCGTTCCTTTGAACATCAACCGAACATCAATCGGAGCGGTGCCATGAAAATCGTTGTTCTTGACGGCTATACCCTGAATCCCGGCGACAATCCGTGGGACCCGCTGGCGGCGCTCGGCGATCTGACGGTGTATGACCGCACCAATCCTGAAGATGTGCTGGAGCGGAGCCGGGGCGCGGAGATCCTGATCACCAACAAAACCCGCTTGAATGCGGACACGCTGGCGGCCTTGCCGGACCTGCGCTGCATCGGGGTCATCGCCACGGGGTACGACGTGGTGGATATCGCTGCGGCGGGCAAACGGGGCATCCCGGTGATGAACGTGGTGAACTACGGCACGGAAGCCGTGGCGCAACATGCCTTCGCCCTGCTGTTGGAACTGTGCCGCCGCACGGCCCTGCACGACGCGGGCATCCGCTCCGGGCGCTGGGCCGCCGGGCCGGACTGGTGTTTCTGGGATACGCCGCAGGTGGAGCTTTCGGGCAAGGTTATGGGCATCCTCGGTTTCGGGACCATCGGGCGCCGCGTCGCCGAACTGGCGCACGCGTTCGGCATGAAGGTGATTGCCGCTTCCGCCCGCAAATCCGCCGCCGAATTGTCGGCCTCTTCCGCTCCCGTATCTTTCCCTGTCGAATTTGTGGAGATGGACGAACTGTTCCGCGCTTCGGACGTGCTGTCCCTGCATTGCCCGCTGACGGATCAGACCCGCGCCATCGTCAACGCCGCCAACATCGCTTCCATGAAGGACGGGGCCATCCTCCTGAATCTTGCGCGCGGGCCGCTGCTCGACGAGGCCGCCGTCGCTGAGGCCCTCGCATCCGGAAAGCTTGGCGGGCTCGGCGCGGACGTGGTGTCCGTGGAGCCCATCGCGCAGGACAATCCGCTGCTGGCCAGCCCCAATACCCTGCTGACTCCGCATATCGCCTGGGCCACCCGTACCGCCCGGCAGAACATCACCCGGATCATCGCCGAGAACATCGCCGGGTGGATGGCGGGCCAGCCCAAAAGCGTGGTGAACAAGGCCTATCTGAACGGATAAATGACAGGGGGAGCCGAAGGGCTCCCTTTTTTAACCCCGCGCTTCCCCTTTGGACGAGGAGGCGTTGGCCAACCGGAAGACACAATGAAAGAGAATAAATACGACGACCCGACGTTTTTCGGCAAATACAGCTGGATGCCGCGCTCAAAGGAAGGGCTTGCCGCCGCCGGGGAGTGGCATGTGCTGCGGAGGATGCTTCCTCCGTTAGAGGGCAAGCGGGTGCTTGATCTGGGCTGCGGCTTCGGCTGGCATTGCCGGTATGCCGTCGAACAGGGGGCTGCCTCCGTGGTGGGCGTCGACCTGTCCGAAAGGATGCTGGCCGAGGCCCGGGCCATGACGGATTCACCCGCCATCCAGTACCTGCGTATGCCGATTGAAGCTATCGATTTCCCGGCGGACTCGTTCGATGTGGCGATAAGCTCTCTCGCCTTCCACTATATCGAGTCGTTCGGCGGCCTGTGCGCCAAGGTGAACCGCTGCCTCTCCGCCGGAGGGCGCTTCGTCTTTTCCGTGGAGCATCCGGTATTCACCGCGCAGGGATCGCAGGAATGGTATTGCGACGCGCAGGGGAATCATCTCCACTGGCCCGTGGACAGCTATTTTTCCGAGGGCGTCCGCAAGGCCGGTTTCCTCGGCGAAGAGGTCATGAAGTATCACAAAACCCTGACGGCCTACGTCAACGGACTTCTCCAGAACGGATTCGAATTGCTGGAACTTGTGGAGCCGCAACCGGAACCTGGCCTTTTGGAAGCCTATCCGGAAATCATGCGGGATGAACTCCGCCGTCCTATGATGCTGCTCGTGTCGGCCCGGAAGCGCTGACCCCGCCTTCCGGCTCCAGAGCGTCCGCGTTGCGCCTGTTCTTGGGCTGATGCGGGCGGGCTGTTTTGCCCCATAAAGGAGAGGCGATCCCAAGGGATCGCCTCCCGCCCTTTCAGCAAAGGACCACGGGAGGTTCCCCTCCCTTATTTTTCAAGGCTTCTGGCTGCATCGAAGGCCCCGTCGCGGCGTTGCAGTGATGCGGCCTCGGCCCGGCGATGGAGCGGCTTACAGCCAGCTCGGTTTGCTGCCGGATTCCGTCACGACCGCGTCGCTCATGGTGAAGCCTTCAAGGCTGCCCGCCTTGGCCTGAATACAGATGAAACGCATGGCGCTGTCGTCCGCCGCGCGCAGGCAACGTTCCCCCTGCGGGTCAATGCGGAAGCAATCCCCTTCCTTCAGCGGCAATTCTTCCCCGTCGATGTACAGCATCCCCTTGCCCTCAAGGATGAGGTAGACTTCCTCATTCTGGGTATGGTGATGCACAAAGGGCACGCTGGCCCCGGCGGGCAGGGTGTTGCAGGACACTTCCGCGCCCGTGAGGTTTAGGAGGTCGTGCAGTTCGCCGCGGTTTCCCTTCATGTCGATATGCGCCAGTTTGTACTGAGCCATGATTCGTCTCCTATTTAGTTTGATATCGAACTAATCAATCCGAAAAAAGGGCGGTTGCCCCTAGCCGTTCACACACTTGTCCAGAAGCCGATCCAGAAGAGCCGTTTCTTCTTCGCTGAGCCGATCAGTGATCAGCCGCTGCAGGCCGTTGGAAATCGCTTCAAAAGCCGGTTCCAGTGCGCGCCCCTTGTCCGTCAGGCGTACCAGCACCCCCCGGGAATCCTCCGGATCCGGTATGCGCAGCACATAACCGTTCCGCTCCAGTTTTTCCACCAGTGCCGTCACGGTGGACTTGGTCCGGTGTACCTGCTTGGCAAGCTCGCTCATGTTGCAGGCTTCGCAGGCCAGAAGCCGCACCAGAATGTCGCCGTGGCTGGGGGCGATGTCGCTGAGCCCGACCTTTTCGAGTTCCGCAAGGATGAAGCGGTTGCCCGATTCGCGGAGGCGGCTGGCATGGGAGAAAATAGCGCTGTACTTCATGGAGAGACTTTTAGTTCGATATCGAATCATTGTCAAGGGCCGGAGAAGGCGGCACGGCTAAAAGCGGCTTATTTTTTTCCTGCCTATACAATATGGATCAATAATTCCAATAAATTGGTTGTAATAAAATGTGTTTCTCCCTTCGGAACATCATAAAGCCGCTTTTTCCTATAGGAAAAAGCGGCTTTATGATGTGATGAGGAAAATTGTCTGAAAAGGAAGAGTATTAGGTGAAGGAGGGGCCGTTTTTCCAAGAAAAATTCCCTCTTTCTTCCACGTCTTCTATCGTTGTGAAACGATCAGCCCTGTAAGGGTGAGGGCCGTTCCGACAATGGCGAGGGGCATGATCGTCTCGTGAAGGATGATCACCGAAGACACGACCGTCACCACAGGGACGAGGTAGATGTACACGGTGGTCTTGACTGCGCCGAGAATCCTGACCGCCCAGTTCCACGTAACGAAGCAGAGGGCGGACGCGCCGAATCCGAGGTAGAGGAGGTTCAGCGTATTGACCGGGGACGCGAAGCGTTCGAGCCCGAGGCGGCAGTCAAAGATGAACAGCGCGGGAAGCATGAACAGCAGGCCGTAGAAGAACACCTTGCGCGTGCAGAACACCATATTCATGCGGAACGCGCCGATTTTCTTCATGAGGATGGAGTAACAGGCCCAGACCACCGCCGCCAGCGTGGCGAGGATGTCCCCGACGGGGTTGAGCTTGAGGACGAAGTTGCCGTTCAAACCGATGAGGATAATACCCGTCAGCGCGGCGGCGAACCCGACGAAAAAGCGTTTCCGCAGCGGCTCGCCGTCCAGCAGCCAATTCGCCAGAAATGCGGTGAAGAACGGTGCGATCGAAATGATGACCCCCACGTTGGACGCGAACGTATAGGTCAGCGCGATGTTTTCCAGCAGGAAATAGAGCGTTACCCCGCACAGCCCCGCCGCCGCGAAGAGCAGCTCCTGCCGCAGCGTGCCGTATGTGCCCTTGCGCGGATAGATGGCCCACAGCGAGAGGTAGCCGAGGGTGAACCGGAAAAACAGGATTTCAATGGGAGTGAACGCCTCAAGGAGTACCTTTGTCGAAACGAAGGTCGTGCCCCAGATGATGATGGTCATGAGGGTCAGCACATGGCCGAGTGCGGTTTCGTTTTTCATGCTTGCCTGCCGCCGAAGATTTCCGCGTATTGCCGGGGCGTGACCCCGATGAGCCGCTTGAAGAAGCGGGAAAAGTGGCTCTGATCCGCAAAGCCCGTCTGGAGCGCCACCTCGATCATCGGCACGTTCCGCTCAAGCAGTTTCCGTGCTTTGGCGATGCGGATGGTTTCGAGATACCGGTACGGCGAGATGCCCTTCTGCTTGGTGAACGAGCGCAGGAGGTAATACTTGCTCAGCCCCGCGACCTCTCCGAGCTGATCCAGCGAAACCGGCTCGCCCGAGTGCTCCTCAAGGTAGGCGCATACGGCCCCGATGTCGGATTCGTCCTTGTACGCATCGGGCAGGGGCGTTTCTCCGGCGTTATCGCGCAGAAGCTGCCCCAGAAGCATCAGAAAGATTTCTTCCTTCCGGAACTCCTTGTCTTCCTGAACGATCATGGCGTGCAGGTCGCGCAGCGAACACGCCAGTTCGCTCTGGCTCAGGATGCGCTCCCGGAACCGCGGCAGGATGGCCTGCCCCGTGATTTCCCGCATGGCCGCGCGCATGACGTCGGGCAGCACGCCGATGCCCCGGTAGCTGAACGGTTTTCCGTCATAGGAGCGGCAGCCGTGCGGCTCGTGGGGGTTGAGGGTGAACAGGTCGCCTTCGGTGGTGATGTATTTCTGTCCGCCGCAAGTCAGTTCCCGCGCGCCCTTCTCGATGAACCCGATCAGGTAGTAGTCGTGGAAATGATCAGGGAAGGGCTCCAGCACGTTCTGGAGCCAGTAGGCTTCGATGGCGAGTTCCGCGTCGTAGTGTATGGTTCGTGTTTCTTTGATCATGGGCCTATGCTACTCGTCCCTGCCTTTGTGTCTTGCATGATATTGCGGTTTGGGAGGAGAAGGGAACCGGTGGGGAGTTCTGTGCCTGCGTCATTTTAGACAAAACAACAGCCAGCACTTTTTTTCAGATAACCTGCCAAGAAAAAATCCAATCTCTTAAAGATAGCAAGGAAAACAAGACAAGCAAATAAAGAAAAAACATACCGCCTTCTCCGTGCACAGGGAAAGACGGCATGAGGGATTCGATAAAGTCGAAAGTCTTGGGAGGGAGAGAGGAGGGGGGTGGGGAGGGGAGGGGGGACCTTTCTCCAGAAAGGTCCCCCCTCCCCTCCCCAATCTTTTCTCTTCTACAAACAGCGCAAACCGCTGGCGGGATCGAAGACGTGGCCGTGGCCGGCGCGGACGGAAAGGCGGATGGCGTCGCCGGGCGCGGGGCGGCGCGTGCCGGGAAGACGCACGATGATGGCGCTCTGATCGGAAACGCCGCCGCCCGCTTTCCCTGCGATGGGATGGCAGTAGGCCAGCGTGTCCGGGCCGAGCGCTTCGATGATGTCCACGGTGACCTGCACGGAACCTTCGGGATCGAGCAGCAGGTCTTCGCAGCGCAGGCCGACGAGCACGTCCTTGGAGGGCGCTGCGGCAAGCCGGATGTCGGAGGCGGCGACGCCGGAAAGCGGCGTGCCGTCGGGCAGGATCAGCTTCTCACCGTCCGTGGTCGCGGGGATCATGTTCATGGACGGGGAGCCCATGAACTGGGCAACGAATACGGAGGCCGGATGCAGGTAGATGTCGTCCGGCGTGCCGTACTGTTCGATGTTCCCGGCGCGGAGCACGAGGATTTTCTCGGCGAGGGTCATGGCCTCCACCTGATCGTGCGTCACGTAGATGCTGGTGGTCGCCAGACGCTGGTGCAGACGGCGCAGCTCGATGCGCATCTGGTTGCGGAGGTTGGCGTCGAGGTTGGAAAGCGGTTCGTCGAAGAGGAACACGCTGGGCTCGCGCACGATGGCCCGGCCCATGGCCACACGCTGGCGCTGGCCGCCGGAAAGCTGTTTGGGCATACGGTCGAGCAGTCCGTCGAGCCCGAGGAGCTTGGCGGCGTCCTCGGCGCGGCGCTTGCGCTCGTCCGCCGGGATGCCGCGCACCTTGAGCCCGTAGGTGATGTTGTCGAACACGTTCATGTGCGGGTAGAGGGCGTAGTTCTGGAACACCATCGCAATGTTGCGATCCTTGGGTTCCTTGCTGGTGACGTCCTCGTCGCCGATGAAGATGCTGCCGCCGGTGACTTCCTCAAGCCCGGCGATGCAGCGCAGGGCCGTGGATTTGCCGCAGCCGGAAGGCCCGACCATGACCATGAAGGAGCCGTCCGGGACTTCGACGTTGATGCCCTTCAGTACCTTATTTTTATTGAAAGTCTTTTCTACGTTCTTGAGCTGGACGCGTGCCATGCTGGTATCCTTTTGGCGGGCTTATTTTTCGGTTTCCACGAGGCCACGGACGAAAAGCTTCTGCATGCCGAGCACCACCAGCAGGGGGGGCAGCATACCCAGAAGCGCAACGGCCATGATGAGGTTCCACTCCGGCACGGCGTCGGGGATGTTCACCATGCGCTGGATGCCCATGACGATGGTGTACATGCTTTCCTGGTTGGTGACGAGCAGGGGCCAGAGGTACTGGTTCCAGCCGTAGATGAACAGCACCACGAACAGCGCGGCGGTGTTCGTGCGGGAAAGGGGCAGCACTACGTCCACAAAGAAACGCCACGGCCCGGCCCCGTCGATGCGCGCGGCCTCAAGCAGTTCCGCCGGGATGGTCATGAACATCTGGCGGTACAGGAAGGTCGCCGTCGCCGAGGCGATGAGCGGCAGGACAAGGCCGAGGTAGCTGTCGATGAAATTGAGGTTCGCCGCCACTTGGAACGTGGGCACGATGCGGACTTCAACCGGCATCATCAGCGTGATGAAGATGAGCACGAAGCACAGCTCGCGGCCGGGGAAACGGAAATAGACGATGGCGTAGGCCGCCGTGATGGAAATGGCGATTTTCCCGATGGCGATGCCGAGGGCCATGACGAGGCTGTTGGCCATCATCACCCACACGGGGATGCCGCCCGCCGCCTTGAGGCCCTGCGTGAGGACGGTGGTGAAGTTCTTGAGGAACTCGCCGCCGAACCACAACGGCGTGGAGCCGATGAGCACGTCGAACGTGTGGGTCGTGGCGACCAGCGCTATATAAAGGGGAAAGAGCACAATGGCGATGCCGAACCAGAGGAAGGCGTGCCCGATGGCTTTTCCCAGTCCTTTCTTTTCTACCATACTGCGTTCCTTGACCTAATAGGTCACCTTGCGTTCCACGTAACGGAACTGGAGGAAGGTCAGGACCATGACGATGAGCATCAGCACCACGGACTGGGCCGAGGAGCCGCCGAAGTCGAGCCCGATGAAGCCGTCGTTGAAAACCTTGTAGATGAGGGTTTCCGTGGCCTTTGAGGGGCCGCCCTGTGTGACGGCATGGACGATGCCGAAGGTTTCGAACAGCGTATAGATCGTGTTCACCACAAGCAGGAAGAAGCTTGTGGGCGACAGAAGCGGGAAAATGATCGTGCGGAACCGCCGCCACGGGGACGCGCCGTCGATGGCCGCGGCCTCGATGAGCGAGCGGGGGATGGCGTGCAGCCCGGCGAGGAAGAACAGGAAGTTATACGAGATCTGTTTCCATGAGGCCGAAACGATCAGCAGGAAAAGGGCCTGATTGCCGTTGATTTTGTGGTTCCACGTATACCCGAAGTGGTGGAGCAGCTCGGTGAGCACGCCTCCGGAAGGGTTGAACAGGAACAGCCAGAGCACGCCCGCGAGCGGCGGCGCGACGGCGTAGGGGATGATGAGCATGGATTTGTACAGCGTGCCGCCCCAGTTCACCTGATCGGCGAGGACCGCGAACAGCAGGGCGGTCCCCATCGTGAGGACGATGGTGGCGAGGCTGAACACGAGCGTCAAGCGCAGCGTTTCCAGATAGCTCGGATCGGAAAACAGCGTGATGAAGTTGTCCAATCCTATGAATTCTTTGGAAAGACCGAAAGAGTCTTCCATGTAGAACGACCCCATGAGCGCTTCACCGGCGGGGTAGAAGAAAAACACCACCGTGATGGCGAGCTGGGGCAGCAGGAAGAGGAGGGGAAGAAGCAGGTGTTTCTTGCCCCTGAACGCGTAACGTCCATCCTGCATAGCGGCTCCTTGTGCGGGTTGGGGGCGTCCCTTGCGGCGGAAAGGCCGCGAAAGACGCCCCGGAGGAAACGGGGGGAGGCCCGGCGGGCCCCCTCCCTTTGTGCTGCGGATCAGCGTTTACTTCTTGTTGGCCTTGGCGAAACGCGCCAGTTCGGCGTTGCCGCGTTCCACAGCGGCGTCGAGCGCCTGCTTGGCGGTCTTCTTGCCGGCCCAGACGGCTTCGAGCTCTTCGTCGATGATGTTGCGGATCTGGACGAAGTTGCCGAGGCGCAGGCCCAGCGAGTTGATGGTGGGCTTCTTGTCGGAAAGGGCCTTCACGGCGATGTCGGTGCCGGGGTTCTTGTCGTAGAAGCCCTGCTGCTTGGTCAGCTCGTAGCCTTCCAGGGTGACGGGCACGTAGCCGGTGAGCTGGTGGAAGCGGGCCTGCACTTCAGGCTTGAGGAGGTAGTTCAGGAACGCGGCGGCGCCCTTTTCGGCGTCCTTGGAGTGTCCGGCCATGGCCCAGATGGCTGCGCCGCCGATCACGGTGTTCTGGGGAGCGCCCTTCACGTCGGGCCAGTAGGGGAGCAGCGCCACGCCCCACTGGAACTTGGCACCGGCCTTCACGGCGGCGTAGGAGCCGGAGGAGTTCATGAGGATGCCGGCTTCGCCGGAGGTGAACGCGTTGATGGCTTCGGACTTGCGGCCCACGTAGACCATCACGCCGTCCTTCTGGAGCTTGGACAGGAAGTCGATGTGCTTGACGTGCAGGGGGCTGTTGAACAGGAGCTTCGTGTCGAGGCCGTCGTAGCCGTTGTTGTTGGTGGCGAAGGGGACGTTGTGCCACGCGGAGAAGCTTTCAAGCTGCACCCAGGACTGCCAGCCGGAGGTGAGGCCGTACTTGCACGCGCCGGATTCCTTGATTTTCTTGGCGAGTTCGGCCACTTCGGGCCACGTCGTGGGGAAATGGTCCGGGTCGCCGCCGGCCTTCTTCACGGCGTCCTTGTTGTAGTAGAGGACGGTGGTGGAGGCGTTGAAGGGCATGGCGATGAGCTTGCCGTCCGTGGAGGAGTAGTAGCTGGCCACGGAGCCGAGGAGCTTGGAGGTGTCCACCGGGGTGCCGGCGGCTTCCATGATTTCATACACGGGGCGGATGGCGCCCTTGGCGGCCATCATGCTGGCGGTGCCCACTTCAAAAATCTGGATCAGGTTGGGGTGCTGTTTGGCGCGGAAGGCGGCGATGGCGGCGGTCATGGCTTCGTCATAGTTGCCCTTGTAGACGCCCTTGACTTCGTACTTGTCCTGAGACGCGTTGAATTCCTTGATCATCTCGTCGGTGATTTCACCGAGTTCGCCACCCATGCCGTGCCAGAAGGTAATGGTGGTTTTGGCCTGGACAGGTGCGGCCAGCAGCATCAGACACATGGCCAGCAGGGCCATCAGACGGAAGGAACGCATGTGCTCTCCTGCATTGGCGGACGGAAACCGTCCGGTTGTATCCTCTCCGGGGCCAGTCCCCGGAACGTCCGCCGGGGCGCGCCCGGCAAGATGGGTATCACTCCCCGGTATGGGAAGTCTGAAAAGGGAGGAAAAACCTTCTCCAGAAAGTCTCTCCTCCCTCCTTCAGTGCGTCATTCTCCGAGCGCCTTGCGGCAGGCGGCGGGAAAATCGGTAATGATGCCGGTCGCGCCTTCGGCAACGAGGCGTTTGGCTTCGCTCATGTCGTTGACGGTCCACACATTGACGGCGAATCCGGCATCGCGCAGCGCGGCAAGGTCGCCGGGCGCGAGGATACGCTGATCCGGGTGGTAGGCGTTGACCTGGAGCCGGCGGCACAGGGCTGCCGGATCTCTGGGGCGTATGTGCTCGACCAGCGCGCCGGTGGCCATTTCGGGGCACAGGACGCGGCATTCTTCCAGATAACGGTGCTGGAACGAGGAAATGATGACTTGTTCCACCATATCGAGGCGGCGGATGAGGTCTAACACGTCCTTTGTTACGGTTTCGTGACCGATGAGGTGTGAATGGTTCTTGATCTCGACGTTGACGTACCAGCCGTTGTCCTTGGTGAAGGCAAGGGCCTCCTCAAGGGTGGGGACGGTCAGGCCGTCAAAGCTTTTCAGCGTGTCGGCGTCGATCTCCCCGGCGGCGACGCGGCCGAACTGATCGCGCCCGGCGTACCATGATCCGGCGTCGAGGCTCTTGATCTCGTCCAGCGTGAAATCGCATACGCGATAGGAGGGGCGGCCGGGGAAGGCCGTTTCCACGTCGGTGGTACGGACGAGGGTGTCGTCGTGCATCACCACCAGTTTGCCGTCTTTGGTATAGTTGGCGTCGAGTTCCCAGAGATCGGCCTGAACGGCATAGCCGAGGGCGGCCGCCGTAAGCGTGTTTTCCGGGGCATGTCCGCGCGCGCCGCGATGGGCGACGACCAGCGGGACGGGGGGGCAGGTATGGAAGTCAATGTATTTCTGCATGAAAAACGACCTGAAAAGGTTCTGGAATCACGAAGTTCGAAAGTGAAAACGGAAAAGGCCTCTGCCAGAATGAGAAATCTGAAGGCAAAATACCCTGAAAGCAGAAAGTTGTCGAGATTTCCAGCGTCCCGTTGCCGTTTCATAAGGGAACATGTTCTGTTGCAATGGCGTATTGAGGGGCGTTTTCTGCTTCGGGAACGCGCCGGCTCTTGGAAAATCTCTTTATCATGCCGCCGGAAGATTGTATCTTCCACGTATCAACTTTCGAAATCGAACGTGCAAGGAGTCCCTATGAGCCGTTATATTCTTGCCCTCGACCAGGGTACGACCAGTTCACGCGCCATCCTGTTCGACCGCTCCGGCAACATCATTCAGATGGCCCAGCAGGAATTCACGCAGCACTATCCTCAGCCCGGCTGGGTGGAGCACAACCCCAACGAACTTTTTGACAGCCAGGCGGTGGTTGCGGCCAAGTGCCTTCGGCAGGCGGGGATTACGGGCTCTGAAGTCGCGGCGGTGGGCATCGCCAACCAGCGCGAGACCACCGTCGTCTGGAACCGCAGGACCGGCGCGCCCGTGTACAACGCCATCGTCTGGCAGGACCGGCGTACTGCGGGCTTCTGTGACAGCCTGCGCGAACAGGGGAAGGCCGGCCTGTTCGCGGAAAAGACGGGGCTCGTGCTCGACGCCTATTTTTCCGGCACGAAAGTCCGCTGGGTTCTTGAGAACGTGCCCGGCGCGCGCGAACAGGCCGAGGCGGGCGATCTGCTGTTCGGGACCGTGGATTCGTGGCTCATCTGGAATTTCACCAAGGGCGCGGTCCACGCGACCGATCCCTCCAACGCCAGCCGTACCCTGATGTTCAATATCCACACCGGGGACTGGGACGACGAACTGCTTGAGCTGCTTTCCGTGCCGCGTTCCATGCTGCCGAAGGTGGTCCCCTCATCCGGGATCATGGGGCACATGCATCCAGAATTCCTTGGCCACAGCCTTCCTCTGGCGGGCGACGCCGGGGATCAGCAGGCCGCGACCTACGGCAATGCCTGTATGCTTCCGGGCATGGCGAAGAACACCTACGGGACCGGGTGCTTCCTTCTCATGAACACCGGGACTGAAGCCCGGCGCAGCGAGAACAACCTGCTCACCACGGTGGGCTGGAACTGCGGCTACGGGCTGCGCTACGCCCTTGAGGGCAGCGTGTTCATCGCCGGGGCGGTGGTGCAGTGGCTGCGCGACGGTCTCCAGATCATCAGCGACGCCGCCGAGATTGAGCCCCTTGCCTCCACGGTGCGGGACAACGGCGGCGTGTTTTTCGTGCCCGCCTTTGCCGGGCTTGGCGCGCCCTACTGGGATCAGTACGCCCGCGGGGCCATCGTGGGCCTGACGCGCGGCGTGACCCGGGGGCATATCGCCCGTGCCGCCATTGAGGCCATCGCGCTCCAGACCTTGGATATCATGGATTGCATGAAGAAGGACTCGGGGCTGCCGCTTTCCACGCTCCGGGTGGACGGTGGGGCCAGCCGGAACAACATGCTTATGCAGTGTCAGGCCAACGTGCTCGGCGTGCCTGTCGAACGCCCCATGATCACCGAGACCACGGCTCTCGGCGCGGCCTATCTCGCCGGGCTTGCCGTCGGCTTCTGGGACAGCGAGGAAGAGGTGTCCACCCTGTGGAAGCTGGATCGCCGCTTCGAGCCCGCCATGGACGAGGAGCGCCGCGCCGAGCTGCTCCACAACTGGCATCGCGCCGTAGGCCGCGCCGCGAACTGGATTGAATAGGGGGTAGGGGGGGAGAGAACCGGGGGAGGGCGCTTTTTATAAAAAGAGCCCTCCCCCGGACCCTCACCCGCAAAAATTCCGGCTGGTGGGGAGGCTGCGCGGCGGGAGTTCGTTCCGGCGGAAAATGGGGTGCCTCCCGTGGGTACTTTCCCAATGTGTTCTTTTTTGTAAGAAATCCTTTTTTATTCGAAGAGGTCGTCTCCCCGTAGGGCTTGTATTCAATGTCTTTTTTCTTTTATGCTTATCGGTTGAAGGGAAATTTCAATGAACCCCCGCGTCCTCGAACAGGGATTCGATAAGGACAAAAATCTTTGGGGAGGAGGGGCGGGGATTGGGGAGGGGAAGAGGCCCCTTCCTTCAGAAAGGGGCCTCTTCCCCTCCCCGAATTTCGCCTCTGGAAAAAAGAACAAGAAGGCGGGGGGTTGCCTAATCGCAAAAAAATAAACATACTATCAAGAAACACTTCTTGTAGCGGGACCGTTTCCGGATTCGGAGACGGGGGGTCCGCATCACTTGCAACCAGGAAAAAACAATGGAACAGACTCCTGCTGAACTCTGGAAACAACGGTCCATAGCCATTGCGGCTACGGTAAAGGAAGTCGCGTCGGTGGACGAGGCTTTGCAGTACGCCCTCGAACTGTGTCAGGCCGCCGAGCCTCATGAGCAGCTCATGGGCGCCGAGCCGGAACGCAAAGGCAATATCCTCGCAGCGCCCGGCCTGCCCGCTGAACAGGCCGAGATCCTCCGCAAGGGATGCGAAGAGAAGGGCCTCGTTTTCGTTGAAGGGGGCCTGCGGGAATACGCCGGCGGCATGGAAGTCGGCGTTGCGTGGGCCGCGTGCGGCCTCGCCGATACGGGGACCTGTGTGGTTGAGAGCACCAACGAAGACATCCGGCTGGCGACCATGCTTCCGGAAACAAGCGTGCTGCTCATCCGCCGCTCGACCATCCTGCCCGGCAATGAAAACGGCGCGGAGGTGCTCCAGAAGTTCTTCGGCAAGGCCGAACCCGAATTTCTGGCTTTCATCAGCGGGCCGAGCCGTACCGCCGACATCGAGCGTGTGCTGACGCTGGGCGTTCATGGCCCGTTGTATCTGCACGCCGTGCTCATCAACGACTAGTTTTCGTACGGGAAGCCGCTTCCCAGTCGATTTACCATAAGGATTGCCATATGAAAGAACCCGCACGCGATATAAAAAACTACCGTACCGACCTGTCCGCCGCGCTGGAGGATACGTTCCAGCGCCGCGCCTTGGACAAGTTCGCGGTGGATTACCGGGCCAGCCGTGAGCGCATCTACTCCGGTCTGAACGACCGCGAGCTGATCGCCGAAGTCGCCGCCCGTAAGGACGAATCGGTCAGGCACCTCGACGAGCTGTTCGTACAGTTCAAGGAAGAGGCCGAAAAGCGCGGGGTGCAGGTGCATCTTGCCAGAGATGCCGCCGACGCCAACCGCATCATCGCCAAGATCGCGGAAGAAAACGGCTGTAAGATGGTCGTGAAGTCCAAATCCATGACCGTCGAGGAAATCCAGACCAATACGGCCCTTGAAGCCAAGGGCATGGAAGTGGTGGAAACCGACCTTGCGGAATGGATCATCCAGCTTCGCCATGAAGGGCCTTCCCACATGGTCATGCCCGCTATCCACCTGTCCCGCACGCAGGTTGCCGATACCTTCACCAAGGAAACCGGCAAGCACCAGACCGAAGACATCACCAGCCTCGTGCGCGTGGCCCGCCGCGAGCTGCGCCGCAAGTTCGCCGAAGCCGACATGGGCATTTCCGGCATGAACTTCGCCGTGGCCGAATCCGGCGCTATCGGCCTCGTGACCAACGAAGGCAACGCCCGCATGGTCACCACGTTGCCCCGCGTGCATGTCGCGGTGGGCGGCATCGACAAGCTGATCCCCTCGTTCGACGACGCGATGGCGACCCTCCGCGTGTTGCCCCGTAACGCCACGGGCCAGCATCTGACCTCCTACGTCACGTGGATCGCCGGCGGCGTGCCCACGGCTTCCGCGCCCGACGGCAAGAAGAGTATGCACGTGGTGTTCGTGGACAATGGCCGTAAAGCCGTGCTCAACGATCCCATCCTGTCGCAGGCCCTGCGCTGCGTGCGCTGCGGCGCATGCGCCAACGTGTGCCCCGTGTACCGTCTCGTGGGCGGGCACCGCATGGGCTACATCTACATCGGGGCCATCGGCCTCATCCTGACCTATCTGTTCCACGGCAAGGACCGCGCCAAGGCGCTCGTCCAGAACTGCGTGAACTGCCAGGCCTGCAAGAGCGTCTGCGCGGCGGGTATCGACCTGCCCGGCCTGATTGAGGAAATCCGTATGCGGTACATTGAGCAGGACGGCAACAGCCTGCCCATGAACCTGCTGGCGTCCACCCTCAAGAACCGCAAGGCGTTCCATACGCTTTTGAAGTTCGCCAAGTACGCCCAGAAGCCGCTCACCGGCGGCGAGCAGTTCATCCGCCATCTGCCTTCCATGTTCGCCAAGGACAACGAATTCCGCGCCCTGCCCGCCATCGCCGACAAGGCGTTCCGCGACCGCTGGGAAAAGCTGGATCGCCCGGTTTCCGCGAACCCCTCGCTGCGTGTGGCCATCTTTGCGGGCTGTGTACAGGACTTCGTGTATCCCGAGCAGCTTGAAGCGGCCGTAAAGCTCATGCAGGGCCACAACATCCGTGTGGACTTCCCGATGGATCAGTCCTGCTGCGGCCTGCCCGTGGTGATGATGGGCCAGCGCGAAACCGCCCGCGACGTGGCGCTCCAGAATATGGACGCCTTCGAGAAGGGCGATTACGATGTCATCCTGACCCTTTGCGCCTCCTGCGCCTCGCAGCTCAAGGAAGGCTATGTGGAACTGTTCGCCGGGCAGCCCGGCCGTCAGGCCCGCGCAAAGGCGCTTGCGGACAAGGTTATGGACTTCAGCACGTTCGCCAAGGAAAAGCTCGGACTGAGCGCCGAAAGCTTCAACCACAGCGACGAAAAGGTAACCTATCACGCCTCTTGTCACCTTTGCCGTGGCCTTGGCGTGAAGGAAGCCCCGCGTGAACTCATCGCCGCTGCCGCCGACTATGTTCCGGCTGCCGAAGAGGAAGTGTGCTGCGGTTTCGGCGGCACGTACTCCGCCAAGTTCCCCGAAGTGTCCGCCGCGCTGCTTCGCAAGAAGCTGGACGGCATCGCGGATACCGGCGCGGCCCGTGTGGTCATGGACTGCCCCGGCTGCGTGCTTCAGATCCGCGGCGGCGCGGAGAAGGACGGCAAGGGCCTCAAGGTGACGCACATCTCCGAGCTGCTGGCTGAGAATCTGAAGAAGTAAATGCCTCCCGGCGGGCTTGGGGGGCATGATGCCCCCCAGACCCCCTCGAAGCGAAAAGAAGCGGTTCCGTCTCCGGCTGAAGCCGAAAACGGAACCGCTTCTTTTCGCTCCAAGTCCGTCAGGAGTACCCTTTTCGAAGTGAGCGGCGTTGCTGAGGGTGTCCTAGGGCAGGCCATGATGGACTTGCTCTCCTATTTGTTTTGAAAGTGTGTTGTTAACGCTGTTCCTCTTTGAAAAAATTATTCTTCTGATGGCGATCTGCGCCGGAAAAGCTGTGAACAGGGATTCGATAAACACAAATCCTTGACGTGATCCCCCGGCTAAGCCGGGGGGCTCCTGCAGTTTGACAATTCCCTAAAACAGCAAACCTCCTTGTCCGAACCGCTCAAGG
>NZ_JNJP01000043.1 GCF_000701705.1 Bilophila wadsworthia ATCC 49260 | reverse complement strand
CCTTCCCCAAACCCCATCCCCTCCCCCCTAAAACTTTCGTAAGGGTAAATGGTGTGAAGGGCGGCGCGAAAGGCTGGAGCTTGGCAGGCGTCTCCCGGCAGCAAGTGAAAGAGAAAAAGAAGCGGCCCGGGAAATAATTCCGGGCCGTTTTTGTTTTTGAGAAAGGAAGATCCGAAGAAGAACTTGTCGCAAACGGAAAAGCTGCCATGTAGGATTCGATAAAGTCGAAAGTCTTGGGAGGGGAAAGGGGAAGCCCTTCTTCAGAAGGGTTCCCCTTTCCCCTCCAATCTCATTCTTCTTCCACAACCTCAAACCCGGCTTCAGCGATCTGCGCGGAGGTGACGGCGCCTGCCCTGAGGAGGCGGAGCCTGCCGTCTTCCATGCGTTCGACGAGTGTGGAGGGCAAGCCTCCTGCGGGAACGGGCGGCTCATCAAGGATGCCCATGACCGAAGCGATCAGCTCTTCGTCGAGCTGATTGACGCTGACGACGGCGGGATTGCCGCTGATGTTCGCGCTGCTGGAGGTGATGGGTTCGCCTACGGCCTGCGCAAGCGCGCGGGCTACGGGGTGGGAGGACAGGCGCACGGCCACGCGGCCCGTGCCTCCGGTGAGGATGTCCGGGACGCGGAGGCGTGCCGGGAAGATGACCGAAAGCGGACCGGGCCAGAAGCGTTTCAGGAGCGGCATGAGCTCGTCGTGGACCTTGGCGATCATATCAAGCTGTTCCCAGTCACCCAGAATCAAGGGCAGAGGACGGACAGTGGAGCGGTGCTTGGCCCGGTAAACGCGCGCGGTGGCGTCGGCGTCGAGGGCGCGGCTCCCGAGCGCGAAAAAGGTTTCCGTCGGGAAGATGACGGGATGCCCATCAAGCATGAGCTCCACCGCGCGTTTAAAGTCGACGTAGGGCGGCGTGTTGACGCCGCTAGCCTGTGAAGATGCCATATGCTTGCCTCCCGGACCTGCCGATGTTAGGTGAAGGCTCTCTTTTCAGAGCTTGTGAGGCTACGGGCCCGAAGCCCGCAACATGCATTCTATCCCCGCAACAACAGGGCATCATGACTTTAAAACCATTGCGAATCGTTGCCGTGGGGCGTTTGAAGACGCCCTTCTGGAAGGCGGCCGCTGAGCATTACGTTGAGCGGCTCGTCCGCTGGCGGGCGTTCACCGAGTCCATTATCAAGGACGGTGATCCTTCCTTGCCTATTGTTGACCGTAATGCTTTGGAAGGCAAGGGGATTCTATCCGCCCTTTCCGCCTCCGACATTCCCGTCGTGCTTGACGAACGGGGGAAGACCTTTACCTCCCGGCAATTCTCCGTTTTTCTGGAGCGGCTTTCCGAGAACGCCAGCCGCCGCCCCTGTTTTATCATCGGCGGGGCCTTTGGGCTTGACGATTCCGTAAAGCAGGCGGCTAGCCATTTGATCGCCCTTGGCCCCCTTACTATGACGCATGAGCTTGCCCGCGTCGTACTTTTTGAGCAGTTGTACCGTGCCGAGTCGTTAACGCGCGGGCTGCCGTATCATCATTGATGGAGCTGGGGTGGAAATGAAGATTGGAGGGGGGGGAGGGGAAACTTTCTAAAGAAGTTTCCCCTCCCCTCTCCAAACCTCCCCCTTCCTCTTCAAAGACTTTTGTAAACGGTGCGGATGATGGTTGCGGTGATGCGGCATGTCGAGGTTTGTTGAAAGTTTCCCGGCAGTGCATTCTTGGATTTTTTGTATTAATTACAAAAATTGAGCGTGTCACCGTGACCTCGAACGGGGGACTCCCGACGAAGACAAGACGGCGGACGCAAAAGGGTTCCGTGTCCAGCGCAAGCTGGATGCGGAACCCTTTTGCGTCCGCCGTTATGCCGGGGTCTGGGGGGCGGCTCGCCCCCCAGCGGGTGCAGGGCGGAGCCCTGCCCGCCGGAGGCATTTCCCCTTAGATAACCTTGTTCAGCGCGTATTCCAGAATTCCCTCGGCTCCGGCTTCGCGGAGCTGGGGGATGAGGTCGCGGACGATGCCGGTGCTGACCACGGTTTCAAGAGAGAGCCATTCGCCGTTCTGAAGCGGGGCGACGGTGGGGGAATTCAGGGAGGGCAGCAGAGCGAGGACGGCGTCCAGCTTGGCGGCGGGGGCGTTCATCTTGAGGCAGACGAGCGACTCGGCACGCAGTGCGCCCTGGAGGAGCAGATCGATCTGTTCGATCTTGCGGCGCTTTTCCGGGTCCTGCATGGCAGCGGCGTTGGCGATGAGCACCGTGTTCGTCACCAGCACTTCGTCGATGACGCGGAGATCATGGGCGCGGATGGTGGTTTCCGTCTCCGTCACTTCCACGATGGCGTCGGCGAGGCCTTCCACAACCTTGGCTTCGGTCGCGCCCCACGAATAGTTGATGTTGACCGGGATGTTGCGTTCCTTGAAATATTCGGTGCACACGCCCATGAGCTCGGTGGCGATACGCCTGCCCGCGAGGTCTTCGGGCTTCTGGTAGGGGGAGTCGTCGGCGACGGCGAGCACCCAGCGGGCGGGCTTGTTGGAAACCTTGGAGTAGATGAGGTCGGAAACCACCACCACGTCGGCCTTGGTTTCCTTCACCCAATCCTTGCCGGTCAGGCCGAGATCAAGCACGCCGTCCTGAATGTAGAGGGGGATTTCCTGCACGCGGCAGAGGCGGGCCGTGATCTCGGGATCGTTGATGTCGGGGAAATAGTTGCGGGGATGCTTGCGCACTTTCCAACCGGCACGGTCGAAGAGATCGATGGTCGGGTCTTCCAGAGAGCCTTTGGGCAGGCCGAGCTTGAGAATGGGATTAGCCATTGTACACCTCTTTGGGATCAAATACGAGTTCGGAACAGCGGGAAACCTTACCGTCGCGGAGTTCACGCGAGAAGCAGCTTCTGTACCCTTCATGGCAGGCTGCCCCGCCGATCTGTTCGATGAGCAGCACGACGGCGTCGCCGTCGCAATCAAGCCGGATGGACTTCACCTTCTGCACATGCCCCGACGTGCCGCCTTTATGCCACAGGCACTTGCGGCTGCGGCTGTAATAATGGGCTTCGCCCGTTTCGAGGGTCTTTTCCCATGCTTCGGGGTTCATCCACGCCAGCATGAGAACATCAAGGGTTTCCGCATCCTGCGCGACGGCGGCGATGAGGCCCCCAGACTTGCTGAAGTCCGGCGCAAAGGCAAGTGACGATTCCATGAAGTCTCCTTGTACGTATGTTTTTCAAACGCAAAACGCCACGGACTCCGAGGAGGCCGTGGCGCTTACGTACGCTTGCATTAATGAAGCAGGTCGCAATCGTTGAGTATCTTGGTCAGCTTTTCAAGGTTGTCCGGCATAAGCGGAACCATAGGCAGACGGAACTCGAGATCAAGGCCGCGCATCATGCATACGGCGGTCTTGACCGGGATCGGGTTGGTTTCAAGGAACATGGCCCGGTTGATGGGCATGAGCTTGAAGTGCAGGCGTCTGGCTTCGTCCATATCCCCGGCGAGGGTGGCCTTGCAGAGGTCGGCCATCAGCTTGGGCGCGACGTTCGCGGTCACGGAGATGACGCCGCAGCCGCCCACGGCGATGTGGGGCAGCACGGTGAAGTCGTCGCCGGAGAGGATCTGGAAACCTTCGGGGCACTGTTCCACGAGGTCGGATACATGGATGAGATCCGCGGTGGCTTCCTTGATGCCCACGACATCGGGCACATCACGGGCGATGCGGGCCACGGTGGGGGGCAGCATGTTGCAGCCGGTGCGGCCGGGCACGTTGTACAGGATGACGGGCATGGACACTTCGGAACAGATGGTCTTGAAGTGCTGGTACAGGCCTTCCTGCGTGGGCTTGTTGTAATAGGGGGTGATGTGCAGGGCGGCGTCCGCCCCGACATTTTTGGCGAACTGGGTCAGAGGGATGGCTTCGCGGGTGTTGTTGGAGCCCGCGCCGGCGATGACGGGAACGCGTTTGTTGACCTGCTCGACGCAGATGCGGATAGCGGCTTCATGCTCGTCGTGGGTCATCGTGGCGGATTCGCCGGTGGTGCCGCAGGGCACGAGGCCGTCGATGCCCTGTTCGATCTGCCATTCGATGAATTCACGGTAAGCTTCCTCATCGATCTTGCCGTTCTTGAACGGCGTCACCAGTGCTGTGAAAGCTCCGTGGAAACGTCCGGTAGTCATAACAATCCCCTTTCGGTACGGTGATGGGTCTGAACGTATCGTAAAGCACGGAGGCAGTAAAGCGGACGGCGGCAAAAAGCGCCGTTCCGGGTTCCGTGCGCCCAACAGTTTTGTTTTACGGTTTTTCCGCACAGCCGCCGTTCCAATATGCATTCGCGCTCTTGAAACGGCCTTCCGAGCGGCCTCCCCACGGTTGAAAAAAGGGAAGGAAAGGCGATGCGCCTTGAAAGGGAGGGAAACCGTTCGCGGAAGGGTTCCCTCCCCCAAAGTTTTTACAGCAACAGCATTTCGTCCAGCGAAGCCCCGGAGGGTACAGTGGGGTACACGTTTTCGTCGCGCTCGACGATGACGTCGATGATGGCCGTGTTCGGGCTGGCAAACGCGGTGCGGAGCGTGGATTCAAGATCTTCCAGCTTGGCGACGCGGTAGCCTTCGGCCCCATAGGCTTCGGCGAGCTTCACGAAGTCCGGCTGATCCGGGATGTCCACGGCGTTGAGGCGGCCTCCGTAGAAAAGATCCTGGAGCTGGCGGACCATGCCCAGACAGCCGTTGTTCAGGAGCAGTACCTTGACCGGCAGCTTGTTGCTGACGGCGGTGATGAGTTCCTGGAGGTTCATCTGGAACGATCCGTCGCCGGACACGTCGATGACGAGCTTGTTGGGATAGGCGAACTGCGCGCCGATGGCGGCGGGGAAGCCGTAGCCCATGGTCCCGAGGCCGCCCGAGGTGAGCAGGGTGCGCGGTTCCGTGAAGTTGTAGAGCTGCGCGGCCCACATCTGGTGCTGGCCCACTTCCGTGGTCAGGATGGCCTTGCCTTCCGTGATTTTGTCCACGGCCTTGATGACTTCCTGCGGCTTGATCGTCGTTTCGCCGGGTGTCCAGGTAATGGGCTGTTCCTGCTTCCATTCGTCAAGCTGGCCCTGCCATGCGGCGAAGCGTTCCTTCCAGGGGAGCGGTTCGCGGGCGGCGAGGTGTTCGCGGATGGCGACCAGCGAATTGCGGCAGTCGCCCACCACGGGGATACGCACGTTGACGTTCTTGTGGATGGACGTGGGGTCGATGTCGATATGGACGATGGTGGCCTTGGGCGCAAAGGAGGAGAGGCGTCCGGTCACGCGGTCGTCGAAGCGCACGCCCACGGCAATCAGGAGGTCGGCGTTGCTGACGGCTTTGTTGGCGGCATAGGTCCCGTGCATACCGAGCATACCGAGCCACTGCGGGTGATCGCAGGGGAACGCGCCGAGGCCCATCAGGGAACAGGTCACCGGGATGCTCAGGTTCTTGGCGAGATTGCGGAACTCTTCGCTGGCGTTGGACATAATCACGCCGCCCCCGCCGAACAGCAGGGGGCGCTCCGCATTGTAGAGCGCGTCCACGACCTTGCGGATCTGGGCGTAATTGGGGCGGTAGGTCGGGTTGTAGCTGCGCAGGCTCACGTCTTCGGGCCAGACGAATTCGGCCGAACCCTGAAGCACGTTCTTGGGCAGGTCCACAAGTACGGGGCCGGGACGCCCGGAACGGGCCAGATAGAAGGCCTGCCGTACGACCTTGGCGAGATCCTTCACGTCCTTCACCACATAGTTGTGTTTGGTGCAGGGGCGTGTGATGCCCGCAATGTCCACCTCCTGGAACGCGTCGTTGCCGATGAGGCCGGTGGGTACCTGCCCGGTGAAAATCACCATCGGGATGGAATCGCAATACGCGGTCGCGATGCCGGTCACCGTGTTGGTGGCTCCGGGGCCGGATGTGGCCATGCAGACGCCGACCTTGCCCGTAGCGCGGGCGTATCCGTCGGCGGCGTGAACGGCGGCCTGCTCGTGACGTACCAGAATGTGGCGTAGCTGTTCGCCGTACTGGGGCAGTTCATCATAGATGTCCAGTACGGACCCCCCGGGATACCCGAAGATGATGTTGACGCCTTCGCGAATCAGACACTCGATGAGAATTCTGGCACCGTTCAACTGCATTGAAGAACACTCCGTTCGGTACAAGGTGAAAAGAACACTCCGTCTGTTGTGTATAGCCGTGAGACAGTTGGAGGTCTAGCCCTTTTGCCGGGCTTTCCTCCTTTTTTCTCTCCGGTTTTCGGGCCTTGGCTCATAAGGAGGCGATTTCCCGTGGAGAGGGATGGCCTTATGTTCCTTTGGCGCGCCGTGAGGAGGGCTCCCCGCCTTTTCTTCAATATTTTTTGGGGACACACATTTTAACAAGTTTCCCCGTGTATTAGCGTTGAGGCGTATTCCGGGCACAGAGGCAGACGACTTCGCCTTCCGTTGTAATGGTGTCCACGGATAGCCCGGCGGTTTTGCAAAGGGCCGTAAGGTTGGCGATGCGGATCGGGAGGCCGTGGAGCGACAAGCCCGTGCCCATACGGAGAGCGGGCTGCCAGAGGAACAGCGTGCCGTTGTCAGCGAGGCGGCGGCTCAGCCAGCGGACGGCGTTGAGAGGCTTCTCCACTTCATCCAGAGGCTTGGTAACGGCGATGATGTCGAACCGGGAAACGATGTCGGCATCGCGGTAGTCCGCATTGTAGGCGGAACGCAGGAACGCTTTTTTGAGCAACCGCATGAACGCGTCGCCGGATTCGATGGCCGAAAGTTCCCAGCCGGGCCGCGCGGCGTGAAAGGCTTCCAGAAAACCGCCGTCCCCCGCTTCGAAGTGCAGCAGCGTTCCCGTTTCCGGCAGGCGCAGGAGCGTCTCCAATTGTTTGGCGGCCTGCTGCGGATGATCCGCGGCGGACAATCTGGCGGCCGCTTTTTCGTCCAGGGCCGCGGCGTATCGGGCCAGTGCCCCGAACCGTGCCTTTATGCCGGACAGAATGGACTCATGGAGACTTGTTTTCTTGCGGTTGTTCACGAAGGCGGCGGGCCCGGAGCAGGTTCCGGACAGGGCCCTGCCGGAAGACGCGAGGCAAACGGCGTGTATCGTAGGGTGAGGCATATGTTTTCCTTTGTTGATGTTCCGTGGAGGACGCGAGGTCCGCGGCAGCGCTTTTCCGTCTGAGGCGGCAGGCTGCACACTCGCAAAAGCATGGAACGTGCCATTTGCCCTTTCTGGAAAAGGAAGTCGCGTACTCCCTTATTATCAAAGAGCTTTCAGCATGAAGGAGAAGATCGCGCCGCGTTGCGGCAGAGCCCGTTTCGGTCTGGGGGCATTACGGAATGCAACCGTACCCGTGCGGAATGCAATCCCTGCTACAACCAACGAAGGCCGATGCGCAAACACCGGCCTTCGTTGGTTGTGGGGAACCGTTACGGGCATCCCATGTTTTTCGGGAAGAAAGGAGCCTTTCAGAGCTAGTCGAATTTTTTATTGTTATACAAAAGATATTTGGAAACGTTGTAGAAGTCCTGTGCGTACTGGCGCATGTGGGCGGCGCGTTCGGGGTCCGTGTTGAGCAGATCCTCCAGTACGGGGGCGTCCATTTTATACATGTGTTCGTCGGTTTCGCGGATATAGCAATAGCCGTTTTCCACAAGCCGCACCGTGGATTCGGTTTCCCCGCCGAGGAACTGCATTTCATCCCGCTTGGTATCCGGATCGAGGAGGTTCCGCCCCATCGCGTTGTAGCGGTAGGGGATTCCGGCGAGGGACGCCAGCGTGGGGAAGATGTCCGGCTGGCCGCACGGGCGGCCGTCGACGCCGGGCTGCAGTTTGCCCGCAGCGACGAGGCCGGGCGCGTAGATGAGCATGGGCGTATGGTTGCTCTGGAGGCGGCAGGCCAGATAGCCGGGGGACATGTTCAGGGACGTGTCGTTCAGGCCGTGATCGCCGAAAATGGCGAACACGGTGTTATCGAACCAGGGCTGCTGCCGGGCGATTTTGAAGAACTCGCCGAGCGAGTGGTCGGAGAAGCGGAGCGAGTTGTATTCGTCCGCGCCGGTGAAACCGTAGTTTTTGAGGATGGCTTCGGACGGCTGTTTGATCTGGAATCCCGCGTTGTCTTCGGGGATGGTGTAGGGGCGGTGGAACCCCGCCGTCTGGATGACCGCCACGAACGGCTTCGGGGATTTCGTGAGCGCGGCGGCCGCCTCGCGGAACAGATCGAGATCGGAAAGGCCCCACACGTCGGTATTGGGCGCTTTCCACGAGCCTTCCTCAAGCAGGTGCAGCCCTTCGATGTTGTGGGAGAGGAAGCCCCGGATGTTGGCCCAGCTCGCGCTGCCGCCGATCATGTAATATTTGCTGTACCCTTTGAACTCATTCATCATCAGCGCCTGATCCACCAGCGCCTGATTGCGGGAACTGGTGCCGCCGGAGCGGTTCACGTCCGGGATGCCGGTCATGGTGGTGAAGATGGCGCGGGCGGTGGTGCGCGTCGGCGCGAAGAACAGCGGATAATACAGCGAATCCTTGGAGAGGGCCATCAGGTTCGGCGTGGTGTCCTCGGGAATGCCGGTCAGGTTGGGCGAGAAGGACGTGCGCGGCCATGTCATGGACTCCATGATGATGACCACCACATTCAGCGGCTTTTCCTGCCGTTCCGCCGGGGTACCGGGCACCGTGCGCATGAAGTCGAGCTTTTGCGGATCGGGGTTGGGTACGCGGAGCCATGCCGCGACGCGGGGGTAGCTTTCCCGGGTGGCTTCGATGTCCGGGCGGGTCCCCCGCGCCGCGTTGACCGTATCGAAGAGGTTCTGGATGGGGTTCAGGGCGAGGATGGAGATGTTTTTGTCCACGCTGAAAAAGGCGTTGCTCCAACGCAGCGGGAAGAGGTTGGAGCTGATCTGTCCGTAGCCGAGGAGGAACAGGATCACGAATGTGGCGACGCTCCATCCGGTGCGGCCTTTCCATCCGAGGCGCGGCGTGGCTTCGTGCCTGGCCAGCGTTTTGCCGAAGAACAGGGCGTACAGCGCCGTAACCACGATGAGCCCGAACGTGATCCAGACGACGGGGTAAGTTTCCCAGACCATTGTCCCGGCGATGTCCGGGTCGCCGAGCAGTTCGAACAGGCTCGCGTCCACGCGGGTGTGCATGTAGAAGAACCAGCCGAAATCGATGATGTACACGAGCGTGGCCGCGGCGAAAACCGCGGCGTACAGCAAGTCGATCAAGCCACGGAAGCCTCGGCTGCGGACCAGAAGGCGCTCAAGAGGCGGGATCCCGAGGATGAGCGCAATGGGGATGAGCCCGAGTACGACCATGCGAATATCGAACTTCGTACCGATGTACAGGGCGTTCAGGATGTCGGAAGCGGGGTTCCCGGCCACTTCCGGCCAGAGGATGCCGAGCATGGCTCCTCGCGCCAGCACAAGCGCCAACAGCGTGCCAATAAAAAGGACGCTGAGGGTGCGGATAAACGGGGGGAAGAAAGATGTCTTTTGCATTTTTTTTGTATAGGACGAGCGCGTGAGAATGTGAAGTACCTAGAAAAGGTGGGAAAGCGCACGGGGCGAGGTGCGTTGTCCCGCCCGGAATGATAGGGCGGATAAACTTTAAAAGAGCGGAGATGCATTGGGGAAGGGGATTTTTTTGAGGAAAAGCTTTCCTCCCTTCCCTCAATTGGCCAGCGCGGAGTCCATCTCCCCTTTCCAATGCTGGTCATGCCTATCGGCTCATTACAGTCTTTTCCGGCATCAATGGCCTTTGAAATACGGCAACGTAAAGAGGAAATGCTCCAGGTGGACTATCGCTTTTTCAAGAGGCGGAACCAATTCCGGTCGCCGATGAGCAGGGAGGCGGCGTACACGGCTGCCCCGGCTGGTATGGCAAGGGCCAGCTGCGCGATGTTCGAGGCGTGCCCGGCCCAGAGGACAACGCCATAGGCGCTCCCGAAGGTCAGGGCCGTTCCGGCAAGCTGCACGGCGAGGGAGCGGAGCGGAAGCCGCAGGGAAACCCTGCGGGAGAGTCCGATCCAGAGCAGGGCCGCATTGCACCAGAGCCCCACGGAGACGCCGAGCGGCGGCCCCCATGCCCCAAAACGCAGGGTGAGGGCGTAACCCCCTGCAAGGGCGACGGCCAGAGCAACGGCGGCGGCCTTGAGCGGGAGCCCGCTTTCCAAGGCGTGGCAAGCCGCCAGCAAGGGCCGGGAAAGCGCATAGGCGGGCAAGCCGGGTGCGTAGGCGCACAGGGCAAGCGCCGTGGCGGAAACGGCTTCCGCATCAAAGGCCCCGTGCCCAAGCACAACGGCGACCAGCGGCAGGGATATCGCCGCCAGGCCCGCCGCCGCAGGCAGGTTCAGGCCGAGCGACAGCAGCGCCGCCCGCTGGATTTCGTCCGAGAAGGAGTGGGGAGGGGCGGTCGGCAGGGAACTTGGGGGAGGGGAAGGGGAACCGTGGGGGGGCTCCCCTCTTTTGAAAAAGGGTTCTCCATCCTCAAACGCCATCCCTTCACCATCCCAAGGCTTTTGCAAGCGGGCGCCGGGTATCGCCTTGGTGTCGTTGCGGGCCGTACGGGAAGCGGAAAGAGGCGGCGGGGGATCAGCCTGTTCGGGCTTTTGGGGTTGGGAAAGGGAAAACGAGGGGATTTCGTGGAAACGGGAAGAGCGGGAAAGCCCTTCGGAGGCCGCGAGTTCCGCGAGGCGCGGCGCGGCGGCCATCCCCACGGCGGCGCCGAGCACGCCGAGAGGAAATTCCAGCAGCCGTTCGGCATAAAACAGGGAGGCCATATGGCCTTCGGGCAGGAGCGAAGCCAGAGCGGAGGCTCCGAGAAAGGCCAGTTGAGGCATGGCGGCCCCAACGATGCCTGCGGGGAGACGGCGGAAGGCCTCCGAGACTGTCCGTGCATCGGCGGGCTTTCCCCTTTTCCCCTCTTCGCGCTGGAGGATGCGGGTTGCCGGTACCTGAGCCAGCCATTGCAAGATTCCCCCGCAGAGGACGCCGCAGGCGACGAGCACGCCCGGCTGCAGCGACGGGTTGAAGGCCGCCAGCAGTGCGAAGCCGATGACGCAAAGGTTGAACAGGGACGGCGTCAGCGAAGGCAGCAGGAAACGCTGCCTGCTGTGCAGGGCCGCCATGCAGCCCGCCGCCATCATGACGCTCCAGATATACGGAGCACAGATACGGAACAGCGTAACGGCCTCTCCGAACACTTCCGGGCGCTCCTCCAAACCCGGCGCGATGGCCCGCATGATGATTCCCGCTCCCGCCATGCACGCCAAAGCCAAGAACCCCGTCCATAAGGCCAGCTTGCGCGTTACCGCCAGCGCAAGCCCGCAGCCAGAACCGCCCCGCAGCCGTTCCCGCGTGCAGGCGGCGGTCAGGGAGAGGGACAGCGTGCCTTCGCCGAACAGCCGCCGGGCCATGTACGGAATCCGCAGCGCCGCCGTAAGCGCGTCCGCCGCCCCCGAACCGCCGAGCAGCCATGCAATGCCGGCATCGCGCACAAACCCTAAAAGCCGCGAAATGAGTGTCCCCACACCTACAATCAAAGTGTTTTTCGAGGAGGAAGACGAGGAGGGGGAATCCTTCTTGAAGAAGGGGTTTCCAGCTTCCCGGCCCTGTTCCAAACGCTCTTGATGCGCAGGAGGAAAACCGTTCGGCGAGCCGTGTTTCTCTGTCATAGGGAACACTCTGGATAAGGGACTGGGTAAGGGGAAAAGTCTTTGGAAGAGGAGGGGGAAAGTTTGAAGGTGGGAGGGGAAACCTTTCTCCAGAAAGGTTTCCCCTCCCCCCTTCAATCCTTATCTCCCCCTACACATCATATAACTCTTCATACCGCCGCTTGTACTCGGCCCAGCGGCCTTCGCGGATGGCGGCGCGGGCCCCGCGGACGGTGTCGAGGAAGTAGGTCAGGTTGTGGATGGAGTTGAGCCGGAAGGAGAGCAGCTCCTGCGAAACGTACAAATGCCGCAAATAGGCGCGGGAGAACGTGCGGCAGGTGTAGCAGCTGCAGGCGGGATCGAGCGGGCCGTCGTCCTCGGCAAATTCGCGGCGCTTGATGTTGAGCTTGCCGAGCGAGGTGTACAGCGTGCCGTTGCGGGCGTTGCGCGTGGGCAGGACGCAGTCGAACATGTCCACGCCCGCGTCGATGCCTTTGATGATGTCCAGCGGCGTGCCCACGCCCATGAGATAGCGGGGCTTTTCGGAAGGCAGTATGGGAGCCGTATGGTACAGCATCTCCATCATGACGTCCTTGCTTTCGCCTACGGAAAGCCCGCCGATGGCATAGCCCTCGAAGTCGAGATCGATGAGCTGGCGCGCCGACTCCGAACGCAGATCCTTGAACATGCCGCCCTGCACGATGCCGAACAGCAGGTTTCCCGCCGTCCCCTTGGGATAGGCGTCACGGCAGCGTTTGGCCCAGCGGGTGGTCATGGTCAGCGATCGGGCTGTGTAGGTGTGATCCGCCCCGGCGGGCACGCACTCGTCAAGCACCATCATAATGTCCGAATTCAGGTTGCGCTGGATGCTCACCACCTTTTCCGGCGTGAACAGGTGCTTCGAGCCGTCGAGGTGGGAACGGAAGGTGACCCCTTCCTCCTTGATGGTCCGCAGGGTGGAAAGGCTGAAGACCTGAAAGCCGCCGCTGTCCGTGAGGATGGGCTTGTCCCACGCGTTGAAGCCGTGCAGGCCGCCGCGCCGCGCCACGAGTTCGTCGCCGGGCCGCAGGTACAGGTGATAGGTGTTGCCGAGGATGATTTCCGCGCCTATGGCGTTGAGATCGTCGGGAGCGATGGCCTTCACGCTGCCAACCGTGCCGACGGGCATGAAGATGGGCGTGTTTACCGGGCCGTGGGCCGTCTGGAGAACGCCGGTACGGGCCGCGCCGTCCGTGGCGTGTATCTGAAAGGTTCCGGGTGTGTTCATTTCACCAGTTTACAGGCTATGAAGGCAGTTGAAAAGGGCTACATCCGGGATGTGCGCGATCTTCAACCGTACCCCGTATGTGAAGGAAAGGGAGAAAGGGCTTGGTAAGCCGAATGCCTTATCAGAAACATGAAGATACATTCCCGCCGGGCCCTTTTCTCCTTTGGGGATTTCCCCGAGTGGAAAGAGAGAAATCCGTTACGGGCAGAGCAAACAAAAATTCCGCAATCGACTGTGCCGATTGCGGAATTTTTGTTTGAGCCATTTGGCCTCTCGGAGAGAGTGTTCCCCCCGAGGGGCCAAATGTTTTGGCTTTGTCAGTCCAGATCGGCGATGATCGGATTGCCGCTGAGCTCGTCAAGGAAGCGGTCGGGGCGTTCCTTCTGATCCGGGACCGTGATGTCCTGATCCACGTATTCGCGGTAGCCCGTCCCGGCGGGGATAAGGCGGCCGACGATGACGTTTTCCTTAAGGCCGCGCAGGTAGTCCATCTTGCCCTTGAGGGCCGCCTCGGTGAGCACCTTGGTGGTTTCCTGGAAGGAGGCCGCCGAGATGAAGGACGAGGTGGTCAGGGACGCCTGCGTGATGCCGAGGACCAGCGGTTCGGCGGTGGCGGGGGAACGTCCCTCGGCCATGGCCTTCTGGTTTTCGGCCTTGAACTCGGCCTTGTCGACCTGTTCGCCCACGAGGAAGCTCGTTCCGCCCGGCTCGGTGACGGTCACCTTGCGGAGCATCTGGCGCACGATGACTTCGATGTGCTTGTCGTCGATGCCCACGCCCTGGAAGCGGTACACTTCCTGGATTTCGTCCACCAGGTAGGCGGCGAGGTACTTCTCGCCCTTGGTGCGCAGAATGTCGTGCAGCTCGGGGTTGCCTTCGGTCAGCAGGTCGCCGCACTCGACGAAGTCGCCGTCGGACACGGTGATGTGCTTGCCCTTGGGCACCAGGTATTCCTTGGATTCGCCCACTTCCGGCGTGACGATGAGCTTGCGCTTGCCCTTGGCTTCGCCCGCGAAGGAAACGGTGCCCGCGATTTCGGAAACCACGGCCATATCCTTGGGCTTGCGGACTTCGAACAGCTCGGCGACTCGCGGAAGACCACCCACGATGTCGCGGGTCTTGGAGGTTTCACGAGGCTTACGGGCGATGATGTCGCCCGCGAGCACCTGCTCGCCGTCCTTGACCATGATGATCGCGCCGACGGGGAGGCTGTAGACCGCGGGGAGCTGGCCCGCGCCGCGCAGCTTGGGATCGCCGTTTTCATCGCAGACGGAGACGGACGGGCGGAAGCTCGTCGTGCGGTATTCGATGATGGTCATGGACGCCTGGTGCGTGGCTTCGTCCAGCTTTTCCTGATAGGTCTTGCCGTCCACGAGGTCCGTGAACTTGATGAAGCCGTCCACTTCCGAGACGAAGGGTTCGTTGAACGGGTCCCATTCGGCAAGGAGCTGGCCGTTGCTGACGGACTGCCCATCCGTAACGTGCAGGCGCGCGCCGTTGGGGAGCGTGTAGCGCTCCACTTCGCGGCCCTGCTCGTCGATGACGGCGACCTGCCCGCTCTTGCCGAGCACCTGAGCCACACCTTCGCGGTTCCTGATTTCCTTCACGCGGGTGAGGACCACGCGGCCGTCATGCTGCGCCTCGAAGTTCGAACGTTCGATTTCCTTGGACGCCGTACCGCCGATGTGGAAGGTACGCATGGTGAGCTGCGTGCCGGGTTCGCCGATGGACTGTGCCGCGATGATGCCGACCGTCTCGCCGATGTTGACGAGGTGGCGGCGGGCAAGGTCGCGCCCGTAGCACAGCGAGCAGATGCCGCGCTCGGACTGGCAGGTCAGCGCGGAGCGGATCATCACGGAGTTGATGCCCTTGTCGTCCAACGTCTTGGCGACGGGTTCGTCGATCAAAGTGTTTTCGGGGTAGAGCAGGTCGCCCGTTGCGGGATCATACACCGGGTAGAGCAGCACGCGGCCGAGCGCGCGCTCGGACAGCTTCTGCTTGACCTCGCCGCCGTCCTTGATGGCGCGGATTTCGATGCCGTCGACGGTGCCGCAGTCGTGTTCGGAGACGATGACGTCCTGCACCACGTCCACGAGGCGGCGGGTCAGGTAACCGGAGTTCGCCGTCTTGAGGGCGGTGTCCGCGAGACCCTTACGAGCGCCGTGCGTGGAGGTAAAGTACTGGAGCACCGTCAGGCCTTCACGGAAGCTCGCGGTGATCGGGGTTTCGATGATTTCGCCGGAGGGCTTGGCCATCAGGCCGCGCATACCGGCGAGCTGACGCATCTGGTCGGCGTTGCCTCGGGCACCCGAGTTGGACATCATGAAGATCGGGTTGAAGCTGAGGTTGGCCTCCTGCTTGCCGGTCTTCGGGTCGGTCAGGATATCCGTGGAGATTTCCTTGTTCATTTCCGCGGACACGTCCTGCGTGGCCTTGGTCCAAACGTCGACGACCTTGTTGTATTTTTCCGTACGGGTGATGATACCGTCGCGGTACTGGCTTTCGATGTTGTCCACTTCGGCGGAAGCGGCATCAATGATGCGCTTCTTGGAATCGGGGATCAGCATGTCCTTCACGCCGATACTGATGCCGGAGCGGGTCGCGTATTCGTACCCGATGGCCTTGATGCGGTCGCAGAGGATGACGCACGCCTTGACCCCGGCGTCGCGGTAGGCGCTGTCCACCAGCTTGGCAATGTTCTTTTTGGTCAATTCTTTGTTGACGTTCTCGAACTTGATGCCGGCGGGCAGGCCGCGCCACACGAGGATACGGCCGGGCGTGGTGTTGGCGAGCTTGCCGTCTTCCATGCGTACCTTGATGCGGGCGTGCATACTGACCTGATCGGCGTCAAGGGCGGCTTCCACTTCCCACGGGGCGCAGAAGACCATGCCTTCGCCCTTTTCGAAGGAACGTTCCACGGTCATGTAATACAGGCCGAGGACCATGTCCTGGGAAGGCACGATGACGGGCGTTCCGTTGGCGGGCGACAGGATGTTGTTGGTGCTCATCATGAGCACGCGGCATTCGATCTGCGCTTCCACGGAGAGCGGGATGTGTACGGCCATCTGGTCGCCGTCGAAGTCCGCGTTGTAGGCGGAGCAGACGAGCGGGTGCAGCTGGATGGCCTTGCCTTCGACGAGCAGCGGCTCGAAGGCCTGGATGCCGAGGCGGTGCAGCGTAGGGGCGCGGTTCAGCAGAACCGGGTATTCCTTGACCACGTCGGCCAGGATATCCCATACGACCAGCTCTTCGCGCTCCACCATCTTTTTCGCGCTCTTGATGGTGGAGGCATGGCCTCTCTTCTCAAGTTCGGAATAGATGAAGGGCTTGAAAAGCTCGAGCGCCATCTTCTTGGGCAGGCCGCACTGATGGAGTTTCAGGTACGGGCCCACGACGATGACGGAACGGCCGGAGTAGTCGACGCGCTTGCCGAGCAGGTTCTGACGGAAGCGGCCCTGCTTGCCTTTGATCATGTCGGACAAGGACTTCAGGGGGCGTCCGTTGGTGCCGGCGATGGCGCGTCCGCGGCGGCCGTTGTCGAACAGCGCGTCCACGGCTTCCTGCAACATACGCTTTTCGTTACGGATGATGATGTCGGGAGCCCCGAGTTCCATCAGGCGTTTCAAGCGGTTGTTACGGTTGATCACGCGGCGGTACAGGTCGTTCAGGTCGGAGGTGGCGAAACGGCCGCCGTCGAGCGGAACGAGAGGGCGCAGCTCCGGCGGAATGACCGGGATGACTTCGAGGATCATCCATTCGGGGCGGTTGCCGGATTCGAGGAACGCTTCCACGACCTTGAGGCGCTTGGTGAGCTTCTTCTTTTTGGTCTGGGACTTGGTGGTCTGCGATTCTTCGCGCAGGAGCACCTTGATTTCCTCAAGGTTCAGCTCTTCGAGCAGGCCGCGGATGGATTCCGCGCCCATGCCCACGGTAAGGGCGTCCTCGCCGAAATGGTCGATGATCTGGAGGTACTGGTCCTCGGAGATGACCTGCATCTTCTGGAGGTTGGTGCTGCCGGGATCGAGCACGATGTACGAGTCGAAATAGAGCACCTTTTCCAGATCGGCCATGGTCATGTCGAGCAGGGTGCCGATCTTGGAGGGCAGGGTCTTGAGGAACCAGATATGGGCGACGGGCGCGGCCAGTTCGATATGGCCCATGCGTTCGCGGCGCACCTTGGAGGCAATGACTTCAACGCCGCACTTTTCGCAGACGATGCCGCGGTGCTTCATGCGTTTGTACTTGCCGCAGTTGCATTCGTAGTCCTTCACCGGGCCGAAGATCTTCGCGCAGAACAGGCCGTCGCGTTCGGGCTTGAACGTACGGTAGTTGATGGTCTCCGGCTTCTTGACTTCGCCGTAGGACCATTCGCGGATGTTCTCCGGCGAGGCGATGGAAATCTGAATCGCCTTCAGATTGCGGATTTGGCTCGCGTTGGCGTTGGCCGAGCTGCGAACCGAGAAGAGATCGTCAAGACTCATATATATGTACTCCCTTTTGCGGGTCAGGCACCGGAGAGGCAACGGTCCGTAAAGAACCTCCGTCTCCGAACCCTACCCCCATCCCCTCAAAACCGCTGTCTTGAGGGTTGGACGTAATGAAGGGTCTCTTAACTGGGGAGGGCCTCCGCTTTCTTCCTTCTTCCGTTCCGGGGCTGGCCCGGCACAAAGCCTCAGGAGGGAAAGGGGAGGGGTGCGGGGAAGGGCCTTCTTTTGAAGAGGGCCCTTCCCCGCGATGGTATCTATTCGTCAGCCATGTCCTGCTGCTGTTGCAGGTACTGCTGGTGTTCCTCTTCGGCGAAGCCGACGCGCTTGGGCCTCTTCTTGCCTTCCTCCTGATGGAGGGTGACGTTGAGGCCGAGGGACATGAGTTCCTTGACCAGAACGTTGAAGGACTCGGGGAGCCCGGCTTCGAGGAAGTTGTCGCCCTTGACGATCTTCTCGTACATCTTCACGCGTCCCGTCACGTCGTCCGACTTGACGGTGAGGAATTCCTGCAACAGGTAGGAAGCGCCGTAGGCTTCGAGGGCCCACACTTCCATTTCCCCGAGACGCTGGCCGCCGAACTGCGCCTTACCGCCCAGCGGCTGCTGGGTGACGAGGGAGTAGGGGCCGGTGGAACGGGCGTGGATCTTTTCGTCAACGAGGTGGTGCAGCTTGAGATAGTACATGACGCCGGTGGTCACGCGGTTCTCCAGCTTCTCACCGGTGCGCCCGTCATAGAGGACGGACTTGCCGTCGTCGTCGAGGCCGGCGCGGGACAGCCAGTTCCAGATTTCCGATTCTTCGGCACCGTCGAACACCGGGGTGTACGTGATGATGCCGTTGCGCAGCTTCAGGACGGACTTGCGGAATTCCTCGTCGTCCATCCCGTCCACTTCGGCGGCGATTTCCGGCGAAGCGAAGATGTCCTTCACTTCGTCGCGCACGGACTGGAGGGCGGTGCCCTTGTCGACCATTTCCGCGAGCTGGCGGCCCAGTTCGCGGGCGGCCCAGCCGAGGTGCACTTCCATGATCTGGCCGATGTTCATACGGGAAGGCACGCCGAGGGGGTTCAGCACGATGTCCACGGGGCGGCCGTCGGCGAAGAAGGGCATGTCCTCTTCCGGCAGAATGCGGGAGACGACACCCTTGTTCCCGTGACGGCCGGCCATCTTGTCGCCCACGGACAGCTTACGCTTGATGGCGATATGAACCTTGACCATCTTGATCACGCCGGGGGGCAGATCGTCCCCTTCCGTGACCTTTTCGCGCTTGGAGTCGTAGATCGACTTGATGTACTCGATCTGGTGATCGTACTGCACAAGCAGTTCGCCGACGTTTTCGTTGACTTCCTTGCTCTGGAACAGATCGGTCAGCTTCTTGACCGGCAGGGCCATGAGCAGCTCTTCGGTCATGGCGGCACCGGCTTCGGCCAGCACTTCGCCCTTCTTGTCGCCGAGCAGGGTCGTGGCGATCTGCTTGCCGTCGACGATGGGGAGCAGGCGTTCACGCATCCGGCGCGTGATGGCGCGGATGTGATCCTGTTCCTTGGCGTCGAGGCGGCTGATTTCGTAGTCCTCGATGTTCCTGGTGCGCTCGTCCTTTTCGCCGGAGCGACGGTTGAACACCTTCACATCGATGACCGTGCCTTCAACTCCCGGCGGGACCTTGAGGGACGTGTTCTTCACGTCGCGGGCCTTGTCGCCGAAGATGGCGCGCAGGAGCTTTTCTTCCGGGGTGAGCTGCGTTTCGCCCTTGGGCGTGATCTTGCCGACGAGGATGTCCTCGGGCTTCACGGGCGCGCCGATGCGGATGATGCCGCTCTCGTCGAGGTTGCGCAGCATTTCTTCGCCCACGTTGGGAATATCGCGGGTGATTTCTTCCGGTCCGAGCTTGGTGTCGCGGGCCACGACTTCGAACTCTTCGATGTGGACGGAGGTGTAGATGTCTTCCTTCACCACGCGTTCGGAGATGAGCACGGAGTCTTCGTAGTTGTAGCCGCACCAGGGCATGAAGGCGATGAGCATGTTCTTGCCGAGCGCGAGGCCGCCGTCATGGATGGCGGGGCCGTCGGCGAGCACGTCGCCCTTCTTCACGATCTGGCCGGGCACGCAGGAAGGCACCTGGCCGAAGCAGGAGTTCTGGTTGGACTTGTGGAACTTCAGCAGATCGTAGGCGCGCACGCCGCCCATGTTGGGGTACAGCGCGGGATCGTCGTAGGCCACGATGATGCGGTTGGCGTCGGCATAGTGGACCACGCCGGAGCTTTCCGCGAGGATGCACGCGCCGGAGTCGCGGGCCACATCCACTTCCATGCCGGTGCCCACAAGGGGGCGCTCGGAACGGAGCAGGGGCACGGCCTGACGCTGCATGTTCGAACCCATGAGCGCGCGGTTGGCGTCGTCGTGTTCGAGGAACGGGATCAGCGCCGCGGAGATGGACACCATCTGGCTCGGGGAAATGTCCATGAGGGTGATTTCCTCACGGGCGGCCATGAGCACGTCGTCGCCCACACGGGCGGTGACGTAGTCGTCCACGAGACGGCGGTCGGCGTCGACGGCGGCGTTGGCCTGCGCGATGACGTGGCCCGTTTCGCGGGAAGCGTCGAGGTGCACGAACTCGTCGGTCATGTAGCCGTCGCGGATGACGCGGTACGGCGTCTCGATGAAGCCGTAGTCGTTCACCTTGGCGTAGGTCGTCAGGGAAACGATCAGACCGATGTTCGGGCCTTCAGGCGTTTCGATGGGGCAGATACGGCCATAGTGCGACACATGGACGTCCCGGACTTCGAACCCGGCGCGTTCGCGGGTCAGACCGCCGGGGCCCAGAGCGGAAAGACGGCGCTTGTGCGTGACTTCCGAGAGGGAGTTGGTCTGGTCCATGAACTGCGACAGCTGCGAGGTGCCGAAGAATTCCTTGAGCACGGCGGCCACGGGCTTCGGATTGATCAGGTCGTGGGGCATGAGCGTAGCCACTTCCTGAATGCTCATCCGCTCCTTGATGGCGCGTTCCATGCGCACGAGGCCGATGCGGTACTGGTTTTCCACCAGTTCGCCCACGAGGCGCACGCGGCGGTTGCCGAGGTGGTCGATGTCGTCGGCGGGGCCGTGGCTGTCCTTCAGCTGGACAAGCACCTTGATGGCGTCGAGGATGTCGTCGTCGGCAAGGGTGCGCAGATCGGCGTGATCGGTCTTGTTCAGGCGCTGGTTGAGCTTGTAGCGGCCCACGGGTGACAGGTCGTAGTAGTCGCCGTTGCGGAACAGGTTGTCGAAGAACGACGCGGCGATTTCCGGGGTCGGCGGGGAGCTCGGGCGCAGGCGGCGATAGATTTCTTCCTGCGCCTTTTCCATGGTGGGCGTCTTGTCCTGCACCAGGGTATCGCGGATGGAGGAAGAGGTATCGGTACCGCGGGTATGCAGCGCTGAAATGGTCGTGATCCCGGCTTCGCGGCACGCGTCGAAGAGGCCGGCGGTGATTTCGTCGGCGGCTTCGGCGAGGATTTCACCGGTGGCGTTGTCGACCAGATCTTCGGCAAGGAACAGGCCGAGGGGCGTTTCGGGGGCCACTTCGATCTTTTCGACGCCAGCGGCTTCCATCTGGCGCCACGCGCGCTTGGTGATGGGCTTGCCGGCCTTCACCAGCACGTTGCCTTCCTTGTCGACGATGTCGGCAAAGGCGGCTTCCTTGCGGTGCAGCTCGGGATTGAAGTGCCAGGAGACGCGGCCGTCGTCCTCAAGCTCGTAGATTTCTTTCTTGTAGAAGCAGTCCAGGATTTCGGTCTTGCTCATGCCCATGGCTTTGAGCAGGATCGTGGCGGGCATCTTACGGCGGCGGTCGATGCGCACGTAGAGGATGTCCTTGTGGTCGAAGTCAAAGTCGAGCCACGAACCGCGCATGGGGATGACGCGGCAGGAGTAGAGCACCTTGCGGCTGGTATGCGTCTTGCCGCCGTCGTGCTCGAAGATGATGCCGGGGGAACGTTGCAACTGGTTGACGATGACGCGCTCGGTCCCGTTGATGATGAAGGTTCCCTTTTCGGTCATCAGTGGCAGGGTGCCGAAATAGATGTCCTGTTCCTTGATATCGCGGACAGTACGCGCCTCGGTCTCGTCGTCGACATCATAGACGACAAGGCGGACCTTGATGCGTACCGGGGATTCGTAGGTAAGACCCTTGGAGATGCATTCCGCCTGATCGTACTTGGGCTCGCCGACTTCGTAGCTGACGAATTCGAGGCTGGCGGTACGGTTGAAGTCTTCGATTGGGAAGACAGAACGGAAGACCCCTTCCAGACCTTCATCAGGGAGACGTTCCGTACGTCCCTCCTGCATGAACTTCCGGTAGGAGTCCACCTGCAGGTTGAGCAGGTGGGGAATCTCCACCTCAACCTTGATCTTGCCAAATTGTTTGGTAAGCTGACCCATCATTTCACCTCTGAGAAGGTTGGTCGGCAAAAGCCGGAACGTGCTCGGGTTGCGCGCTCTCGGAATCAATCATGTATAAAAAACGCAACAAGGTCGACAACATAGTTACCCTCCAGAAGATCCGGAGGGCTGTTGTCGACTGATGATACCCGTGTTAGTTCAAAAAATTGGAACAGATACCACCTCTGGTTCGTGTCGCGTGAATTCGAAAAGATAAGAAGGAATCGTCATAAAGGCAAGCTTTTTTTCCTCACAAAGCGAAAAATCTTCATTTGGGGCATGGTTTTTGAATAGTGGAAAGGCTGTGAGCCCGGGGAAAGGGAGAAGGGGGATTCCTTGCCGGGAGTCCGTCCCTCCCTTTCTTCAAGGCTTCTCCGTTCATCCTGTAAGGACTTTGAAACGGACGACGGGCCGCTTCCGTCCGACGACTGAGTCCCTAAAAGCGGCATACCGCACCTCCCCTCAGCTTTGCCAAGAGAGGACTTTCGCCATAGAAGGAAAGAGAACCTTGGTATATGTGCGGGGGCGCTTGGCGTGGGGCGCCAAGATGTGAACGGGAGATACCGGACAGGAAGCTTTCTTTCCTTTTTTCCTCGAATGTTCTGGAACGACCAGAGAGGTGCGCATGGACGGTCAGTTTATCGTTTTTTTTCTTGCCCTGGGCGTGCCGCTTGTTTTCGGAGCCTGTATCGGCGCCGCATTCAGAGGACGTTTCGGCAGGGGATTGGGGCTCGTCACTCTTGCGCTCGGGCTTGCCGGTCTGCTCTACGGCGCTTTGACCTTCACGACATACCGTGACGGCTACGGGCTGTTCGCTTGGGTGCTGCAGATACTGATGACCGGGGGCGTTTTCTGTTTTGGCGGTGCGTGCTGGCTGGCGGCGCGCCGGAAGAGGCAGGGAGTGGAAAAAACGCCGTGGGACTGGCGGCAACGCTGAACAGCCCGCAGGTTGCTCTTTGTTTTCCCGACCTCCGCAACTCTCCCCATGAGCTTTGAGGTGTGTTTTCTTGTACTCCCTTTTCCGGAATGGCTGTGTCTGGACAGCCATTGTCCCCTTGCCCTGTTTCCCTGAGTTCGCCTCCACTCTCTTGCGGTACGGCGGTCCCACTCCGTAAAGGAAGAACGAGGCTCCTCGCTTCATCTTTCACCGGGAGGTACGCGTGGACAGTGTTTTCGGCATCTTTTTTGGGGCCTTGGCCATCATCGCTTTTGGGGCCTGTATCGGTGCCGGGCTCAGAGGGAGGCCCGGGAGGCTGTTTGGCCTGGCCATCCTGAAAATCGGGCTTGCCTGCCTCTTCGTTCTGTTGCTGTTCGTGGACAGTTTTCCCCACAATGAAATCATCTTGTGGCTGGTGCTGATGCTTATGGCCGGTGCCCTCATCTGTTTCGGCGGCGCGTGCTGGCTGGCAGCGCGTTCTATGGGGAAGGATGATGAGCCGCCGGGGCAGGATTGACGGTAACGCTGAGGCCCGCCTTTCCCCTTTGTTTTCCCGGCCTTTCTCCCATATCCCTTTGAGGCGTGCGCGTCCCGGATTCCCTTCTTTTCCCTTTCCGGCAGGAGGGGAGGCCGGGCGTCGGCTATCGGCTGGATATCCCGCTTTTCTCCAATGACTCTAGGCAATTTCTCTTTCTGATGCGCTCCGGAATCACCGATACCCTCCTTTGGGAGCCGGAAACGTTGCGGACAGGGATTCGATGGGGCGAAAGCCTAGAAAGAATGGAGAATTGGAGGGTGAGGGTGAAGCCTCTCTTCTGAAAGGTTCTCCTTCCAATTCGTGCAATAAAAAAAGCGGCGCGGGGAAAACCCGCACCGCCTTTGAAAGCGCGTATAAAGTGAACTTACTTCACTTCAACTTCAGCGCCGGCTTCAACCAGCTGCTTCTTGGCTTCTTCGGCTTCTTCCTTGGACACGGCTTCCTTCAGGGTGGAGGGAGCGCCGTCAACCTTGTCCTTGGCTTCCTTCAGGCCGAGGCCGGTCAGAGCGCGGACAACCTTGATGACGCCGATCTTGTTGGCGCCGGCGGACTTCAGGATGACGTCGAATTCGGTCTTTTCTTCAGCGGGAGCAGCGGCTTCAGCGGGAGCGGCCACCATCATGGCAGCGGCGGGAGCGGCAGCGGACACGCCGAACTTTTCTTCGAGTTCCTTGATGAATTCGGAGAGTTCGAGCACGGTCATGTTAGCGATAAATTCAACAACTTCTTCTTTGGTAACGGCCATGGGATTGCTCCTTTGAGACTTTGGCTTGGGTGTTTAACGGGTTGCCTAGGCAGCCTTTTTCTCTTCGATCGCCTTGAGGGCGTACATAAGAGGACGAACCATGTTGGCGAACAGGGAGACGAAATTGGTAGGCACGGCGTTCATGGTGCCGAGGACCTGACCAAGGAGTTCCTGCTTTCCGGGCAGCTTGGCGAGAGCGTCCACCTGGGCGGCGGAGAGCATCTTGCCTTCGAGGCTGGCGTGGCGAACAGTAAACAGCTTGCTGGTCTTGGCAAATTCGGAAACCGCCTTGGCGACCGCCACCGGATCCTGAGAGGTCAGGGCGATGCCGCAGTTTTCCTTGAACATGTCCTTAACGGAATCATGCATACCATCGGTGAGGGCGATGCGGGCCAACGTGTTCTTGACGACGAGATACTCGCCGCCGCACTCATAGAGTTTCGCACGGAGCCGCGTCAGCTCTTCCACCGTCATCCCCTTGAAATCTGTCACTACCACAAAAGAGGCAGCGTCGGCTTTCGCCTTAATCTGCGCAATCAGGGCAGCTTTTTCAGATCTATTCACGTGAATCTCCTTCACGTTAGGGGTTGCTCGAAGATTCGTTCAAAATCTTCGCAGTGGAAAGCCGAGCCAAAGAAAGCGTCTGAGCAGGCATGATTGAGGGTTTCCCCGCCTGCCGTCTTCGACTCGAATTCCCAATCCATTGCCAAAAACGGTCCTAGCGGACCGTTTTTGTTCTCAAAGGGGTTAGCCTTCGATGAACTTTTTGATCAAGGTCATGTCCACCTTAAAGCCGGGGCCCATCGTGGTGGAGACAGCCATGTTCTTCATATAGGTGCCCTTGGCCGCGGAAGGCTTCAGGCGGTTCACGGTCTCGACGAGAGCCTTGAGATTGCCAAGGATCTTTTCGGGACCGAAGGAAACCTTGCCGAGGGGGGCGTGGAGCACGCCAGCCTTGTCGACCTTGAAGTCGACACGCCCGGCCTTGAGTTCCTTAACGGCAGTGGCGACGTCGAAGGTCACAGTGCCGGTCTTGGCATTGGGCATCAAACCGCGGGGGCCGAGCACACGACCGACCTGGCCGACGAGGGCCATGACATCGGGAGTGGCGACGGCGGCGTCGAATTCCAGCCAGCCTTCCTTGATCTTCGCGACGAGCTCTTCCGCACCGGCGATGTCGGCGCCGGCAGCGCGAGCTTCGGCTTCCTTTTCGCCCTTACAGAACACGGCCACGCGAACGGTCTTGCCCAGGCCATGAGGCAGGGAGACGGCGCCACGGACCATCTGGTCGGAATATTTGGGGTCAACGCCGAGGCCGATGGCCACGTCCACAGTTTCGTCAAACTTGGCGAAAGAGGCACCGAGGGACTTCTCCACGGCTTCTTCTACAGAGAAGCGCTGGGAGAGGTCGAGGCCTTCTACCGCCTTACGATATTTTTTCCCGAAGGGCATTGCTCTATCCTTTCAAAAGCTGGTCTTCCAACATCTCCTGCCGAATCCTTGATGCAAGGAAGGGCAGTACGACTGACGCGGTGGAGATCCTTACTTGATCTCGATGCCCATGCTGCGGGCGGTACCCATGATGGACTTGACGGCGGCTTCCATGCCGTTGGCGTTGAGATCGGGGAGCTTCAGCTTGGCGATCTCTTCAACCTGCTGCATCGTGATGCTGCCCACCTTGGTACGGTTGGGTTCGCCCGAACCCTTTTCCACCTTGGCCGCCTTCATTACCAGCACGGCGGCCGGCGGGGTCTTGGTGATAAAGGTGAAGGAACGGTCAGCATAAGCGGTGATGACCACGGGAATGATCATGCCCTTCTGTTCCATGGTGCGGGCGTTGAACTCCTTGCAGAACTGCATGATGTTCAGGCCGTGCTGACCGAGGGCGGGACCTACCGGCGGCGAAGGGTTCGCAGCGCCAGCGGGAATCTGCAACTTGATTTTGGCAACTTCTTTCTTGGCCATTGTCTTTCAACCTCTATTAATACGGCACATGGGGCCGCAGACTGCAAGCAATCGTTATCCCTTGGAGACCTGGATGAAATCCAGTTCCACGGGAGTCTGTCTGCCGAAGATGGACACGGACACCCGAAGCTTGCCCTTGTCGTAGTTCACGTCTTCAACAACGCCGTTGAAGCCGCCGAAAGGCCCGTCGATGACGCGCACGTCGTCGCCCCGCTCGAAGCTGAACTTGGGACGGGGTTGTTCCTGGCGGGTTTCCATGAGGGAAAGGATGCGGGCCGCTTCCTCGTCCTTCATGGGAGCGGGACGGTTTTTGCCGCCCACAAATCCCGTCACCTTGGGAATGCTCTGCACGAGGTGCCATGAAAAATCGGTCATGGTCATGCGGAGCATGATGTAACCGGGATAAAACTTACGCGTGGTGGTACGCTTGGCACCGCCTTTGCCCAGTTCGATGACCTTTTCGGTCGGAACCACAACCTCATGGATGAGGCCGTTGTCCTGGGCGTTGCGCATCATTTCCTTGATGGTGGCCTCTACGCGCTGTTCAAAGCCGGAGTAGGTGTGCACGATGTACCAGCGGGATTTCCCGGTATCCTGGTTCCCCGCGCTCAACTCGGTCTGAACTGTGGACGCCGCCAAAATGTCCTGCGCAGTCAATTCTGACTGCGCGGGTTTTGCTTCTGCTTGGGACTGTTGGGCAGATGATTCGACCGCCCCTGAGGACGCATTGTTTTCTTCGATCATGGGCTTCTCCATTAAGCAGCGAGAATGAAGGAGATGAGTTTGGAGAGCCCGAGATCCACAACGCCGAGGAAGATCGCCATGACAACGACGAAGGCCAACACCACCAGACTGGTCGTACGGGTTTCCTTGACCGTGGGCCAGGTCACCTTGCGAAGCTCAGTCTTGGACAGCTCAAGATAGTTCCTGAACGCTTTCGCCTTGGCAACGATGCCTTCGGATTTTTCTTCTTGTGCTGTCGTCGGTTTCTTGGTCATGATACGTTCCTGCAGAAATGAAAATGGCAGGGCAGGAGGGATTCGAACCCCCAACATGCGGTTTTGGAGACCGCCGCTCTAGCCGTTAGAGCTACTGCCCTGCGTTTATGAAGTCACTACCGGGTTTCGCGGTGAACCGTGTGGGTTCTGCACCAGGGGCAGAACTTTTTCAGTTCGACACGACCGGTCGTGTTCTTCTTGTTCTTGACCGTGGCGTAATTGCGGCGCTTGCATTCGGTGCAAGCGAGCAGGATGTTGACGCGCATGGCTTTACTCCACGATTTCCGTCACAACACCAGCGCCGACGGTACGACCACCTTCGCGGATAGCGAAGCGGAGGCCCTTTTCCATGGCGATGGGGTGAATGAGCTCGACATTAAAGGTAGCGTTATCGCCGGGCATAACCATTTCAACGCCTTCTTCAAGAGCGATGATACCGGTGATGTCGGTGGTACGGAAGTAGAACTGAGGACGATAGCCGGTGAAGAACGGGGTATGGCGGCCGCCTTCTTCCTTGGACAGAACGTACACTTCAGCCTTGAACTTCTTGTGGGGCGTGATGCTCTTGGGAGCGGCGAGAACCTGGCCGCGTTCCACTTCGTCACGCTTCGTGCCGCGGAGCAGAGCGCCGATGTTGTCGCCGGCCTGGCCCTGATCGAGCAGCTTGCGGAACATTTCGACGCCGGTGCAGGTCGTCTTCACGGTGGGACGGATACCCACGATTTCGACTTCTTCGCCGACCTTGATGATGCCACGTTCCACACGACCGGTGACCACGGTACCGCGGCCGGAGATGGAGAACACGTCTTCGATGGGCATCAGGAAGGGCTTGTCGGTTTCGCGGACCGGATCCGGGAAGTAGCTGTCGCAAGCGGCGAGCAGTTCGAGCACGCACTGGGCGTCAGGGGAATCAGCGCTATCGGATTCCAGAGCCTTCAGAGCGGAACCGCGGACAACCGGGATTTCATCGCCGGGGTAGCCGTAGGAGCTCAGCAGTTCGCGGACTTCCATTTCGACGAGTTCGAGCAGTTCGGGGTCGTCGACGAGGTCACACTTGTTCATGAACACGACGAGGTGAGGCACGCCGACCTGACGGGCGAGCAGGATGTGCTCACGGGTCTGGGGCATGGGACCGTCGGTGGCGGCAACCACGATGATCGCGCCGTCCATCTGAGCGGCACCGGTGATCATGTTCTTGATGTAGTCGGCGTGGCCGGGGCAGTCCACGTGAGCGTAGTGACGGTTGTCGGTTTCGTATTCGACGTGGGCGGTGGAAATGGTGATACCACGTTCCTTTTCTTCCGGAGCCTTGTCGATTTCGTCGTACGCGATGAACTTACCGCCCTGCTTCATAGCAGCGACTTTGGTGATGGCGGCAGTCAGAGTGGTCTTGCCGTGGTCGATGTGACCGACAGTACCAATGTTCATATGAGGCTTGGTACGCGTAAATTTTTCCTTACCCATGACGGTCTCCCTTCTTGGTTGCAGAAGATAACGGATTTTTATGGGACAGAGCCTGTGGCGTCACAAGACCATCCATCACTAGCCATCAATCTGGCAGCGCTCTGGCATCCCGATACGTTAGGCACGGCGAAATGGGGGAGGTGAGGAAGAGGCAGGTGTGGAGCGGGAAACGAGACTCGAACTCGCAACCCTCAGCTTGGAAGGCTGATGCTCTAGCCATTGAGCTATTCCCGCCTGTATGCCGTAGTCCCCTGACAGTTTTTACCTGTCTCCTACAGCCGTGTCAGCTTTTTTCATCTGGTGGAGGGGGGAGGATTTGAACCTCCGAAGTCTCACGACGACAGATTTACAGTCTGTTCCCTTTGGCCACTCGGGAACCCCTCCACTTTAGGAAGACAAAAACAGGGCCATTGCAATCTGTTTTTGTCGATGCGCGCGGAATCGCTTCCGCTTGTGCTCCAACCGGCGAACCGGAAGCCTTATGGCTTTTGCTGGAGCTGGTGATGGGACTCGAACCCGCAACCTGCTGATTACAAATCAGCTGCTCTGCCAGTTGAGCTACACCAGCAACAGGGACTAGCTCTTACACAATCCATTTGGGTTTGGCAAGCAAAAAAACGTCCCTGCCGCAAAATAATCGGAAAACGGGCTTTGGCCTGTCTGCCGTTATCTAGGCAACCCCACAAATCCGACCAGCGGATTCGGGTGCGGGGCCGTTTCCGAACCCGCGACCGAATCTATAGGGTGCTTTGAGAATTAAGGCAAGACTTTTATCGTGTATGCCGAGTCGACATCCAGGTACTTTTTGACGATTTCCCTGAGTTGTTCAGGAGTTACGTTTTTACTCTTTTCTATTTGATCCTTGGTGAAGGAGAGCGGATAGCCTTCCATCGTCAGGGCCGCGGCTTCGCCCGAACGGCTGCCGAGGCTTTGCATGTTCCGGTAGTAGTCGCCTTCGAGCTGGTTCTTGCCCCGGTTAACATCCTCTTCCGACAGGAGATTTTGATGCAGGTTATTGATGATCCGCTTGAATCCCTCTTCCGCCTGCGCCATTTTGCCGGGTTCGGTCCCGATGTAGAAGACCATATACCCGTTTTCCGAGGTCTGGCGGTTGAAGGCGGTCACGGTGTAGCCGAGGCCCTGCTTGTCGCGCAGATCACGGAAAAGGGGGCCGCCCATGCCGCCGAGCGACGTTTCGAGCAGATCCAGCGCGGGCGTATCCGGGCTGGTATCGGGCGCGGTCTTGAAGATCAGCATGAGGTGGGCCTGATTGCGCCCCGGCATGGGGATGTCGAGTTCCGGCCTCGTGCCCCACGCGGGGACGGGCACGTCCACTTTCCTCTGATCGGGAGCGGGCAGGCTCTTGGCGAACGCCAATATCTGATCGCGGTCGAAATCGCCCGACACGGCGAGCACCCACGGGCGGGCCTTCTGGCGGTTCCAGAAGCTGCGGAGCTGGGCCTCATCGTATTTCTGCACGTTTTCCGGCTCTCCGAGCTGGAGGTAGCCGTACACGCTGCCGGGGAAGAGGAAGGGCGGCAGCTTCCTGAAGGCGAGCCCGAGGGGCTGGTCTTCGCGGGACTTGATGGCCGCGAGCTGATCCTTGATGCCGCGGGCGGTTTCGTCCTTGCTGAACGCGGGGGCCGTGACCACCTCGCCGAGCAGATCGAACAGATCCTTGTTGAAACGGGCGGGCGTGGTGAGGTTTACGGAGAAGGTCTTGCGCCCGGCCGAAGCCGCAAGCCCCGCCGCGCGATCGGCAAGGAACGCCTGCATTTCGGTAGCGCTGCGCTTCGCCGTGCCCTTGGTCAGCACGTTGGAGACGAGCGCTGAGAGGCCCTGTTCGGAAGGCTTCAGCAACGCGTCGCCGCCGGAATAGGTCAGGTTCGCGGAAACGTAGGGCAGGGTCTTGTCCGGGATGAGCACCACGGTACGGCCTTTGCCGAGATCGATGACCTCGGTCTTGCCGGCTTCCGCCGTCTTCGCTGCGGAAGCCTTGGCCCCGGACTTCCATTCCTTGTCGAGGATGGCCTGCATGTCCGGCATCTTGGCGTCCTTGGGCGGCAGGACCACGGTGGTCAGGCGATCGGGCTGCACCCACGCCGCCAGCACTTGCTTGAGCATACCGTTGTCCACGTTGCGGAGCGCCTCAATGGCGTTCCGTTCGCCCTGATCGCCGCCCATGAAGAACTGGAAGTAGCCGATCTTGGAGGCAAGGCCGGACAGCGTTTCCTTGGAGCGGTACAGATCGTCTTCAAGGTTCAGCTTGGCGCGTTCCAATTGCTCCGGAGTGAACGTTGAAGCGTCCAGCGCGGCGAAATCCTTGGTGAGCGAGGTCCAGAACGGCTCCACCTTGTCCGCGTCAAGCTCCGCCGTGACCACGAACGCGCCGATGCGCTCGAAGCCCACATTGGAGACGCTGATGCTGTCCACAAGCTGGCGTTCGTATTTATAGGTTTTGTAGAACAGGCTGGTGCGGTCGCCGCCGAGCAGATAGGCCAGCACGTCCAGCGTGGCGGACTGGTAGCTCGACGAACCGGGGACGGGCAGGGCCGCGGCCAGATAGACTTTGTTCCACGGGCCGGGCTGTACTACCAGCGCGGGCTTGCTGCCCGGCAGGGGGAGGCGGTCGGCCTCGTAGGGCATGACTTCCTTGAGCGGGGCGGTATTCTTATAGGGCGCGAACATTTTTTCCGCTTCGGCGAGCACTTCGGCGGGATCGACGTTGCCCACGACCACGAGCAGCATGTTCTGCGGCTGGTAGTACTTGGTGATATAATCGCGCAGGTTTTGCGTGGTCAGGGCGCGGATGGTCTTCTCATAGCCGATGATGGGGCGATCGTACGGGGTGCCCTTCAGCGTATCCGCCAACAGGGTTTTGAACATCCGGCTGCCCGGATCGTCCTCGCCGCGCTGGAGTTCCGCGACGATGACGTTCTTTTCGGATTCCAGTTCCTGCGGATCGAGCGTGGGGTGGAAGGCCATGTCGCGGACTACGTCCATGCCGAGCTTCCAGTGGCGGTCGGGCATGTCGGTGATGTATACCGTATAGTCATAGCTCGTGGCCGCGTTCAGATAGCCGCCCGCGGATTCCACTTCCTGGCTGATGGCGCTTTTGGGGCGGCTGTCCGTGCCCTTGAACACCATATGTTCGAGCACGTGGCTGATGCCCGCCTCATCCGGCGTTTCATACGAGGAACCGGCGTGCACGTAGAGGCGGGTGGAGACGAGGGGGAAGCGGGTATCCTTCAGGATGAGCACGGACAAACCGTTGGGCAATTTAGTGACCTGCTCCTCTTTCCCGGAAAGCGGATCGGGGATGACCGGGACGATATCGGAAGCCCCGGATGACGGCGAAGGGGCGGCGATCGCAGCCCCGGCCGCGACTCCCAGGAAGAGGCTCATGAGGGCTCCTGTCAGCAGTTTTGAGAATGAAGGCATGGGGAAACTCCTTTCCGGCACGCCGCGGACGGCGCTCCGCGCTTGCCCCAGAGGGGCGCAGCGCGTTCCGGATTGCTTGCATTTCTCCAAAAAGTAAAGCCGGACGCCTGAGAAGGCAAGGCCGCACACCAGCGCAGAATGATTTATCATACGCGTTGAACGCTTGCGGAGTTCGGTTTCCTGCGGCACAATGGCCGGGTAGCGGAAGCCGTACCCCTTAGCTGCCGGAGAGCTCTTCTGCCCCGGCAAATTCAATGAGGAGTCTTTAGTGTCCATCATCACTCAAAATGCGGCCCTTCAGGGCCTGCTCGCCGCGCATTTGCCCGCGCTGGCCGAGTACGAGGGATTGACGCCGGAAGCCATCACTTCGGCCATCGAAGCCGGGACCATGGTCCTGCTCGGCAACCCCAATCACGCCAACGTCAAGCCCATTCTCGTCGGGCAGCCGAGCCGGGTGAAGGTCAACGCCAACATCGGGACCTCGCCTTTCCAGAATCACCCCGGCTGCGAAATGCGCAAGCTTGAAGTCGCACAGGAGGCCGGAGCCGATACCGTCATGGATCTGTCCATTGCTGGCGATCTCGTGGCGATCCGCAAGGATATGCTCTCGCGCACGCCGCTGCCACTCGGCACGGTGCCGCTGTACTCGGTGGCGCAGCGCTACATCGACAAGGATCGCGATCCCGCCGACATCGATCCCGAAGAACTGTTCGCCGAAGTCGAAATGCAGGCGGAGCAGGGCGTGGACTTCATGACCCTGCATTGCGGCCTGACCCGGCGCGGGGCCGAATGGGCCGCACGCGGCGAGCGAGCCCTTGGCATCGTGTCGCGCGGCGGTTCGATCCTCGCCCGCTGGATGCTCAAGAACGACAAGGAAAACCCGCTGCTGACAGGGTATGACCGCCTGCTCGAACTGGCCCGCAAGTACAACGTGACCCTGTCGCTCGGCGACGGCCTGCGCCCCGGCGCGGGATGCGACGCGGGCGACGCCGCCCAGTGGGAAGAAGTCATGACCCTCGGCGCGCTTGCCAAGCGCGGCCTCGAATACGGCGTGCAGTGCATGATCGAAGGCCCCGGCCATGTGCCTATGAACGAAGTCGAGGCGCAGATCATCAGCATCAAAAAGATGACCCACGGCGCGCCGCTCTACGTGCTCGGACCCCTGACCATCGACTCCTCGCCGGGGTATGACCACATCGCCGGAGCCATCGGCGGAGCCATGGCCGTACGCGTGGGCGTCGACTTCCTGTGCTACCTGACGCCCGCCGAGCATCTGACCCTGCCCGATATGGACGACGTGCGGCAGGGCATCATGGCTTCCCGCGTGGCCGCGCAGGCCGGGGAAGTGGCACTTGGCCGCCCCCATGCGCTCGCCCGCGAAGCCAAGATGGCGAAGGCCCGCATGGCCCTTGACTGGCCCGCCATGCGCGAAGCCGCCATCGACCCCGCTATCCTCGACAAGCGCCGCGAACCCCACAAACATGAGGAAGCGTGCGCCATGTGCGGCAACTTCTGCGCAGTGAAAATGCTTCGGGACGCCAAGCAAATGTAAGTTCACCGGGGGAGGGCGTCTTTTTTTGAAGCCTTCTCCTGAACGTCCTTTAGCCTTTGTGAAAAGGGAGGGAACATGTTTCCTCCCTTTTTCAATGCCACCAGCACGGCTCGCGCTCTTTCCCTTCTCCTGCATTTCCTGAAGCAGATTTTTTCAGGGCCCCACTTTCAAGACATTGCCTATCAGCCAAAAGCGGCAAGCTGTTCCGCCGCAGGGAAAGCTGCAAAGAGGGATTCGATAAGGGGGAAAGTCTTTGAAGGGGGTGGGGGAGGTTTGGAG
>NZ_JNJP01000042.1 GCF_000701705.1 Bilophila wadsworthia ATCC 49260 | reverse complement strand
TGGGGGTGTGGGGGAAGGGAGGAGGCCCTTTCTACAGAAAGGGCCTCCTCCCTTCCCCCACATTTCACATTTCCTACAACAAAAAAGCGGTAGCCAGCCCCAAAAAAATAAAGAAGCCCGCGCTGTCGGTGATGGCGGTGAGGAAGATGCTGGAAGCCTGCGCGGGGTCGCGGCCCACGGCACGGAAGATCAGGGGGATGCTGCCGCCCGCCAGCGCGCCGAGCAGCATGTCGCCCATGAGCGCCGCTCCCATGACCATGCCAAGCTCGGGAGAGGAGGAGGTGAACCAGACGCCCACACAGGCCAGCATCGCCATGATCACCCCGGAAGCGATGCCGATCTTGCCTTCGCGCAACACGGCGATCCACGCGCGCTTGCGATCGAACTTCTCCGTGGCAAGCTGACGGATCATCACGGCGAGCGCCTGCTGCCCGGTGTTCCCGGCCTGATTCGCCACCATCGGCATGAGCACAGCCAGCAAGGCCATGCCCGCAATGGAGCCTTCGAACATGTACACCACAAAGGCCGACATCATGGAAGTCACCATGTTCACGATGAGCCACGGCAGGCGTATCTGCACCGACTCCAGCCACGGCGTGTCCACAGTCTCGTCCTGACCGGCGCCCACCATGCCGAGCAGGTCGGCGCTGGCCTCGTCCTGCATAATGTCCAGAATGTCGTCGTAGGTCGCCACGCCGAGAAGGCGCCCTTCATAGTCCACCACAGGCATGGCCATGAAGTTGTAATGGCTCATGCGGCGGGCCACTTCCTCGCTCGACGTATCGTAACGTACGGCGATCACGTCCTGATCATGCAGGGAGTCCCGCAGGATCGTCCCCGGTTTCGACAGCATGAGGTCACGCAGGGAAAACACCCCGACCAGTTTGTCGTCCTCGTCCACCACGTAGGCATAATAGGGGATTTCCATATCCTCTTCCATGCCCCGCCGGATCAGCGAAATAGCTTCGTCCACCGTGATGTCCTGCTCAAGCAGGATGATCTCAGTATTCATGATGCCGCCCGCCGTATCGGGGTCGAACGCCAGCAGGTTGCGGAGTTCTTCGGCGTCGTCGCGGTCAAGGTTGCTCAGAAGGACATCGCGGTGCCCCTCTTCCAGCTCGTCCAGAACGTCGGCGGCGTCGTCGGGAGACATTTCGGCGATGATCTGGGCCGCCTCGTCCGGATCGAGGTTTTCCAGAACGTCGACGGCAACTTCCTGATCAAGCTCCGCAAGAGCCTCGGCCGCTTCGTCGGCTGGCAGATGGCGGAACAGGCAGACCTGTTCCTTGAGGCTCAGGTTTTCCAGATGTTCAGCCATGTCGGCCGGGTGGGAGTACTCGGATTCGCCGTCTTCCAGATATTCTATGCACTGCGAAAGGGCTCGCTGGCGGGTATTGTCGGCAGGTTCGTCGCCTTTCGTCTCCGGCCTTTCCCCGGAGTTTTTCCGCTCTTTCTCCTCAAGACTCCGCGCTATGCCGTCCGGGGCTGTCTTTTTCTCTTCGGGGGCCGTATCCGACATGGACCTATCCTCCTCCACCTGAACCGCATAACGTCTCAAGGATACCAAAAGTTACGATAAAAAAACGAAACGCGCCTCCAAAACCGGCGTTTCTGCCCGCACTGCCTTTTATCCCGGCCCGTTCCGGCACCTCCCCGAACGGTTGGGAAAAAAAGAGCATCTTGACGAAAACGGATGAGCCACCTAGTAAACGAAAAGACTTTACGCTGCTGACTCGTTGCCGGATGCGCGCGTCTCGCGCATGTCGGCGTTGCTCTCAACCCCGTGTAGCACTGCCAAGGATGCGGGACAAGATATGATCCTTCCAGAATTCTCAGAATATTTTCAGGGCGAGGCGCGGATGCACCTTTTGTCGATCCTGGAACTCTCCCTCGCCGAGGATGGGCCGGATCTCACCACCGAGGGCGTCTTCGGCCCCGGGGACCGGCTTCAGGCGATTATCGTAGCCAAAGAACAGACGATCATCGCCGGGCTGCCCGTCATCCCGCTGGTCATGGATCTGTGCGCGGCGCACCCGGAAGAGCTTTCCTACACATGGCAGAGCCTTGCCAAGGAAGGGGAAGAGGTCGCCAAGGGTTCCATCGTGGCCCGCATTTCCGGCCCCGCCCGGCAAGTCCTCCGCGCCGAGCGCGTGATCCTCAACTTCGTGAGCCACCTCTGCGGCATCGCCAACCTGACGCGCCGCTACGCCGAGAAGCTCGAAGGCACGGGCGTCCGCCTGCTTGATACGCGTAAGACCATGCCGGGCCTGCGCTATCCCGACAAATACGCCGTACTGTGCGGCGGCGGGCACAACCACAGGCGCAACCTCGCCGAAATGCTCATGCTCAAGGACAACCACATCGACGCGGCCGGGTCAATGACCAAAGCCGTCGAACTGCTGCGCGGGCGTTACAATCCTTGCCCGCCCATTGAAGTGGAATGCCGCAACCTCGACGAAATCAGCGAGGCCGTCGCCTGCAGGGTCGACCGCATCATGCTCGACAATATGACGCCCGATATGCTCCCCGAAGCGCTGGAAATGATCCCCTCCTTCATCGAAACGGAGATCAGCGGGGGCGTTTCCCTCGACACCATCCGGGCGTATGCCACCGTAAGCACCGTCCGCAAACCCGACTTCATTTCCGTCGGACGCATCACGCACTCCGCCGTGACCGCCGACCTCAGCATGCGCATTGCGAAGGAATCCCTATGACGACAGCACCTCTCTCCAACGACGCCCGCGCCATTGAGGAACTCCGCTCCAAACTCGGCGGCAGGCTGACCATCGTCGGCCACCACTACGAGCAGGAAGCCACCATCCAGCACTGCGACATCCGCGGCGACTCCCTCGAACTGGCCCGGCGCGTCCCCGGCATCGCCTCGGACTACATCGTCTTCTGCGGCGTCTACTTCATGGCGGAATCCGCCGCCCTGCTCGCCCGCGAAGGCCAGCAGGTGCTCCTGCCCGACCATTCCGCCGACTGCGTGATGGCCCAGATGACCCCCGCCCGGCTGCTCGATCGCGTACTCGGCCGCCTCACCGCCTCGGGCCGCAAGCTGGTCCCGCTCGCCTACGTCAACACTTCGCTGGCGGTCAAGGCCGTGGTGGGGCGCTACGGCGGCGCGGTGTGCACGTCGGCCAACGCGGAAAAAATGATGAACTGGGCCTTCCGCCAGGGTGACGGCGTGCTGTTCCTGCCGGACAAGAATCTGGCCCGCAATACCGCCCGCAAGCTCGGCATCACCGGGCGCGACACGCATATCCTCGACGTGCGGAAAACCGGGGAAGCCGTGGACCTCGAAGCGGCTGACAAGGCCGCCCTCGTGCTCTGGCCCGGCCTGTGCGCCATCCATGCCCGCTTCCACCCCGAACAGATTGAAGCCGTGCGCAAGGCCGACCCGTCCTGCAAAGTCATCGTGCATCCCGAATGCTCTCCCGAAGTGGTGCGCGCCGCCGACGGAGCCGGCTCCACTACCTACATCATCGAGTATGTCAGGAATGCGCCGGACGGGGCACATATTTATGTCGGCACGGAAATCAATCTGGTGGAACGCCTCGCCCGTGAGCAGGAAGGCCGCATCCGCGTGGAAGCCCTGCGTTCCAGCGCCTGTTCCAACATGGCGAAAATCACGCCTGAGAAGCTGCGCGCCACATTGGAAGGCATCGTTGCTGGGAACACGGATCCCATCACCGTGCCCAGCGAGGATTCCGCTCCGGCTAAGGCTTCCCTCGAACGGATGCTCGAAGCCTGCGCGTAGTTTGATGCTTGTCGGAGGAGGGGAAAAGCTTCTGAAAAAGGGCTTTCCCTTCCCCAACCCTGCTATTGCGGAGCCCATCCCTTCCCAGAGGGTTCTCGTTGTGGGGAAAACGCGTGGCGGGAGTTCCGTTGAACATATTTCAGCATAGTGGATGCTCTATCCCGAACAGGTTTCAGGGGGCCTTGCCGCCCCCTTTCCTATATGCACAAAACAAGGTCTTTTCTCAAAAGAAGGCAGTATGACACAGCAGCGCTTGAAAACACAGGTTCTCGTCATCGGCGCCGGGATCAGCGGCAGCACGTCCGCCCTTACTCTGGCGGACGCCGGGTATGAGGTAACCCTCATTGTCCCCGGAAAAGAGCTGGACGGCGGCAATTCCGCGTTGGCGCAAGGCGGCATCGTCTATCGTTCCGATCCTAACGACGCCAAAGATCTGGAAAAGGACATTCTGATTGCCGGGCACCATCACAACTACGTCAAGGCTGTCCGCCACCTCTGCCAGCATGGCCCCGAAGCCGTGGAACGCATCCTCATGGAGCGTGCGCCCATCCCCTTCGATCGGCTGGACGGCAAGCTCGACTTCACCCGTGAGGGCGGGCACGGCAAGCACCGCATCGTGCACTGCGCCGACCACACCGGGAAGACCATCATGGAAGGCCTATTGCAGGCCGTGCGCATGTCTCCGAACATCCGCATCCTGACCGGGCGCACCGCCGTGGACCTGATTACCACGGATCACCATGCGCGGTATAAGGAATACCGCTACCAGCTCGACAACCAGTGCCTCGGGGCCTACGTCTACAACGAGGACACCCGGGAAGTGGAAACCCTGCTCGCGGACTTCACCGTGCTTGCCACCGGCGGCGTCGGGCAGGTCTATCTGCACACGACCAACACCGCCGCCTGCACCGGTTCGGGCATCGCCATGGCCCAGCGCGCGGGCGTGCGTCTCGACAATCTGGAATACGTCCAGTTCCACCCGACCGCGCTGTATACCCGCCAGTCGCACAGCTTCCTGATTACGGAGGCCATGCGCGGCGAAGGGGCCCGCCTCACGAACGCCAAGGGCGAATTCTTCATGAAGCGCTATGACGAACGCGCCGACCTCGCCCCCCGCGACATCGTGGCCCGGGCAATCATGGATGAAATGCTTCACAGCGGCGAGCCCTGCATGTATCTGGACGTCTCCGGCGTGAAGCACGACATCCCCACACGGTTCCCCACCATCTACCAGCACTGCATGGAGCTGGGCATCGACATCAACAAGAAACCCATCCCGGTGGTTCCCGTGGCGCATTTCTTCTGCGGCGGCATCCTCGTCGACGCTTCCGCCCGCACGACGCTGACCCGCCTCTACAGCGTGGGCGAGTGCAGCTGCACCGGCCTGCACGGGGCCAACCGCCTCGCCAGCACGTCGCTCCTCGAAGCCCTGCTCTGGGGCTACAGCGCCGGTCAGGACATCGCGCAGCGCATCACCAAGCGCGGCTACATCAGCAAGCGCCTTGCCGACGCCATCCCCGACTGGGAAAGCACCGGCGACGAGCGCAACGACGACCCGGCGCTCATCGCGCAGGACTGGGCGACCATCCGCAATACCATGTGGAACTATGTGGGCATCAGCCGCACAGCCAGCCGCCTGCACCGTGCCTTTGACGACCTGCGCGCCCTTTCCCGCCATCTCCACGACTTCTACAAAAATACGGCCATCTCCAAGCCCATCGTGGATCTTTTCCACGGCTGCCAGGCGGCCTACAGCATCACCCAGAGCGCCCTGCGCAACCCCCGCAGCCTCGGGTGCCATCACAGGATCAACTAGAGCAGAACGTATTGCGGGGAGGGGGAACCTTTTCTTCAGGGAAATTCCCCTTCCCCGAGCCTGCCTGTGGGGGCCGCGTCTCCCTTTTCCAAAGGCGGCTGTATTTGTCGAAGAGCCCCATGCCCCTTCCCCACGGCTTGCCATTGGATTGGGATACGACAGGCTCCCCAAAAGAGCCCAGACAAAAGCATCAAAGGAAGAGCGTTCCGAAAAAAGCTTTATCCGCACGGTTCTCCCTCTTCCCTGCTTCCTCCGATTTTTGTAACAAAGGCGGCGCGACATTGTTCCGCCCCACCGGAGCGTTTCTCCCGCCTCCTTCCGTGGTGACCGCGGCGAGGTGCGGGAGATTTCCGTATACCAGGGACACGTGAAAAACGGACGTGCCCGCAGGACACAAAGGATTCAAAAAAGCATGAGTCAGAACCAGCAGAGAGAACAGCTCGGCAGCCGCATCGGTTTTCTTCTTCTCGCCGCGGGCTGCGCCATCGGACTCGGGAACGTCTGGCGTTTCCCCTATATCGCAGGAGCCTACGGCGGCGCGCTGTTCGTGTTCATCTATATCGGCTTCCTGCTGGCGGTCGGCGTTCCCATTTTGGTCATGGAGTTCTCCGTGGGCCGGGCGGCGCAGCGAAATCTGGGCGCGGCCCTGCAAAAGCTGGAGCCCAAAGGCTCGCGCTGGCATACGTTCGGCCCCCTCAGCCTCATCGGCAGCTATCTGCTCATGATGTTTTACACGACGGTGGCGGGCTGGATGCTGGCTTACTGCTGGTCCATGCTCAAGGGCGATCTTTCCGGCCTGACCCCCGAGCAGGTCGGCGGCTTTTTCGGCGGCCTGATCAGCGATCCGACGTCATCCTGCCTCTGGATGGGCGTAGCGGTGATCTTCTGTTTTACCGTGTGCGGCATGGGCTTGCGCCGGGGCGTCGAGCGCGTGGTGAAATTCATGATGGTCGGCCTGTTCGCCCTCATGATCGCGCTGGTGGTCCGTGCCGTCACCCTGCCGGGGGGCGAAGCGGGCATCAGCTTCTACCTCATGCCCGATCCCGAAAAGCTGACAGGGGGGCTCTGGGCCGCCGTCACCGCCGCCATGGGGCAGGCCTTCTTCACCCTCGGCCTCGGTGTCGGCTCCATGACCATTTTCGGCAGCTATATCGATAAATCCCGCTCCCTGACCGGCGAAGCCCTCTACATCGTCCTGCTCGACACCGTCGTCGCGCTCATGGCGGGCCTCATCATCTTCCCGGCCTGTTTCGCCTTCGGGGTCAACCCCGGCTCCGGCCCCGGCCTCGTATTCGTAACCCTGCCGAACATTTTCAACAGTATGCCTTTCGGACGCTTCTGGGGCTCCCTGTTCTTCGTGTTCATGTCCTTTGCGGCCCTGTCCACGGTCATCGCCGTCTTTGAGAACATCGTCTCCTACTGCATGGACGTCTGGGGCTGGACCCGCAAAAAAGCCTCCACGGTCAACTGCGTTACGATGTTCCTCCTCTCCCTGCCCTGCACGCTCGGCTTCAACGTCCTGTCCGGTTTCCAGCCTTTCGGGGAAGGCTCCTCCGTGCTGGATCTGGAAGACTTCCTCCTCAGCAATAACCTGCTGCCCTTCGGCGCCCTGCTCTTCCTCTCCTTCTGCTGCCACAGATGGGGCTGGGGCTGGAACAATTTCATCGCCGAAACCGATCAGGGGCAGGGAGCCCGCTTCCCCCACTGGCTCAAGCCGTATCTCCAGTACATCCTGCCCTGCGTGCTGGTCTTTCTTTTCATTCAGGGGTATGTAGACAAGTTTATGAAGTAAGGGGAAAAAAGGTTGGGAGCGGAACTCCTTTTGCGCCGCCTCCCCACCAGTCAAAAGTCTTTGAAGGGAGATAGGAGGGGGCCTGGGGGAGGGAAGAGGGGAACTTTCCTCAGAAAGTTTCCCTCTTCCCTCCCCCGGTTCGCACAACCTCCTAACCATCTCTAACCACCCGAGGAAACAATGCATCTCGTCTGCTTTGGAGACTCGATCTGCTATGGCTACGGCGCACGCCCCGGCGAGGGCTGGGTCGCGCAGATGACGCGTATGCTGGCAACCCTGCGCGAACCGGTTGCGGTGACCAACGCCGGGGTCAGCGGCGACACCACGGAAGACGGCCTGCGCCGTATGCAATGGGACGTGGAGCGCCACCACCCCAACGCCGTCTTCGTCCAGTTCGGCCTCAACGACGCCAGCTTCTGGTATACGTCCGTGGGTCGGCCTCTGGTCGGCTTCAGAACCTACCTCGCCAACATGGGCGAAATCATCCAGCGCTCGTTCCGCAGCGGGGCGCATACCGTCTTTCTGGCCACCAACCACAGGCCTGCGGAAGCGCCGGACATCCCTGGAGCCGAACTCTACCGCCGCACCGTCCGGGAATACAACGAAGGGCTGCGGACTACCTTTTCAGGGATGAAAGGCATCGTGCTCATCGACATGGAACGGCTTATCCTTGACCAATTCCCGAACCCGGATACAATCCTCTCACCGGACGGCGTCCATCTGAACCGGACCGGAAACGACTTTTATTTCATGGCCATCGGCAGGCGCATAGCCCGCAGCCTCGCCGGATAACAGGTTGACCGTATGCCTCCCAAGAAAACCAACGCCGCCCGCCTCCTCGACGAGCTGGGCATCGGCTACGAACTGCATGAAGCCCCCTACGACGAGGCCGACCTCTCCGCCACGGCAATGGCCCGCTCACTCGGCGTGCCTGTGGAGGAGGTCTTCAAAACGCTGGTCGTCCGGGGCGACAAGACCGGGGTGCTCGAAGTCTGCGTCCCCGGGGCCGCAGAGCTGAACCTCAAGGAACTCGCCGCCGTTTCCGGCAACAAGCACGTGGAGATGGTCCCGCTCAAGGAAGTCCAGCCCCTCACCGGCTATATCCGGGGCGGCTGTTCGCCGCTGGCCGGGAAAAAGCATTATCCCGTCTTCGTGGACGAAAGCGCCATCCTCCATGAGCGCATCTATGTCAGCGCCGGGCATCGCGGGGTACAGCTCCGCCTTGCCCCCGACGACCTTCTTCGTGCGGTTGAAGGGACCTACGCCGCCATCGCCCGCTATTGACAGTCCCCGGTTTGTCTGCAACAGGAAACGAGGCACGTTTGAACGCGCCCCCAACCGCTCACGCATTCCCGCCGCCCGCCGGCGAATCCTCCCGGACGGGGAGGGAGAGGAGATTTTGATGATTCCTGTCGATAAACAGATGCAATTGATCAAACGCGGCATCACCAATCTGATTGATGAAGGCGAACTGCGCAAAAAACTGGAACGGGGCAAGCCCCTTACCGTCAAGGCCGGTTTCGACCCCACCGCGCCGGATCTCCATCTGGGCCACACCGTCCTCATCCACAAGCTCCGCCATTTTCAGGAACTGGGCCACAGGGTCGTCTTCCTCATCGGCGACTTCACCGGCCGCATCGGGGACCCCTCCGGCCGTTCCGCCACCCGTCCGCCTCTGACCACCGAACAGGTCATCGCCAACGCCGAAACCTATAAGGAACAGGTCTTCAAAATCCTCGATCCCGAAAAGACGGTCGTGGAATTCAACTCCCGCTGGCTCAACGACTTCACCGCCGCCGACTTCATCCGCCTGGGCTCGCGCTACACGCTGGCCCGCATGATGGAGCGCGACGACTTCGCCAAGCGTTACCGTGAAAACACGCCCATCGCCCTGCACGAGCTCCTCTATCCCCTCATGCAGGGGTATGACTCCGTGGCGCTCAAGGCCGACGTCGAAATGGGCGGCACCGACCAGACCTTCAACCTGCTGGTCGGGCGCACCCTCATGGGCCAGTACGACCTTGAGCCTCAGTGCATCCTGACCGTGCCGCTGCTGGAAGGTCTGGACGGCGTGCGCAAAATGTCCAAATCCTACGGCAACTACATCGGCATCAACGAACCCGCCGCCGACCAGTTCGGCAAGGCGATGTCCGTTTCCGACGATCTCATGTGGCGTTATTACGAACTCATCTCCAGCAAGTCGCTGGACGAGATCGCCGCGCTCAAGAAGGACGTCGAAGAAGGCCGCCTGCATCCCAAGAAAGCCAAGGAAGCGCTGGCGTACGAAATCGTGGCCCGCTACCACGGCGAGGAGCAGGCACAGGAAGCCTTGCAGGGCTTCAACTCGGTCTTTGCGGACGGCGGCATACCGGACGACGCCCCGGAATTCGCCTGTGAACACGGCGAAGCAAGCAAACCTCCGGTTTTCCTGACTGATTCCGGCCTTGCCGCCTCGCGCGGCGAAGCCAAGCGCCTCATCAAGCAGGGCTCGCTCTCGCTTGACGGCGAACGCTGTGATGACGCCGAAACCCCGCTGGAACCAGGTTCCTACGTGGTGAAGCTCGGCAAAAAGCGCTTCCTGCGCCTGACGGTACGGTAATACATGCTCGACATTGACCTTGCGGTCTCCATAAAACGCTTGTCGGTGGCGTTCGTGCCGCTGATGCTCGGGATCATCCTGCATGAGGTCGCCCACGGCTGGGCGGCCCTCAAGCGGGGTGACCCCACAGCCGCCATGCTCGGGCGGCTGACGCTCAACCCGGTGCCTCACATCGACCCCATGGGCTTGTTCGTCTTCGTACTGACCAGCCTAACCGGCCCCTTCGTCTTCGGCTGGGCCAAACCGGTGCCCATCAATCCCCGGAATTTCCGGAACATCGTGAAAGACACCATGCTGGTGTCCTTTGCGGGGCCCGCCACCAACTTCCTGCTGTCGATCGGATTCGCCGTGCTCCTGCGCCTGCTCATCGAATTCTTCCCGCTCGGCGAGTGGCAGGGCAACACCGTGTGGGATTTCTTCTTCCTCATGTTCCAGACCGGCGTAGTCGTGAATATCGGCCTCGGCTGGCTGAACCTGATGCCCATCCCGCCCCTTGACGGCAGCAAAATCCTCTGGGGCGTCCTGCCGCCGAAGCTCGGATTCCAGTACATGCAGCTTGAGCGCTACGGTTTTCTGGTGCTCATCCTGCTGCTCATGACCGGGGCGCTCGGGTACGTTCTCTACCCGCTGATACAGTTCTCCGTGAACACGGTTTTCTCGCTGATTGTACTGAGTTGACAGGAACTAACCGGAGAGGGGCCTTTGAAAAGAGGCTCCTTTCTGCTTTTGATGGGCAAGAAACGTTTCGCCCGGAACAGGCAATGCGGCTTTGGGAAAAACGGAAACATCCAGTGGAACCGAAAGAGCCGCCGCTTCCGGAAAACGCCTTTCGCGCCGACACAAGGACGAACAATGGATATGCTGAAACATCCCGGCATGGCCGATATGCCCGAGTTGCTGGAAAAACTGGATGCCCTGCGCGGGGAAGGCAAAAAAATCGTCTTCACCAACGGGTGTTACGACATCCTGCATCCGGGGCATGTGGATCTGCTGGAACGCTGCAAGGCGCAGGGCGATGTGCTGGTGCTCGGGCTGAACAGCGACGAATCGGTCAAACGGCAGGGCAAGGGCGACGACCGGCCCGTCAATCCGTATCCTGTGCGGGCCTTTGTGCTGGCGCATCTGGAAAGCGTGGATTTCGTGGTCCGGTTCGACGAGGATACGCCCGCGAAGCTCATCGAGGCCGTACAGCCAGACGTGCTGGTCAAAGGCGGGGACTGGTCCGTGGATCGCATCGTAGGCCGGGAATCGGTGCAACGGCGCGGCGGTGAAGTCATAAGCCTCCCCTTGCTGCAAGGCTATTCGACCACGGCGCTCATCGAAAAAATCCGCCGCACCGCTCCCGGCAGCCGCTGATTTTCCTTTTTCCTCCGAGACAGGCAGCGTATGAAAAAAGGCTTGTTCCACGCTCTGACGGCGGCCGCGTACCCATTTGGCGCATATGTCCTGCTTCCCGCAATAACGCGGGGCGTCGGCACGGTAGGCGACCCGATGGGCAGAGGCCTCTCCCGAGGTTTCGCGGCCCTTTTCTTCATGGGGTTCTGGACGCTGTGTGTCCTCATTGTCAGCCTGACCGGCTCAAAGGCACAATATGGGGAATGCCTTACATCGGTTGTGGTCAACGCCTTCGCCATTGTGCTCACCACTCTGCTCTGTCAGCTCATTTAAGACCGTCCTCTCAAAGGCGCAGCAATGAAACCTCTCTTCTACCTCCTGACGGCGGCGGCACATCCCTTCGGCCTTTACGTCGTGGTCCCCCTGTACATGGAACACTGCTACGTTGTCACGGGCAGCGATGGAGCGGGCCGGGCCATGGCCGCCGGCTTTGCCGAACTGTTCGCCATAGCCTTGTGGACCCTCGGCGTGGTGATCGTCAGCCTGCTTGTTTCACGTCTCCACTATAAGGAATGGCTCCCGACCATCGGCATCAACACGATCATCATCCTGATCTATCTCCGCTTGCTGCTCGGGCTCTAGCAGATCTCAAACGGCCCGGGCTTCAGCGGAACAGGCAATATCATAGCCGCCGCACAGAGTAGGCCCGGACTCCGCCATCAAAAAATCGTTGAAAAAAGCGCAAGGAGAAGAGACAAGGTTACGAGGGTTGAACTGGCCTCGTGGCACCTTGGCTTTCCCTCAAGCGTGGCAGGCGGGGCAGACCCCAAACAGGAAACACTCGTGATCCTCCACGAGGAACCCTGAGGGAGCGGCCTCCCGCTCGTTCAGGGCACAGCCGGGCAGATCATACACCCGGTTGCAGACCCGGCAGTGGAAATGATGGTGATGCCCCTTTCCCGTGCGTTCGTAGAGCGTGCCGAGGGACGGATGGCACACCTGTTTGAGCCAGCCGTTTTCCAACAGCAGCTTCACATTGCGGTATACGGTGGCCTGATTGAGCGATTCCACCGCCATCCGCCCGGTTTCCAATATTTCCTCAATGCCGAGCGGGCGATCCAGTTGGCAAAAAACCTGTTCGATCGCCGCCCGTTGTGATGTCTTCCGTTTCATTCCCAAACCTCATATGCGTATCAGCCTCTGTATTGCACGCATTCCCGCAATCCGCAAACCTCTTGACACCTCATGCGGCAAGCAGTAATTGCAAATGCCTTCGCAATAGCAATAAGCCGTCCGCGCTTTTCCCGCAAGGAGCCCCTATGCGTAAAACCACCGCCGGAATCGTATCCCTCATGATCCTCACGCTGATGTGCGGTGCCGCCCTCGCTCAGACCAGGGTGCTTGCCACCACTTTCCCCGTCTACCAGATCGTCCGTAACATCACGCAAAACGTGCCGGATGTGGAGGTGCAGCTCATGCTCCCCGCGCAGGCCGGATGCCCCCACGATTACGCCCTCACGCCGCAGGACATGAGCAAGCTCGCACAGGCCGACATCCTCGTACTCAATGGGCTCGGCCTTGAAGCCTTCCTCGGTTCCCCTTCGGCACGCGCCCAAAAGGAACTTCATACCATCGACAGCTCCAAGGGCATCTCCGGGCTGCTCCCGTATACGGACGCGGAAGCGGCGCACGAGGAGCATGAGGGGCACCATCATGGGGGGATGAACCCTCACCTGTTCGCCAGCCCGCGCATGGCCGCGCAGATGACCCGTTCCATCGCGGGGCAGCTTGCCGATCTCGATCCCGCCAACGCCGCAACATACTGGGCCAATGCCGAGAACTACGCCCGGACGCTCGACGCGCTGGCGGACGAATTCGCCGCGCTCGGCGGCAAACTGAAAAACAGCCGCATCATCACGCAGCACGGAGTATTCGATTACCTGGCGCGCGACATGGGGCTTGATGTGGTCGCGGTCATTCAGGCCGACGACACGCAGGCGCCGTCCGCCTCCGATATGATGAAGCTGATCAAGGCGATCCGCAGCCAGCATGTCGGAGCCATCTTCACGGAACCGCAGTATCCGGACAAGGTCGCCGCCACCCTGTCCCGTGAAACCGGGGTCGCCACGGCAAAGCTGGACCCCGTCGCAACGGGTCCGGCCATCGCACCGCTGGACTATTACGAAAAAACCATGCGCGCCAACCTGCACACGCTGGAGAGCACCCTTGGAACCAACTAACGCCGTCGTCTTCCGCGACGTATCCGTGCGCCGGAGCGGGCTCGCCATCCTTGAGCACGTCAACGCCACGGTCCCGCAGGGAAGCTGCACCGTCATCGTGGGCCCCAACGGCGCGGGCAAGACCACGCTCATCCTCGCCCTCATCGGCGAGATGCGCCACGACGGGGACATCGACGTCATGACGGGACGGAGCGGAAAACCCTTGCGGCTCGGCTATGTGCCGCAACGCATCAGCATTGATCGGGGGATGCCGCTCACGGTCGTGGAATTCCTCGTCATGGGCATCCAGAAGCGCCCGCTCTGGCTCGGCATCCGGCCCTCGCTGAAGGCGCATTCGCTGGAGCTCCTTTCAATGGTCAAGGCGGAACACCTCGCTTCCCGGCGGCTTGGCGATTTGTCCGGCGGCGAAATGCAGCGCGTCCTGCTGGCGCTTGCCCTGCAACAGGAACCGGAACTGCTCGTGCTCGACGAGCCCTCGGCCGGGGTGGATTTTCAGGGAGAGCATCTGTTCTGCGAACTGCTGGACGAACTGCGCGCCGCCAAGGGATTCACGCAGCTTATGGTCAGCCATGATCTCGGCATGGTCTTCCACCACGCCACGCACGTCATCTGCCTCAAGCGGCATGTCTTCGCGGAAGGCACGCCCGACGAGGTGCTGACGCAAGAAAACCTCATGGCCCTGTTCGGTATGCACATGGGCCTCATCAATCCCCATGCCCCCACCGCGGACCAGCCAAAGGACCACCATGCTTGATCTCGAGCCGCTCTACCGCCTCGTGTCCCTGCTCCCCTTCGAGTGCCTGCAGGCCGGGTTCATGCAACAGGCACTCGTCGCCCTGATCCTGCTCGCGCCGATGGCGGCGACCATGGGCGTGCAGGTCGTCAGCTTCCGCATGGCCTTCTTTTCCGACGCCATCAGCCATTCAGCCTTCGCGGGCGTGGCGCTCGGCCTGATCTTTTCCATCAACCCGCATGTCGCCATGCCGGTTTTCGGCATCCTCGTCGGGCTCGGCATCATGGCCGTACAGCGGAACAGTGCCCTCTCCTCGGATACGATCATCGGCGTATTCTTCTCGGCGGTCATGGCTTTCGGCCTCGCCGTGGTCAGCCGGGACAACGCCGTGGCCCGGGATCTGCAGCAGTTTCTGTACGGCGACATCCTGACCATCACGGAAACCGATATCCGCTGGCTCATCGGCCTGTTCTTCGCGCTGGCGGCCTTTCAGATATGGGGTTACAACCGCCTGTTGTACATCGGCCTAAACTCCGTGGTCGCCAAGGCCCACCGCATCAACGTCTTTTTCTGGCAATACCTTTTCGCCGGGCTGCTCGCGCTTGTCGTGATGTTCTCCGTCTGGGCCGTGGGCGTCCTTTTGGTGACGGCGCTGCTCATCGTGCCCGCCGCCACGGCCCGCAACCTCGCCCGCACGGCCGGGGGCATGTTTTGGTGGTCGATCCTCGTCAGCGTCACTTCCGCCGTGGCCGGGCTGGTGCTCTCCGCACAGGAATGGGCCGGGACAGCCACCGGAGCGACCGTTGTCCTCGTCTCCTGCGGCTGGTTCCTGCTGAGCGCCGTTCTCGCCGCCATACGGGGAGAGGGACGGCGCCAGTAACGCTTTCGTGAAAGCGCATGCGACACGCCGGAAATCTTTTTGCCTCGCCAGCAACGCGGCTTGCCTCCAATACAAAAGCGCCCTCTTCCGGATCACGGAACAGGGCGCTTTTTTGACGCTCCGGATGGGAACGTACCTTTCACCGGCGGCCGCCAAGCTAGCCGGAGGAAGTTCGGGGGCCGTACCCCTGTTTCTCAATCGTATCGAAACGCCTTCAGTACAATCCCATCCAGTCGAACGTCGCTGGGAAAAGCCAGGGGCACCTTCCTTTTCAGGGAGATTCCCCCGATCATTACTTTCTGTTGATCATGTGCTCGGGGGCGAGGATGTCGTCGAGCTTCTCGCGGCTGAGGAGGTTGCGGGCAAGCACGATGTCGATCACCGAGCCGTCGGTTTCGAGGGCTTCCTTGGCGATGGACGCGGAGGTTTCATAGCCAAGATAAGGATTCAGGGCCGTGATGATGCCGATGCTGTTCTCGACCATGCTGCGGCAGCGTTCCTTGTTCGCCGTAATGCCGCTCACGCAGCGATCCTGCAACGTCCGCATGGCCTGGCGCAGACGGTGGATGCCGTTCGACAGCGAGAAGGCGATGATCGGCTCCATGACGTTCAGCTCAAGCTGCCCTGCTTCCGCCGCCATCGTGATGGTCACGTCCTTGCCGATGATGTCGAAAGCCACCTGCGAGACCACTTCGGGGATGACCGGGTTGACCTTGCCCGGCATGATCGAGGAACCGGGCTGCAACCGGGGCAGGTTGATCTCATTGATGCCCGTGCGCGGGCCGGAGGACAGCAGGCGCAGGTCATTGCAGATCTTGGACAGCTTGACCGCGATGCGCTTGAGCACGCCGGAGGTCTGCACATAGGCCCCGGTGTCCCATGTCGCTTCGATGAGGTTGGTGGACAGCACCACCGGAATGCCGCTGACTTCGGCGAGGGCCTTCGAGGCGACTTCTGCGTAGCCCTTGGGCGCGTTGATGCTTGTCCCAATGGCGGTCGCGCCCAGATTGACCTCAAGCAGGAGCTTGCGGGATTCCTCGACGCGCAGGATGTCCTCGCCGATGGTCGTCGCGTACGCGCCGAATTCCTGACCGAGCGTCATGGGCACCGCGTCCTGCAACTGTGTGCGGCCCATCTTGATGACGTCCGAAAACTCTTCGGACTTGGCCGCGAATCCCTGCTGGAGATAGGCCATATCGCCGGTCAGCTGGCCGAGCATGGTATACAGGGCGATGCGCAGGGCCGTGGGATAAATGTCGTTGGTGGACTGCGAGCAGTTCACATGGTTGTTGGGGTGGCAATATTCGTATTCGCCCTTCTTGTGGCCCAACAGCTCAAGGGCGCGGTTGGCGATGACCTCGTTGGCGTTCATGTTGGTCGAAGTTCCCGCGCCGCCCTGAATGCAGTCCACGGGGAACTGATCGTGCAGCTTGCCCTCGATGATCTCGTCGCAAGCCGCGCAAATGGCGTCCCCGATCTCGCGGGGCAGCACGCCGAACTGCATGTTCGCAATGGCCGAGGCCTTCTTGACCAGACCGAGCGCCTTGATAAGTTCCGGGAAGCTGGCGATGCTCACGCCGGAAATCGGGAAGTTCTCGACGGCCCGGTAGGTCTGGATTCCATAATATGTATCGGAAGGGATGCGCATTTCACCCAAAAAATCATGTTCGAGACGAGGCATGGACGTTTCTCCTGTTTGGTGCGAATACTGAACGTGCTGTGACTATAAGAAACACCCAGCGGAACTGGCAATTGCCGATTTCGTATCGCGTCATGATCAAAATGCATGGAGCCCCCCGTGGACCAGAAACTCCTTGAAGATTTCCTCAGCCTGTGCCGCCACAGAAGCTTTTCACATGCGGCGCAGGAGCGCAACGTCACCCAGCCCGCCTTCAGCCGCCGCATCCGGGCACTGGAGGAGTGGCTCGGCGTGGTCCTGTTCGACCGGACGGCCCTCCCCGTCCGCCTCACGGCGCAGGGCGAACAGTTCCTGCCCGTGGCCCGCGACATCGTGGACCGCATGGCCGAAGCCCGGCGGGAGTTCGCGGCCGGGAACCGTTCCGACGGCATCGTCCGCCTCATCAGCCTGCCTACCCTCTCCATCAACGTGCTCCCGGATCTTCTCTTCCGGGTGCGGCAGACGTGCGATCAGCTCCGCTTTGTGGTCAATCCCTTTCCTCAAAGCGTGGAAGAGCATTTCTGCGCCCTGATGGAACATCAGGTGGACATGCTGCTCACCTACAGGCTGGACGAGTATGAATCGGACAGCGAATTCCTGTCGCACATCGAATCCGCCACCGTCGGCCGGGAACGCTTCCTCCCCGTCGTGGGGAGCGCCCTTGCGGAACGCCTTCCGAGCGCCTCCCCCCTGCCCTACCTTTCCTACAGCAATTTCTCCTTCGCCAACCGGATCATCCTTCCGCTTTACGAAAAGACGCCCTGCGAACTCCAGTCCGTCTATGAGAGCAGCCTGAGCGAGGGCATCGTCAAAATGCTGGAAAAAGGCATCGGCATGGCATGGGTTCCGGAAACGCTGGTGAGCGAGCAATTGAAGCGGGGCACCATCCGCCGCATATGGGAAGACCGCCCGGATCTCAGCGTGGAAGTGGACATCAAGCTCTATCGCAACAAAACCGTCCACCGCGCCGCCATCGAAACCTTCTGGAAAGCGATCCTCCCGTAAGCATCCATCCCAACGCCAGGCGTAAGACCATAAAAAAGCCGGGACCGTCATAAACGGCCCCGGCTTTTCATATCAGGTTAGGGGAGGGAGTGCCTAACCCAGTTCAACAGCAGACTTGGCGTCGTCCTCTTCGAAGACCTCTTCTTCAGCGGCCTTCGGGGTAAAAAGCAGCGGACGGTCAGCCGTTCCGAGGAGCATATACTGCATACTCGTTTCGGGGATGGAACGCAGTATGGAAGCACGGCTAAAGTAGAAGCAGGCACCGATGGCTACCCATGCGAGCAGCATAATCCACGATTCGAACCCAATGGCGGCCGGAGAGCCGGGCACAGCCAGCATAAGGAAGCAGGCGATGGAGGTCAGCGCACCGACCACGGCCACGGACTTGCTCCACCACGGGGTCTGGTCCGCGAAGCGAGAGGCGTACTTGTAAACAACGAGGCAGGTGGAAAGGTAGGCGAGCGCGGTGCCCATAGCGGACATGTCGACGATCCAGTTGAGGGCGGAGCGGCCGAAGAAAGGCGCGATAAGGGTCAGGCCGAGGGTAAACAGCACGGCGTTGGTCGGGGTGCCATACTTGGGGTGCACCTTCAGGAACCAAGGATGCAGGAACTTGCCGCGGCCCATGCTGAACAGCAGGCGCGTGGTGGCCATGAAGAAGCCGTTCATGCCGGTCAGGATGCCCGCGAGGACAGGGATGGCGAGGATCATGCCGCCGAAGCGTCCGAAGGCCATGTCAGCCACAGCGCCGGTAGCCCACGTGTGGTTCTGGCCGAGCAGGTCGGTGTAGGGAATGATGATGGCCACGGAAATCAGGACCAAGGCATACAGCGTCGCACCGCATATGATGGAGTTCAGCATCAGGCGGCGGGACTTTTCAGGCGGAAAGTCGAATTCTTCAGCGGTCTGGGGAATGGTATCGAAGCCGACGAACAACCAGGGGGTGATCGCCACGATGGAGATGACGCAAGCCCACGGCGAACGGCCTTCTGCGAACAGGGGGAACAGGTTGTCGAGCGACGCGGTGGACGTGGAGAAGGAACCCACCGTCAGGATGAGCACACCGGCCACCAGCGCAAAGGCAAGGATGAGCTGGATGCTGCTGGCGAAGTCCATGCCGCGGAAGTTCATGTACCCGAAGAACAGGAAGGCGCAGGTCATCATGGCCAGTTCACCGGCGTACACGTCCCAACCGGCTACGCTGTACAGATACCCCACGTCGAACACACCCGGCAGCAAGGCGCGGCTGAGAAGGGCCAGCGCGGTGCCGTTGGCGGCGATAACGCAGAGATAGCCAAGGATGAGGGCCCATCCGCAAATAAAGGCCCATGCTTTGCCGAAACCGACGTAGGCATAGGTGAACGCGCCGCCGGCCACGGGATAGGCCTTGACGAGGATGCTATAAGCAAGGGCGACGAAACACAGGAGGCCGCCGCCGACAATGAAAGCCAACACACTACCGATAGGCCCAGCCTCAGGGAGGAAGCGCGCCCCGGGAAGGACGAAGCAGCCCCAACCGATGATGGCGCCCACGGCAAGAGCCCAAACTTCAGCCGGGCTCATCGTTTTCTTCAGTTCTTCACGTCCGCTTTCAACATGTTCGTTGCTCATGACCAAAAGTCCCTCTTTGTCTTCGCGTTTCAAGAGTGGTTTCTTCACGCTCTTTTTCGTTCACCGCCGCATCCCGGCTTTGAACGAAAAAGGACGCATCATCCAAAAACTCTATTGGAACGTCGGGATTGTTCCCGAAGGCACTAACTCTTTAGCAAGTGCCGAGCCAAAATACCTGAACAGGCATTGCAAAGAGGCTTTTATTCGTATTAATCGACTGTAATAATAAATAATATTTTTTCTGTTTTCAAAATAATCCACCACTAAGTTCTTTTCCTCACAACGAGACACGAATGTCCCGCAAAAAATATGTTTTCCTGTATTTTATGTATTTTTAGCATGTTAACTAGAACTACCCTCATGGGGCATTTTTGTCCCACGGGACATTTTTGTCCCGTCGAGAGCCTCCTCTTTTGGAGTACGCCTTATTCGTATAGGTTGATTCATCAAACAGCCTCAATATGTTGAGGCCGTCTGAGAAAAAACCGTCTCCCTCTCGCCCCCACTCGGAACGGGAATAAGGCAAAACACACGTGAAAAACACAACTTCTTGGCAATCCGGAGCAAACACGGTATGAGTCTCTAAAGGAACCGGAAGAAGTGATTTTTCTGTCAAACCAGACCGCTTCCATACATTTCGCCAATCCCCCCGCTTTTTTTTCGACCATCATTATAAGGATAGAGTCATGCGGCGCAGTACGCTGTCCGGACTATTCGGCTTTTTTGCACTTCTCCTCGCTCTGACGGCGGATCTCTCCGCCGCTAACCAGGAACCTCCGTTCAAACTCGAAACGGGCTGGCTTCCCGAGCATGAGACGTTCCTCATCTGGTACGCCAAACAAAAGGGCTGGGACAAGCAGGAAGGGCTCGACATCGTCCTCAACAGGTTCGACTCGGGCAAAGATCTGATCGGCAATGCGGACAAGTGGGTCATCGGAGCTTGCGGCGCGTTCCCCATCCTGACCAGCCACTATCCTGAACAATTCACCATCATCGGCGTCGGCAATGACGAATCTCTGGCCAATGCGGTCATGGTCCGGCCCGACAGCCCGCTTTTGGATACCAAAGGCGCCAACAAGGGATATCCGAACCTCTACGGCAAAGCCGACGACGTAAGGGGCAAAACCATCATTTGCCCCGCCTCTTCATCGGCCCAATATCTCCTTACCAAATGGCTTGCCGCCTACGGCCTGACGACTGAGGACGTGCGGATCCAAAATACGGATGCCGTACCGGGACTTCAGGCTTTCTTTGAGGGGGAAGGCGACGCCATTGTGCTGTGGGCCCCCTACAGTTACACCGGAGACGAACATGGGCTTAAAGTCGCGGCCACATCGCGCTCCGTCAACGCCCCGCAATCCGTACTGCTCATGGCGGACAAAGATTTTGCCGCTGCCCACCCCAGTCAGGTGGCTTCCTTCCTGCGGGTCTACCTCCGGGCCGTCCGCATGATGCGCGAGGAATCCGTGGCAACCCTTGCGGAAGACTACAAAACATTCTTCAAAGAATGGGCGGGCAAGACAATGTCCGATGCCGAAGTCATCAAGGATATCACCATCCACCAGGTCTTCCTGCTTGAGGATCAACTCCGGATGTTCAACGCCGAACATTCCCGCAGCGACATGCAGGATTGGCTCGCCTCCATTATCCGCTTTCACGCGGGGGACGCCTATTCCCGAGACAAAACGGAGGAACTGCTCGGCCTCGTCACAGGAGCCTTTCTTGAAAAAGTGGAGCGCCCTATCCCCGAGTACCGCTAACCCCGCGCCACCCCAACGAGCCCTTCCCTTTCCGTTGTCCATTCGGGGCAACGCTATATGGAAAAGCCGCGCATCAGAGCCGCTTTCCATTCATGCCTCTGGTCTCGGGCCGCTGTTCCCGTGCAACACCAGAGAGGCCCTCCTTTCTCCCGAAGAGCAACCGCCCCACAGGAACCAAAACGTTTCCCCTATCCTTATAAAAAAACGGCCCGATCCATTTCTACTGGATCAGGCCGTTTTCTTCTTTTTTCTGTACGGCAACGAACGGCAGCCGAAGTCCTGCCCTCCTCTCCCCACTTTTCCCCTCAACACTCCGGCAGGCTCAACAGACGAAGGAACTCCTGCCGTACAGCCTCCCCGCCAGTCGAAAGCCTCAGGAAAGGAGGGGGCCGGGGGAGGAAACGCCTTCTTCAAAAGGGGCTTCCTCCCCCGGTTTCATTGCTCCACCTCACTTCCACACGCCACCTGCCCAGCCCCTACGCGGCGCAGGCAAACGATATACTCCTGATTTCCCTTGGGCCCCTTGACGGCGGCAGGCACGACGCCGAGGCACTCAAGGCCGAGACGCTCCTGGCAAAACAGCAGCACTTTATCCACCGCCTGCTGGCGTAAGGCGGGATCACGCACCACCCCCTTGTCCGTCTGATGCGGCCCAAGCTCAAACTGCGGCTTGACCAGCGCCGCCACCAAACCGCCTTCCTTGAGCCAGCGCACGCAGGGCGGCAGGATCAGCGTCAGGGAAATGAAAGAGACATCGGCGACGATGATGTCCACCGGCTCGGGAATCAACTCTTCGGGAGCCGTGCGTAAATTCGTCCCTTCCATGCTGATGACCCGCGGATCGCGGCGCATACGCTCATGGAGCTGCTCCTTGCCCACGTCCACCGCATACACCTTCGCCGCGCCGTGCTGCAGCAGGCAGTCCGTAAACCCGCCCGTGGAAGCCCCGGCGTCCAGACAGACGAACCCGGTCACATCCAGCTTGAAATGCTCTATGGCGGTCAGCAACTTATACGCGCCACGGCTGACGTACTTCTCGATGCCGACCAGTGCGAAGGCCGTATCCAGCGGATATTTGTGACCGGGCTTATCCACTTTTTGCCGCACGCCGGAAACATCTTCCAGCGCCACTTTGCCCGCCATGATCAGGCGTTTCGCCATTTCGCGGCTTTCCGCCAAACCTTGCGCAAAAACCAACTCGTCCGCACGTTCCTTACCCTGCGCCATACTGCCCCCGCTTCCGAAAAAATCGCCGCGATACCGCGGCACCGCGCTAGAGTTAGCAAAATCCAGCCACGATGCAACCCACTGCACTCGCTCCGCACAAGATTCCCGCTTGAAAGACACGGCGTCCTTTGTCATGCTGCCGTCTCACCCGTTCCCTTTGCCTGTGTATGGCACAGCGGATACAACGGATTTCAGAGGATCGCCATGAACAAACAAAACCATCACGCCGCCATCTTCGATCTTGACGGAACCTTGCTGGACACGCTCGACGATCTTGCCAATGCCGCCAATGCCGCGCTGCATTCAGCAGGTTACCCGCAACATCCCGTCGCCGCCTACCGTCAGTTCGTCGGCAACGGCCTGCGTATGCTCGTCCGCCGGGCCCTGCCCGAAGGGGAAGCGGATCGCATCGGGCCTGCGGGTTTCGAAGCACTTGTGGAACGCACGGGCGCCAACTATGCCAGAGACTGGGCCGTAAAGACGCGGCCCTACCCGCATATCCCCGAACTCTTGCAGGAACTCCAAAGGCGCGGCATCCCCTTGGCCGTCGTGACGAACAAGCCGCACGAATGGACGCTCCACATGCTCAAGCACTACTTTCCCGAGAGTCCTTTCCTGTTCATTCAGGGGGCTATGCCGAACCTGCCCCATAAGCCCGATCCCACCGGAGCCCTCAACGCGGCCCGGCATCTCGACAGTATCCCCAACGAAACAGTCTTTGTCGGAGACAGCAATGTGGACATGCTGACAGCCCACAATGCCGGAATGACTGCGGTCGGCGTGGACTGGGGATTTCGGGGAGCCCAAGAACTGAAAGAAAGCGGCGCGGACAAAATCCTATATGATCCGCTGGAACTTCTTCCTTTTTTCGAGAAGTACGCATCCTAGCCTGTCAGGGATAAATACATTTCGTGGACCGGAAGCCAAAGGGAGAGCAGCCTCGTCTGTTGACTCCTCACCCTGATACAAGTATTCTATACAGCTCATGCCCGGATGGCGGAACTGGCAGACGCAAGGGACTTAAAATCCCTGGACCGCAAGGTTGTGCGGGTTCAATCCCCGCTCTGGGCACCAAAACAAAACGAACGGGTTACGATACAAATCCACACCCGTTTACCCTTCAAAATAAGCCCCTTCACGCTTGTAGTTGCAATTGCAAATGCAAACAGGAGGGGGTTTTTCTTTTTTCCTCCCTCCTTCCTCTCCCCACCTCCATCCGCCCCGCAGCCCTTGCGGACAAGACGGCATGTTTTCCTCCATACTCTGTGGGCTGGAAGCGCTTACTTCCCGTGGGAAGTTGGAGGGGCTAGCCGTGCATCCGGAGGACACCCCGGAAGCCTATCGATCTCTGCCGGTTGATCTGCTATCACTGGATTCCGGGAGGAACCTCCCGACATGATGAGGCAATCGGAATCGTTTTCTGTCTTTTTGAAAAGGCCATAGGGACGCCATGCTTTCCATGCTTGCGCTTCTTGTGCTTGGGGGTGCCTTTGTGGGGTTCCTTTCCGGGCTTCTCGGTGTCGGCGGGGCGGTGATCATCATGCCCCTGCTCAACGTATTTTTCGACCGCCTCGGGTTTTCCGTGGACACGACGCAGCACCTGTCGCTTGGTACATCCCTCGCCACCATCCTGTTCACATCCCTTTCCAGCGTGCTGGCGCACAGGCGCTATGGTTCCGTGCGCGCCGACATCTGGAAAAAGATGGCCCCCGGCATCATTGCGGGCACGCTCGGCGGCGCGCTTCTTGCTCCACACCTTTCAGGATTATTCCTGCGCGGCTTTTTCGCCTTCTTCGTCATGCTGGTCGGCGTTCATCTGCTCTTCAATTCCACCCCCCGCCCCAAGATCGGGCGGCTCGAACGGGCCATGCTTCCGGTCAGCATACTCATCGGCCTGATTTCGAGCCTTGCGGGTATCGCCGGGACCATGCTCTGCGTGATTTTCCTGGTCTGGGCCGCGATCGATTGGGCCGACGCCGTGGGCACGTCCGCCGCCCTGAGCTTGCCCATCAGCCTGACCGGAACCCTCGGATATGCCATCGCAGGGTGGAACTTCCCGGAGCTCCCTCCCTACTCCGTAGGTTTCGTGTACCTTCCCGGGATGTTCTGCCTGCTGGTTTCCAGCATGAGCATGGCCGTTGTAGGCGCACGGCTGGCCCATTCGCCGCGATTGCCGATGCAGGCCTTGCGCCGCTGTTTCGCGGTCGGCAATATCCTTCTCGGTCTTTCGATACTCCGCTCCGTCCTTTTCAGATGATTCCGGCACAACTCAAGAAACAAAGCAGAAGCTCCGCACCGGCATATTCCAACACCCCGCCTTCCCTAAGAAAAACGCTGCCTCCCGGCGAAAGAACGCAAAAAATCCCGGCAGGAAAACCTGTCGGGATGTTCTTTTTTGCTGGTGGGCCATCGGTGACTTGAACACCGAACCAACTGATTAAGAGTCAGCTGCTCTACCAATTGAGCTAATGACCCAAGGACATTTCATCCGCGCTCATTGCGCGAAAAGGGATGTACCGAAAACAAAGGGCTGTGTCAACGTATTCTTAGCACTTTCCGGATTTTTTTCCTCAATAGAAAGAAAAAGTCTGTTTTTTCGCTAAGTAAGGAAAAAAATTCCTTCCACGCATGGCCCCCACTCCTCTCCGTACTCCCGGCCAGCCGTCGGAGGGGAACCTTTCATCACACAATGAAGCTCCTACGAATCCCATGCATTAAAAATGCCGCATACTCCACCAATCGTCATTCAGTTTGATATTAAATGTGTAAAACAATATACCTCTATTTGACAGAATGTCACTGGAAATACTAACATAAATAAATATCAAGCGGATATCGGATTTAAAAAAATGAAGTACTCGTTAATAAAATAATACTCATAAGGAATAAATATGGGGTTCACAAATACACCTACTTTGGAAACAGAGAGACTTCTATTAAGAAGATTCTCTGAAAACGATTTATACGCCTTGTTCAAAATACATAGCGATAAAGACGTAAATACGTATTTGCCTTGGTTCCCATTACAATCCATAGAGGAAGCAAGCCTTTTTCTTAGGGAAAGGTACTTGGACACCTACAGGCAACCTTACGGTTACAAGTATGCGATTTGTTTAAAAAATGATAACATTCCAATAGGGTATGTCAATATAGGCATCAATGAGCCCCATGACCTTGGCTATGGGCTGCTCAAAGCCTTTTGGCGCAACGGCATTGTAACCGAGGCGGCCAATGCCGTTATTCACCAAGTAAAAAAAGATGGCATTCCTTACATTACGGCCACACACGATATCAAGAATCCCCGTAGCGGAAATGTCATGAAACGTCTGGGTATGCTTTATCAATATTCGTATAAGGAACAATGGCAACCTAAAAAACATACTGACTACTTTCTGTATGTACCAGCTGAACTTTGATGGACAAGACAAGCGGGTATATAAAGGCTATCTGGACCAATCACCCAATCAAGCGGACTGATACTTGATGAATGCCTACCGCGCTTGTGGTGCTCCCCGTTGGATGGAGCGGACCAAAGTCACCTTTTAAAATAGGAGCACATACGAAAAAAGGACTTTCGATTTCTCGAAAGTCCTTGGTTCGTTTTGCTGGTGGGCCATCGGTGACTTGAACACCGAACCAACTGATTAAGAGTCAGCTGCTCTACCAATTGAGCTAATGACCCGTGCCTCGCGGCGTGAAAAGAGGTTTAGTCCAAATAAGGGGTGAGTGTCAACACCCTTTTTGCAAAAGAAAGGAAAAAACGCTACCGTCCCTCCCATGAAAACGAAAAACACACTCCATATATGGCTCGTACTCTGCCTTGTAACAGGCTTCCTGCTGTATGCTACGTCTCTTACTCACGCAGAATCACTTCCTTTTTTATTGGATACGGAATATGCCGAACTGGACGGGCATCCTGCGGCCGTACTCTGGGTGACGCCGCAGAAAGGCTATCACACCTACTCCCACTACGCGGACGCGCCCATTCCCACCAGTTTGAACGTCCGCAACGTGCAGGGACAACCCGCCGCAGCCGCAGTCCTCTACCCGCAGGGCCGGCTTACGCCCGACACCTTCGAGCCCGCAAAGCAGATTCTCGCCTATACCGCCCGGTTCCCGATCTTCATCCGTTTCGATGCCCCCGTATCCGGCCCCCTCTCCGCCGATCTGTCCATGCTCCTCTGTTCGGACAAAAACTGTGTCCCCGTACAGCAAACGGTTTCCCTGGCACTCCCCGAAACGCTGCCTCCGCCGAGCCCAGCCGCATTGGAGGCGTATGGGCAACTCGGTAAAGCCGAAACATCCCCCGCCTCTTCCGAACCCGTTTCTCCGCAAGCCCCCCCACAGCAATCCGTCACCCAGCTGACGCCGCTTTCCGGGCCGTCCGTCCAGCTTGCCGGAAGCCCCGCTGAGCCTGACGAATGGCGGTTCACGCCGCGTTTCCCGCAGGAATCGCTGGAGCCTACAGCCCTCGGCACGGCCCTGTTCCTCGGGCTGCTGGCTGGCCTTATCCTCAATGTCATGCCCTGCGTGCTGCCCGTGCTGACCATGAAGGTTTCCGCCCTGCTGAGCTCGTCGGGTTATGAGACCGAAGGTCAGCGCCTCGCCCATTTCCGCGAGCACAACGTACTGTTCGCCGCCGGGATCCTGACGTGGTTCCTCGTGCTGGCCTTTTGCGTCGGCGCGCTCGGATTGGCATGGGGCGGCCTGTTCCAGAATACCCATCTCGTGTACGGGTTGCTGATCCTCGTCTTTTTGCTGTCCCTCTCCCTGTTCGACGTGTTCACGCTGCCCGTGCTCGATTTCAAGGTCGGCGCGTCACGCAACCCCAAAACGCAAGCCTACCTCACCGGCCTCGTCGCCACCCTGCTGGCCACCCCGTGCAGCGGCCCTCTGCTCGGCGGCGTGCTCGGCTGGGCGGCACTCCAGCCCCTGCCCGTGATCGTCGCCGTATTCACGGCAACCGGGATCGGCATGGCCCTGCCCTACCTCGTCCTGGCGGCTTGGCCCGGCGCGGCCCGCATCCTCCCCAAGCCCGGCGCATGGACCGGGATCATGGAACGGCTGGTCGGCTTCTTTCTCATGGGTACCGCCATCTACCTACTGTCCATTCTCCCCGAGTCGCAGCGGCTCGCCGCGCTCGTCACCCTGCTCGTCTGCGCGCTGGCGGCGTGGATGTGGGGGCAATGGGGCGGCTTGCGGGCCTCGGGGCGTCAAAAGCTCTTTACGGGCGCGCTCGCGCTCCTTATGGTATGCGGCTCCATCTGGTGGAGCGTGCAGCCCGCCCCCGAACCCGCGCCGTGGGAAACGTTCCGGGCGGACACGTTCCGTTCGCTGCTGAAAAAAGAACCGCTGATGGTCGAATTCACGGCGGACTGGTGCCCGTCCTGCAAATTCCTTGAGCAAACCGTGCTGACGCCCAAACGCCTGCACGCCATCACGGAACGCTACGGGCTCCGCCTCATCAAGGTGGACCTGACCCGGCCCGACCCGGAAGCGCAGGCGCTGCTCCGCGCCATCGGCAGCGTCAGCATCCCGGTCACGGCCATTTTCCCCAAGGGCCTCCTCTCAAACAGCCCCATCGTGCTCAGAGATCTGTACACGGCGAGCCAGCTTGAGGACGCCCTTGCCACCCTGTCTCCCCGGAAGTGAGTATGCTTGTGCAAGCTTCGCAGGACGCCCTGCGGCATCTGGAAATCATTATGGTGGGAACCAAGTTCCCGGAAAACATCGGCATGGCGGCCCGCGCCTGCGCCAACACGGGCTGCGGGCGCCTGACCCTCGTCAGCCCCGCGTGGTGGGATAAGGAAAAAGCCCGGCCTCTGGCCACGGCCAAGGGCGAGCCCCTGCTCGACGCCATTGAGGTCAAACCGACGCTCGGCGACGCGCTCGCCCCCAACGTCCTGACCTTCGGCACCACTGCCCGCACGGGCGGCTGGCGGCGCGGGCTGCTGACGCCGGAACAGGCCGCCGGGGAAATCGCGCCCCTGCTCCACGAAGGCAGCCGGGTCGCCATCGTCTTCGGCTGCGAGGATCGCGGCCTGAGCAATGCCGACATCGAGCAATGCCAGCGCCTCGTAACCATCCCCACCGCTGGAGAGGCTTCTTCGCTCAATCTGGCGCAGGCCATCCTCATCCTTACCTACGAATGCATGAAGGCGGTCAGCCGCGTGGACCCGCAGCCGTCGCTCGGCAACGATCCCGGCCAGCAGTCGCGCCGCATCACGCACGAGGAACAGGCCCTGCTCTACGCCCGGCTCAAAGAAACGCTCCTCGCCATCGACTATCTCAAAAGCGACAATCCCGACTACTTCCTGATGCCCCTGCGCCGTTTCCTCGGCAAGTCCGGCCTGAGGCGGCACGAGATGGATATGCTCATGGGCATCTGCCGCCAGGTGGGCAATCTCAGGAAGGAGGCGGGAAAATAAACGGGCAGGGCCTCCGGGAGCAAGGGCCCCGCCCTTGCCCTTGGGCGAATAGTTCCACCCAGCCTCCGGCGGCCAAAGCAAAAAGGATATGCACTGGTTCAAGCCAATCCGCTCCAACACGCCCAAGGAGGCACCCTTCCGGCCGGACTGCGGGATCGAGCTTCTTCCGAACCGCCGCCGGATAATGCCGTGTTACGAAGAGTCCGCACCAAGGAGCCGCGCATGGGTAGAAAGCCATCCCCACCCGATAAAGATCCCACTCCCCACTGGTCGATATCCGGCCTGATCCTAGGGGGGCTTTGCGTATGTGCCTCCGAATGGGTGATCGCCTATAGTGTCACTGGCGGACACCCGGCGAAACTCATTCCCACATTCTTCATCGTCATGTTCCTGCTTCTTGTCATAGTCAGGTTTACAAACGTTACGGACAAACATTTTCCGGAAGCCCCCCCTTCCGACAGCCAGCCGGGTATGGAGGCTTCCTCCTCCGGGCAGCCGCCTCCCACGACAAGGCTCCTTTTCACCTCTTCGCCTTTCTGGGACCGCGTGCTGCTGACTGTGCTCGGAATCGTCAGCTTCTTTCTATGGTCGCACTCCAAAGGCGATGTCCCCCGCGACATCTTCGGAACGCTTTTTCCTCTGTCCTTCGTATTGGCCGTCCTCTATCCGATGTTCTTTCTCCCCATAGCCCCTATGTCCCCTGAAGAAAAACGCAGGTGGCATCTGAAAAAACAAAAAAAGCGGCTCAAGCGGCAAAAAGCCAAAGCGGATAAAAAACGGCGCTGCAAAAGCTGATTCTTCTCATTGGATCAAAGCGCGCAATCCGGAAACGTACCTGAGACGCTGTACGAACGCGCGCCTTGCGGGTATAACCGCCTCTTATTCCTCTACAGCATCAAGGAGTCGTCATGCGTTCATCATCCGTATCCCCGTATGATCTTCAGGACTGGGCCAAGCGCGCAGGTTTCGAGCTTACCGAAGAAACCTTGCCCCCGCTCGCCGGATATCTCGGACTGCTCATACAGTGGAACAGGGTCATGAACCTTGTCGGCACCCGGACGGCTGAGGACACCTTTTTTACGCTGGTCGTCGACAGCCTGCATCTCGGGCGTTTTCTGCGCGAAGACGTGGAATACAGCGCTGCACCTTGTTGCTGGGATCTGGGCTCGGGAGCCGGGCTTCCCGGACTTCCTCTGCGTATGATCTGGCAAGAAGGCGATTACTGGATGGTCGAAGCCCGAGAAAAACGAGCCCTGTTCCTGTCCACGGTCCTCGCCCAATATCCCTTGCCCGGAACCCATGTCTTCCGGGGCCGCGCCGAAGCGTTTATGGCCGGACCGCCCGCACGGACAGCGGATCTCATCGTCAGCCGGGCGTTTATGCCGTGGCCCGGCGTTCTGGAACTCGTCAAAGGCAACCTGAACCCCAATGGCGTGGTCGTACTGCTTTTGCGCGAACGCCTCCAAGAGTCTCCGGATTGGGAACAGGCCGCACAGAACTGGCGTATTGCCGGGCAATATACGTATACGGCGTCCCGCACCCAGCGGTACCTGTATGCCCTGACCGCTCAAGACGCACTATAATTCACAAAACGAAACCATCTGAAAAAAAACTTCTTTTCAGCCCATTGATTTTTTTGGCAATCGTCAAAAACTCTTTTCAATGGGTCTCTTTTATTTAAACAGTGATTCTAGCAGGATAACCAATCTAGCAATACTTATTCTCTTTCTACAGGAGAAAAAAGTCACGAAACGTACTAAAAAAAGAATCTAATGGCCTTGTCTTCCGATGAGAATCAGGTATAGCTAAGAACAGGTGGTGCTGTTTGAATACGCAACCAAAGGAGAACCCTTATGTCTGCCAATCTTATTTCTGCCGTTCATGATCTTGTTTTAGAAAGCGGTCTTGGTGCCAAAAACATTGCCGCCGCCGTGGGCAAACCGTATTCCACCCTGCTGCGTGAAGTGAATCCCTTCGACGACGGCGCGAAACTCGGCGCGGAAACCCTCGTCGACATCATGCGGGTCACTGGTAATATCCAGCCGCTTGAGCATATAGCCGAACAGTTCGGCTATGAGCTCAAGCGGACCCACTAAGCCACTCCCGTACAATGCCTCCCCAAGCCCAAAGAACCACCATGAAGCACACCACCGCCCTATTGCCCCGCCTGTCGGGGCTTTTTCATATCCGTTCTCCCCTTCCCCCAAAAGTCCTCGGCAAGCCGAGGATTTTTCATAGGTACACGTAAGCATGGAAGTTCCCGTACTGGGAGTTTTTCCTGCATGACGCCCAACTGAGCCGGACCATTTCGGTCCATATGCCCATGCGTTCAATGGTACAAAAAAGAGAGGGGGGGCGTCCCGCCTTTTTCCGTTCCCTCAGTGCGGCAAATGCCGCGTCTGCCGCCAGCTTTCCACCGTATACAGCAGCAAGGCCAACCAGATAAAAATGAACGTCACCAGCGTAGCCGGGTTCAAGGTTTCCCCAAACATGAATATGCCGAGGAAGAACGTGCAGGTCGGGGAAATGTATTGCAGCAGGCCAAGCGTCATCAGGCGCATATGCCGGGCGGCATAGGCGAACATGACCAGTGGCAGGGATGTGACCGGGCCGGCAAGAAACAACAAAAAGCCTTCCCGAACCGTCGGGCTGCAAAGGAAGCCCTCCCCATTCCAATAGAGCCACAGGATCCAGCCGAGCGAAAAGGGTATCAAAACTATCGTCTCAATGAACAAGCCGGGAAGCGCTTCGACGGAAACCGTTTTTCGGATAAAACCGTACAGCGCAAAAGTGAAGGCCAGCGACAGGGCCAGCCACGGAAACTGATTGTGGCCCAAGAAACTCAGCAGGACACCGATACAGGCCAACAAAATGGCTATCCCCTGAAGGCGTGACGGCCGTTCCCGCAAGAAAAGGAAACCGAACAGCACATTCATAAGCGGATTGGTGTAGTATCCGAGGCTCGTTTCAAGGATCTGTCCGGTACTGATGGCCCATATGTACAGGAACCAGTTCAACCCCACCACGCAGGAACTGGCGAACATGGTCAGCGCCACGCGGCGGTTGCGAAAAGCGCTGACGACCTCCGCCCAGCGCCTTGTCAGCATAACGACCGGAAGCAAGCTCACAAACGAAAAAATGCTGCGGTAGCACAGGATTTCGAACGGAGCCACGGCATCCAGCATATGCCAGAAAACGACCAGAAAGCCCCAGATGAGAAAGGCGCAAAGACCCGCCAACAACCCGAGCGAATTGCTCTTTACGGACGGAACGGCAAACAACGGCATACTCCACCTTCACAAAGACAGCCATCCTGCAAAACAGGATGGCTGTCCACAATACGGCAAAAACGTCCGCGACGACTAGCGATTGAACGAACGAGCAAACAGATCCGAAATGGCTTTGCGCCCGTTGGCTTCCATGAACCGGGTTCCCGTGGCGGTGAAGTGCGTATGCTCAATGACGGGCTCTTCCACCTTGACCCAAGCGTCGTTCAGCCAGCGATACCAGCCGTCCTGTTCCTGATCGAACACGAGAAGGGGCTTGTTGCAGATCTTGGCGAACTCGGCACCCCAGCCGGTACCGCCCTTGACGGTCTGATCCGGCTGGATGTTGCCCACGACCACGACTTCCTGACCGCTGCTGACCTGCCAGCAAATGGACTGCAGGACCTTGCGGAACAGGGGAGCCTTCGTGAATTCCCGGCCCATAAGGCGGGAAACATAGGTCAGGCTCACATCTTTCAGGGCCAATTCTTCGGAAGTGAGGACGCGCACGCCGCGCTTCCGTTCGATCTGGTGCCCATCAAAGCTGTAGTTCACTTCTTCAATGCCCCAAGCCTCGGCCTGCGCGCCGAAAAACTGCTCGGTTCCGGCGGCCCCGCCGCTGAAAAGAACACACTGTTTCGGATCCAGCATGGATGCTCCTTGGTTGTTCGTCATGCCGGCGCACGACGGATTATACGATGCCGCAATACGGCGTTCCTGCAAAGGCTAACGGGTCACACGCGCCGAGCCGTCGCTTCCGCGCAGTACGCGGACACGTTCACCCGGAGAGAATTGCTGATCGGCGGCCTGAACAATGGACAACTGCTGTCCGTTTTCCAGTTCGACCGTAATTTCGAGGCCATTCTGCTTGGTCAGCGCCTTCTCGCCGGCATAGCCGCCAGCCGCGCCGAGGGCTGCACCCGCGATAGTCGCCAGCGTCTTCCCGCGTCCGCCACCAACCATATTGCCGAGCACGCCGCCTACGACGCCTCCTCCCACTGTCCCAAGGACGGCGGGACGATCTTCCTCAAGCGTAACGGGCTGCACGGAAACCACCGTGCCGTACTGCACCGTTTGAGCGCTGCGCACCTGGCTGCCGGAATAGGTATTGCCGCTGTAGTTGGTGCAACCAGCCGAAAGCATGGCGAGAGCGAGCATGCATACGGCTACATGTTTGATTTTCAGCATAGTAAACCTCCAATCGAAAGTCAGGGGTGAGAACCCTGTACTTTTCAAACTCCTAGCATAATGAGGGCGCAGGGGCAATTCCCTGATGTGCGGTTTCCCCTATGAGATGGGGTGAGAATATGAAGGAAGGGAGCCCCTCTTCTGGAGAGAGGCTTCTATTCCCTCCACCGCCCCATCTTTCGAACTCCCTAGGCTTTTGATTACGAAGGGTAACGAGGAGACTTACCGATTAAGGAAACGATTCCGTGGCCCCCCTTTCCTCTCAAACACAGGCCCTCTAAAGCCGTTGCCTGGCAAATCGATGAGGCTTGCGGGAAAAGAGAAGAAGGCGGAGAAGAAGCAAATGATCCGATTAAGGAGCGAACCGGGCGGGTACCGTAGGGAAAAGAAGCTGGGGGAGGAGGAAACCCGAGGGGGAGGGAAGGCTGAGGGAGAAAGAGCAGGAGGGGCTTGCGCCTAGCCTGGGGCTTGGGGAGGGGTGGCCTGTGATGAGGATGAGTTCGGGCAAAACAAAGGGCCGTCCTGGATAGGACGGCCCTTTGGAAA
>NZ_JNJP01000041.1 GCF_000701705.1 Bilophila wadsworthia ATCC 49260 | reverse complement strand
ATCCATAAGCCCGAGCCCCGGCACTTCCGGCGCGGCGGACTCGATGCCGTGGGGATCGAGGATGGCCCGGCCCAGAATCTGCAACCCGCCGCAGATGCCGAAGATCCATTTGCCGCGCTCGGCGTGCCCGAGGATATTGTCCGCCAGCCCGCTGCGGCGCAGGTCGTCGAGGTCGGGGACCACGCTTTTCGAGCCCGGAAGCATCACCACATCGGGGTCGCCCCATTCCTCCGCACGGCGCACCGGACGCAGGCGGACGTCGGGTTCGGCGGCGAGCGGCGCAAAGTCGGTGTAATTGGATACGTGCCGCAGCATGACCACGGCGATGTCCAGTGTCCCCGCCTTTTTTTCCCCGCAGTCGGTGTGTCCCCATGAGAAGCCCGCCATATCTTCTTCGGGGATGTTGAGGTCACGGATGTAGGGGATGGTGCCGAGCACGGGAACGCCGGTGTGAGCCAGCATGTAGTCGTGCGCGGGCCCGAGCAGGGATGCGTCCCCCCGGAATCGGTTGACGATATATCCCGTGAGCAGTCGGCGTTCGGCGTCGGTGAAGGACATCCATGTACCGAGAAAGGAGGCGTAGAGGCCGCCCCGGTCGATGTCCCCGACGAGCAACACCGATGCCCGAGCGTAATCGGCCATGCGCATGTTGACCAGATCGTGGCTCTTGAGGTTGATCTCGCCGGGGCTGCCCGCGCCTTCAAGAACGACGATGTCGCATTCGGCCGCGAGGCTGTCATAAGAGTCGGTGACGGCGGACCAGAGTTCCCTCTTTTTCCCGAAATATTCGAGGACGTCCATATGTCCCAAGGGCTGCCCGAGGATGACGACTTGCGATCCCGTATCCGAGTGCGGCTTGAGCAGAATGGGATTCATGCGCGCATCGGGGTCTGCGCGGGCCGCCTGCGCCTGCACGATCTGTGCCCGGCTCATCTCGTCGCCATTGGCCGTGACGCCCGAATTCAGGGACATGTTCTGAGCCTTGAACGGGGCCACATTGTAGCCGTCTTGCCGGAAGATGCGGCAGTAGGCCGCTGCGAGGATGCTCTTGCCCGCGTTTGAAGAGGTTCCCTGCAGCATGAGGGCTGGAGTGCGGCGGGAGGAGCGCCCGGCGGGGAAGACGGAAGAGGAGCAGGAGATGGGGAAGTCCGCGGGGGAAGGGGAAATCTTTTTCAAAGAAAGGTCCCCTTCGTCTTCTTCCCCGCTTTTCATCCCTCCGTAAGCGAGCAGGGGAGTATCCGCCGCGCTTTTCTTTGGGACATCGCCTTCCTCCATTACTTCCCGCAGTGCGCCGGCGAGCCTGTGGTGTTCCTCGGGGAAACGGACGGCGGCGCGGAACCATGTTCCGTCGTCGAGCCCGCAGTAGTTGGAACAGTCGCGCACGGCGATCCCGAAACGTCGCAGCAGGATGCCGTACAGGTCTTTGGGGGCGCCTCTCCAGCGGAACAGCACGTAGTTGGCAGAGGAAGGGAACACCTCCACGCCGGGGAGGCCGGATAGGACGGCTGCGAGATCGGCGCGGCGTTCGGCATTTTCCGCACGGGCCCGTTCCGCGAAGTCTGATGTGTCGCCGAGCGCGGCCACGGCTGCGGACAGCGCAAACACGTTGACGTTCCACGCGGGCAGATCGGCGCGGACGGCTTCAGCCAGTTCGGCCGAGGCCGCCAGATAGCCGATGCGCACCCCCGGCAAGGCATGGAATTTGGTCAGCGAACGCAGTACTACGCCGTTGGAGGGCATCCGGCGCAGGATCGACACATCGGCTTCCGGCCCGGCGTATTCGATGAAGGCCTCGTCGATGATCCAGAGCAGGTCGGGCCGCGCCGCCAGCAGGGACAGGCATTCGTCGGGCGTGCGGAACAGCCCCGAAGGGTTGCAGGGATTGGCCAGAAACACCGCCGAACCCGAGGGCGTTTCGGCAAGCCCGGCCAGCAGATCGCCGGAAGGCTGCCCGTCCGCACCGGAACCGATGCCGCCCCAGAGCGGGCTGCTTTCCAGCCCGGCAAGGCGGCAGGCCAGCGCGTATTCGCTGAACGCCGGTTCGACGATGGAAACGCAGGGTGCGCCGCGCCTTTTGAGTACGCGGGCGAGGGCGTGGATGAGCTCGTTGCTTCCGTTGCCGAAGGCGAAGCGGCCGGCGGGCAGGCCGTATCGGCGTGCCGCAGCGGCAAGGGCCTCCTCGGCGTTGGGCGAAGGGTAGGCCGCGAGGCCCGTATTCGCCCTGACCAGCGCGGCACGGAGGAACTCCGGCGCGCCTTCGGGGCGGACGTTTACGCTGAAATCAAGCAGGGACGCGGGATCGCGCTTGGACACCGACGCCATGGCGAGAAGGTCGCCGCCGTGTGCATCGAGCTTCATAAGGAACCTCGTTCTGTTGTGGAAAAGGGTGCGCCCCCGCCGGGACGGATGGGGATACCGTTTTTTTCGGCGGACAGTGCGGCGAGGATACAGGCGGCGCAGTCTTCGGGGCTGGTCCGGGTCGTGTCCACCGCCATCTGGTTGGGCAGGGGGAGGTGAATGTGCCGGGCCTGCCGCTGGGCGTGCGGCCAGTCAGGGGAACGGTCGGAACGTCCGGACTCGCGCTTCCGCAGTTCCTCGTCGTCGCAGAGCACCTGGACGGACAGCAGGGGGATGGCTTCCAGCCTCCCAAGCAGATCCTCGACCCATCCGGGATCCTCGCCGATGACATGGTCGACGATGGTCCATGCCCCGGCTTTCGCCGCCGCCGCGACTCCCGCGTGAAACGTTTCGATGAAGGGCAGGCCGGTCCGTTCGAGGCCGGCGAGGACCGATTCATGGCCGCCTGTGGCCGAACGCAGCAGCTGGTCGATGGACAGCATGAGGCTGCATATGTCGTGCATGGCGTACAGCCGATCCCGCAGGGCTTTGGCCAGCGTCGTTTTCCCGGCGCTTGACGGCCCGTTGAGCAGGATAACCTGCCCGATGTTTTCGCATGTTGCTTTGGCCTCGCCCGGGCGGGCGGCTCGGTGTTCGGGACGGCAGGCGGTGAAGTCCGAGGGCGCGGGTCGTCCGGCGTAATTCGCCTCGCCGGTGTTGCCCCAGTACAGATGGACATAGCTGGCGCGCACATTCCCGGCGGTGATGCCGGAATCGGCGTGCCCGGATGCTGTGCGTACGGCGTACAGCGGCGCGTAGCCGCGGTGCAGCTCAATGTCCGACCAGTGGAATTCGTGGCCGCGGAAGACGTCGCCCCCGAGCCCGAACGGAGCGTCTCCAAGCATGGTTACCTCTCGGTAGCCCAATGATTGGATACGTCCGCCCATGCGGGCCGTGGCGTCGATGACCCCGCACATGGGCCAGCTTTTCGCCCTCCCGCCCGTGCCGTCCGCTTCTTCGGATGCCTCGAGCCGGGTGCACAGGTACATGTATCCGCCGCATTCGGCATAGATTTCTCCGCCCTGCTCGGCAAAGGCGCGGATGGCCTCACGCATGGCCGTGTTGCCGGAAAGCTCGCGGGCAAAGACTTCGGGATAGCCGCCCCCGAGATACAACGCGTCGATGCCGGGCGGCAGGGCCGTATCCTCAAGCGGCGAGAACGGCAGCAGTTCCCATCCCCGGGCGGCGAGTGCCCGTTCGTTTTCCTCGTAATAGAAGCAGAACGCCCTGTCCTTGGCGATGCCCATGCGCCGGGGCCGGATGCCGCGCGGAGGAAGGACGGCCCGGGCTTTCGGACGGCGGGCTTCGGTGAGGCTCAGGAGCCTGTCCATATCGACGGAGGATTCCGCAACATCCGCAAGGGCGTCGAGCCACGCCTCCGTGGTACCGGCTTCCTCGGAGGGGAGCAGGCCCAACTGGCGTTCGGGAATCCGCCACGCCTCGTTCCGGGGCAAGGCCCCGAGCAGAGGGGGGAGGCGTTCGCTTTCGAGCGCGCGGCGGAGGATGTCGGCGTGGCGTGGGCTTCCCACGTTGTTGGCAATGACTCCGGCAAGCTGGACGCCCATCCGGGAAGCGTGAAGCCGGAACCCCGCAACGAGTGCGGCGGCGGAGCACGCCATGCCCCGGGCGTTGAACACGAGCACGACGGGGATGCCGAGGGCGCGGGCGCAGTCGGCGGTGCCTCCCGCCGGATCGCCGGGATCGCGGCTGTCGAACAGCCCCATGACCCCTTCGCAGACGCAGGCGTCGGCATCGTGGGCGCGGTTGTCCCACAGCGTGCGGACGCCTTCGCGGCCCATCATCCATGTATCGAGGTTGCAGGCGGGGCGCCCGGTAGCCTGAGCGTGGAAGGTCGGGTCGATATAGTCCGGCCCGCACTTGAAGCTCTGCACCTTCAGCCCGCGTCGGGCGAGCGCACGCATCAGCGCGATCCCCGTCGTCGTCTTCCCCTCCCCGGATCGGGGGGCGGCAAGGCAAAATGCGTGAAATGTCGTGTTCATGGCATCCTTCCCAAGTTCTGGGGGAGGGGGAAACTTCCGGAAAAAGGGCCTTCACGCGTTCCCGCCGTTCCCTTGTTTGGGCCTTCGGCGTCATCGGTTCGGCGTTTGTCAGATTTTTGCATTGCCCCTATATGTGATTATGCACAGCAGGTTGGTGAGCGTTTTTGCTTTTCTTAAGCCGGGAAGAGCCCCTGCGGGAACCGGAGGGCGGAATGCTCGGGAGGGGAACGGCTTCCCTTCCGAAAGGCGCTGTCCCCGTTCCTCCGGTTCCCGTTTCCCCCTATTCCATATACTTCTCCACATAGCCGCGCGGCTCGTACAGGACGCCGGAATCAAGGCGGGTCCGGGGGCCGCCGATAATGATGAGTGTGGACATGTCGACCTCGGCGGCGGGGAACTCGGACAGTTTGCCCACCCATTTGGTTTCCTGCTCCCTGCCCGCGTTTTTGACGTAGGCGCACAGGACGTCCCTGCCCCGATGTTCCCGGAAAACAGCAAGCGTTTCGTCCAGCAGAGCCCGCCGTTTGCGCCCGGCGGGGTTGTACAGCGCCACCGGCAGCAGGGATTGGGCTACGGAACGGATGTTGCGGCGCACCTCGTCCGCCGGGACCAGCAGATCGGACAGGCTTACCAGAGAGAAGCCGTTCTGGAGCGGCGCGCCAAGCGAGGCCGCCGCGATAGTCGCCGCGGTGATCCCCGGTAGGACCCGGATCGGGATGTCCCCGAAACGCGGCTCCCGGGCGCGCAGTTCGTACAGGAGGCCGGCCATCGCCAGAATCCCGGGGTCGCCCGAGCACACCATACATACGTTCTGTCCGTCGAGGGCCGCTTCCAGAGCGGACAGGCAGCGCTCCACCTCGCCCTTCATGCCGTTTTGGATCACGGGCTTTCCGGCGATGCGGTCCCGGATGAAGTCGACGTAATGGCTGTAGCCGGCGACGGTGTCACACCGCCTGAGCGCCGTGTCGACATCCGGCGTGATGTGGCCGGGAGCGCCCGATCCGAGCCCGGCCACGACGATTTCCCCTTGTCCGCTTTTGGGGACGGGAAGATGCGGCAGACGGGCCAGTGCCAGCGTGACGTCTCCAAAGGCGGATTTCGGGGCGTACAGTGCGGGCTGGGGGATTGAGCCGTATCCGGCGGACAGCAGGCACGCGGCCTCGCACACCGAAGCGGACACCGGCACGGCATCCAGCTCCTCCGCGCTGTGGAAAGCCACGGGAACCTGCCATGCCTCGCCCAATCCGAGGATAGCCGGTTCGTCCTCCTTCACGGTGCAGGTGGCGATGCTGGCGATGTTTTCCGCGTTCAGGCCGAATTCGGAAAGATACCGTTCCGCGACGAGGCGCAGCTCCTGCGGCTTGACGCCGCGGCGGCAGCCCACGCCGAGGACGAAGGCACGGCTGGAGACATCAAGGTACAGCACCTCTTCCGGAAGCGTGTTTTCGCTATCCCAGAGGACGGCATGGCCGCATGTGACATCCTGCGGGTTCTCGAAGAAGGCAACTTGCCCGGTGGAGGCGAAATGGCGCTCGAAGACTGCACGTGTTCCGCAGAAGGCTATGGGGCTTCCGTCGAGCAGGGCGGCGTTGAGGGCGCGGACGGCTTCCGGGTTGAGGATGCGTGCGTGTTCCTGTGCGGCGGCTTCGTCAAAGGCGGGGAGGCTGTTGACGTCCGCGGGGGAGCCGATTACGGCCTGTCCGCCGGTGATGCGGGCTATGCGCCGGGCCAGCCGGTTGGTGCCTCCGAAATGCCCGGAGGTAAGGGCAATCACATGGCTGCCGCTTTCCGGACAGGCAAGCACGGCCGGGTCAATGTTCTTGTCGCGCAGCAGTGGGGCGGCTTTGCGGAAGGGGATCCCCGTCGCGCCGATGAAGATATGCGCGTCGAACTGCGCCCAGTTGGCGGCGAGGCGGCTGTCGAAGTCTTGGGCCGGTATATGCACGATGCCTTCCGCACCGGAAGGATGCGTACTGTGGAGCACCGTGGGCAGGCCCAGCCCGGCGGCGATCTCCCGGGCTCGCGTCAGCCCCTTGTCCGTGAAGGCGTACAGGGCGCAGCGTCCGTCGAAATCCTCCGAAACCAGACGGTTCCTGTAGCCATGCGAGAAGTCGGCGTCGTAGAGCCGCGAGGCTGTGCCGTTGGCTCCCAAGGCCCGGCCCACGATGACGAGCGCCTGCCGTCCGAGCCCGGCTTCCTCGGCCTGCCGGGCGATGTCGCCCACCGTACCGCGCAGGATGCGCTCATCAGGCCATGAGGCGCGGTAGACGATCGCCGCCGGGGTGCCCTCGGCCAGCCCACCTTGTTCCATCAGATGGCGCATCAGCTCGCCGACCTTTCCGGTGCTCAGGAAAAAGACCAGCATCGCCCCGGTCCTGGCGAAGGCCGCGGCGTCTTCGCCTTGAGGCATGGGCGTTCTTCCGGGCGTCCGCGTGAGGACGACGCTTTGGCTCACATCGGGGCTGGTGAGTTCGCAGCCAAGCGCCGCTGCTGCCGCGAACACGCTGCTGACGCCCGGGATGATGGATGCGGCCACGCCTTTTTGGGCCAGCCCCCGGATCTGCTCGTTGATCGCGCCGTACATGGCGGGATCGCCGGTGTGCAGGCGCACGACACGTTTCCCGGTAAGGGCGGCATCGCTCATGGCTTCGATCTGTTCCCCCAGATTCATGGAGGCGCTGTCGAGGCAGGTGCAATCGGCTTTGCAGGCCTTGAGGTGGGCGGGGTTGACCAGCGAACCCGCGTAGACCACGAGATCCGCCTGTTCCAGAGCGCGCAGACCGCGCACGGTGATGAGATCCTCCGCGCCCGGTCCGGCGCCGACGAATTCGACGAGTGCTTTCATGAAATTGCCTCATTATGGAATGTGAACACGTAAATGGTGTTCTGCGGAGTAAGGTGGTGGCTCGTTTTGGCGAGAGGGCGTTCGTTGGCGATGTCGATGCGGCAGAAGCCGGCCCTGTGGTCGGGGGCCCATGAGAGGAGGGTGCCAAAGCTTTCCAGCGTGACCGCGCTCACGACGATGAGGCCGTTGGGCCGCAGGCGGTCCCGGCACGCCGTCAGCAGCGCGGGCAGATCCTTTCCTCCGCCGCCGATGAAAACGCGGTCCGGATCGGGGAGGATGCCCCCGCATGCGCTAGGGGCGGGGGACTCGGGGCAGGACGCACGGATTACGGAGAGGGCGTCGCCGGGATGCAGCGTGTAGTTGGCGATGCCCATGCTGAGGCGGTTGCGTTCGATCATCGCGCAGCGTTCGGGGTTGCGCTCAATGCCGTGTATGCTGAGGGTCGGGCGCAGGGCGGCCGCTTCCAGACCCACGGAGCCGCTTCCGGCCCCGACGTCCCAGAGCGTCCCCCAAGCCGGGAGGCGCAGCCGTGACAGGATGACGGCACGCACGTCCGATGCCGTGATCAGGTTGTTTTCGCGCTCGAAGGCTTCTTCCGGAAGCCCCAGTGCCAGTATCGGGGCCTGAATGGAGGCGCTGCCCCGCGTTGTGGCGGCCGCTTCCTGAACATGGCAATCGGCATGGGCGGCCGGAAAGATGACGAGGATGGACGTCGGGCCGCAAGCGGCGTCGGCCAGCTCGCCCAGAGTCCCGGACAGGATGCGTTCGTCGTCCGAGCCAATGCGTTCGGCGATGATCGCTGCGCGTCGGGCCGATGCGGGATGCGCGCCGAGCACGGCGCGGGCGATGGCATGCGCCGGGTAGCGGCTCCCCGCATAGGTTACGGACAGCGGCGCTTCGGCTATGCCGCGGGAGGGCAGCCCCTCGCCGGAATGCACGCAGAACAGGCGGGCATCCTGCCACGGAAGGCCGAGGCGGCAGAACAGGGCTTGAAACGCGGTGATTCCCGGATGGTACGCAAGGTTGTCGCCGGGCGTGCGGAGTGCTGCGAGCGTGCCGCCGAATCCATGGTAGAGGGCGTCGCCCGAGGCCAGCACCACGATGCGTTTCCCCTCCCGGCCCAGCGCGAGGACTTCTTCCGCGTCCTTTCGGGCGCCGCTCCCAATGATCCGGGCGTTTTTCACCGGGACGGGGCACAACGCCATAAGGGAGCGCGAGCCGTACACCGCGTCCGCCTCCTCCAGCAGAGTAAGAACGCCCGTGTCGGAGGGGAATCCTGTTCCGCACGAAACGATGTCGATGTGCCCTGCGGCGTCTCGCGTTCTGCCGTTCGTCATATGGAATGCCCCTGTATGAAGTAGGATGGCCCCACGATTTCGCCGGGGTCGGCAATCGCCGGGTCCGGTTGATCCCCGTTCATGTGTTCGTCCGGTTCCGCCGCGATGACTGTGGACTGCCGGGGAGAGGCCTCTTCGGGCCTTCCCCGCGCTTCTTCAAAGAGGAACTCTCCTTCAAAATCGAACACGAGCAGGCGGAGGGCCGGGTTACCCGTGCAGCGGCGCGAGAATTGCCGGAGGGCGGTCCGCGCAAGGCGGCGGAGGAGGCCGTCCCGGGCGTCCGGGGGGATGGACAAAAGCGCCTCGCGCACGGAAGCGCTGTACTTGAGTGCTCCATGCAGGGACGCCTCGGCGGGGAGCGTCCTGCGGACTTCGGCGCGGAGCAGATCCATATCTTGGCTGACCTTGTGCGCGTGCGTGTTTTCGAATCCGGCAGCGTACTTGCAGAGCTTCCCGGGCATGCAGGCCACGGCGATCTCGCGCATGCCGTAGCGGCAGGCTGCGGCGAGGCTTTCGGCGATGAAGTCGCCGATACTGACGAAAGCGGTTGCGGGCAGTTGAGGCAGGTGGATCTCCGCGCCGGATTTGGTGCGCCCGCCAGTGCAGAAGACCATTGTAGAACCGCCGGAAAGAAAGTGCGATTTCACGCAGATGCGGACGGTATGGATGTAGGCTTCATGGCTGTAGGGACGGACCAGGCCGGTGGTGCCTAAAAGCGAGATGCCGCCCATGATGCCGAGATGGGAGTTGAGGGTATGCTTCGCGAGCTCCTCGCCGTTTTCCACCCCGATTTCAAGAAGCCAGCATCCTGAGCTGAACCCGGCCCGGCGGAGATTTTCGGAGATCATATTGCGGGGGCCGGTGTTGATGGCCCAGCGGCCCAGCTCGCAGTCGAGCCCCCGGCGGTTGCACAGGCCAATGCCTTCCGCGCCGCGCAGGATCAGCGTGCCGTTCCCGATCTGGAGGACATAGTCCTCAGCCCGGATTTCTCCGGACAGACAGGCGCGGATGTCGGAGTACAGTGTGGCACCGTGCGTGCAGTCCGGATCGTCACCGCCGTTTTTCCTGATGGCCGCCATGTGCCCCGCGCCGGATTGCAGAAGCGGGAGTTCGCGCTCCCTGCCGTCGAGGAAGTGCACCCAGATGCTTTGGGGAGCCCCGCCTCGCGTGAGCCGTATCCACGCCGCCTTCGCTGCCGCCGCCGCGCACGCGCCCGTGGAGTAGCCCCAACGCAAGTTTTTCCGATCCTTTTTCATCGTATCCGGCTCCTGTGGATTCATGAAGGGAATGGGGCCATGCCAAGGTTGCGTTGGCGTTTCCGTGCCAGGCCATTACCGGGAGTTGATCCGGGACAGAATGCGCGGAACGCGGCAAGGCAGCCTGAGCCTTTCCTGCACAACGCCGGAAAATAAACTTTCGGGACGGCGGAGGCCGAAAAACCTTCCTTAGCGGCGTTTTCCTGTCGTTTTCACTATCAGGCGCTCTCCATGACGGCGTGCAGCGTGGCGACCGCAAGGGCGCTTCCGCCGCGCCGCCCCTCAAGGGTAATCTGGGGGACGGCGCAGCGGGCAAGGAGGGCCTTGGACTCGACGACATTGACGAACCCCACGGGCATTCCGACGACGAGGGCAGGGCGCGCACTTTCTTCCAGCACGTAACGGGCGATGCGGGCCAGCGCGAGCGGGGTATTGCCGATGAGGACGATGGCCCCGTCGAGTAAAGGGCGGGCTTTTTCCGCGCTGCACAGGGCGCGTGTGCGGCCTTCCGCCTTTGCCCGTGCCAGAACGTCCGGGTCGTCAATATGGCAGTGCAGCCGTTCCGGGCCATAGCCAGGATTCAGCCTACGCAACCGGGCAAGGGACAGGCCGGAACGGATCATTTTGGAATCGCAGAATATCGGCGCACCGGACCGCAATGCCTTCAGCCCGGAGGCGACGGCGTCGTGACGGAACACCAAGGTGTCCGCGATGCGCGGGTCCGCCGTCGTGTGGATGAGCCGCCGCGCCACACGCCATTCTGGTGCGGGAAGCTTTATGTGCAGATCGCATTCCGCCTCGATGGTCCGGAAGCTTTCGCGCTCGATTTCCTCTCCACTCAGGTTCCAACGTACTTCCATGCTCTTTCCTTATATCCGGCTGCCCATGCGGGCCATGCCGTTCGATTGCTCGGGCCGTTTCCCCTCCGCGCCGGGATGATGTTTTAGGCTGTCCGTCATGGCGTATTGAGCATTATCCAAATGACTCCTGCTATGCCTGCAAGCGTGACGAGGAAGCGGGAAAGCTGCATGCCGAGGACGATGGAAAGGGCGATGGGCACGGGAAAGATCGCCAGGGCAGAGGGGAGGTTCCTCCTGAGTGCCCGAAAGGGATTGCCCAATGCGCTCCCGACCAGCATAGCAAGCAGAATCTGGCTATTGTCGATCAACCCTTCGGCCCGGAGATTCGCCGCAACCGCAGAAGACTGAACCAGGCCGCCGAACTGTGCCGCGACCGCCGAAAGGAGCTCCGTCGGGAAGAGTTCCGTCACAGCATGGGGGAGGGCCGTTTCCCAGAAGTCTAGCACGCCATTCTTGAGGAGCCATTCGATGCCGAGCATGAGGGGCACTGTCATGCAGGCCATGCGGAAGAGCAGGGAGAACGAGCGTATGGCAGCCTTCGATATGGCGTGCGGCCATGCCAGCGGCTGGGAGGTGGAGCCGGACTCGGTCGCGCAAGGGGACTCGCCGTGCCGCGAGACGTACCAACGGTTCCAGAGCAGGATACACAGCAGAACCAGAAAACCGCCCGTGAACTGCATTCCGAAATAGAGTACTCCGGGCAGGCCGATGGCCCCGATCACCGGGAACATCACACGGATCGAGTGGGAAATGTAGGCCAGGTAACTGTTCATCATGCCCCCGGCGATAAGCGCTGAAGTCCGGATTTGCCCTTCAGCATGGCTGCTTACCAGAATGCTGTTGGCAGCGGCGTTGGAACAGAGCGCGGTAGGCATGGCAAGGCCCACGATTTCCGGGAGGCGCGCCATGCGGGTCAGGCGCCCCATCAGCAGCGCCAGCACCATATGCCACTGGCGGGCCTCCATTAGCCCTCCACAAAAGGCCGCAATGCCCACGATGGCGAACAGCCGTCCGAAGGTCTCCAGCTTCATGAAGATCCTTTCCGCGTCGGAAGGTTGTCCGCTCGCCTGTGTGGGGAGGACGCCGCCGGGGGCGCCCCTTGCCGGGGAAGCGTCCGCTGTCTGCGTGGCGGTTGTGGGTGCATCCCTCATCCGGCGCGAGTCCACGGGCATATGCAGGATGAACCAGCATGAGCAGACGGCAGCGAGGACGAACCAGAGAACCCAGCCCGGACGCTTCCACGGCGGGATGGAACTGCGGGCTTTCATTGTTTCTTGACCATGATCAGGGAGAGATACTTTTCCGGGCGGGCGCGGATAGCGTCCGGATCGGTCAGAAGGGCCTGCTCTTTCATGGCGAGGTGTTCACCATAGAGGACCTGTACCTTCTCCTCGCGGGCCAGCCGGTCGAGAAGGGCACCGCGACTACGGTAGCTTTTGAGGAGGATAGTCGTCGAACCCTTGGGAAAATCAAGTGTTTCAGCCATTTCTGCGCGGAACGACGGAATAATCCTGAGCTGTTCGCCGTTCTCGACGAGCACGGTTCCCGCCTTGGCGGTGAGCGTGGCGAATGAGGTGATGCCGGGGATGACTTCCAGATCCAGATTGGGAATGGCTTTGCGGATGATTTCCAGTACATAGCCGAACGTACTGTAAGTCATGGCGTCGCCGAGTGTAGCGAAGGCGCAGTCGTGTCCGGCGCGCAGCTCGGCGATAATGGCCTCGGCATTGGCGCGCACTTGCTCCTCGCGGATGGTTTTGTCGCGGGACATGCTGAATACCTGAAGCCTGACTTCCCCGCGCGGCTGGAGATAGTCCACCACGGATTGCGAGACGCTGTTCGAGGCATTTGGAGAAATCACGGTGAAGACGACATCCACGGAGCGGAGCACATCCGCCGCCCGGAGCGTCAGATACTGAGGGTCGCCGGGGCCTATGCCCACACCGTATAACTTGCCTGTTTTCATGAGAATTCCGTCCTGGTGGAGATGAATGTTCAGGTCTCTTGACGTTTTCCGGCCTGAGCCGGGCGCTCCGGTCATCCGGTCCGGAACCTTCCAGCATTGCTGATGTTGAACTGATCCTAGTCGCTATAATAGTTTTAGAATTGAATATGGTATCTTCTTTTATATTAATATATTAAGATGTCATTCATTCACTGATGTACATTATGGTAATGTATTAAATAGGTATTTTCACAAAATACATATCTATATAACGTTAAAAAAGTCACATTATGGGTGCATGATCCAATTATGTGTGCTTTTACAGTGCAATTTGGAACCATTTTGATTCCTATTAATCAGTATATGGGATATGGAACAGCCCAAACAGGAACCCGATGCAAACACTAAACGTTTCACCAGAAACTTGTTCTTTTTATTGCAAATAATTTGCCATTGTTTTTTGTCGCTATAATACGCTGAAATAAAAGTTTTTTTATGATTATGTGAAAAAGCGGAGAAGAATTGTCCCGGAATTGTGGGCGCCATATATCGAGAAAAGTTCTTTTCGGCACGTTTTTCGGGACAATTTGTGTCAATATCGGTACAAAGAGCCGTTCGGTACAATTTTGTGCGTGTACCGGGGCGCACTCTGCCTGCTTTACAAGTAAAAAGAACAGGAACTATTTTTGATAAATTCTATTGTAATTATATGATATAAATTGATTAAAAATGTATCTTACTATAGCTGGAGCAGTTTTTTATACGGAAACCTATCTTGGAGGTCTTTTCCCCTTATTGATGCGGGTACAAAGTGTCACGATATTGGAACATATTAAACGTTATTTCTGTCACATCCTTTGTAGGGAGAGAGGGGCTACAACCGGGCAATTTTGCATTGGAAGGGGCCACGAGGACGGATTAAGGAGACAGAAGGAGGCCCGTTTCGGGCGATGCAGGCCCTTTTCTTGCCTCCAAAAGGTACTTGGGGGAAAAATTGTTTTTTAATCCCCAATCGTGTCGTATGGTTTTGATTTTTTAGGATATCTGAAGTGGATGGACTCCGGCATCAAAAATGCAATAACTAGATAACGAAGAGCTCTTTGGTATCGGCCCTTCATTATCCGGGTAGTGAAGGCTGGAGTAGATAGGGCGTTCCACAGGAATGCGGAGCAGTTTGATTCCTCGGCTATTCCCCGTAGTTCGGCGCAAAAGGACAGAAGCCGCTTTTTCCGCTGTGGGTGCATCTCCTTGCGGAATCAGGTGTAAAACGGACCGGAGTACAGCGGCAGGCCCCCCTGCAACTTGTCGGGTGTCACGCTTGAGTCAAAACAGTATTTCCAGTAAGTATATATTGATGTATTCGGCATGTGTCGGAAATGCCTCAACAATGACAGTCTCTTCCGATATCAGTCAATAAATATATGAATCTATTTTTGTACAATAGACAAAATGCATGACTGAGAGGTCTGTATGATTGACTCTTCAATGATATTGAAGGAAACATTTGAGAAGATTATTGAAAGTATAAATATCGGTATTTTTGATCTCCTGCATACAGGTGTTGCTCTCTTTTGCGACAAAGGATTCTTTATCTATTGCAACAAATCTTTTCTAAAAATGTATAACCTTCCTGAAAGTGTTATAGGTAAGCATATAACGGATTATTTTCTCACTGGCGAGCGTGGCGTCATGAGTAGCATCCGCACGCGCAAGATGGTCATCTGTTCCAGCCAGACTAAGAACAACGTATGGGGTGTCTCCTTTCGCTATCCTATTCAGGATGAGCAGGGTCAGCTGCGGGGGGTGGTGGTCGAAAGCATCCCTTCCAATCTCGACAAGGATAAGCTGCTGGCCTTGTTGGATACGGTTCGCAATCTGGAAATGAAGTCCTACTCCTTCTCAGAGCAGAAGGAAGCACATAAAAATAGTGGATTATATACGTTCGAAGCTATTGTGGGCGAAGCCCCTTGCATTGAAAACATGCGCTGCTTGGGGCGGCGTTTCGCGTTCAGCCAGGAACCGATTCTCGTATGCGGGGAATCGGGCACAGGGAAGGAGCTGGTGGCGCAGGCTCTGCATATGGCCAGCCAGCGCTCGGATCGGCCTTTCGTCACTGTGAACTGTGCCGCACTGCCGCCGGAACTGATGGAATCGGAACTGTTCGGTTATGAGACAGGGGCGTTCACGGGAGCCAAGGTCGGCGGCGTGAAGGGCAAGTTTGAAATGGCGGACACGGGCACCATCTTTTTGGATGAAATCGGTGAACTGCCGCTGCCCATGCAGGCGAAGCTTCTCCGTGTCCTTGAAACCGGGGAAATCCAAAAGATAGCTCATAAGGGTCAGCTCCATTCCGACTTTCGGCTTATCGGCGCGACCAACAGAAATCTGGCGGAGATGGTCAGGCAGGGCCAGTTCCGCGAGGATCTGTACCACAGGCTGAGCGTTTTCGAACTGGATATTCCGCCTCTGCGGGATCGCGTGAGCGACATACCCCTTCTCGTCCGGCATTTCGTCACCCAGAGCGTCGGGGACAATCGCCAGAAGGATATCCGGATTGACGACGCCCTGTATGATGCCTTTGCCCAATACCCGTGGCGCGGCAATGTCCGGGAACTCAAGAATGTACTTGTGTACGCGCTATATTCTTTAGGGGATGATCAGTCCGTGCTGACTGTCCAGCACCTTCCGCCCCGCTTCATGCGTGAACTGGAGGCGGCGGCCGTAGCCGGGACGATACCCGATGCAGAGGACTCCCGCCAGGACAGTCAGAACTTTTCAGAAGCCAGCGCCCGGGCCGAACGCAAGGTATTGTGGGACGCGCTGGTCAATTCCCGCTACAACAAGGTGCTGGCCGCCCGGACTCTGGGGATTTCCCGGAGCAAGCTGTACCGCAAGCTCCGGGAACATGGCCTGCTCGCCAAGTTTGAGGCGCAATAGGGGAGAGCCTCCTCATGGGAACTTTAACGCCGGAAGCCGGTCGTGTTGGCAGCCTGTTGCGAGTCCCACTGGCGGAGTTCGGGCTGCCGGGTATACGGGCGGTTTCCGTCTTTCCGCCGGGCGATGTTCAGGGGGAGCTGGCCCGCTCGGGGAAAAGCCGAAACGGACGCCATCCCTTTCGCCTTTATCCTCTTTGTCAGAACGACATGTCACGAAAACAGAACCATATCCCAGGGCAACTCCAGTATAGCGGCGTTTTTCGGGCCTTTCGCCGCTTTGGGGTGCTCTTCCCCGCTATGCCGAATGCGGAATCCCGCGCTTCTTGATACCTTTTTATACTGGGGGCGGCGCGTGAGTGTTCCCTTCGCCTCCGTCGAGCAGGAAGTGGAGTGAAATCTGCGCGGCGAATAAGCGAGCGCCGACTTCATACCTGTCTGTCCATAGCTTTCATCATTCCGTTCCTGACACTCTTTTCCCCGACCGCCTGCCTATGCAGGAGGATGGGGGCTGAGCGGGGGATGCCTCGCGCAGCTTTCTGTGGGGTATATGCGGTACAAGGAAGACCTTTTCTGGTGGATCTGCGTAGTGTGGTGGAAACGCCTTAGCGGAAGGGTGCCGTACTGCTCCAGTATCTGTTCTTCTGATTTTTCTTTTGAAATTTATTTCACAATCCGGCGTCGTGCTTCAGGAGGCCGTGTGGAACTTTGGAAGTGGCCGATCCACAACATGAAGTGTCCCAATGGTCACGCAGGCAGTGAAACACTGGAAGTGTGTTAAACTTTTTGTGAAAAATAGTCATGTTATTCAAGTGAGATATAGGACTGCGGAATGAGCGGGAGGAGGACCGCAAATGAGGACGCCCCGAGTCATTTCTTATGTAGCACGGGTGCGGGTTGTGGGCAGATTTTAGAAAAAAATAGATATAAGAATATATAATGATTAATTATTTTTTGTTATTGTTTCAATTGTAATACAGGTTGTCTTATTGTGTGTCGAATACGGTCAAAAAAAATTACTAATAGGTATCAATGCTCTCTTTAAAAAAGTGAAAAATTTCTTTTCTCTGCTGGATACTGTTCTTCCTGTCCTAATAACTGCCCGAGATAAGAGCAAAACTATTTGGCTCAATTCTTGAGGGCAGAAATTTTTCCTTCTCCTAAGAAAATGGCATGTTCCTTGCTTAATATCAAACATAACGGCGGAAGCCGGGTATGTTTCTCAACGCGAGAATGTTGGGACAAACACTAGCATAAAGTATCTTGCTATGCATGACTTCTTTTACTCTAGCAATGTAACGTCATAAAAAATTGTTCTGTGCATATCATTTGCGATATGATCAGATCAAAAAAACGGCATGATTCTTTGTGGTTTTACGAAAGAGTATCGGGTTTCATGTTTGATTGAAGGAAAAATATTCTATTGCAGGAGGCAGAGGGCGATATGCAGAATCGCTATGGATAGCGGCATTAAGGTCAGGAGGCTGTCCGGGAAGCCATGCCCGATAGTGGGGGTGAGCGCCCGGAAACTTTCCAAGGCAAATGATGAGCAAAAGCCTTTTTCAGTATCCACACTTCTGGAGGTTACTTCTATGGCAAACGTGGCTTGCATTGAAGAATTGAAAAACGCCATTCTGGATTTTGATGAAGACGCTGCCGTAACCGCGGCGGAAAAGATCATCAAGGAAGGCGTCTCTCCCATGGACGCGATCGATGCGATGGGCGACGCGTTGAAGGTTCTCGGCGACAAGTTCCAGATCATGGAAGTGTTCCTGCCTGAAATCTTGCTCGCGACCGACGCTTTCAAGGCCGGGCTCAAGGTCCTTGAACCCGAGCTCATGAAGACCATCGATGCTGGTTCCTTCCAGGAAAAGCCGAAAGTCGTCATCGGCACCGTCAAGGGTGACGTGCATGCCGTGGGTAAGGATATGGTCGCCACCATGCTCACCGTGGGCGGCTTTGACGTGAAGGACGTCGGCGCCGACGTCGACAGTGAAGTGTTCATCACCGCCGCCGAGGAATTCGGTGCTCAGATCATCGGCCTCTCCGCCCTGATGTCCACCACGATGCCCAGCCAGAAGGAAGTCATCGACTTCCTCGAAGCCAAGGGCCTGCGCAACAAGTATAAGGTCATCGTGGGCGGCGGTCCCGTGACCCCGCAGTGGGCCGAGCAGATCGGCGCCGACGGCTTCTCCAAGGACGCCGTGGAAGCGGTGGAACTCGCGAAGAGCCTCTTGAAGTAAGCGGTTTCGGTGGGTTTGAGTAGAGCCTGAACACACACTGTCTATGGAGGAAATCTCTATGCGTATAGGCGCCCGTGGAAAATTTATCGACTTCTGGTCGAGAGCTGTTACCGGTCCCATTTGCTTTGAATCCGACTTTGACAAGAGGGTTTACTGGCCGAAGCTGAAGAAGATCACCGAAAAGTGGGGCATCAAGTATGACCCGGATCACATGGTCCCCTGTGACGACGAAATGCTCGACCGCCTGTGGCAGGCCGCCATCGATCTGGTAGCAGAAGTCGGTGTGTTGTGCACTGATACCCGTAGGATCATTGAATTCTCTCGCAAAGAAATCCTTGACGCGGCTGCCAACACCGCCGACCGTTACACCGTCGGCGTGGGCAAGGATTCCTTCACCGCCGTTCACCGCGGCTTTGAAGATTACGATCATGTGAAGAACCCGGTTTCCGTGCTCGGCCGTATTCTCGGCCCCGTTTCTCAGGATATCTATCATCAGATTGCCATGAGCTACGCTCAGGTGCCTCAGATTGATATGTGCCACTTCCAAGGGAACCTGACGGAAATCTACGGCATGCCCATTACCCCCGACTCTCCGTGGGAAATGTTCTCCGAACTGTGGAGCGTCGCTCAGGTTAAGGACGTCTGCCGCCAGGTTTGCCGTCCCGGTCTCGCCGACGGCGGTATCCGCGCCATCGCCATGTCCGCTATGCAGGCCGCTTTTGATCCCGGCTGGGGAGCCAATAAGGGCGACTTCCGTTGCTGCCTGACCCTGCCGCACCAGAAGGTGGAATACAAGCATCTCTCCCGCGCCCTGCAGTGGCATACCTACGGCATCAACTTCTACAGCGTCATGACCTCCTACCCCGGCGGCCTGTCCGGCGGTCCCGCTACATCGGCCGTTACCGGCACCGCGGAATGGATCATCCAGAAGCTGCTGTTTGACGTGCCGCTGAACGGTTCCTGGTCCGTGGACGCCATGTACTTCAGCAACACCAGCAAGTACTCCCTGTGGTGCAGCAACCACCAGAACGCCGCCGTTACCAAGAACACCGTGTGCGAACCGCTGACCGGCGGTGGCTGGCAGATGACGCACGGCATTGGTCATGAAAACTTCTTCTGGGAATCCGCCGCCTCCGCCATCAGTGCCGTCGTGCTCGGCAACGGCGTCTCCGGCGGTACCGGTGCCCAGAGCGGGCTTAAGGACCATCAGAGCGGCCTTGGCCTCCAGTTCTCCGCCGAAGTGGGCGAAGCCGTCGCCAAGGCGCGCCTTACCCGTGCCCATGCCAACGATCTGGTCAAGCGCATCATGGCCAAGTACCAGCCCACCATTGACTCCCATACCGCGCACAAGATGGGCGGCGACTTCAGGGAATGCTACAACCTCGTCACCGTCCAGCCGCAGAAGTGGTACATGGATATGTACGACAAGGTGAAGAAGGAACTGACCCAGATGGGTCTCCCGATGGAATACTAGCCGCGTAATCGCCTGAGGCGATTTCTGGGAAAGATGATGACACGCTAACATTTCATCGCCTCCGGTCGGTTCCACCGGCGGAGGCGATGAAATGCAGCCGTTTTCCGGGAACTTTTCTCTGGCCTGGGCGGTTCCTGGAAGCGGGCGTGCCTTCAATCAATAGGCCGTCATCCCCAATGTTTTTATAGCAATCAGTTGGAGATATGTCTTAAACGGATCCGGATATTGCTCTATAAGAGGAGAAATTTATGCCCCGCACCATGACTTCCAAAGAACGTGTCAAAGCTGCTTTTGCCCACAACCCGGTGGATCGTGTGCCCATGATGATCCTCCTCGGTGAAACGTGGATGATCGAGCGGGAAAAGATTTCGTTTAAAGATCTGCGCGAGATGGATGATCTTGGTGCTGAGCTGATAGTCAGGACATATGACGAGATGCAGAGTGACTCGGTCACTACGGGCTTGGGGTGCTGGATTGGGTTGCTTGAGGCTCTCGGTTGCCCCACCGAGATCTCAAAGATCGGCGCCCCGATCGAGGTTAAACCCTGCATCCACGACGTTGCGGCGGATATCTCTTCCTTGGATCGCTCGAAAATCCGTGAAAGGCTGGAGAACAGTGAACTGATTCAGAAAATGATGCGCCAATCCCGGGAAATAAAAAAGCTTGTGGGCGACAGAAAGAGCGTGGCCGGTCAGATGGTCGGCCCTTTCTCCGGTGCAAGCATGATGGTAGGCGTGAAAGAGTTTATGATCCTGCTGGGGAAGAAGTCTCCGTATATCAAGCCGTTGCTTGAGTATGCCACGGACTGTTGCGCCGAAATCGCCAACATGTACTGTGAGAACGGTTGCGATCTCATCCAGACTTGTGACCCCTGTTCGTCCGGAGACATGATCAGCCCAAAAATGTACGAGCAACACGTAGTCCCCACGCTCGAGGGGCTCACCTCCCAGTTGAAAAATTGTGAAACATTTTTGCTGCATATCTGCGGGAAGGCAGGTATGAGGCTTCCTCACGTCAAGGCTCTGGGGATTGACGGCTTTTCCGTGGACTCCCCCGTGGACCTCAAGGAATCTTTGGAGGCCGCAGGCAAAGAACTCACTATGGTGGGGAATTTCAATCCCAACGAACTGCTGTGCATGGGGGCGAGTGAGGCTGTGTATGCCGCAGCGTACGCCAATGCCGAAATCGCCGGGCTGGACGGTGGTTACGTGATGATGCCCGGTTGCGATCTGGCCGCTCGGACACCATTGGAAAATATTTTGGCCATGGTCAGGGCCTCTTCCGACTACGCGGCCAGCGTCAGAAACTGAGTGGCGAAGCCGCTTGGCGAAAAACATTCGGAACGTTGACATGAACCGGTAAAAACAGCCGCATCACGAGAGGATGGCTGTCGCTGGGAGCATGTCGGCGGTTTCCGAAAATGATGCCATTACAGGAAGGCATCCTGCAGCTCCAAACATCAACAAAGGAGTCTTGCATGACTGGCAAAGAAGTGCTTTTTAAAACGCTTAGGCATGAAGAAACGGAACGTCCCGCCTGGGTCCCCATGGCGGGGGTCCATGCCGGGTTTTTGAAGGGATACACTGCCGATGAAGTCTATCAGGACGCGGACAAGCTCGTCGAGTCTTTGTTGGAAGTGGAAAAGATGTATGCGCCTGATGGCCTGATCCTCCTGTTTGACCTGCAGCTGGAAGCGGAAATTCTGGGCTGCACCATCAAATGGGAAAAGAACGGCCCGCCCAGCGTCCGCTCGCATCCCCTGGAATCGACTTTTGAAATTCCCGATATCAAGATCACTAGAGATTCCGGACGAATCCCTCTGGTACTGGATGTCACGCGGCGCATCAAAAAGGCCGTGGGCGACAGAACCGCTCTGTACGGGCTCTTCTGCGGTCCGTATACGCTGGCTTCCCACTTGAGGGGAACGAACTTTTTCCGCGATGCGCGCCAGCACCCCGAGTATGTCAAGGAGCTGATGGCCTACACCACGGAACTGGGGCTGCAGATGGCCGACTTCTATCTGGAAGAAGGCGTGGACGTCATCGTACCGGTGGACCCGGTCGTATCCCAGATTTCCCCAACCCATTTCAAAAACTTCGTCTTCGAGCCCTATGCAAAGATCTTCGGGCATATCCGCAACAAGGGCGCCTTTTCGTCCTTCTTCGTGTGCGGCAACGCGACCCATATCCTTGAGCTCATGTGCCAGACGAAGCCGGATTCCCTCGCCGTTGATGAAAATGTCAACATCGTGGCGGCCCACAAGCTCACCGACAGCTACGATGTCGCCATCGGCGGGAACATCCCCCTGACGACCGCCTTGCTGCTTGGTACGCAGCTCGACAACATGAAGGTGGGCATCGACCTCATCGACAGCCTGAACACAAGGAAGAACTTCATCTTCTCCCCTGGCTGAGACATGCCTTATGCATCTCCGGTGGAGAATGCGATCGCTCTGTCTCAGGCTGTTCTGCATACCGACAAGGCCCGCGAGATGGTGGCCAACTATGAGTTGAGCTCTATGGACGTGGATGTGGAACTGCCCGACTACGGCAATCTGAAAAAGCCCCTGTTGGAAGCCTTCACGCTGGATTCCACGGCTTGCGCGGCTTGTACGTACATGTGGGGCGTCGCCCAAGACGCGAAGAAGCATTTCGGCGACAGGATCGATGTCGTGGAATACATGTACAACACGCCTGAAAACATCTCCCGGATCAAGAAGATGGGCGTGAAGCAGTTGCCCAGCCTGTATCTCAACGGTGAACTGAAGTACTCGTCGCTCATTCCCAATCTGGATGACCTTATCCGGCAGATCGAGGAAGCCCTATGAACAATCCCTGCGGTCCCGTGCCTCTGCTCTTCATTACCGGGTTTTTGGGCTCGGGGAAAACGACGCTGCTGAACCGTATCCTCGACGAAGCGGCCGCGCAGGGAAAAAAGATTGGCGTCATCATCAATGAATGGGGCCGGGTCAATATCGACTCGAGCCTCATTCGGGCCAAAGACATCGAGATTGAAGAACTTAACGACGGGCAGGTTTTCTGCAGTTGCCTTTCCGGCAATTTTCTGGAGGCTCTTGTCCTGCTCGCCAAGCGCTCTCTGGATGTCGTGATTGTGGAAACCTCCGGGATGGCCAATCCGTTTCCGCTCAGGAATATCCTGTGTGATTTGAAGCGGCTTACTGGCGGCCATTACGTCTATCAGGGCATGATCGCCCTGATAGATCCGGAGAGCTTCCTTGATCTGGTTGAGGACATCAATGCGGTGGAAGAGCAGGTCATCGCCAGCCAACGGATCATCATCAACAAGATCGAGCTCGCAGACGGCGAGACGCTGGCTCGAATTCGGAAAAAGATCAGGCAGCTCAACCCGCACGCCGGGATTATTGAAACCAGTTACGCATGTGTTGAAGGGATATTGGATTCCTCCATGCACGAAGTCTCTACGTCTTCTCCTCTGGAGAGCAAGTTTGTTAAGCGGAGTGCCAAGGAATCATACACGAGGCCGGGCCAGTACATCATCACGACGACGGAAGGGCTGCCCCCGGAAAGGGTGGAAGCCTTTGTCCGCGAGATCCTGCCCGGAGCTCTGCGCGTCAAGGGAATCCTTTCGGATACGGAGCATGGCTGGTTCCATGTGGACGGGGTCAACGACAAGGTCGAGACGAGGGTTCTGGAAGCTAGCGGCAATGAATCGAAGATTGTCATCATTCCCAAGGCGGGAGACGAGATCGCAGAGAAATTGATAGCGGCTTGGAACACGCAATGCCGGGTTCCGTTTTCGCTTTCCTGAACGGGTTCGGGCAACAGGGGTGGGCGGACATGAGCATCATGAACATCGAAGTGTTAGCCGGCGGGAAGCGGTATCGTTTCCAGTCTGAGGCGGGAACAAGCCTGAAGGATTGCCTGCTCAAGGCGGGCATACTGGAAGGTGCGGAGTGCGGAGGGCGCGGCATTTGCGGCAAATGCGCCGTGAAGGTGCGTTCCGGAACGCTGGCTCCGGTTGAGGGGGATGAGTCGTTCCTCATGACCAGGGGGGACGGCAAGGTTCTTGCCTGCCAAAGCCTGATCCGGGAGGATGTGGTCATCGAGATCTCGGCTGGCCGGGATGACGTCCGGAGAAAGGTCCGTTTGCCCAACCTCCAGAAAGAAAAAAAGTACTCCGATTCGTTGATCGAGAAGAAGTTCATCCAGTTGCCCAAGCCCAGTCTGCGGGATCAGGCGTCCGATCTGGAGCGCATTCTGGCTCAGGTGGGCAAGAACAAGAAGGTGGCTTTCAGCCTGTTGGGCGGCCTGCCTGAGATTGTGCGGAAGGCGGATTTTGAGGTTACCGCGGTGTTGGTCGAGGACGAACTGATCGCCGTCGAACCCGGCGATACCCATGCCCTCCGGTACGGCTTCATCCTTGATATCGGTACGACGACCATCGCGGTCTACCTCGTCGATCTGCTTTCCGGCGAAGTGTTGGATGCAGACGGTACGGCCAACCCGCAGCGTGTGTTCGGAGCCGACGTGCTGAGCCGGATTACCGCTGCAGCAGGCCGTGAAAATCTCGAGAAGATGCAGGCCGTGACCATCAAGGGCATTTCAGAAACCATGCGCGGCCTTCTCCGGAGCCTCTCCATCGACGAGAACCATGTGTACAGCGTCGTTGCCGTGGGCAATACGACCATGAGCCATCTGTTTCTGGGCGTCGATCCCAAAAATCTGTCCGTGGCGCCCTTTATCCCCTGTTATCGCCCGCGCACAGTGGTCAAGGGCGGCAGGCTGGGGTTGCCCATGCATCCGGAAGGGACCGTGCATGTCCTCGCGAATATCTCCGGTTATGTGGGCTCCGATACCCTTGGCGTCGCCATGGCCACGAAGCTGTGGGAACAGAAGGGCTACTCCCTTGCCGTGGACATCGGAACGAACGGCGAAATCATTCTGGGCTACAAGGGTTGGCTGCTGGCCTGTTCCGCAGCGGCGGGGCCCGCTTTCGAGGGTGCGCATATCCAGAACGGCATGAGGGCGGGAGACGGGGCCATTGAGAGCGTCCTGCTCGAAAACGGCACCGTCCGGTTGGGGGTAATCGGCGATATGCCTCCGCAGGGAATCTGCGGTTCCGGGCTCATCGACGCGGTGGCCGAACTGCTCCGCTGCGGCCTGCTGGGAGTCTCGGGTCGGCTTGCGGGCGAAAAGTCCCCGGCACTTTCCCAGCCTCTCGGGGGCAGGTTACGCACGGTCGGCGGTATGCGGGAATTTGTGTTGGCCTTTGCTGGCGAGCAGGGCAACGAACGGGACATTGTCATTACGCAGAAGGATATCCGGGAACTCCAGCTTGCCAAGGCCGCCATTGCGGCGGGCATTGCGGTTCTGCTTAAGGAAGTGAAAATCGAAGCATCCCAGATCGACCGGATCTACCTTGCGGGTGCGTTCGGCAATTATTTGGATCGGGAAAAGGCCGTCGCTCTGGGCATGTTCCCAGGCATTTCGGTCGATAAGATCATTCCTATCGGCAACGCGGCTGCGGAAGGGGCGGGTTTGTGCCTGCTTTCTCTGGGAGAACGGAAGATGGCCGACCGGATCGCCTCTTTCGTGAAGCCCGTCGAACTCTCGACCCATGTAGAATTCAACGACCTTTTCGTGAGGGAAATCGGTTTTCCGCCTCTTGGAGGGAAAGGCGCATCCTAAAAGATGCGGCTGCGCCACGTCGCCTTGGCGAACACTCATGCTGCGGGGGGGGGGGCGGCGGTGCTCACCGAACCTTTGTGAGCACGCTCTTGGCCCTTATAGGGAATCTTTGGGGATTGCCCCGTGAAACCGCACTGCGCAAAGGCCCTGCATTTTTTGACGGCAACATTTGGAATAGTATGAAAACATTGCTTATCGCCTGTGAAGTCCTGCGTCCCGAGCTGGAAGTGCTCGCATCCGATATGCGGAATCCGCCTCCCATGAACTTTTTGGAGCAACGGCTGCATGACTATCCGGAAAAACTGCGCAGCGCGTTTCAAGGCCTCGTGGATGCCTTTGAACAGGAGAACGACGGGCCGTTGGCGGTTCTGTGCGGCTACGGGCTGTGTGGGCGCGGGTTGTGCGGCGTGCACGCCAGCCGGGCAACGTTGGTTTTCCCAAAACTGCATGATTGTATTCCGTTGCTGCTTGGGCTTGACCAGAAGGGGGCCAACGCTTCTTCCCGGGAGGGTGCCACATACTGGATCAGCCCGGGGTGGTTGAAATATTTTTTGGTTCCCTTTCATCTGGAATCGTATAGGCGTTTTTCCGTGTATGAGAAAAAATTCGGTGCGGCCAAAGCCGCCCGGATGATGAAGGCGGAAAACGCGCTGCTCGATAACTACAAGAACGCTTGCCATATCCGCTGGCCGGAGATGGGGGACGCTTATGTGGACGAGGCCCGAAAAGTGGCGGAGGCTACGCTGTTGCCGTACTCCGAGATATGGGGATCTTCCGCTTATCTGGCCGAGTTGCTGCACGGTGGGCAATCCGGGGAGCGGTTTCTGCACCTCGTGCCGGGGCAGACGATCGATATGGATGTTGAAGGCACGATTTGCGCTGTAGCTTGCCCGGCATAATCCGGGCTCTCGTGGTGCTGATGCTCCATTTTGTCCCCGGCTGGCCTCATGGTTTTACCCGTGTGATAGGTGGAATGTCCGGTACAGTGTCGTTTTGAAACTTCAATGGGCCCGGCATCCCGGGGCATGACGCAATAACGGCAGGCATGGCCATGTCAGTATATAGGCTCACCAGCGCACAGTGGGAATATATCCGGCTACTCCTCTTGGTACGGCCAAGGTTGCGGGGATGTCTTCCGGCGGATAACAGGCAAACTCTGGAAGCCATTCTGCATGTGCTCACCACGGGTTGCCCCTGGAGCGAGCTGCCCCACTCTTTGGGGAACTACGTGACGGCATGGCGGCGTTTCAGGAAGTGGGGTGCGGATGGTACCTTTGCCCGGATTTGGCCATATCTGCGGGCAGAGTTTGAACATGCTGAAAAAATAGATTTTTCCCGCCACAAATTTGAGTGTTTACAGATCCAGACCGACAGCCCGCAGCTCCTGATCAGGCGAAGCGGCGAGCGAGAGGGGCGCAAACGAGCCCGCTCGTCCGGCAGCGGCGGACCGAATCCTCAGCTCCCGGGAAGGCGCATGGTCAGTTTCTCGGCGAAGATTGCCTAATCGCTTCACCGGGGGCTCAGGATATGAACCTGATGCCGACCTGGGGACATCCCGCAGACGTCCCCCTCACAGCGGTAAATTTTACTCTTCAGACGGCGTTCGTCACATAGGTGGTATCGATAAACCTGAGGGTGTGGACGCATTCCATACCACTTTTATATCCCTTAAGCAGTTACGCTGTACCTATGCCGATTGTGCGTACAATATTTTTGTGCCGACTTGGTGATGGCTCGATTTGATATCCGGGTGAGGCAAAGGAACCGTATGCGGCCATCCTGCAACTGACGGAGGGGATTCATGGATCAGAATGTCATTCTTGTCGAAACCGTGCCGTTGGAATTTGATCTGGAATCCCTAGGGTGCAGGTTGCGCATCCGGCCCGGGCAGACAAAGTTCATGGATCGGCTGAGCCGGTTAGCGGAGGAAGCTGCGCGCGTGGCTAGGCCCAAAGCCGTGGCTAGGCTGTGCGGCCTGACCATGCTGGACGAAGAGAATGTACAGGTCGGAGAAGTGACTTTTTCCAGCCCGCTGCTGCGCCAGAAGATGGATGGGCTGGGGCGGGCCTTTCCCTATTTGGCGAGTGAAGGGACGGAACTGGCCGACTGGAGCCTTTCCCTTTCTTCCTCGCTGGAGCAGGTATTCGCCAGTGCCTTGCGGGAAGTGGCCGTTCAGCAGGCTGAAAACCTGCTGGAAAGGACGCTTCTAGAGCGGTACGGTATTGCTCAGGTTTCAGCTATGAATCCCGGTTCGCTGAAGGTATGGTCTCTTGAGGAGCAGGTGCCCCTGTTTGAACTGTTGGCCCCACTGCCCGAGAAACTGGGTGTGACCCTATTGCCCAGCCTGATGATGCGGCCCGAGTACAGTGTTTCGGGTGTGTTCTTCCAGACTGACAGCAAGTTTTACAACTGTCAGCTCTGCCCCAAAAAAGAGTGCCCCAACCGCAGGACTCCCTCTTTGGTCACCTGAGAGTGGGACAGGCGATGCTGTTGAAAAGAATCGGTGGGCCGTGCCGTGATTGAAATGAGGCTGACGGGCGAAATGAATCCTGAGGGGGGCGCAAGATGGTGCGCAAGCGAAACCTGTTTCCGTCTGTACAGTTTACTTATGACGAATGGTCAAGAAAAAGAGGGGAGGCATGAAAAGTGTCCGTACGTAGATGTGAAGTATGTCGTTTCCGGAACTATGCGGAAAGAAAACCAAAATCGCTACTGGCCCACATTTGGCGCTGGCATACGGGCTGGTGTCCCGGCTGGAAGAGCTACATCAAAGAACGGGAGGCCGAACAGACCCCTTCTCCGACGTCTCCGACGGATTCCTGATGGGAGAACATACCTGTCCCGAAAGGGGAGTCCGCAAACGGGAATGCATTATGCGAGGCCGAGTAGCTTTTCGAAGGAAACCGGTTTCAAATCCTTAACCCATCTCCCGGCTGAGCCAGGGGATGGGTTAAGGATTCGATGAAGGGGGCGTTCCGGACATTGAACAAATCAGGGCGCATCTTGAACTCCGGGCTGATTACTTACGTGACCTGATGAAGCTGCAACACCCATGGAGTCCGTCGAGGAGAAATGCGCCTTGCTTTCCGTCCCCGGATTACAGGTCAAGTTTGATCCGGAGGAAGCGGAGCAGGGTAAAGCGTTTATGGCGATCGCTCAGAGCGAGGAAGATGCCTGCACGCTGCTTAGGCACAGATAGCTTTACGGAAAGGTGAATTTCATACCCTCTTCCAAGCTGGATATGCGGAACTCCTATTCAGGGGCTCCGCAACATATACATTGTCATCAACGTCAAAGCCAACATCATACTGGGCCAAATCGCGACTGTCCCCAATCGAAGCGCTGCTGTCTAGGGGCGGCGGATATTATCTGTTTTGGCTTATATTGATGGATAATTTTATTTTCTGCAGATACAATTTACCAGATGATCATTCACAAATCCTGTGGCCTGCAAGTAGGCATAACAGATGGTCGATCCAAAAAATTTAAAGCCACGTTTTTTCATGTCTTTGCTCATGGCGTCTGATTCAGGAGTGGAGGCTTGGATATCCTTGAGCGTTTTGGGTTGGTAACTGATCGGTTTTTGTTCTGGGAAAAATGATAATGTGTAGTTGTAGAAGCTGCCAAACTCTTTCTGGATGGCGATGAAAAGTTTGGCATTGCTGATAGCCGACTTGATCTTGAGCCGGTTTCTGACAATGCCCTCGTCCTGCATGAGCCGTTCGACATCTTGCTCAGTCATCTGGGCGACTTTATTGACATCAAAGTCATAAAATGCTTTTCGATACCTTTCTCTTTTACGCAATATGGTGATCCAGCTCAGGCCAGCCTGGGCACTTTCCAAAGTAAGGAACTCAAAGAGAAGCCTGTCGTCCGTAACGAGCCTCCCCCATTCTTCATCGTGGTATTTGACATAAAGGCTGTCAGTGCCGCACCAACCGCATCGTCCATTGAGCAGGTCTTGCATTTCCATAGTTGCTTGGCTTCTTTCTTTATGTATCTTTACGGTTATGGGGAGCAGAATGTGCTCTGGCCTCACCAATTGACGCAATAACCCGTCAAACCATTTATCAACCACGCCGTTCATCAGCAAGCGGCACCAGCAAAGCGGAGCTGGCTGTTAGAGCAAGCCTGAGACTCTACAATTTACAGAGTTCTGTAATAATAGAATTACATAATTATGTAATTCTATTATTTTATAAGATATAGTCACTTTCTCTTGGAAGGCGTCAAGCAGAAGCGCCTAATCATGGACAACAATGAGAATGGGAATGTCGCTTTCTCGGAGTGCCGTTCTGAGGTGGTCGGCTTTCTGGCTGGGGTGATGGAGAGCTCCTATGGTGTGCGGACGACAAGAGCAAGAACGCTTCCTGAATGCGCTCTTCCTGATATGCGGTTCCCAGCCCATACCTCGGCATTCGGAACGAAAGTACAAAGCAGACGCATACGGCCTTTTTTATGACAGGCTCAAGAAAAACTTCATTCTGTTCCATCTGTCTTGTCCATGCGTTCGCCAGAGCCCGCGCATCCTCTACGAAGGTTTCAACCTGAGTGCCTCTTCCGCCGGAGTTTCTCCGTAATCGTGAGCTGTAAGATTTCTGTTGTCCCGATAGAAAAAACAGCGTCTGACCTCGTCGGGCGTGAGCAGGCCATGTTTGGCGGTATGGCGTAGTACATCCTTGAAGTAGAGCCTGTCCACCTCAGCGGGAGAAGAGAAAAACTGTTTGAGGACTTCCCCAAAAGTTTACCTCCCGTTTCAAGGACAAGCTCGAATCCCTTAATAACGGCGTTTCGGTAGACGTCGTACTCCACGCTGTCCGGTGTTGCTTGTTTCAGGAGGGCAACACCGGGCCTCCACGGTTTGGGATTCAGCGTTTGAAGTGTGCCGTCTGCAACATGCGTCTTCCTCAATATCCCTGTTTCTTGAGCCAGTCGTCCAGTGCTTCCCGCACGATGTCCACTTCCTTCCGGCGTTCATCGAAAGCATACTTACGAAGACGTTCCGACAATGACCGAGATATGTTGTACATTTTCCTCTGGTCATTTTTTTCAGGTAGGGGTTCCTGTATTCCTGTATTTATAGGATTCTGTATTTCTGTAATACCGGGCTCCGTTCTGGCAAACAGCCCGCTGGGGCTCCCTTTCTTCACCTGGTTCTTTCCTCTATCCCTGAGTCCCATAGCATCCCTCCGTCCTTTCCAGAAATTCGGCAGCAAAGGCCGCATAGTCTTTTGCGCCGTAACAGCTTCGCTTGTAGCTGAACACATCCTGCCCATTACTGGGGGCTTCCGCAAGGCTCACATTGTCCCGGATACGGGTTGAGAACAATGTGTCTCCCCATTCGTCCGCGAGAGCTGCGGCCACATCTTTGTTGAGGGTCTTTCGGGCATCAAAAAACGTCAGGACGAGCCCGAGGATCGCCAGATCAGGATTGAGATCGCGGACAAGTTCCGCAGTCTGCCTGATGAGCGCCAGCCCCGCCAGAGCGTAATACTCGACCTGTACAGGGATGAGCAATCCGTTTGCCGCATTGAGGGCGTTGACGGTCAAAAGTCCGAGAGAAGGCGGGCAGTCTATCAGCACATAATCGTATTCGCCCGAAACAGAGAGGAGGGCTTTCTTCAGCAGATTCTCCCTCCCGATTCGCCCGGCAAAGGCCAGTTCCGCTTCTGCAAGCCGGATGTTGGCCGGGAGAATATCCAACCCCGCTTCCAGCGTGCTCTTCGCCTCGGCGATGGAGGCGTTTCCAGCGAGGACATCGAAAACGGTATATTCCAGTGTTTGCGGATCAAGACCACAGGCGTCGCTCAGGTTCCCCTGAGCGTCCAAATCGAGCAGCAGCACGCGTTTTTTTGCATTTCTGGCAAGCTGAACTCCCAGATTGTGTGCCGTCGTTGTCTTGCCCACGCCGCCTTTTTGGTTGGCTATGGCACAGATATACATGGTTTTTATTCTCCTCATGAATATGTATTAAACAGAGCCCGACCGGGTCATCATCACCACCTTCTTGCGGTTATCGATAATTCTCCACTCCCATCGAAGAGGAAGAGGGCGTGCCAGGGCCGCATCTTCCGCGCCATCGTTCTCTCCGGGCCCTTACGGGGTACTCCGTTCATTCTGTCACGGAAACAGCCCCTTCCTTTCCAGTTTTCAACTCCAGGGAAAACTCGCAACGTCCAGGGAGGGCACAATGGAAGATTTGGAAATGGAAGCCATCACAGCGGCGAGGGTAGCCAATGAAGAGCGACTGGGTTTCTGCCCCCGACATGTGGGAATGGCAAAAATATTCGCGTTTGAATGGCGTATCGTTAACTGAATGGGAACTCTTTGCAGAGCGGGTACGCGGGAGGTTTCTGGAATTTCTATGATCTGAGCAATGGATGCTTTTCCATCGCCCCGGAGCTACCACATCCCATGAGGCTCATGCGGCCCGGAAGCTTTTTTGATGGGGAGATTCTCCCGATGTGGCTGGAAGGTGTGGCAACCTTGTTTGTCCTTACCAGGTTCGCCGGACACAGTCCTGCCTTTGCAGAGAAGTACTGGCAAATCTACGAATATATCGGCTCGCACCCTGAAGCGCAGAAGATCTACGCGGCCGTTGAAACAAAGAGTCCTCTGCACTATACTTGAAATTTGTTGAACAACAAATACAAATAGCTGTGTCATAAGAAATAATTGATGCTTTATTTCTTGAATCTTCAAAGAGATAACAGACTAAATGCTTTAGCTATGGATTCCGTTAACGGAAAAAACGGAGAAAAAGACTGTATCTTGCATCATACTGTGGAGATGAAACAATCACATTCTATGACAGAGCCTGCTCGTCTGATGTTACTGTGAGCATCCCATCGGGGGTGCCCCGCCACGGAGTTTTTCATGCTCCGCACTGTCTTTTCGGGGCTGGGTGTGCTTGCTCTGCTTCTCGGTATAGTATTTTGCCTTGGCGACGAGTGAATGTGGCTTCTGGAGCTTCTTCAGTTTTTGCTGCGCTCTCGTGATAGCTTCAGAATCTCGAACTCAGCCGTAGCAAAACTCTTTCCCCGGGCCATAATGGTATCTTCTAAAATTTCCTCGGCGCGGAGCAGCGCTTCGTCGAGTGAGGGGAAGACGTTCTTTTCGCCCACGGTGCGCAGGATACCGACCCGCTGGAGCGTCCTGTGGACGGGTTTCCGCACGGCGGCGAATAGCACGCGACAGCCTTTCCGCCGGCGCTCAAGGAATTCTTCCAATGCGTGGATACCTGTCATGTCGATGGCAGACATGTTGTGCAGATACATTATGAATACCTTGGGCGGCGTCTCCATCGCGTTCAGCGTGGACTGGAATCGGTCAGCCACACCGAAGAACAGCGGCCCGTTGATGGCGAAAATTTCCACTCCGTCGGGCACGTTGTTTTTGTCCGGGATAGGGGTTTCGTGCCCGGATGCCTCGTCCTCCCTGGAAACGCAGGTATGGAGACCTGTTAATTTGCCCATGCGGCGCATGAACAGCAACGACGCCAGTATGACTCCAGTATATACAGCCACGGTTAAGTCAAACACCACCGTGAGCGTGAAAGTCAGGAGCATTACCGACCAGTCGGATTTAGGTCCCTGAAAAATATGGCGCACAGTGCGCAGATCGCTCATATCGTAGGCAACTATCACCAGTACGGAGGCAAGGGCTGCCAGTGGGATGAGCTCTATCAATGGCAGCAACCACATGACCACAGCCACGAGGAACAGGGAATGCACAATGGCGGAGATGGATGACATCGCGCCTGCTCGGATATTCGTCGCCGTGCGGGCGATGGCGCCCGTGGCGGAGAATCCGCCGAAGAACACGGAAGCCACATTGCCGATGCCCTGCGAAATCAGCTCCATATTCGGATTGTGCCTGTCGCCCGTCATGCTGTCCGCCACCACACAGGCCAGCAGCGACTCGATGCCCGCTCTATCAATGTTGATATCCGCGTGCTTTCCGCCACCAATATTGATTTGGAAACGTCGCTGGCGCAGGGCCGGCTACGACGGGACCTGTTCTACCGTCTGGCCTCGGTCACGCTACGCCTTCCTCCACTGCGCGATCGGCAAAGCGATATACCCATATTGGTGGACTATTACATTAAACAATTTTCCAAGTCGTGGTTGATAGAGCCTCCGCATCTGTCCGCAAGTGTCCTCGGTGCGCTCTGTAACCACGATTGGCCCGGCAATATCCGTGAGTTGCGCAATGTCGTCAGCAGACTTTTACTGCACTCTCTGGATGGGGCTGTAACGGAAGCACTGGTACGGGAAACGCTGCATGAATGGGACAACATTTCCGGTCAGACGGCAAAACCCGCGCAGCTCCTCTCGCTATCCGCATCAGCCGAAATTCCACTACAGGCGCCTTCCAGGGGAAATGACACCGATCTGCCAAGCCTTGAGGAAAATGAACGTGCCCATATTCTGGAGGCATTACGCCTCACTGGGGGGCGTCTGTCTGGCCCGCGTGGTGCTGCGGCCCTGCTGAAGGTGCCACGGTCCACGCTGCAACACAGAATACGCAAGCTGGGTATAGTGGTGTAGCGCCACCCGGACACCCGACGCCTGAAGGCGTTTCGCGTTGTTGTTCAGCAGGGGGAACAACCCGGATCATTTATGGGAATATCCCCAGCCACCAGTGGACGACATGTGAAGAGACAGGACGGAACACAGCCTGCAATACATGAGAACCATCCATACAAGAGCTTCCAGAAGCGAGAGGGAGTCCCCGCAGGAGAGCGCTGTGACTTCGGATATGCCCCTGCCGCGGTTGATTGAAGACCGAGCAGCAAGGCCAGCCCTGTTATCGAGGACGATGAATTTCCGCCTTATGCCACGGCGAATATCGGCAAGGAATTGTGTACAGCCTGGAAAATCGACTAGGAGGCGGACTCGAAGCGGGCAGATGGGCCTTTAGGCGCGGCCAGAGGAGGCGCGTACATCCTGCGGGCAGGGAAAAACAGTGCGGCGCGCAGGCCATACGCTTGCCGGATGAAGGCATCATCTTCATGACGGAGGTTACGCCTTGAACAGGAAGGGCTCGGAGTTTTTGGACGTAGGGGGGAGTTTTTTCCAGAAGGCCGCAGGACGTGGCGGGGCTGGAGAGAGCGGAGCGGCTTGAGGGCCGGGAGGGAGGGAGGGAGGGCTTTACAAGGGCGGGGTGCTTATAATACAAAAGGCGCACCACAAAACCTCAATTTTGGAGGTATGTGATGCGCCTTCAGATGTCTGTTGGCGTCCCCAAGCGGATTTGAACCGCTGTTGACGGCGTGAAAGGCCGTATGTCTTTCTAGCTACTAGTCTTTGATTCTCAAAGACTTTTTTTACCTACATGCGAATTCTTCTCTATATACCGCATGAGGTAAGAAATGGCAATACTGAAAGACGCTTGGCAACTTTATAATTCTTTAACTCTTTGTGATGACTCAAAAAAGGGAGTAAGAACCGAACTCCGTAGGTGGGAGCTTCACCTCTCTCACCTCGAACAGAGAGAAATTAGCTCTATAAAAAAACTCGATCTCGCTCGGCTCCGCTGCCATCTCGAAAA
>NZ_JNJP01000040.1 GCF_000701705.1 Bilophila wadsworthia ATCC 49260 | reverse complement strand
TGGGGGAGGTTTGGAGGGGGCGGGAGGGGCTTTCTTCAGAAAGGCCCTCCCGCCCCCTCCAGTCTTCTCACAATTCCTCTTCCTACCTCAAGCTTTCCAACACTTCGCGGGTGGACTTGAGCATGTAGCCGAAGTCCTCTTCGCTGAGCCAGTGCTGGAAGGGGAAGGATATCTGGCCGTCGAAGAAGGCGTCGGCGTTGGGGCAGTTGGCTTCCCCGAGTCCGAGCTTCTTGTAGAAATCGTAGCGGTCGAGCGGGATGTACTGCACCACGCACTTGATGCCCTTTTCTTCGGAAATGGCGTGCATGAAGGCGTCGCGCTTGCCGTTTTTCATGCAGCCCGCGAGCAGGTGGTAGTTGTGGCGGGTGGTGTCGTCGCGGAGGAACTCCAGCTCGGGGTAATCCTTGAGCGCGTCGATGAAACGGATGGCCCGGGCGCGCTTTTCGGCGTTGATCCGGTCGATGCGCTCAAGCATCTTGACGCCGAGGGCGCACTCGATTTCGCCGAGGCAGTAGTTGTTCGGCCAGAGCATGTCGCCGTCGAGCATGGGCATGTCCACATTGCCCATCGCCGGGGTCCAGTAGTTGGGCCGGGGCTCGGGATAGCCGCAGTGCCCGTTGTGGCGCAGGGCGGGCACCAGCGCGGCGAGCTTCGGGTCCTTGACCACCAGCATGCCGCCCTCGCCGAGCGTGGTAAGGTTCTTGTGGGAATGGAACGAGAAGATCGCCATGTCGCCCCACGCGCCCGACTTGATGCCGTTGATGTCCGCGCCGATGGACTGGGCCGCGTCTTCAATGACGAGCACATTGTGCCGCTTCGCCACTTCCATGATTGCAGGCATGTCCGCCACGTAGCCGTACAGGTGCACGACGACGATCGCTTTCGTTTTGGGCGTGATGCACTTTTCGATGGTTTCGGCGTTGACCACATGCGTGACGGGATCGACGTCCGCCCAGACGAGCTTCGCGCCCTTCTTGGCGTAGGGGTAGGCCGAGGCGGTGAAGGTGTGCGAGGGGATGACGACTTCATCGCCGGGCTTGAAGTTGCAGAGCTGCGCGGAAAGTTCAAGCGCGGACACGCCGTTCATCACCGCAAAGCAATGCTCGGCCCCGATGTACTCGCCGAACGCCTTCTGGAAGGCTTGCAGATGCTTGCCCTGCGTCAGCGGTTCCGCGTTCCGCATGGCTTCCACGACCACAGCGATCTCGTCTTCGGTGTACTTGATCGCACGTCCGCTGAAATTGACTTTGATGTCCATAAGATGTCCTGTCTCTGATTGCCCAGTGCGGAACCCGAAACGGTATAGCCGCTTCGGGTTCCCTTATGTTTCTCGGGACAATTGGCGCTGCGGAGGGGCCTCCGTCTCCCCGCTTAGCGGGTCAAGGGGCCGCATAGTCCCTCGCGGGGGCAAGCCCGCCGGGGGCGCTCCCGCTAGATGCTCTTGTAGCGTTCGATGAGGTTTTCCCTGGTGAGGATCTGCTTGAAGTCGGGGCCGAGGGCGTTGGTGAGGGGCTTTTCGTGGACGATGCAGCCGCGATAGAGGCCTTCGTACTGCTCTTCGGTGAGATCCTTGCAGATGCCGGTGGGCAGGTTGACGCCCTGCCGTTCGATCATGGTGCGGAACTGCTTGTATTCTTTGGGGTAGATGTCCCCAAGGACGTTCAGGGCGAGGCAGTTGCCGAGGCCGTGGGCCACATGCAGGACGACGCCGAGCCCGGCGGAGAAGGGATGGATGACGCCCACGTTCCCGGCGGCCATGCCGCCGATGTAGGAGGCGATCATCATCTTTTCGCGGTTTTCTTCGCTCATCATGTCGTCGGAGAGGAAAATTTCCTCGCAGAGCTGCACGGCGCGTACGGAGAAGGCGTCGATGATGGCGTTACGGTAGCTGCCCTGAAGCGATTCGACGCAGTGCATGAAGGTATCGATGCCGGTGTAGAAATACTGGTCGCGGGGAACGGTGGCGAGCAGGTCGGGATCGAGCAGGAGCTGATCATAGACCGTGTAGTCGCTGTTCATGCCCAGTTTGAGATTTTTGGGGATGTTGGTAAGGACACAGGTGCGGGAGCACTCGGAGCCCGTGCCGGAAAGGGTCGGGATGCCGATCTTGTAGACGGCGGGATTCTTGACGAGTTCCCAGCCCTGATAGTCTTCGGCCTTGCCGGGGTTGGTGAGCAGGTTGGCGACGGCCTTGGCGGTGTCGAGGGCGTTCCCTCCGCCGATGCCCACGACGCAGCAGGGGGTGCGGCTGTCGGCGGCGGATACGGCTTCCTTGAAGGCGTCGATGCGGGTGACTTCCGGCTCGGAACTGGAGTCGACGAAATGGAGCTGGTCGCCCTTTTCCATGGGCAGACGGCCGATCAGTTCATGATCGCGGAAGAAGTGGTCGACGAAATAGACGACCGGACCGTCCACGGCTTCGCGGCGGGGTTTCAGCAAGTCGCCGAGCTGAGCCAGAGATCCCCGCCCGAACACATAGTAAGGAACGTTTTTTGTATTGCGATACATGGTAAAAGCCTCATAGGATGATTTTAGGAAACGATAACGGGCATTGTATGTTGAATCCGCCCGGGCCGCAAGCCGGAGCAAACGGCCCGTTCCGGCGGTTTTCCACCGATTTTTCCACGGGAGAGTGTATGTCAGGCAAAACTTCGATAGCGGTTCTCGGGGGCGGAAGCTGGGGTACGGCGCTGGCCCATCTGTTGGCCCATGCCGGGCATTCGGTGGCACTGCTGTTACGGGATGCGGAGCAGGCCGCGCACATCAACGCGCACCATGAGAACCCGCGTTACCTGCGGGGCGTACAGCTGCATCCGGGCATCCGGGCTGTTGCCGGGGATACGGGCGGTCCGGAACAGGCGGAAGTGCTGGCGGGCGTCTCCATGCTGGTCCTGTCGGTCCCTTGCCAAGCCATGCGGGGGACGCTTCGCCGGTTGGCGGGCGTTGTGCCCCCGGACTGCGTTCTTGTCAATACGGCAAAAGGAATCGAAGTTTCCGAGCTGGTTACGGTGGAGCGCATGGTCCGGGAAGAGCTGCCCGGATTCGTGGACCGCTACGCCGTCCTTTCCGGGCCGTCGTTCGCCCTTGAGGTGGCGACCTGCAAGCCCACGGCGGTGGTGCTCGGCTGCCGCGACGAACGGCTTGGGGCACGGCTGAGGGAAGTGTTCGCCACGCCGTGGTTCCGATCCTATTCCAGTACGGACGTGCCGGGCGTGGAGCTTGGCGGCGCGATCAAGAACGTCATCGCCATCGCTGCGGGCCTCAGCGACGGGCTCGGCTTCGGCCTGAATGCCCGGGCGGCGCTGGTCACGCGGGGCCTTGCGGAAACCAGCCGCCTGGGTGTGGCGCTTGGGGCGCGGGCGTCGACGTTCATGGGACTTTCCGGGCTCGGGGACCTCATACTCACCTGTTCGGGCGATCTGTCCCGTAACCGTCAGGTCGGGCTGCGCCTCGGGTCGGGTGAGAGCCTGGAAGACATCGCCTCATCCATGTGCATGGTGGCCGAAGGGGTCAAGACCACGCAGGCCGTGCACCGGCTGGCGCAGCGCCTCGGCGTGGACATGCCCGTGACCGGCACGATGTACAGCGTCTTGTATGAGGGGTTCGCGCCCCGCGAAGCTGTACAGGCCCTCATGGGCAGGCAGCTGAAGGAAGAATAACCGGGATAGCTGATGAAGGGCTGTTGTTTTTTAGCAGATCGGCGGGTGGAAGCGTTACACCATCCGCCGTATTTTTAGGAATGAGGCGGCCCATATAAAAAGAGGTTGAGTGTGTCCCAATTTTTCAATGTATGCCTATTATATTGTTTTTATTGTATAATTATATTCTGTAACTCTCTGTTTTCTCATCAGAGTAAAGTTCAGCCTTATCTTTTGAAAACTCCTTTCTCCCTTATCTTCTTGTCATGGTTCTAGCGTACCGTACGGTTTTAAAAGTCCACATGTGTTTGATGCTGTGTAGTTTGTATGGGCACCCTACAGCTGTTGATTAAGCTTGGGAAACAGGGAGGCACTTTTGCTGTGGCGTCAGGTCGGCCTCTTGAATGGAACGGTTTTTTAACCACATCCTGCGAGTTATGGAAGGGACGAACTATTTGGAAATCACAGTCTGGCAATGTGGGAGCGGCGGAGCTGGCTGTGGTCTTGGTTCAAGCGTTCATTTTCAGTAAAAAATCCTAACTCCACGGGCCTTGCAATAGGCCTGATCCGTGAGCGGAGGAATGGGACGTCATCAAGAGTAGCATCATCGCCGCGCTCTCGGCTTTTCCCTAGGCAGTGTCGTCACAAGGTTTTGCACCATAGAGCGATGCAACGCACCTGGACTGCTGCGAGGAAAGAAGAGTTCCTTTTGGCATAACGCGTGGCAACAGCTCGCTACTGCTTGAAAGACAAAAAAGTATTCTCGATGATATGACGCATCTTGTATAAATATTTGTCGTATTCAATGAGAGAACGATTTCCTCGCTGAATGGGCGGTATTACGCCTGCACATCGTTTTCCTTCAGCTGTTCACGAAATCTATGGGCGCTATAGGCCTTATCCGCAAGAACGAACCGGGCATCTATACCTTGAATGAGTGGGAAAGCCTGACCGATATCAGACAGGAACCCGCTGTAATAATGATTCTGACCGGCATACCATGCCCATCCACAGCCAGATGTATTTTAGCGTTGAGCCCCCTTTTGTGCGGCTCATGTCCTGATTACCGTCTTTTGCCCCTGCTGCATGGGCATGTACCTTGCAATAAGTGGAGTCAATCATCAGCCACTCGAAATCCGGCATATCCATCAGATTTGCAAGGACATGTTCCCATGTACCTTTATCACGCCAACGACAAAAACGACGATGAGTATTTTTCCAGCCACCATATTCCGGTGGAAGGTTTCGCCATGGAGCGCCTGTCCGTAAAATCCAAAAGATTGCATTGACAAAAAGGCGATTGTCTTTGGCTCGTCCACCCCAAGCGCCACGTCTTCCGGGCAAAAGCGGAGCTAACAAACTCCATACATGATCCGAAATATCATGACGATGCATTGCAGAATCCATAAGCTCCTCCATAGAGAAGAATACATGAATTCAATGTGTTAATTAACTCATGACGACACTGCCTAGGGGCAGGACTCGTTATTTTCCAAAAATTGAAAAAGTGGTATGTAAGAGGTATGGAGGTGTCCCATGCTTACTTGGTTTTACTTTTCCGAAAGCCAACTGGAACGTATCAAGCCCTTTCTGTTTTTCGTGTCGATGGCAGACGCGTCGTCAACGGTATCATATACGTCATCAAGCACGGACTTCAGTGGAAGGAGGCTCCTGCTGAGCACGGCCCGCACAAGACCCTGTACAATCGGTTTTTCAGGTGGAGCAAACTCAGTGCTTCAACAATCACTTCACAGGGCTGGCGAATCAGACGCCTTTTGATGGCTCTCTGATGCTCGACTCCACTTACCTCAAGGCTCACCGCACGGCGGCAATTCTGCTCAAAAAGGGGATTCTCCACGTCTTATCGGTCGTACAAAAGGAGGACTGAATTCCAAACTTCATGCCGCTTGTGACGGCCACGGGCGGCCCGTCCTGTTTTTGCTGACTGAAGGGCAGGTCAGGACTACAAAGGTTCAGCCGTTCTCCTGTGCCTTCTTCCCGATATCTGTACGTTTCTGGCAGACGGAGGCTATGACGCGGGTTGGCTGCGGGAATCTCTGAGAGCCAAGGGGATGGCAGTCTGCATCCCACCCAAAAAACCAGAAATACAGCATTTTCTTTTGATAAGGCGCTGTATAAGTGTAAAGCCCCCGCAGTTAGTGCAAAGCTAAACAGGAGCCCCCGGCATGTTTGAGGGCAAACTCTTCTGGTGTGAGATTGCCCAATGATTCGTGTGGCCTTTGCTCGTTGTATTCTTGTAACCATGCGTCAACGATGGTGCGAACCTCACTCAGCCTGCTAAAAACATAGAAGTTCAGTACCTCCTCGCGGAAGGTGCGGTTGAACCGCTCCACATATGAGTTTTGCGTGGGCTTGCCGGGTTGAGTGAACTCAAGGTCAATCCCGTGTTGTAAAGCCCATCCGACAAGTTGCGTCGAGACAAATGCCGGGCCATTGTCCATACGCATTTTTGTAGGATAGCCTCTCCAGGCGGCTATGCGGTCAAGCACACGAATGATACGGGCTGCAGGCAAGTTGGTGTCCACTTCCACGGCCAATACTTCACGGCTGAAATCGTCAAGCACGTTGAACGTACGAAAACGCTGACCGTGCATCAGCGCATCGCCCATAAAGTCCACAGACCAGCAACCGTTGACGACGGTTTGCGCCTCCAGACGGACGGGAGCTCGGCTGGGCAGGCGCCGTTTTTCTTTGCGGCGCATGTTCAACTGCAACTGCCGATAAATTCGGTAAACGCGCTTATGGTTCCATGTATATCCCTCGCGACGCAGCACAGCAAAATATTTGGTAAATCCGTATCTCGGGTAGCGTTCGGCCAGCTCAAGAAGCGTCGTTATCACAAGGCTGTCGTCACGCGGCGTTGGTTTGTAAAGAAACACGCTTCAACTTATGCGCAATGCCGTGCACGTCTTGCTGACGGAAAGTCCATATTCTTCGTGAACGAACAGCACGACGTCACGCTTCTCGGCTGGCTTCAGAGCTTTTTTCGATCACATCCTTCAAGGCCCGATTTTCCAGGCTTAAGTCCACATACATTTTTTGAGAAGGGCGTTTTCATGCTCAAGGTCGCGCATACGCTTGATGTCCGAAGCTTCCATGCCGCCGAACTTGCTCTTCCAGGCGTAGAACGTGGCGCTGCTGATACCGTGCTCACGATATACGTCCTTGGCAGTCCTGTCCGCTTCGCCAGACTTCAGGATTGGATTTGGTGTTCAGAAAACCGTGACTTCTTCATGGCTCCCTCCTGGGGATGGTTTACCAGAAGTCTCCAGTTTTGGTCTGTACTATTTTAAGGGAGGGTTACATATTCATACTAATGTCTCATACAGGGGGATTGAAGCCAGATTTTAGGTAAGTGTGAAGTGTCTTATTTTTCAGTATGTTAGGAATATTAAAGAAAAGAAAACACCGTATATTCAATGAGTATAGTGCTGAGAAGTAAAGATTTTTATTCTCCGTTACCTGGTGAAAAGATTCAGTAAATACACATCGTAATCTGACAAAGAATGTACTTTTGAGACAGGAATGGAAGCTGATAACCTTGTGAAGGAAATCTGATGTTTTTTAACTGGAAAGTTAAGTAGTTTTAAGGTAAAAGAGTACAACTTTTTGCTCTCTCCACTCTTTTTGCTCTTCGAAATAGGTAATTTTTCTAGGATAAAATTACTCTTAATTGTTTGTATTTTATACTTTTAAATAAAAATACATTAATTTGAACACTCACATTTTACCTTTTTTTATCGGAAACTACTTATTTCATGGTTGAGTATACCGAGCTTACCCCGATTAGAACGCTTATCATCTGGATGCAAAGAAATAATATGAATTTCAGTAGAATAGAAAATCACTCGGCATGACTCTCATGTATGCTGATTGCCTGCGCAAGGCTGAATGCACTCCTTCGGAACGGCATAGGGAATTTGTTCAGCTGGGTATCCCGGTCGCTCTGTTGCCTCCGGCTGAGGATGTCAAGTGTGATCTAAAGGTAGGGTATAGACGAAGATAAACGTATCGACGCCTTTTATATGTAAAATTGCCTATAATAATTGACTACAACAACCAGAACATTATTAAGAATCTCCAAATCAACAAAGTGGCCTCATCAATGCCGTCTATTTCAGTTATTATACCGAGCTATAACTACGAATCTTATATGTATGAAGCAATTAAAAGTGTGCTTCTACAGTCGTTGAAGGATTTTGAGCTGATTATTGTTGATGACGGCTCTACAGACGATTCCATGGCTGTAGCCCGTTCCTTTGCGGGACAAGATCAACGAATCACTGTGCTACAACATCCGGATGGAAAAAATCATGGCTTGGCGGCAACTCTGCAGCTTGGAGTTGCTGAATCCAAAGGTGAATACATAGCTTTCCTGGAAGCGGACGATATCTGGTTGTCCACTTGCCTCGAACAGAGGATGCAGGTTGCCTCTGCAACGAATGCCGGAGTTATTTTTAACAATGTAGAAGCGTTGTGCATGGAAGATTCCAGCACTGCGTGGTTCGATGTTTATGTCCCCAGAATTATGAGGAGCCATTCCCGTCGTGTAGCCGATGCAAAAAATGGCCCATATGGTTCATATGAAATGAGAGGAGCCTTTCTGATCGAAAACCAGATTCCTACCTTCTCCTGCGCCATGATTCGGCGTTCCGTTCTGCTTGCCTGTGATCTGAATTCCCCAATCCCCCAATGGGTAGACAGATGGCTCTGGTGTCAGGCCGCGCAAAAAGCAACCTTTGCCTACATCCCGCTCAAGCTGACTCGTTGGCGGCTGCACAACAACAGTTTTACCATGAGATATAAACCATCCACCGCATCAAAACTCACCTCTTTCATCCAATATATCAAGCCTGTTTCCATTTTTTGGAAGGGCCTTCGGACACAGTTGTTCTCCAATTACACCCGGAAAAAAGATCGTTGGTACAGATACTTTCTCCTGTTGCCCGTCTGGGGCGAGTTAGCCGTACGTTTTTGCGTTCAAATACAAGCAATTGGCATAAAAGCAATGTTCAAGACCATTCTTAAAAAGTTGAGCTGAAGGCATGCAAACACTTCTGGTTACCGGTGGAGCCGGCTTCATTGGCTCTTGTTATGTGCTAAAACGGTGCGCCGCTGGCGATACCGTCATCAATTTGGACAAGTTGACCTATTCGGGAAATCCTGACAATTTATTTCCCCTTCGGGATAATCCACGACACATCTTTGTAGAGGGCGATATCGGAAACGCGGAACTTGTTGCCTATCTTCTTCAGACGTACCGGCCCAATGCTGTAGTCAACTTTGCGGCGGAAAGCCATGTCGACCGAAGCATTCTTGATCCAGACGCTTTCGTGCGTACCAATGTATTTGGTACCTGTTCCTTGCTTCGAACTGTCAAAGACGGGTGGACGCTTCTTACTCCGTTTGAAAAGGCCGCATTTCGCTTTCTTCATGTGTCGACCGATGAAGTATTCGGCGCTTTGAACCCTGGGGATCCCGCCTTTACAGAGGAAACGCCCTATAACCCCAATAGCCCCTATTCCGCATCCAAGGCATCCAGCGATCATTTTGTTCGCGCCTTTCACGAGACATATGGTCTGCCAACACTGATTACCAATTGTTCCAACAATTATGGGCCACGCCAGTTCCCGGAAAAACTCATTCCGTTGGTTACGCTCAACGCATTGGCTCGTAAGAGCCTCCCCGTGTACGGCTCCGGATCCAACGTTCGCGACTGGCTTCATGTTGAAGATCACTGTTCCGCCATTCAACGGGTACTAGAATCAGGGCGGGCAGGACAGACCTACAACATTGGCGGCAATTCTGAGCGCACAAATCTTCAAGTTGTCCACGGTATCTGTGAAGTACTCGACCAAGTACGTCCATCCCCTGAAGGTTCTTATGCTAGTCTCATCAAATTCGTGAAGGATCGTCCGGGCCATGATTTCCGATATGCAATCAACTGTTCAAAAATCAAATTCGAACTGGGTTGGAAACCAGACCATACCTTTGAGGAAGGTCTGCGCGAAACAGTACTATGGTATCTCGCCAACTCTGAATGGGTAGAACACGTCCAAAGCGGTGCCTACCGAGACTGGATTCGCAGCAACTATGCGGAGAGAATGTAGATCATGAAAGAGTGGAAAGGTATTGTACTCGCAGGTGGCTCCGGAACACGGCTTTATCCTCTGACACGCAGCGTGAGCAAACAGCTTATGCCGGTCTATGACAAGCCCATGATCTATTATCCAATAAGTATACTCATGCAGGCCGGCATCCGGGATATTGCCGTTATCTCTACCCCCGAACATTTGCCTCTGTATCATGAGCTACTGGGGGATGGTTCTCAGCTGGGGTGCTCTTTTTGCTACGTCGTGCAGGAGCGACCGGAAGGACTGGCTCAGGCCTTCCTATTGACCGAAGACTTTATTCTGGGGCACAACGTATGCCTGATCCTCGGTGATAACATTTTCTTCGGCAACGGCATGGATAAACTTCTCAGACAGGCCATGAGTCGAACCACAGGAGCTACCGTATTCGGCTACCATGTTCGGGATCCTCAACGCTACGGCGTTGTAGAGTTCGATAACAGTTTACGTGCGGTCAGTATTGAAGAAAAGCCGGAGAATCCCAAATCAAATTATGCTGTAACCGGCCTTTATTTCTATGATTCAGAGATCGTTTCTATTGCACGTCAGGTTCGCCCTTCCGCACGAGGAGAATTGGAAATTACCTCAGTCAATAATATCTACCTTGAACGAGGCCTCCTGAATGTAGAACTTATGGGCCGGGGAATCGCATGGCTTGATACGGGGACTCACGATTCCCTGCTTGAAGCAAGCTCGTTTGTACAGGCCGTGGAGACACGTCAGGGCCTAAAGATTGCCTGCCTCGAAGAAATTGCGTGGCGTAATGGGTATATTTCTTCGGATGATGTGCGTCGTCTTGCTAAACCCATGGATAAAAATGGCTACGGACAATACCTTTATGAGCTGGTTGAAATGGGGGGAAAGATATGGAAGTAGTCGAAACCCCGATTGCCGGAGTCCTGCTCATCAAGCCCAGGATCTGGGGAGATGCTCGTGGCTACTTCGTCGAGACTTGGCAAAAGAAACGTTATGAAGACGCTGGAATAACGTTGCCCTTTATTCAGGACAATCACTCGAAATCAAGTCGAGGTATCCTGCGTGGTCTGCATTTTCAAAAAAATTTTCCGCAGGGAAAGCTGGCCAGCGTTTCATTCGGCAGTGTTTTTGACGTGGTCGTGGATATTCGTCGGGATTCGCCGACCTTCGGCCAGTGGTACGGCGTGGAGCTGACACAGGAAAACCAGTGGCAGCTCTGGATTGCCCCGGGACTTGCCCACGGCTTTGTCGTTACCAGCGAGATTGCTCACTTTCATTACAAGTGTACCGAGCTATACCACCCTGAAGATGAAGGCTCCATTTGCTGGAATGATCCGGAACTCAACATCGCATGGCCTATTGCCGCCCCCATGCTCTCGGCAAAGGACATGATTGCGCCTTCCTTTGCAGAACTAAAAAGAATGCTGTTTTCCTAAGTTACAGACAATCTTGTGCTAACAACGGATTATTTTCATGAAAATTCTTATCACTGGTGGCAAAGGAATGCTTGGTCGCACTTTGCGTGGGGAGTTTCGAGAACATGAAGTTGTTGTGGCCGGCTTGCCTGAAGCCGATATTACCGATGCTGCTGGAATTGATGCTGTATGTAGATCCTGCAAGCCGGATGTGCTTATCCATTGCGCGGCCATGACCGATGTGGACAAATGTGAGACTTGCCCTGATATGGCTTGGAAAATCAATGCGGTCGGTTCCGCCAATGTGGCCTCAGCTTGCCAGCGTAACGGTATTAGACTCATCGCCATATCCACTGACTACGTTTTTTCAGGAGACTCTGAAAGACCGTATACCGAGTTTGATACGCCGACCGGCGGTATCAACGTTTATGGACAAAGTAAATGGGCAGGGGAGCAGGCTGTTCGTACGCACTGTCCGAATCATATTATTGTCCGTATTTCATGGCTCTATGGTCCCGGTGGTCCAAGCTTTGTGCACACTATGCTGAAACTAGCTGACGGCAGTCGTAATGTTCTGAAAGTCGTTAATGATCAGCATGGAAATCCGACAAGTACTTTTGCCGTCGTTAGAGCGCTTCGGGAGCTCCTCATACGTCCTGAGCTTGTCGGTACATTTCACCTGACATGCGAAGGAGAAGCGACTTGGTATGATTTTGCCCGCAGGATTTTTGAGCTGGCTGGTAAATCGCAGAAGGTTGTTCCCTGCTCTTCAGCAGAGTACGTCACTCCGGCCCGTCGCCCGGCCAATTCCCGCTTGGAGAAAAAAATGCTTGCTCTCTATAACCTGCCTCCTATGCCGCACTGGGAAAGGGAGTTTGAGGAGTTCATGGTAAAAAATGAAAATATACAGCTGTGTTAGGTAGCTATCGCTTTATGCACAATTTTATTATACAACGATAAGCACTTGCAAAATTCTGGATAATGGCGTTTATTTTTGATTTTACCTTATATTAGGTGACAAGTTGAACTTTGAAAATTAATAGGGCACACAGGGATGACTATGATCAATTTTAACGAGGCTCCGGTCTGTGGCACAGAGTTAGATCATATCAGGAACGCTATTGCCGATAGGCATATATGTGGTGACGGGACATTTACCAAGCAATGCAACAAGTTTCTGGAAGGCTATACCAAGTGTAAGAAGGCTCTACTTACGAATTCTTGTACGGCAGCCTTGGAAATGTCAGCTTTGCTACTTGATATTCAACCTGGAGATGAGGTTATTTGTCCTTCCTATACGTTTATAACAACAGCATCCTCTTTTGCTTTGCGCGGAGCAAAACTTGTTTTCGTCGATATTCGTGATGATACTTTGAATCTGGACGAAAGGCTTCTCGAAAAAGCCATCACTCCCAGCACAAAGGTCATTGTGCCCGTGCATTATGCCGGAGTCTGTGCTGAAATGGATACTATCAATGATATTGCAGCTGTCTATAATATTCATGTGGTTGAAGATGCAGCACAGGCCATAGGCAGTACATACAAGGGAAAAGTTGCCGGTACCATGTCTGATCTAGGTTGCTACTCTTTTCATGAAACAAAAAATATTTCCAGCGGCGAGGGAGGTGCTCTGATTGTCAATAATCCAGATCTTGTCGAATCTGCTGAGATAGTACGAGAAAAGGGAACGGATAGAAGTCGTTTTCTACGTGGTCAGATTGATAAATATACATGGCTTGCTCTTGGCTCGTCCTATCTTCCCAGTGATATGGTTGCGGCCTATCTGTTACCCCAGCTTGAAAAAATGGCTGAGATCAATAGTTACCGTAAGCACTTATGGCAGCGTTATTATGACGCCTTTAAATGCCTATCCGAATATGGCGTCTGTTTGCCATACTGCCCTGAAAACTGTGAGCAGAATGCTCATATGTTTTACCTGCGGTGTCCTGATCTGGAAACTCGTACAAGATTTATTTCCAGGATGAAAGAAAAGGAAATTTTGTGTGTTTTCCACTACATTCCCTTGCATTCATCACCTGCAGGTAAAAAGTATGGCAGAGCGTGCGGCGAGTTAAATGTAACTAAGCATGTCAGTGATACATTAGTACGGCTACCATTGTTTTATGGTCTCAAAGATGAACAACAGGATTATATTATCGAACAGGTTTTCAAATTTTGGAGAGGATGATGTCCTTTTTGCAGTGGAAAAAGGACAAACTAAAGATTGGAAAGATAACTTTTTTTAAAGTTAAATCTTTCCAAGGGATGTTTATATATTATTTTTTGGGCATTCCTGTATGGAGTAGAACTACACCTATAAGTCGCATCATATATGAATTTCAAAAAAATAAAAACTTCGATACTCGAAATTTTGATAAAGAATTAGAGCGCATTATTCCTCCTGTAAAAAGTATGGATAGTAGCCCATACACAACTAGGGTCTCCGTTCTAGCTACAGAATTATATGACAATGGAGGACATAGTAAGTGTATTCAGGATTTAATGGATATTCTAAATGATAAATATACACAATCTATATTTCTTACAAGTTATTCTTCGTCTTGGAAATATGCCCCACAAATAATGTCTTATATTAAAAAGTTTGCTTTAATATCAGGAAAAGATATAGGGAATATACGATGGAAGAAAGATACTATAAATTTATTTTATGATATATGTAACTTTTCCCCAAAAGTTATTTTTGTTTTTATTCATCCTGATGATATATATGGTACTTTATTACTTTCAATGATTAAAAAATATACAAAAATAAAAGTATATTATTGCCCACATGCGTCACATTATCCAAATCTTGGAATAAGTTTTGCGGATATTATTTTGGAGGGGATGCCTGTCACTGCATATGTGACGCAGAAACTGCGAAAATGTTTAAAAACCCATGTGGTTGGTATCTTAAGTAAAAGGTTAAAGCAGTTCCCAACATTTACCGCAGAAGAAATTTTAGCATGCAGGCGAAGTCTTGGTGTGAGCGATGTTGAACTTTGTACCATCTCTGGTGGTTCTTCCTATAAATTTTTTGATAGCTCAGATACATCGGAATATTTCAAGGTAATAAAGCATCTATTAGATAGAAATCAGAATGTTAAACATATAATTATTTCGAATTTTTCAGAAACTGAAAAGGTAATTATTGAAAAAATTTTTGAAGGCTCTAAAAGTCGCAATAGACTCATTATTCATCCTTTGACTCCAAAGTATGAGCTAATATTCTGCTGTGCTGATGTTTTTATTGACAGTTTTCCAGTTTCTGCAGCATTAACCATGATTGATCTTATGCGACTGAAAGTTCCTGCTGTTGTTAAGATAAATAGAGAGAATGCTCTGTGGTCTTTTCATGAATATCAACGACCTAATTTCCCTTATATGTATGACAATAATAAAGATTTTTTAAGAGGAATAGAAAAGTTACTTTCTAGTAAAATATTGCGTAAAATAGAAATGGACGAAAATTATCAGTTTTACTTGGATAGATACGAGGGGGAATCGTGCAAACTCCATCTTTATGAGCTTATAGATAATTCCGATATGCTTGAATTATACTATACACAGTTGAATTCAGAAATTGTCTATCAGTTTAAAGGAATATCGTAGTGAAAATAGTGAAAGCCGTTTGGGAAAAGCGCAATTTGGGTTATGATGCTTATGAAATTGTTTTGGACAAAAGGGATCTTAAAAAGGGGGCTGAAAGTATTTTAGAAGATTTGCGTGCACAAAATTTTTATCATGCATACGTTACTATTAAGATGCCCGTAGGAAACTTGAATGTTCTCCACGCGCTGGAAGATGTCGGTTTTCGTTTTATGGAAACGCAACTTTATTTGAAAGATCATTTTGCACCATTAGAAACGCCGGATCAGATTAAAGAGTGGATGAACGGAGCAGAGCGGGTCACCGTGGAAAAAACGTGTGCGGCATGGGGCAGAGTCATAGACAAGATCACTCCCGGTATGTTTTCAACGGACAGGGTAAGTCTTGATCCTTTACTCGGTATGGATGTTGCCTGTATACGCTACAAAAATTGGTGCTGGGATCTTTTTGAAAAGCCGAACTCTTGGATGTGGCTTTTAAAGGTAAACGATAAGGAAATTTCTTTCGGCATCAATGTTCGTGATGAAAAAACTGGTGTAGAAGATGGTATATTAGGGGGTGTTTTTTCAGAACATCAAGGAGAAGGGTATGGTGTCTTTCAGATCTTAGATACCGTTCGTTCTGTAGAAGGAACAAAGACTGTTGTATCATCTAATAATTATTCTATGCTGCGTATTTATCAGAATTATGGAAGAATTATTTATAAGGAGCTTTATGTGCTGAGAAAGGTGTACAGTAAGGAGGATAAATAAAAATGAGTGAGTCTCACTTTTCTCATGTTCGCATAGCGGGTGTAAAAAGTGTTCTGCCTCAACACTTTATTGATATTGATGATGAGCTCGAATTCTTTGGAGGCTCTTCTAAAAAACTTGCCCGGGCAAAAAAGATGATGGGCTATGGGCGTCGCTATATAGCTGATGAAAATACAACTGTGACGGATCTTGCCGTAGATGCTGCAAGAAAGTTGATGAGTGAGATGTCTCTCGCAGCAGGGGACATAGAGCTTCTTATCTTTGTCAACCAAAAACCTGACTTCCCAGAGCCGTGTGATGCCTGTATAGCTCACGGAGAACTTGGTTTGAGGAAGTCTTGTCCTTCTTTGGATATAAATCTCGGCTGTTCGGGCTATGTACATGGCTTATGGATCGCCCATGCCATGATAGCAAGCGGAGCTGTAAGCAATTGTCTTTTGCTTGTCGGTGATCTCTGTGCCAGAGCCACGGATCAGACGAACAGAAAGGCTGCGCAAGTTTTTGGAGACGCTGCGTCTGCCACGTTCCTGAAAAGGACGGAAGAAGAACGGACCGCGACTTTCGTTATGGGATGTGACGGCAGCGGCTGGGATAAAATCATTCACCCGTTTGGCGGCATGCGTCTTCCATATGATGCTGCATCAATTGACTTATCTGTAGAAGATGCCGCGGGAAACAGGTGGACTGCCCAGCAGGGAATGATGAAGGGTGAAGATGTCTTTAATTTCACCATGGAAGTCGCCCCGTCTCTTCTGGCAGAAATTATTGCCGCAGCGGGATGGAAAAAAGAGGATGTGGATCTTTTTGCCATTCATCAGGCCAATAAGCAGATAGTGGAGAATGTCATAGAAAAAGCGGAAATTCCCGCGGAAAAAGCGCCTACTGATGTTTTTTCCAAGTATGCGAATAACTCCACCAATTCTGTAGTAATGGTGCTTTGCGATCAGCCCGAAAATGCGGAGCTGAAAAAAACGATTTTCTGCGCATTCGGCATCGGCCTTTCATGGGGAGCTACAGCCGTGGATCTTACAGGGCTGTATAATGGCGGTATCTCTACCTATGTTCCCCCGGTGAACAGAATGAACAGAGAGCAACAGATTGAACACTGGATTAAACACTTTAAAGGAGAATAACCATGACGCGTGATGAATTTCTTACGGAAATGCAGGATGTCCTTCAGACTGAAGAAACCCTCAGCTTTGAAACGGTGCTTGAAGAACTGGATGAATGGGACTCGCTTGCCGTGATGGCCACCATGGCCTTTCTGGACAAGAATTTCGGCGTGAAGACGAGTATTTCCGACTATTTGGACATAAAAACCTTGGAAGACATCGCAGTCAAGGCAGGTCTGTAACATGATTTCCTTTGCAGCAGAGCAGCGCTTCATCGTGACGGGGGCATCTTCGGGCATAGGCAGGGGCGTTGCCCTGTTGCTCAATGAGCTTGGCGCAACGGTTATCGGTATCGGACGCAATGAAGAGCGTTTGCAGGCCATGAAGGAAAAAGCCCGTTTCCCGGAGAATGTTTTTCTTGAACAGAAAGATCTTGTTGAAGATATCGCCGGATTGCCTTCCTATGTAAAGCAGCTCCGCGAAAAATACGGCAAGTTTCAGGGCATGGCATATTGCGCCGGTGTGGGGGAACTTCAGCCTCTCAGGGCCGTAGATCTGCCTGCCATTCACAGTCTTTTTGATGTCAATTACTTTGCCCCTGTTTTTATGGCAAAAGGATTTGCCGACAAGCGGAATAATAACGGAAATAGAAGTGCGATGGTTTTTATTGCTTCATCTGCAGGTGTCCATTGTGATCCCGGCATGACCTCCTATGCGGGATCAAAAGGGGCGCTTATTGCTACAATGCGATCTGTTGCTCGTGAGCTTGCACCTGCTGGACTCAGAGTCAACTGCGTATCTCCTACTGTAATAGAAACAGAGATGGTAGACGATATTACGCGTTCCTATGCAGAAGGAAAGTATCCTTTTGGTTTGGGCAAGGTTTCCGATGTCGCCAATGTCGTAGTCTTTCTTCTTTCTGAACAGTCCAAATGGATAACGGCTCAGAACTATATTATTGATTGTGGAGCAATATAACTCATGTCCAGAACAAGGTTTGAACATGTCAAAATCAGCGGCATAACCTGCGTTGTTCCGGAGGATTTCATTCGCATTGATGATGAGCTGGCGTTCTTTAATAACGATGTGAAACTTCTGGAGCGAAATAAGAAAATCCTCGGTCTCGGCAAACGCCATGTGGCGGATGAACGTACTACCAATTCCGATCTTTGCGAAGCGGCAGCCCGAGAACTTCTTTCTGCCCTGAATGTCGACAAGGACAGCATAGATGCTCTTATTGTAGTGTCCACATCGCACGATTACCACTATCCCGCCTCTGCCTGCGTTATTCAAGGACGTCTCGCTCTCAGTGAGAATTGTACGTGTTTTGATATTTCTGGTCTTGCATGTTCTGCCTATGTTCACGGATTGCTGACGGCCCATTCCCTTATTTCCGGTGGGGGAGCAAAGAAGTGCCTTGTGCTTGCTGGCGATATTACGAGTCGCCATTCCGACAGACGTAACCGTAATTCCAATATGTTGTTCGGCGATGCAGGAACGGCCACGCTTCTTGAGTATACGGACGAACTTCGTCCCTCGTTTTTTATCACGGGTACTCGCGGCACATGTTGGAATAAACTCATTGCTCCGGCTGGCGGTTACAGTCTGCCCATGTTCTCGGATATTGCCGGATTGGAAATTACAGACGCTACGGGTAATGTGTGGCGGCTCTGCGATGACATCATGAAGGGACTTGACGTGTTTAAGTTCACGACGGATGTGGGGCCAAAAGGTATCAAAGATATTCTTGAATTTTCTGGCAAGAGCATGGAATACATAGATTATTTTGCCTTTCACCAAGCCAATAAGCAGATTGTACGTACTGTGGCCATGTATGCCGGAGTTCCTGGGGACAAGTATTCTGCAGAGACCTTTTCACAATATGGAAACTGTGGTTCTGCAGCAGTGACTGTTGATATATGTCGTCAGCTCAGTCAGAAACCTGCAAAGAATGTCTGTCTGGCTACATTTGGAGTAGGACTTTCGTGGGGGTTCTGTCTTGTTGATATGGAAGGAGCATACATCTCTCCTGTACATCTCCATCATACTCCTGCCGGTAACATGAATCGTCAGCAAAAGATTGACTACTGGATATCCTACTTTAAGGAAGGGAATAATGCTTAAGGGAAGAACTGCCTTCATCACCGGCACCAACAGGGGGATAGGCAAGGCTCTTGTGGCAGAATTCGCTCGCAACGGGGCTGATGTTATTGCTCATGCCCGCCGTAAGACGCCGGAGTTCCTTTCCATGCTGGAAGAAATTGCCTCAAAATATAGTGTCAAGGTCTCTCCGTTGTTTTTTGATATGACGAACAGCGAGGCGATGAAGACAGCAGTTCGCGGACTTATTTCCTCCAGAATCCCTGTGGATATCCTTGTGAACAACGCCGGCGTGGCCCACGGTGGCCTGTTTCAGATGACCGGAATGTCTAAGGTTCGTGAAGTTTTCGATAGCAATCTGTTTTCTATGATGGAACTGACGCAACTTCTTTTGCGGTACATGATGCGTCGACGTCATGCTTCCATCATCAATTTGGGATCCGTACTCGGTCTCGATATGCCGGTGGGAAGCTGTGCATATGGTCTTTCCAAGGCTGCAGTCATGGCCTTTACCCGAACGCTTGCTGCAGAATGCGGTCATTTGAGAATACGTGTCAACGCCGTCGCTCCAGGGCTTGTGGATACAGAAATGGCAGATCAGATGGAATCCAAGGCAGAAGAAGCCATGATAGCTCAGTGTGCCATGAAACGGCGTGCAAAACCGGAAGAAATAGCGAAGATGGTGGTCTTTCTTGCTTCCGAGGAGTCTTCCTTTGTGAACGGTCAGATCATACGCATAGACGGCGGCAAAGTCTGAGGGGAAATCGATGGATACGAAGGAAATGCGTAAAGATCTCCTGAAGATGGCCCTTGCGGCTAAATCTCAGGGTGCTCATATGGGCGGTTCGCTTTCTCTGGTTGAGATTATGGCGGCACTCTATGGGGGTACCATGTCTTTTGCTCCTGATGCCCCTCAGGCTGAATATCGTGACCGCCTTATTCTAAGCAAGGGGCATGGAGTGATGGCACAGTATGCGGCCTTGAAGCAGGTAGGTCTGCTCTCGGAAGATGAGCTTCTTACCTATAAGGCCAACGGCTCTTACGTCAGTGCTCATCCCTCCGTGAACCCTGGTCTGGGAATCGACTTTGCGAGTGGCAGTCTGGGGCAGGGGCTTTCCCAAGGGGTCGGCGTTGCGCTGGCTCTGTATAAAAAAGGTAATGAAAGTTCACGTGTCTTCGTTATTCTCGGCGATGGTGAGTGTGACGAAGGTTCGGTTTGGGAAGCTGCCATGACAGCCTCTCACTATAGACTTGCCAATATTGTTGCCGTTATCGACAGAAATCGCCTTCAGTATGACGGAAATACAGAGGAAGTGCTAGCTCTGACTGATTTTTCGGCCAAATGGAAGGCGTTCGGATGGGATGTTGTTACCGTTGACGGACATGATGTGCAAGCCCTGAAGGAGGCATTCCGTATGCATACGGAAAAACCTTTGGCTGTGATCGCTGAGACGGTAAAAGGTAAGGGCTTTTCTTTTATGGAGAACATGCCTCAGTGGCACAACGGAATTGTCACACAGCGGTTGTATGAGCAGGGAATGGCAGAAGTGGAGGCGGTCGAATGATCGATTTTACTTCGATGAACATCAGAATTTGGTCTCGTCTCGGTTCCTGCGGCGCGTTTGGACAGGCTGCGCTGGTACTACCTGAAGTGGAGCCCCGCACGGTTATTCTTACCGCTGATCTCTGTTCGTTTTCCGGTCTGGAACGTTTTAAGGGGCAGTATCCTGACAGACTATACAACGTAGGTATTGCTGAACAGAACATGGTCGGCATTGCGGCTGGTTTCGCCAGGGAGGGATTCGTTCCCTTTGCTACGACCTATGCGACGTTTGCTTCCATGCGCAGTGCCGATCAGGTGAAGGTAAATATGGGGTATATGGGCCTGCCTATAAAACTCGTGGGGCTTACAGCAGGCTTTTCTGTTGGGGTACTCGGTCCAACCCATATGAGTCTGGAAGATCTTGCTATCATGCGCGCTCTGCCCAACGTGGTTATTCTTTCCCCGGCGGACTGCACGGCTACGGTGAAGGCTACAATTGCGGCAGCCGGAATTGACGCTCCGGTTTACCTTCGTCTCACGGGTAGCATGAACAATCCCATTGTTTATAAGGAAGATTTCGACTTCGAGATCGGTAAGGCCATAGAGCTTCGTCAAGGTGACGATGTCGCCATCATTGCCACGGGCAGCATGGTTCATTGTGCCTTAAAGGCAGCCGAACACCTTGAAGCTATGGGCATTTCGGCTTCGGTTCTCGATATGCATACCATCAAGCCGCTGGATATAACGGCGGTGGAAGCAGCCTGCAAAAGAAAATTGCTGGTGACGGTGGAAGAGCACTCTATCATCGGCGGTCTGGGCAGTGCTGTTGCTGAAAAACTGGCCCTGAAGACCATACATCCTCCGCACCTCATCATAGGTGCGCCCGATGTTTATCCCCATGCTGGAGACTATGTAAGCCTGCTTGATTCATGTGGTCTTACTCCGGATAAAGTCGCCGGAAAGATTTTAGAAACTTATAAGGAGTTGTTTTGATGACTAACGAAGAGAAATACACGGAAGCCTTTATGCAGGCTTTTGATATTGACGCGGAAACTGCCCGTGGTCTTGAATTTCAGGCTATCCCTGCCTGGGACTCCGTGGGGCATATGGGACTTGTTGCCGCTCTGGAAGAAACCTTCGACATCATGCTCGAACCTGATGATATTGTGGATCTGAGTTCTTTTGCCAAAGGCAAGGAACTACTTGGTAAGTACGGTATCACGTTTTGAGGCATTGCGGGATGGAAAGGTTGACGATAGGTTCACGCTTTCTTCTCCGCTTTGTCTCGGAAGATGTGCGTACGAATATGTATATCTTTCTTGATGGAACGCGCTTTCTTGTCATCGACCCGCATCCCGCATCCGAAGCCCTTGCTTTCCTGCGGAAAGCAGGGGTTTCGGAATGCACAGTACTGCTTACGCATGAGCATCCCGATCATACCTGCGGCATTTACAGTCTTCAACGTGAATGGAAAACGGAGCTAATATGCCAAGAGGCATGTGGTTGTGCTATAGCCGATCTGAACAATAATCATCCGGCTCTCATAGTGGCTATGCTGGCAGTGCAGGACATGCGAAACGGGACGAATACTGCAGAGCATTTTCGTCAGTATTATGAAGCGCATGTCTATATTCCTGATGTAACTTTCAGTACCAAATTTGAGCTGAAATGGGGACAGGAACGATTTTTTTTCGTGAGTACGCCGGGGCATACTGCTGGCAGCTGCTGCATAATTTGGAACGATACAACGGTGTTCACCGGGGATTCTCTTCTTCTGAATACGCCAACTATCACGCGGCTGCCCGGCGGCAGTACCAAGCAGTACAAAAATATTACGCTACCTTTTTTGAAGTCTCTGCCCAGAGACATGTTCGTTTTGCCCGGTCACGGTCCAGAGTTCCGTATGGCCGACGTTTATCATGGAGCTGTACATGTGGAATTTGTTGGAGTTTGATAGTCATACGGCACTCGTTAATGAAAAGGACGAGATCTGTACTTATGCCCAGCTCTATAGGGAGTCCGAGGGATTGGCGGAGCATATCGACGGACGTTGCCTGGTTTTTTCGCTTTGTTCGAACAGTATGGGGTCGGTTCTTGGGTATGTGACCTTCCTGAATCACAGGATTGTTCCTCTCATGCTGGATGAACATATCGATCGCTCATTGCTGAACGGTTTTCTTGATACCTATCATCCCAACTACTTATGGCTTCCTCGTGTACAGGCTGACTCATTTGAAGGACGTATTATCTACGAAGCTCGTGAATATGTGCTTATTAAGCGGAATAATACACATGCGTTTACTCTACATGATGACCTTGCACTCTTGCTTACGACTTCAGGGTCAACCGGTTCGCCGAAGCTTGTACGACAGAGCTATGATAATATTGAAGCCAATACGACATCTATTGTGGAGTATCTGGAGCTGAATGAAACAGAACGGTCTATTACTACTTTACCAATGAATTATACTTATGGGTTGTCTATCATTAATACGCATCTGCGTGTGGGGGCGACGATCATTTTGTCGCCGTTTACCGTGATTCAGCGCGAGTTTTGGACGTTATTCAACGAGCAGAAGGCCACCTCTTTTGGAGGCGTTCCCTACACCTATGAGATGTTGGACAAACTACGTTTTTTCATGCGTAAACTTCCTTCTTTGCGTACCATGACACAGGCTGGAGGCAAACTTCTGCCGGAGCTGCACAAAAAGTTTGCAGAGTATGCCCAGCGTGAGCGCAAGCGTTTTATCGTGATGTACGGTCAGTCGGAAGCAACGGCCCGTATGGCATGGCTACCTGCGGATAAGGCTCTGGAAAAATGTGGAGCCATGGGGATTGCCATTCCCGGGGGCAAATTCCGTCTTCTGGATGAGAAAGGACAGGATATCACGACCCCCAATATCGTTGGAGAACTGCTTTATGAAGGTCGTAATGTCACTATGGGCTATGCCGAGTGCTGTGAGGATCTTACCAAAGGTGATGAACGCGGCGGTATTCTTCTCACGGGAGACATGGCAAAATTCGATAAAGACGGATTCTTTTATATTGTTGGACGAAAAAAACGCTTTCTTAAAATTTTCGGCAATCGTGTCGGTCTTGATGAGACCGAACGTTTGCTCAAGAGTCATTTCGACTTTGAATGTGCCTGTGCAGGCAAGGACGATGCTATGCAGGTCTTTATTACCGAGGCGTCGGCTGTTGCTGAAGTGAAGCGTTTTCTTGTTGAGAAGACCCGTCTTAATCCTACGGCTTTTCATGTTAATTACTTGGAGGAGATCCCCAAGAATGAGGCCGGAAAAACACAGTATGCAGCACTGGAACCGTTCTATGATTAAAGTTTACGGAGCTGTCCGTCTCGCCGATATTGAGGCCTCACAACCTGCCGAGTGGAATATTTCTGGGGCGACGCATGTTCGTGTCATGCTTCCGGCTTCGTCAGCAAGCGAACTGAACATGCAGGAGAGAGGCTTTTTCTGGGCAGACCGTACTCTGAAGGTTTCCATAAGCCTGGCCCGCTGTCCGGTGGATCTTACAAAAGCCGTACGCCTTCCGGTGGAGAAAATAGACAGTCACAAAAAGGATTTGCTGCGTATTGCCTGTGCATCTTTTCCTTACGATCGCAGATTTCATGTACTTCCTACGTGTGATGACGCCGTTGCTTCCATGGTTTTGAAGGAATGGGTGGATTCTCTGGACGATGTTCTGGCCTGTTTTTTCCGTGAAAAAATTGTAGGTTTTCTTGCTCTTGTCAGAAATTCTGAGGAATCGCTGTTTGTCCATCTGGCAGCAGTGGAGGAGAAGTACCGCATGGCTGGGGCCGCCATGTCATTGTACGCCAGAGCCTGCCAGGTAACAGCAGAACGTGGGTTCAGACGACTGGAGGGGCGAATCAGTTCACAAAATACAGCTGTGATGAATCTGTATGCGGCATTCGGAGCTATATTTTCTGAACCCATTGATATTTTTTTAAAAGAGGTGAGCCATGACGCTTAATGAACTTTTTCAAATTCCTCCATACGGGCTCGCCGCTGAGGACAAGGAAGCAGCTCTTGCTGAGATTCTTTCAAAACTGACTCGGCACCACTACGAACACTGCCCGGAATATCATAAGATTATTGATGTACTCGGTTTTGATGTATCGGTACGGCACAGCTGTGAGCAACAACCGTTTCTTCCTGTTCGTCTTTTTAAAAAATATGAACTGCATTCTGTCTCCAAAGAAAAAGTGACGAAGACCCTCACATCTTCTGGTACATCCGGTCAGGCTGTGTCCAAAATTTTTCTTGATGCCGATAACGTACGCAGTCAGAGCAAAACGTTGAATGAGATAATTTCTTCCTTTATAGGTAAGCAGCGTTTGCCCTTACTTTTACTGGATACGGAAATGATCAAGAAGGATCGTTCTATGTATTCGGCGCGTGGTGCAGGCATCATCGGTTTTTCTCTTTTTGGACGTAACATTACCTACGCTCTTAACGCCGATATGGATATCGACATCGAGAAAGTCACGGAATTTTGTGAGAAACATGCCGCTGATACCATTCTCATGTTTGGCTATACCTATATGATATGGCAGTTCGTGGTACGTGCCCTAGAGAATAGCGGTCGTAAGTTCCATATGAAAAATGCGATTCTTTTTCATATAGGAGGCTGGAAAAAACTTAAGGATCAGGCCGTGGGCGCTCCGGAGTTCAACCGCCGCGTGCAGGGCGTGCTCGGTAATGTGAGAGTTTATAATTACTACGGTATGGCGGAACAGCTCGGGTCGGTGTTTGTGGAATGTGAGCATGGACATATGCACTGTTCCAACTACTCTGATGTTATTATCCGCCGCTCTTCTGATTTTTCCGTAGCTGGACAAGGAGAACGGGGGCTTATTGAGCTGCTTTCCGTTTTGCCTACGAGTTATCCGGGACATGTGTTGCTCACTGAGGATGAGGGAGAAGTGCTTGGTGTTGATGACTGCCCCTGCGGCAGGCTCGGAAAATATTTCAAGATCCATGGCCGCATCAGGAGTGCGGAGCTGAGAGGATGCAGTGATACTTATGAACGGCGTTGATTATCCCCTTGGCAGTGAAAACGTAGTCGATACGCCGCTGCGCGTATTTGATACCGACGTTTGTGCCTTTATTGCGGAATTGTCTTCGGAGCTGCTGAAATCCCCGGCGTCGCGTGCCATGCCCGATCTTGCGGCTTTGGCCTTCTGGGGACGCAGGGCCAGCCTTCAAAAGATGGCGCATGAGTTCGACAAGATTTCTAATCGACTCGGACGAGGAGTCTGTTTTCATATTGCTCCCTCCAACATTCCGATAAATTTTGCTTTTTCCTATCTTTTTGCTCTACTGGCGGGTAATGCAAATATTGTGCGGCTGCCCAGCAAAGACTTTCCGCAGATAGATGCTTTGTGTACTATCATTGGTCGTGTCATAAGGAAATATCCTGAGGTGGAAAAGCGTACGGCATTCGTACGCTATCCCCGCAATAATGAAATCACGGCAGCTTTCTGTGCCCGAGCTGATGTTCGCATGATCTGGGGCGGTGATAATACCATTGCCATGGTAAAGGCTCTGCCCGCGTCTCCTCGGTGCGTGGACGTGGCCTTTGCCGACAGGTATTCACTGGCTTTGCTGGATGGCAAGGCCGTGCTGAAAGCTAAAGATACTCAGCTTCAAAGACTGGTGGAGAATTTTTACAATGACACCTTTCTCATGGATCAAAACGCCTGTTCTTCTCCTCAAGTGTTGCTTTGGCAGCACGATGATGAAGCAGGGCGTGAACGTTTCTGGAATGCCGTGGATTCTTATGCTAGGAAAAAATATATCCTTCAGGACGCCGTGGCTGTAGATAAGTACACTGCGCTGTGTGAAGAGGCTATCTCCAATCCGGCGCTCAAGTCTGCCACTCGCAAAACTAATCTCATCTATCGTGTAGAACTAAAAACTTTGACTTCAGATCTTATGGAGCATCGCGGGCATGGAGGCTTTTTCTATGAGTATTCCCTTAAGAATTGGGAAGAGCTTTTTTCTGTTGTCACAGAAAAATTTCAAACCGTTACATGCTTCGGTGTCGATAAAGAGGCTTTTTGTGAGGCCGTCGTAGCGGCACGCTTGCGTGGCATCGACCGTATCGTGCCTGTAGGAAAGGCCATGGATATTGGTGTATTCTGGGATGGGCATGATCTTGTGCGCGAACTTTCAAGAATTGTGAAGGCGAACTGATGCCCTATATTTCTGTTGTCACTCCTGTATATAACGCCGTCAATATCGTTGAGGAACTCCATCATCGACTGGTGGAACACCTTGAAGCGATTACCGATGATTTTGAGATTATCATGGTGAACGACGCTTGCCCCTATGGAAGCGGAGAAAAAATAGCGGAGATAGCTGCAAAGGATCCCCGTGTAAAATTCATGGAACTGGCACGTAATTTCGGTCAGCATATAGCCATATCCGCCGGACTTGACTACGCGGAAGGTGAATATGTGGTAGTCATGGATTGTGATCTACAGGATCCTCCTCATAAGATTGCCTTGCTGCTAGAAGAACTGCAACGTTCAGGTAAGGAAGCCATTTTTGCCATTCGTGAACACAGGAAGGACTGTTTTCTTAAGAAGGCCGAGTCTCATGTATTCAATACCGTTATGCGTAAACTCACTAACAGGATTTACCATGGAGAGAAGGGGACAGGAAATTTTTCCATTATCACGCATAGAGTAGTTTTAGCGTATCGAAAACTGCGGGAACATCATCGTTGCTATGGTTCCATTATACAGTACTGTGGCTTTGAGCTTGCGTATCTTCCCATTGAGGGAGATGAGCGTTTTGAAGGATCTTCTTCCTATACATTTTTAAAATCAATCAGACTGGCTTTTTCCATATTGTTACAGCAGTCGGCACGCCCTCTCTTTATCAGCGCTCTTTTTTCTGTCTGCAGTTTTCTGGCATCGTTTCTGTTTGCCGGCATGATTCTTTATAACAAGATTTCCGGTGAATATGATGTAAACGGTTATGCGGGCATTATGTTTACCATTACGTTAATGGGTGGCATGATTTTTCTTACACTTGCCGTTATGAGCCTGTATCTTGCCAATATTTTTGAGGAAGTTAAGGGGCGCCCTCTTTATGTCATAGGTAAAACCGTTAATTTCGAGGAAAAAAGTGTTTCCTAAGACCATACTTCCTTACGTTTTTTTGACAGCAACAATCGTACTGTCAGTGTATTCACAGCTCATGATTAAATGGCGGATGTCCTCTCGTTTTTGTGATATACATTTGCCTGAAGGATTATGGGATAAATTTCTGCTTCTTTTAATTATCATCTTTGACCCTGGAGTTTTTTCAGGGCTTGTAGCGACGTTTCTTTCCGGACTTTTTTGGATGGCAACGATGTCGAAACTCGATATCAGTTTTGCCTATCCGTTTACAAGCCTTGGTTTTGTTCTTGTTCTTTTGTTCTCGGCTTTTTTGTTTGGGGAAAGTATGAACATGTATAAAATTGTCGGCGTTCTTTTTATTATGCTGGGCGTCACCATAGCAAGCCGAGGATAATTGTATGATTTGTGCAGAACAAAATAAAAAAATATCATTTTTGACAACGTACAATCCATTCAGTAATAGAGCTATTTTTTCTTTTATTCCTGTTCTTGCATGTTGGTATATGGCTATACATTATCATGCCATGTACCAGACATGTGATGATATGGATATGCGGATACTTCTTGAGGGGAGTATTGGTGGCAGTATTTCCGAGCCATCTGAGTTTACATTATATATGAATGTTCTATATGGAAAAATCCTCAAATTTTTTTACACAGTATATCGAAATGGCTATTGGTATGATATATTTACCTATCTCTTTGCCAGCGTCTCTCTTTTTGTACTTGCTATGTCAGTATGCAAAGATTTTGAGCGAGAGAGCTTGTTCTCTAAAATATTGAAACTGGTTATTATAACATTTGTCGGTGCTACTCCTTTCATTTCTCCTCAATTCACCATGACGTCAGGGCTACTGGCGATGTCTGGTGTACTCTCTTTTTACATGTGGGTGAGCGAATACTTCACGGGGAAGAAGGCGCAGTTTGCCTGTGCAGTTTACTGTGTCATTGCGCTACTTTTTTCATCACTCATCCGTTTTGAGTGCTGTATGATTGTAGGCTTTTTTACAGGTGTTCTTCTTATACCTTGGTGGCCGTATAAAGAGTGGAGAAAACATCTAAAAAAGTGCAGCGTCGTTGGTTGTGCGCTTTTGACAATTATTGGCGCTTACCTTTGGGATGGATATATAGTTAGTCATCATCCCGAGTGGGATGAAATGAGGAAAGCAAATAACGCACGAGTAGAGATTGCTGATAAAACCAATATCTGGGACAATATCAATGCTCCTTGGAAAAATGTTGTAGGGGCTTTAAATGATATTGATAATGAAGAAATATTTTTTTCTTCAGGTGACTATAGGATGCTTTTAACATCTTATTTCATTGGTGATAAAAAAATATATAACTCTAACAACTTAAATAAAGCAGTAAATGCTATTTCTGATAAAGTTCAAGCTTCAAATTCTTTATATGCCGGTTTTAGGATAAAAGATTTTAGAGATGTTTTTAAGTATTTTATTTTTATTTATGTTTTAATTTTTTGTCTATCAAACAGAACGTTTAAATATAATATTTACGCTGGTGTTGTATTTTTTATATTGGTTATAGCTTTAAATGTAGAATTTAGAGCCCTTCCGTATAGATTGTGGTATAATTTTGCCTTTATCACTATCATAGTTCTATTAATTAAGTTTAAATGTTGTAATTTTATTAAATTTAAAAATAAAATATATACAGTGGTAGGTATTTTATGTCTTGTAATGGGAATATTTTTTTCATACACAATCATGCATAATCAGGCGATATCTACAAGATACCAATATAAAATATATAAACAAATGCAGAATGAGGTGCAACATCTTCCACAAAACGAATTTTACATAACAGATTTCGTTCTTGTTGAACATGCATGCCATCCCTTTGGAAAGAATATATTGAAAAATATCATTTCTATGACGCCTGTTTCAAATCATCCATCTAGTCTTAAAATTTTAAAGAATAACAATATAAATATTAACAGTATATGGAATGATTTAAGTAATAGGAAAAAAAATATAAGAATTATTACACATAGTGGATTGTATTTTGATGCTCACTATGCATTGAAAAGTGCAATTTCATACTATATAAAAGAAAAATACGGAAAGGAAGTTGTATTTTTATATAAAACCATAGGAGGGTTTTATATTACACAATGTATAGCTCTTACAGAAGCTGAGTCTAAAATAAAAAAAGTATATGAGCAAAAGATAAAACCTCTCGCTGTATCCGATGATATAAAACTCATTATGAAATATGAACTTATAAGAGATACACTTGGCTATTGGGCGTCATATCAAGATATCGCTGAAGTGTTCACTATATTGAATGGTGAATTTATTAAATCAGAATAAAATAAGAATATATGCTTTTAGCAGTTTACCATACTATCAGTTTATATCATTCATTAATTTGATATATGATTCAATATAATATATACAGGATATATATTATTGTTTTGAAGACGATCAAGTTTTAATATTGTTGTGAGAGGTAAAATACATTTATGATTCATTCCATCATATCAGTATTAAAAAAATGCTGGATTAATCCTATATGGAATATCTGTTGTGCTATTCGAAACAAAGGTGGGATTGTAGCCTGTTGGAATCTTGTTTTCAGGAGGTACAGAGAAGGACTATCAATAAAAACCATTCTTCGGGAGTCATGGAAAAGCAGGATAGGAACGGGATACTTCGAATGGCAAGAAAGATTTGAGAAGCTGACCCCACAGGATATGTCCGCTATCAGGAAGCAAATTCAGGGATTACAGTCTCCTCCGCTCATTTCAATTCTTATGCCTGTATATAATCCAGACCCGCATTTATTGCGGCAAGCACTCGATTCAGTACAAAACCAGATATACCCTTACTGGGAACTGTGCATAGCTGATGACGCATCACCTAACGCTCAGATCCAAACGATTCTTGAAGATTACTGTCGTGCAGATTCCAGAATCCATGTCATTTTTCGTAAGGAAAACGGCCATATCTGTGCTGCATCAAATAGTGCCTTGGGCTTATGTACGGGGACATACACCGCACTTATGGATCATGACGATATTCTTCCAGAAGTTGCCTTATACTTTGTCGCTATGGAAATAACTCAGCATCCTGATGCAATGTTGATATATTCTGATGAAGATCTTTTATCTCCACAAGATAAACGTTATAATCCTCATTTTAAACCGGATTGGAATGAACCTCTTTTTTTAGCCTCAAATTATCTTAATCATCTAAGTATATATCGAACATCCCTTTTACGCGAGATTGGTGGTTTTCGTTTAGGATATGAGGGATCTCAGGATCATGACCTTACTTTGCGCTGTGTACTTAAAATTCGACCTTCCCAAATTCGCCATATTCCACGCATTTTATATCACTGGCGACAGTTTCCCGGTTCTGGAAGTTTTTCTGACAGAGCATTGGAACAGTGCAAAAAGGCGCGCAGACAGGCTGTAGCTGACTACCTTGAAACCAAAAAATGTAATGCAACTGTTACTAGTGGCTGTTTTGGTTTTAATAAGATCAACTACACACTCAAAAAGCTTCCACTCGTTACCTGCGTTATTCCTGCACGAAATCATGCGGAGCTTACCCAGATATGTCTTAACGGTTTACTGTACCATACAGATTATGCTCCCATTGAGGTTATTCTTGTAGACAATGGTAGTATTGAACAGGACGCTATTTCATTATACAAATCATTTAAAAACCATCCTAAGGTGCATGTTATCCACTGGGATAAGCCTTTTAATTATAGTGAAATAAACAATATGGCCGCACGGGAGGCTCATGGAGAAATTCTCGCATTTCTCAATAATGATATTAAAGTCATTCATCCTGACTGGTTACAGCGTCTTGTTGCCTATGCTATCCAACCTGAAACCGGTGCCGTAGGGCCAAAGCTTCTGTACCCTAATGGAACTATTCAGCATGGAGGTGTGGTACGCGGTATGGGGGGCATTGCTGCTCATATAGGCCAAAAACTTTCTCGTGATACTACTGACTTTTTTTATCAATTTCAGCTGCCACGCTGGTGTACTGCCGTCACGGGAGCGTGTTTAATAGTGCGCAAAGAACTTTTCTTCCTTTTTGGAGGATTTGATGAAGCCGCATTGAAAGTGGCTTTTAACGATGTGGATTTCTGTCTAAAACTCCACGAAGGTGGGTATCACAACGCCTATATAGGGGATGTGGAACTATATCACCTAGAATCAATATCAAGGGGATGCGAAGATACCCCTGAAAAACAGGCTAGATTTCAACGAGAAATTTCTACGATGATTGGGCGATGGGGAGAACAGCTTATATGGGATCCATTCTATTCAGCTCATTATAGCCGGGAGTCCTCCTTTCCTACGATTTTAAAAGCAAATGAAACCCCTTATCTTTCCAAGTGCTATACTTGGAAATCATGGGAAGGCAGTGAGAGTTACAGATGAGTATATTACGATATGGGATTATTGATATCATAAACTCTTTTCGCAAGTATGATCTGATTCGCATGCTTGGACGACAATATATGGTCTTGAGGTACAGACGTTCCAAGCTTGGACCATTCTGGATAACGATAAGTATGGGAATACAAATTTTAACCTTAGGTCTTATTTTTGGGCAGCTTTTTGACGCTTCTATTCATAAATTTTTTCCTTTTCTTGCTATAGGTATTATTTTGTGGAACTATATCACTGCTATTATTTCTGAAGGTAGTACGTCTTTCATATCCTCTACGGGAATGATAACTCAACTTGAATTGCCTATTGCTTTTTATTTTTTTTGTCGCGTATGGACTTCGTTTCTTTTTTTACTGCACAACGCTGTAATCATTCCTTTTGTCTTTATTGTGATGTGGTATTCCTTAAGTTGGAAGGCCGTTCTGGCTGTTCCCGGTTTCCTGTTGTTAACAGTCAATGTATCTTGGATGGGTATGGTTTCTGCAATTTTTTGCACTCGATTTCGAGATTTCCCCCAATTGATTACAAGTGTCCTGCAAATATTTTTTTATGTGACTCCAATTATGTGGATGCCAGAACTTATGCCCCAAAGAGTAGGACGGCTCCTTCTTGATATGAATCCTTTTCACCATTTGATCAGCGTTGTCCGCGATCCAATATTGGGGATCATACCAGGACTGGAAAATTATCTCATCTGTTGTATTATGGCCATTGCTGGATGGATTGGTACTACAATATTTTTAGGACGCTATCGTGATCGGATAGCCTATTGGCTTTAGCTGAGGATCTGTCATGGTAAATATCGAGCTTAAAAATGTCATTGTGGACTTCCCTATCTATAATGCCAATACACGGTCATTAAAAAATACTATTTTACAATCTACAGTTGGGGGAAAGGTTGATATTTTAGACCAGAATATCAACATTCGTGCTTTGGATGGAATCTCTTTTACGTTGAGAGATGGAGATAGATTGGGCCTTGTTGGACACAATGGCGCGGGAAAAAGTACGTTATTGCGTGTGCTCGGTAAGGTATATGTTCCATGTTCTGGTACTGTTCAGATTAGAGGCTCAATAGGATCTCTCATTGATATTTCGCTTGGCATTGATCAGGAAGCGACAGGGAGGGAAAACATTTTTATCCGTGGAAGTCTCTTAGGCGTACAACGGCAAGAAATTGAAGAACAGATTGAAAATATTATTGAACTTTGCGAGCTGGGCAGTTTTATCGACTTGCCGATCAGAACCTATTCAACAGGGATGCAGATGCGTTTGGCTTTCGCAGTCTCTACTATGATTCGTCCTGATATCCTCATCATGGATGAATGGCTCTCTGTAGGAGATGAATCTTTCAAGGATAAGGCCGAAAATCGCATGACCGATCTGGTAAACAATGCACAACTACTTATAATTGCTAGTCATTCAAAAGATCTCTTATATAAAATATGCAATAGAATTATTTGGCTCGAACATGGAAAAATAAAAATGGATGGGAAGCCTTATGATGTTTTGCCGGAATATTTCAACTAAGAACTGGCAGTTAATGCCACAGTAATATTTTGAGAAAAGTATTAATAATATAATGTTTTAATTCTTCTATGCTCCTATTTACATAGGAATTAGCAAACAAATCATCATAACATCAACCTTTTTCAGACTTTTTGAAACAACTACAAGCTTATTTTTGAACCATGCAAACAGTGTCTCCGCCGACAATTATTTCTTTCAACATGTACAGTCTCGGATTTTCTTTTCAGTAAATTATTTCCTAATATCTAGAATAGATATATTTTCCAATTGTCTGCACAGTAAAATCACATATCCATTTATTTGCGTAAAAATCCATTATTCGATGTAAGATTTTTTGATCACGCCCTCTACACCTCTAGTATCACAACAGTAGGTTTTCCATATCCAAAGTTTATTTTTTTGATTTGAGATACTGCTATATTTTATCAATCTCAACGATAACCTTTCGGGGATACAGTTTTTCATATATTTTTCGGCAAAAATTTTGACCCAGCGCAAGAGTGCTGGTGTAGAGAGATGAAAAAACGCTCAAGTGTACTTAATAAAAGACCTAGGGTCAGGACTCGTTATTTTCAAGGGAAGGAGCAGAAGGCACGGAGGTGTCCCATGTGTACCCTATTTCATCTTTCCGAAAGTCAGTTGGAGCTTATCAAACCGTTCTTTCCCCGTTCTCACGGTGCTCCCCGTGTGGATGACAGGCGTGTCGCCAGCGGCATTATCTACGTCATCAAGCACGGACTTCAGTGGCAGGATGCACCTGATGAGGCCCGCACACAATGCTGTACAACCGCTTTGTCAGGTGGAGCAGGCTCGGTGTTTTCAATAAAATTTTCATTGAGTTGGCAAATAAAACACCTTTTGATGGCTCCCTGATGATCGACTCCACCCATCTCGAGGCTCACCGCACGGCGGCAATTCTGCTCAAAAAGGGGATTCTCCACGTCTCATCGGTCGCACAAAAGGAGGACTGAATTCCAAACTTCATGCCGCTTATGACGGCCACGGGCGGCCCGTCCTGCTTTTGCTGACTGAAGGGCAGGTCAGCGACTACAAAGGTGTAGCCATTCTCCAGCACCTCCTTCCCGATATCTGTACGTTTCTGGCAGACGGAGGTTATGACGCGAGTTGGCTGCGGGAATCTCTGAGAGCCAAGGGGATGGCAGTCTGGATACCACCCCGAAGAACTAGAAATACAGCATTTTCTTTTGATAAGGCGCTATATAAGCGGCGGCATCTTATTGGAAATACATTCAGTAAACTGAAGGGGTAGCGGCGTATCGTGACTCGGTATGACCACTGTGCCCATACTTTTTTTAGCTATCTGCCTTGCTGTTATCGTTATCTTTTATCTTGACTAATGATTCCTGAGCCTAGGGTCAGGAATCATTAGTCCCAATGAAGTGAAAACAGGGTATCTGAAGACATGGAGGTGTCGCATGCGTACCCTGTTTTACCTTTCCGAAAGCCAGATGGAACGGATCAGCCCTTTCTTTCCCCGTTCTCACGGTGCTCCCCGTGTGGATGACAGGCACGTCGTCAGCGGCATTCTTTACGTTATCAAACATGGACTTCAGTGGAAGGATGCTCCCGCGGAATATGGTCCGTACAAGACGCTGTACAATCGGTTCGTCAGGTTGAGCAGGCTCGGTGTTTTCAGCAGGAGCTTCACCGAGCTGGCAAACCAGACGCCCTTTGATGGCTCGCTGATGATTGACTCCACTCACCTCAAGGCCCACCGCACGGCGGCAAGCCTGCGCAAAAAGGGGGCTCCGCGCGTCTCATAGGCCGGACAAAGGGCGGATTGAATTCCAAACTCCATGCGGTCTGCGACGG